>NZ_PRLM01000006.1 GCF_004138395.1 Candidatus Nanosyncoccus alces | reverse complement strand
CGCTAGTAATCGCAGATCAGCATGTTGCGGTGAATACGTTCCCGGGTCTTGTACACACCGCCCGTCAAACCATGAGAGTCACCAACACCCGAAGTCCGCCTCGGCGGCCTAAGGTGGGGGAGATGATTGGGGTTAAGTCGTAACAAGGCATCCGTACGAGAACGTGTGGATGGATTACCTCCTTTCTTGAGAAGGAATTGATGCGCCTGGTTTTCCGCAAGGGAACAGGTAGCTAGGTCGGTTACGGTTATGATTATGCAAGCTTGAATCATAACAGCTCTGGTTCGCCAGACGTAACATTAAGCTTTACAGAACTAACAGATGAAATTGCACAACTAAGTTGTTAAAGCAAAGCATCCCCTCGTGGGGTGTTTTTTGTAAGATAACACTGCTTGCCTTCAGCAATCCGCCAGAGCTTGACTTTTTTAGCAAAATATGCTACAATCAAGCTAACCCACTAACCATGGGCTAGTACTTTTATTTTCTGACATTGGAGGTATACAAAATGTCACAACAGAAACAGAATGCTAAGAAACACGCTTACCTGTTAAGACTGAACGACGGTTCGGAGAGGGAATTTCGCTATGACAAATGGTCGGAGCGCGAAAGTGCTATCTCCGAGTACGTCGGCGAGAAGATGGTTGAACTCCATCATCCGGAGAAGTTCACAACATCCGAGCTGATGAGCGCACCCTGGATGGTCACCCAGTCAGCAATCCTCACTCAAACCGAGTATCATTCGCTGGACGAGGTTGCTGAGCGCGCTGCTCTGGTCTATCGTTATCTCACCCACGGGGGGGGGGTATAAGCAGGATCTTGCTACCGCGTAATATGTTTCTGTCCCCCAGCCATAGCTGGGGGATTTTTGTGGCCTCAATATAAAATTTGACTTTTCACGGGGGGGGGTATAATTACTAGAGATATACTAGTGGGAGTAGAGGACTTTAATTCATACTTATACGTGAAAGGAGGCGGGCAACCGTTGTTGCAGGGATGGCAAAGACTTCTATTTTTCAGCAAAAACAATGGCGATAAATTCAAAACTGAAAACCCAGAAAAAGATTTAATGGACTTGCTGGTCGAGAAAACCATCTCTGCCGGTCACATGCTAAGTTTTCAAGAAGCAAGCAATGATCCAGAAATGGTACAGCCAAATAACTATGCTTTTTATTTTGGTTCTTTTAACGAAGCGGCCCGAATTGCTTGGCTCAGAGCTAAGCCACCGAACAGTAATTCGGATGGCCTAACTGAGCAAGGTCGCAAACTGGCCAAAGCCTTAAAAGAAACTCGCCAGGTTACAGGAAAGCCATACAGAAGGGAGGTGAACTGGATGAGTGAATTCAAAGGAAGCGAGCATAAGGGTAAAGGAACAAGGTACACCACCGAACAAGTTAGGGAAAAACTAATAGATTTCTACGAGCGTACCGGTAGACTACCCAAGCAATCTGATATTGCTGACAGTAGCAACGGCTTACCGAGCTGGCCTGCATTAGTCAATCACTTGGGCCCCAAAACCGGCTGGCAGGCTATCGTCGACGAGCAAAATACCGATTCCACTCCCGAAACAGAAGATTGTTCGAGTGAGATTACCGCATCCTACGCACCGGAAGAAGACAACATCGAAGAGACATCCGAAGGCTGTGGTAGAGATACAAAAGACGATAAAAAGGAACCCCCTACTGAAGATATGACAGAACCTCCTCAGCAGGGCGACCAGGCCTCAACCGAAGACGAAGACATTAAGATTTACACTTCTCAGCAGGAGCGAGATAATGTTGTCACGGTCGACATAAAAATTACCCTGCCGGACAGGGAAAAACCTGTTTTCATCACTCTCACAGTATAAGAGCTGCCCCCGGCCCTGAAGCCGGGGGATTTTCTATCTATTATCTCCCTCTCCGTGCATCGTGCCGCGCCGCACACGACTCTCCAGCTTCTCGATATTCGTTTTGGCCACGTCAGATAGTGGGATATCCAAGTACCTTGCCAATGTAGCCAAGTACCATAACGTGTCTCCTAGCTCTTTCATGATTGCAGATTTATCATCCTTTGAGGCCACCCCACCTTTGTCACGAATTATCTTTTTAATTTTATCTGCCGTTTCGCCGGCTTCACCTGTTAATCCTAATATCTTCTCTATAAATCCAGGTGATATTAAACTATTTTCTGGTTCAAAAAAGTCGTACTTTTTTGCCTTCTCTTGATATTCGTTGAAATCCATTTTACCTCCTCTGGTTAAAATAATTATAGCACATGGTATAATACAGCTATGGAAGACACGCGGAACCTTGTAGATGAGTATAAAGGTCTATCTAATGAGCAAGTTTTTGCTGCGCTGGATAAAAAACGTACCCCTCTAGAGGTTGCAATTGAGAATGTCGAACACGACTTCAATATTGGTACTATTGTGCGTTCAGCTAACTCTTTTAACGTTCAAAAAGTCCATATTATCGGCAAGAAAAAATATAATCGTCGTGGCGCTATGTGTACAGACAAATATCTTGAAATTATTCACCATAACACTATCGAAGAATTTCTCAAAACTCAAACAGACAGGGAATTGGTTGCCATTGAGAACAACACTCCGCGCGCCCTGCCCCTACATGATAAAAAATTTGTAAGAGACGCCACTCTAATCTTTGGCTCAGAAAATAACGGCATCACGCCTGAATTGCTAGATAAATCTCACGATGTCAGATTCATTGAGAGCTTTGGCTCTACTCGCTCTGTAAATGTTGGCGTAGCTGCCGGGATCGCTATGTATGAGTACGCAAGACAGATCGTTTTTTAGGCGTATTGACATTCGCTTTCCTTGGCTCAAAATCGTGGCAGTTTTAGTGATTGGCGTCTTAGCCATTCTAGATTTATTAGATTTTACTATTTCTAAAGTGTCAGACCCCTATGACAAGATTAAGATTGCACCTATGTCTCAACATGCACGGATTAAGCGCGACGTTAGTGGTAAGATGCTTGTAGCGCTTACATTTGATGACGGTCCTTCAAGCGCCACCACATCGAGGTTATTAGATGTTTTATACGAGAAAGACGTTCCGGCCACTTTTTTCATGCTCGGCAAAATGGCCCGCGCTAATCCAGACATCGTTCGTCGTGCCGAAAAAGAAGGACATATCGTGGCCAGCCATACCATGTACCATCAAAATCTCATAAAAATTTCTGCTCAAGCTGTTAGAGACGATATCGCTGAAGCTACGGCGACATTCGGTGATCTTTTAGGGCATGACTCCACTCTGACTCGTCCGCCTTACGGCAACATCAATAATATAGTTCGTGATAGCGTGGGGACGCCCATGATTTTATGGTCAGTAGATACTCTAGATTGGAAAAGTAAAAACGTCGACGACATCCTAGCGGTTACGAAAGAGCAAATCCACGATGGTGCAATAATTTTGATGCACGACATCTATGACTCCACCGTAGATGCTGTGGCCGTAATTATAGACGACCTAAGAAGCCAAGGTTACGATTTTGTTACTGTCCCAGAACTCGCCAAAATTCGTAACACTGAACTGACGGCCGGCACCGCTTATTATAATTTCCGCCCCTGACTAATCCCAACCCTCATCACTCCACTCTTCCATATCATCTGCAGATTCGCCTTCAGTCTCAGGCGCGCTGTTATTGTGTCGAGCGTAAAGCTTACCAAATTTCTCGTGGCGCTCCTTAGTCTCATCTTTTGCTCTTTTGAGGCGTTCATCTAATTCAACCTTAAAATCACCATTAATTTCAGGTTCAAAATGCTCGTTAAGCTCAATTAGCCCGGTATCAGTACTATAATTTCCGATGATAAATCGTCGGTCAATATAATTACAAAGATGTCCATTCTTGTCTTCGTGTACCGTAAAAAAAGCTTTTGCGCGTTCGCTAGAAATTTCAGACATATTAAAGTATGCGAGAGGGAAACGCAGCAAAATTATATTTTTAGCATTACGGTGCTCCCAATGGTCCAAATGGCTTCTAAGCTTTGCAGGCTCTAATTCTCCTTCATCGGAACTCCATAGCCCAACTGTGTTGTCTGTTATGTCTGTAGACCCGGAAATTTCATCGTCACGGTCTTCTCCTACCATATTTCCTAGAGATTCGAATCCCTTTACTCCTTCTCTAAAAATGCTTTCAATGACTTCATGGCCATTCCCGGCGGAAGCTGTGCCATGTCCAAAAATTGCTGAATTTTCAAAATCGTAAAGGCTATTTAGATCTTCAAGTCTAGCAAAGTTCGCCTTTTCTCCATTTTTAGTCGAATTCTTTTGCATATGCTCCTCAAACGACGGCATTTCTGTCAGGCTGCTAGTGTCCAGAGCTCCGCTATCACCGTTCTCTTGCTCATTTGATATCTTCTCCATTTTTCCTCTCTTTCCGCCGCATCTAAACAAAAATGCGACTATTTACTTAGTCGCCAGACCTACATTTACCCAAATGAGCAAAGCGTAAATAGCCGCATTCTGTCATCTGGGCGAATACTGAACAAATGTAAATCTGGCACCTTCATTATAACCTTTTAGTGAAAAAAATGAAAGAAATAGATTGCCGACAAAAAACCACCTCATAGGCGGATTGGATAAGTAAACTGGTGGGGATATGTGGACTTGAACCACAGACCTCGTCATTATCAGTGACGCGCTCTAACCAGCTGAGCTATATCCCCATAACCTTAAAGTGGTGGAGTAACAGGGACTCTAACCCTGGACCTCCGCCTTGCAAAGGCGGCGCTCTAAACAGCTGAGCTATTACCCCAACACCCCAATTCTACCGCAAAACCCCAAAAATAGCAAGAGGAGAAGCCACTCAAGAAAAGAAGGGACCGCTCGCATAGAACAGTCCCTTAGGTCATACATAGATTTTAAGTAGCCTCGCAGTTTATTCTACTTAAAACTAACCCCATTTTATATCACCATATGCATAATGTCAACCCCATTTTTCCACAAATTGTGCAGAACTTTTAAATTTAGTGTTCGGTTTCTATAAACAATTTAAAACATATTTTTAAGAAAAAGCATATTGACAAAACGAAAGCGGTATGATATAATACAAGACATACACTCGTAAAAGGGTGGTGATTTATCAATTTATAAGAATTTGGTGGGCAGAACAGGAGTTCTAGATGTCTGGAACTAAAGCTGGTGGCATGAAAGCTGCCGCTACGAACAAAGCCAAATACGGCAAAGAGTTCTATGCTCGTATTGGAAAAAAAGGTGGCCAAAATGGTCACACCGGCGGATTTGCCGCTAACCCTGCCTTAGCTCGTGTAGCTGGCGCTAAGGGTGGTCGGATCTCTCGTCGTGGTCCAGCTAAAAAAGCTGCCTAACATAGCAGAATCAACCTCTAAAACAGGGGTTGATTTTTTATGTCAAATTTTCGCACCTGGGACAATGGTATACCCCATCTGGAGTTTGATAACATGTTAATCCGCACTTTTTGCACCTAGATTTAACATGTAGCCAATCCCTATAAGTATCCAACTCATCCTGAATTAGGCCTTCATTTATCTCTATATCGTATCGCAAAGCTAACTCACGAGCCTTTTCCCAGGCCTCGCTTTCCATCCTGAGCCGCTCTACGTCCATTCTAAAGGTCTCGTGCTTTAAAATCGCATGTGATACTTCATGCAGCGTCAAAAGCGCATAGAATGGCTCTGCTGGCCCCAAAACAATGGTTTTTGGTGGTCGAAAAGCGAATTTCTTGCCACTAATAAATTTAAACTCCGGAAAGTCCGCTTGTAGTCTTTTTAGAAACATCTCGTCCATTGCTAGGACGGGGAATTACTCCCGCTCCTTCTGTTTGGCGTAGATGTAACACCCGTAAATCACAGATTCATTTGGTCGTTTCGGACGGCGATATTTTACGCCAGGGATTTCAGGTAAATATTTGGCGTAAAGTCGGAAAATCTTACCCATTGGGCCGCCCAGTACTATATTATCGGGATGAAATTCTTGTGCTATATCTGGTAGCCCTAAATATATCCTAGCGGCAATATCCTGCATTACTTTCTTGCCTCTCAGATCTGTGGCTGGATCCGTGTGATAGAATTTTTCCAACGCGCTAGCCGCCGCTATGTCTTCCCACTCACTAGATTTTCCGCCATACTGGTGTAATTTATGCCCAGGTTCAAAGTTGATCCCCGGCAGTATTCTATTTTTCTCCACTACCCCGCCCCCTATCCCCGTAGAAAAGGTCAAAAATACCGTCCGTCCCGGTAATCTATATCCTTCATAAACGGCTGCCAAATTAGCGTCATTTTCAAAATAGACTGGACAATCGAACAAAATTTTTACAGGGTTAAAAATGTCAATATCATCCCAATTACGATTACCAAAATGAACTGAGTAATTTTTTTGTACAACTCCAGGCACCGCTACTACAATGGATTTGATTTTATATTTTTGTAAAATTTTTAAATTATCAATTAAATCGTTGATAAAAGTTTTGGAGCCTTTTGCGGTAGGGAATTTTATCCGTCGTACCACTCGCCCGCGTTTAGAAAAAAGTGCAATTAATGTTTTGGTAGCCCCGATGTCTATACTCAAATACATATCCTAATTCTACATCGCTTTTTCTTCGAGATAAACCCTAGACTTTTCTGGCAAAATCTGCTAAAATAACAAGAGTTTTAGGCTCATTCATAAGTGTCGCACAAAACGGCATTTTTGAATGAGTCTAAAGGAAGGATAAATTAATCTATGGCAAATGCCAAAAAAATCACTATGGATGAACTTTTGCAATCTAGCGAAGATTCATTCAAAAAAGTTATTGCAGGGGACACCATCAAAGGCACAGTGCTCTCTGTTAAAAAACACGAAATACTAATTGACCTTGGCCCTCAAGGTGTAGGCTTGGTCCCACGCAAAGAAGCTTCTTTTGCGCGTAATCTTAACGTTGGCGACGAAGTTACCGCTTCAGTAATCGAGGCTGAGATGAACGACGGCTATGTACTACTTAGCCTTCGCAAGGCAGTCAAAGATAAGGGCTGGGATGAAATCAATGCCAAACTTGACAACGCCGAGACGGTAGAGGTTACTCCGT
This sequence comes from Candidatus Nanosyncoccus alces, assembly GCF_004138395.1. Lineage (GTDB taxonomy): Bacteria > Patescibacteriota > Saccharimonadia > Saccharimonadales > Saccharimonadaceae > Nanosyncoccus > Nanosyncoccus alces. Next base: position 225,720 of record NZ_PRLM01000006.1, on the reverse strand, counting down.
TCGACGCTAATCGTGGTGGTCTACTTGTAGAATATGAAGGCATCCGCGGTTTCTTGCCAGTTTCGCAACTCTCCGCTGAACACTACCCACGAGTTGGCAGTGCAGACAAGGACGAAATTTTGCAACGCCTGAACTCCCTAGTTGGCAAAGCTATCAAAGTTCGCATTCTCGACGCCAATAAAAAGGAAAATAAACTCATTTTCTCAGAGAAGGAAGCCATCCGCGACGGTCTTGCTGCCCGCTTTGCTGAACTTAAGGTTGGCGATGTGGTTAAAGGTGTTGTTACCGGCGTAGTAGACTTTGGCGTGTTCGTGAACGTCGACGGTATCGAAGGGCTAATTCATATTTCCGAGATCTCTTGGGAACGCGTCAATAATCCTGCCGATTACGTCAAAGTTGGTGACACTATCGAAGCCAAAATCATTGCTATTGACAAAGAACGCCTCTCGCTCTCTATGAAACAGCTAGTCGAAGATCCGTGGATTTCCGAAGTAGAAGGCTTGAAAAAAGGCTCCAAGGTGGAAGGCACTATTACGCGCATCACTCCGTTTGGCGCTTTTGTGCAGATTTCACCAGCCGTGGAGGCTTTAGTGCACGTTTCTGAGCTTGGTGAGGGCTCCGATGTCGACCCGGAAAAAATCTTCACTCTAAATGAGCGTAAAGATTTCAAGGTTCTCGATATCGACAAAGAAGGTCGCAAGATTTCGCTTTCGATTGCGAAGTAGAAAACACTCAAAATAACTCCCGTAACAGGGAGTTATTTTTTTGCACTTTACATTTTGTCGTAAAGCGTTATAATTATGGAAAAGCGCTTAAACTTAAAAGAAAGGCCACATAAAAATGAAAAACGGTGGGGAAAATATCGGCGGGTCTAACCCTTTACCAGAACAACAGGTAGACCAATGGCAATTTCGTACTGCAGACCAAGATCGCGGGGCTGCTATTATTGAGGACGAAGACAAGGAATTTAAACGCACTCGCACGGAATCTTATCTTGAATCTGAACAAGGACGTAATGAACAGGGCCTAGAAGCAGAATTCGATAAAATGACTGCAATGCTAGACGAGTCAGTGGCCGCCGGCATCATAACCGCTGAACAAAGGGACCAAATCTTAGAATTCCAAATGAACAAAACCATCGAAAAGATAGATGAGAATCGTTCCGATTACGAGTCAGCTAAAAAGAAAGAGCTGTTTGGCCAAATGGCTGGAGTACTTCAATCCAGTGCAGAAAGCGCAAGTGGTAATGAAATTATAGAGGAGGAGCCTCAGTCTACTGACACAACAGAACAACTAGAAAATCAGACCCCAAACAAGGAAACGACCGCCAAAGAAGGCATGGATGGCGAAACCTTCCAAGTCGGATACGGTATGTCTAAGGAAGCTGAGTTTAAGCGTCTTACTGGGGAAGACTGGCCAGGCGTAAAATATGTAGCCGAAAGCTACGGTGCCGATGAAGGTTATGACGACCCTATGGAGACTTGGATCATTCGTGAACGTTCCGAAAAAGCAGCAACCCCCTCTAATACTTCTGGCCAACCCACTGCTCCAACTGCTACTTCAAATGAGCAGCAAACTTCTACTCCAGGCACAAGAGAAAAGGCAGATTTTGAAGAATTAGAAGAGATTCTAGGTGAACAAACACAAGATTTTAACCCCGAAGAAGAGACGAAAGGTGAATCGAACGAAAAGGCCGAGGGGCTTGCAAGGGAAGAAATGGCAAAATTGCTTGAGGAAGAGAATAAAAAGTTATTCAGAGAAGAGGCATCCAAGCTTTTCTTGGAGCAAGCTAGAGAATTAGATGAAAAAGGCCAAGACGCTGACGTAGAGAAAATGAAGCAAGCACAGCCGCTCATTGACCAAGAAGCTGAGAGAATCAAGACTTTATTGCAAGAGCAATATGGCTACACCATTGAAACCGAACCAGACGAAAGCACTAGAGTCCTAGAGGAGTTTAGGCGACGTATCAAGAGTGACAACATCGGCGGTACAGGTGGCGAAGGTATCCTTATGGAAACGGCCCCGCTAACCTTAGTTACTGCAAGTAAATACAACAATTATTGGAGTAGGCTAGATGATGCAGAAAAAGGCAGAGTCATCAGTGTTCTTCAGGAATTGGAGGCAAAAGGCTTACCAAATGGCAGAGGTTTGAGGGCTTGGTTGCGTGGGCAGCCAGGGAACGTTTTGAGCGCTGCCTAAATCTTAGTCTCTTTCTTATTTTTCTTGCTTATGATATAATTAAGCAGTACTTAAGGAGATTTTTGTGAAGAAAAGTGATAAGAAGAGCAAGGAACGTCCTTGGTTGGAATTCTACGACGAAGACGGCATACCTAGCCATATCGAATATCCAGATTGTTCTATGGTAGATATGGTTTTGCAATCTGCCGAAAAGTGGCCAGACAACATTGCCTATACTTACTATGGGCACAAGGTTACGTACAAAAATTTTGTTAAAAAAATTGAAAAAACTGCGCGTGCGCTCAAAAATTATGGCGTCAAAGAAGGCGATCGTGTCACTATTTGTATGCCCAATACTCCAGAGGGCATTACTATGGTGTATGCCGTGAATATGGTCGGCGCTGTTTGCAACATGGTTCACCCATTGTCTTCAGAAAAAGAGCTTGAATATTACATCAAAGTTGCCGAATCTAAATACGTTCTTGTGATTGACGCTGTTTTTGACAAAATCTATCGGCTTCGTGATACGGCTCAACTTGAGCGCATCATTGTGGTACGTCCATCGGCCGGCCTCGGTTTTCTCAAGAAAAAACTTTACAATACTCTCCACATCAAAAAAGTTCGTCTTCCAGCCAACGATAATCGCGTGGTTCTCTGGGAAGATTTCATTGCCAACTCCTATTTTTATCAAGGGAATTATCATGAAGAGCGCGGCGGCGCCGACCCTGCGGTGATTATGTATTCAGGCGGTACTACCGGAGCGCCTAAGGCAGTTCTACTCTCAAACCTAAACATCAATGCTGAATCCATATGTGATGGCACTATGATTCGCCAAATCGTCCCGGGAGCAACTGTGCTTTCAATCTTACCGCTTTTTCATTGCTTTGGCCTTGGCGTTTGTATTCACACCCCACTCTGTAAAGGCATGGGATGTATCTTGATTCCGGCTTTTTCCCATAAGCAGTTTGCCGATATCATCAAGAAAAACGAACCAAATTTTATCGTCGGTGTCCCCACCCTATTTGAAGCGCTTGTTAACACCAAGCTAAAAAGCGATGATCTTAAATCTGTTACCGCGGTTATTTGCGGTGGCGATGCTCTGACCCAGACTCTTCGTGACAGGGTTAACGAATTTCTCAAAAGTCATGGCTCTGATGCTAAAATTCGGGTTGGCTATGGCCTTACTGAAGGGTCAGGCGCCGTTTGCCTTTCACCGGAAAATACCTTTGCCGATGGCATCATTGGTGTACCTCTCCCAGACACGGACTTTAAGATTATCAAGAATGATACTTTCAAAGAACTTCCTGCCGGAGAAGAAGGCGAAATTTGTATTTCTGGCCCTCTGGTAATGATGGGCTACCTCGGGGATGACGCTGAAACAGCCCAAACCATTCGCTTGCACGATGATGGCAAAGTTTGGCTTCACACGGGCGACATTGGCTACCTCGGCAAAGACGGCCTTATCTATTTTGCCCAACGTCTGAAACGAATTATCATTTCGTCCGGGTACAATATCTATCCTACTCACCTCGAATCTATCATTAATTCACACGAGGCGGTTTTAACCTCTACGGTCATCGGCATCGACCATCACTATAAAGGCCAAGTACCGAAAGCCTTCATTGTGTTAAAACCTGGTTACAAGGCAGGAAAGAAGATCGAACGTGAGATTCGTGAGTTGTTAGAACGTAACGTTCCAATCTACGCCTTACCGGTTGCCTATGAATTCCGCGACAAATTGCCCCAGACTCTTGTTGGTAAAGTAGCTTTCAAGAAGCTCGAAGCAGAAGAAAAAAGCAAAAAATAGCAATTTATAAAGCAGTTTAGCCTCTAAGATAATTCAATCTGACTAGTACTCGCAATTTTAATGGTTTTTGGCGTAAAAATTTATTCTTACGCCAATCTGGGAAATATTTCTGAAGCATTTTGCGCGAACGGGCAAAACCCGACTTACCTTCCGGGAATTTACCGAAATCTTTCGCAGAGTCAATAAGAAGATTCCAAATAAAAAACCACTCCAGTTCATCATGATATTTTTCTGTCGCATTAGCCTCCACAAATTTTTGATATAATCCCTCCAGTGCTGGGAAAATGTCGAAAATATGCGGACTAAACTTTTCCTTATGCAGCACTGATTCTGGATTCTGACAATAAAAGTACAAAGGCTCATTAATCGAAACAAATTTATCAGTGTAGAGGATCAACGAAGACATCAACTCCATATCTTCGTGTATGATGCCTTTCTTGAAAGAGAAAGCGTGCTCTATCCACCACTTTCGACGTATCAATACTTGCCAGGGACCCATGCCGTAGCGCACAAAACGACTTTTGTAATTGGACTCTTTTGGTGAGACTGGTGAGAGATAATCTTTTTGTCCTCCGGAATAAATTCGCTCTGCCCCCATCATCACTAGATCTGCCTTTGTCTTGTCCGCCTTTCTAAGAAGCCTAGCTATCGCACTGCTACTAATGTAATCGTCTGCATCAATAAACCAGAGATATCTACCCTTGGCTCTAGCAACCCCAAAATTCCGCGCGGCGCTTGCCCCGCGTGTATTACAGTGTAATACACGAATCAATTTTAGATGTTCTCTTTGAAAATCCTCCATAACTCGAGCGGAGTTATCTGTGGAATGGTCATCTACTAATACGATTTCACCGTTCACGCTTTCTAGTGCAGCTATCACACTTTTTAGGCACCTGCCTAAAAATTTTTCCGCATTATGTACCGGGACAATTACTGAGATATCAATCATAAAATTATTATACCATGCGTCAACTGACCCGACTTCGGCTAGCTCAAAAACCATAAAAACATGCTACAATAGACCTATGTTCTGGAAAATCCTTATTGTTTTATTAATATCGATGGTTCCATTAATTGAACTACGCGGTGCCATCCCAGTAGCCATTGGTATGGATCTTGGGCTTCCTGAGTGGCTAGTTTTGATTGTTGCCATCGTCGGTAATTTGATCCCTATTCCTTTTATCTACTTTTTTGCGCGTAAATTCCTGGAGTGGGGTAGCAAAAAAAAGTGGAAACCTCTCAAACAATTTTGTAATTTTTGTCTTAAGAAAGGCGAAAAAGCTGGTAATAAACTTCTTAAGAAAGCCGGAAACTATGGCACCTATTTTGCGCTATTTCTCTTTGTAGCTATCCCTATACCTGGCACTGGGGCTTGGACCGGTACTCTCGCTGCCAGCATTTTAAATCTAGACTTCAAAAAAACTGTTATCGCCATCATGTCAGGCGTGTTGGTGGCCGGGTTGATTATGCTTGCCGTTTCCCTTGGCTTCTTTAAAGTACTTTTTGGTGGTTAATTTTTGGCCCGACTTAAACTTTTAAATAACTTATGATAAAATAAGCATAAGGAACTTCGTATTTATGCCATCAGAAAGAATCAGCAGTTCTACTAGTGAAAATGTCAACCAAGACCAGTCACCAGACAGGTTGCTTGGTGCTAAAGTATTGACCACCAGTAGCTTTAGGGATAGACATCGCGAAATCGTTGACTCTTCTTTTGAAAAATTAAGACACCGTAAAGAAAAACTAGTTGGCAAGAATGGGGAAAGACGAATTGATGCTTATCTAGAACGTATTAATCGGGGAGTCAAAAAACATGGCAGTAAATACGAGAAGCGCCTCTGGGCCAAAACTCGAGATTCTCTAATTGTCGACCCTCAAAACATCCCAGAAAGTTATTGGCGCACTCAAGAACAAATCTTAAGAGACAATGGCCAAGGTCGGGAACTCAGCGATGTCGAAAAAGATTACCTGGCTCAAGACATTCAAAATAAACAACGTGAGTCCATTGATTCTTGGGTAAATTATCTTTCTCACGAGGATTGTCCATATCCGCTTTGGTTTAAAATCTACACTATTGACGGTGTTAGTAAGATGGGTGTCTTTGACGGTGAGTCTGGCACTTATAGAAAGCGTGATAAAAGCTCGGTCGCACCATACCCACATCTCAATCCTGCGGTGCTAGGCAAGGTTTATACTGCTGTTACAGATTTTTACGGGATTGACCCCAGCAAAGACCTTAGCTTAAACCAAGATAACCCAGCTATTACAGCTACAGATGACGGAACGGAAGCTGAGCGCGACGCTGAGCTCGGTAGCCTAGTAAAATCCGGCAATTTTAACCGACTATATTCAAGACTTCTCCTTTCTGAAAAAGTTATCATGCCGACACCGGAACGTACCGAAGATGTTCGTGGCGAATGGGTCGAATACAAACCGGGAGACGAAGAGGGCGTTGCTAAGGCAGCCGATGGCACGCCATGGTGTGTCGCTTCTCCTTCGGTAGCCAGAAGCTATCTAACTACCGGGAGCTATGGCGAAGTTTATGAAGACAGCAATGACGACTCTAATCAAGCTAGGTTTATCCTCTTCCAACTCTATGATGACGACGATAGGCTAGCCGAGAACGCCTGCGCTTCGATTCGGCTTGACACGGACGGCAATGTCGCCGAGATTTCCGGACTCGGAGAAGGCCAAGCCCTTGAAGATTCTCTAGTCCCAATTGTTGAAGCAAAGGTTAAAACGTTACCTGGTGGAGAAAAATTCTTGAAACGCTTCGCAGACAAGAAAAGGTTGATCGAAATTGACCGCAAGATGCAAAGCGGTGCCGAAATTACCAGGGAAGATTTTCGTTTTATCTGGGAGCTGGATCGGCCGATCGAAACCTTAGATACTTACAACAACGAAGACCCCAGAATCACCGAGTTTAGGAAAAAGTATGATGCTAAATATGCTGCAGAGATGGGCTACATTATTCCGGACACCACAATTGCCGATATCGAGGGTAATTTGGAGAAATATCTCGGCAACGACCTAGGCTTGGCGTCCAATTTACTGGTTTATGTTTTAAAGAAGCAATTAAAAACTACTCCCGAAAACATTAGAAGGGCCTTCGGGCCATCTAGCATTAGAAAGAAACTCGCAGAATTGGGCACAGATTATGTACAAGCAATGGTTGAACGTGTGCGCAGCTTAGAAATTTTCGAAACAGAGAACTATGCGTTCATGCTGCCTAGAGACCAGTGGAGCAAACGGATTGACCTGCCAAACGACCCGGAAAATCGATCTCTCGCTCCTAGTGACCTTACTGCCATACTTAAGCACTCGGTTAGTTACAACTACGACCAAGAATCGGATGGTAGAAGCAGCTGGGGTACTAGTGATGTGTATGATGAATCTTGGGTTGGCAGAGAGATTAGGCATTTCCCGTGGAGCAAAGAGTTATTCGAGGCGGAAGATAAGCTTCTTAAGCCACACGGCTACAGTATACCTAAGAGCTGGAGACCAATTGTCGACGGCCTTAAGCAACAAATCGCCACTGAGAAAGGCATCGGTCAAGATGAAATTAGCGGAAGAGAGCTCTCAAGTGCTTTAAGAGAAAAGCTAGGTCTTACGTTTGCGGGTTGGGTGTTTGGTGGTCGCCGAGGGCGCGTTGGCGAGTACGGTTGCTTCTGGTCGGCGTCTGAGAAGTCTGCGAAGGACGCGTACTACTTGGGCTTTAGTTCCAGTTACGTGAGCCCAGAGGACATCGGAGTCCGTGCCTACGCGCAGTCGGTGCGTTGTGTGGCTGAGTCAGGGTCTTTTCCAAACTCCTAGAACCAGGGTTTCGTCTTTAAAACTAGACTAAATAAAATTACTTTAGACATTATCGAACATTTTCATTCTTTAAAATATCCCAACAGTGTTACAATATAGAGGTGGGTAAATCCACAGGTTTCTGTGCTGGAACTCCGAGGAGCGGCTCATGTTCTAGGGAAGCCTGATAAAAGACCTAAAACCCCTCTGCCGAGACTCAACGAACCGAGTAGAAGCAGGTTAGTATCTCTAAAATCGCCAAGGCTATTTTAGGCACAAAGTGGGTTTTCTTACGTTTGCGGGTTGGGTGTTTGATGGTCGCCGAAGGAACGTTGGCAAGTACGGTTGCTTCTGGTCGGCGTCTGAGAAGTCTGCGAAGAACGCGTACTACTTGAACTTTAATTCCAGCAACGTGAACCCAGAGAACAACGAAGACCGTGCCTACGCGCAGTCGGTGCGTTGTGTGGCTGAGTCAGGGCCTTTTGCCGCCGCAGTGCGGTTTTTTGGTCCAAAGTCCCAGCCTAAGGAATCAAAGACTGCAGCAAGAAACTTTTTGCTATTAACGTGTTGCATATACCCAAGGTAGGAAACCACAGATTCTAACTCGGCATTACCTGCAGCAAAATTTCGAAAAGCCCTTTTTGCGTTTTTTCTGACCCTTTTACCAGGAATTATGTACCCAGGAAACATAGTTGAACCAGTAAAATTCACGCCATTCTTTAGATTCGTCAGAGTCCGTTTATTCGGATGGAGGGTCAACCCTAGCCCACTAAGAAAAAAATCAATCTTCTTGATGTCGGATAAGAGTTGCTGTTTTTCATTCATCTTAACCAAGATATAAAAATCATCAACATAACGCCCGTAATGTTTATGACCAAGTTCAAATTTAACGTATCTATCAAGTTGGTCTAGATAGATATTGCTTAATAATTGAGAGGTTAGATTCCCAATCACAATTCCGCGGCCCCTAGACTGATTAAAAAGGCTTTTTTCTCTTGGTAACGCTTGCCAATCTCTTTTGCTCCCTACAATCTTTACGTTCTTAGTTGGATCATCAAAAATCACCACCTCCCACAGAAAGCGCAAAGTCCAATACAGATCAGTTTGATAGTCTCCAAACTGTCGATCGAGTCCCCAAATAGCACGTTGATAAAGTCGTTTTCGGTCTAGACTGGCAAAATAATTTTTAATATCCAGCTTGGCTGCAAAAATTTCAGTATGGTAGTTATCAGACACGGACCTAGCATGATATTGAAAACGTTTTTGGGAATATAGTGTACCCTTGCCTTTTCGACAGGAATATGAATCTTCAATAAAACGTTTATCCCACCACGGAGCAACCTGGTTATAAATAAAACGATGCACGACTCGGTCGCGAAATGGCGCCGCAAAAATCTCTCTTGCCACCGGGTCGTGTATCACGAAGGCTCTACTTGGAGAAGGCTTGTAAGTACGTTCTTGGATATCCTTAGATAATAACAAGATATTTTCTATATCATTCAATTCAAAAAGATGCTCATCACGAGTTTTTCGCTTACCTGCCCGGGTGTCCAAGTAGGCCTTATGTAACTCTCGATTCAAAAAACCTTTTAAATTGTCTGGCATTTTAGCTCTTTTTTCACGATTCGTTCAGCTATAATGATTTCCTCAAGAATTCTTTCTAGATTCTTTGCGTGAATGATACCGAGATTTTCTACAGTTTTCATATGATAGCGAATTGCTTCTAGATTAGACCTAATTTTATTCAGGCACTGCTTAGTATCTCGGTTATCCGAATTTGCGTAGAACAAATATAAATTTAAAGAGTCGATCGCCAAATTAAGAGTTTTTACCCCTACGGTTTTTTGTGCGAATGGATGAGTTTGACGTAGGTTTTCGTATAGTATTTTCTCCAGATTCTCTAACCGCACAAAGAGCATTGGGTTCGGATTATTAGGGGTAATTATCTGTTGAAATTTAACTTTTTGATTGGCTAGGTCGTTTACAAATTTTTGAATTTCTTGTTTTTGGTATATTTTTGGTAATTTGAAATATATCACATCATGCTGATTCAAAGACTCTTCCTCTAGAATACCATTTTCGAGCAGCTTCTTTTTTAAGTTGTCAAAGTTCTTAAAAGAAATTACCCCGTATTTAGCCTTAGGGTTAGAAACTGAATTATCCGGGCGGAAATTAATGGTCCTATAGCCAACTCTACTGGCAATCTCAGACTTAAATATGAGAGCAGAATGGTCAAAAAGCTGTTTAAAATTGCCAGTGGAATTCATAAATTGTAAATACTGGTAGTTCGTCCGTTCGAAATCCAAAACCCGCTGTTTTATCTCTGTAAAGCTATTTAACATATTGCTCCTTCTGCCTAAACCACCAGGCCTGTTTTTAGTTGTATTTATCAAAAATGAGCAGATAAGGGGGGTTATCTGCTCATTTTGGCTCCCGGGACTGGACTCGAACCAGCAACCTCGAAGTTAACAGCTTCTTGCTCCACCATTGAGCTACCCGGGAATAACCCCATTATAGCATATTTTCTCGTTTTGTGATAGAATTAAGAGAGTTATGGAAGAAAAAACCATTCAGATTGCTGGTTCTATTACTGTTGACGAGCTCGCTACAGCGCTCGGCCTTTCTGTAACTGAATTAATTGGAACTCTATTCAAAAACGGCATCGTTGCCACTATTAATCAACGCCTTGATTATGAAACGGCTTCCATCATTATTGATGAGCTTGGTCTGAAGAATGTTAAGCTAGAGAAGAAAAACACCTCCACTAGAACCTCAGACTTGCGCAGAGAATTATCCGATAAGGCGGTTACTCGCCCTCCAGTAGTCGCTGTAATGGGGCATGTTGACCATGGAAAAACCACCCTGCTAGACACCCTCCTCAACAAAAAGACCGTCGAAGGCGAGGCTGGTGGTATTACTCAGCATATTTCTGCTTACCAATTAAAACATGACGACCGCTTAATTACTTTTTTGGACACTCCAGGGCACGAGGCTTTTGTTGCAATCCGTCAGCATGGTGCTATGCTTACTGATATCGTGGTAATTGTAGTAGCTGCAGATGATGGCGTAAAGCCTCAAACCGTAGAGGCTATTAACTTCGCCAAATCTGCCAACGCTAAAATTATCGTTGCAATCAATAAGATCGATCGTGAAGGGGCCGATATCCAACGTACCATGGCGGATCTATCTAACCACGGCCTTCAACCAGAAGAATGGGGTGGCGATATCACAATGGTGCCGATTTCTGCTAAGATGAATCAAAATCTCGACAAACTTCTAGACATGATCCTCCTTACCGCCGATATTGAAGAGCTTAAAGCTGACATTGACATTCCTGCCGAAGGTTTGGTAATTGAGAGCCATATGGAGACCGGTAAAGGCTCCGTAGTAAATCTTTTGGTTACTGGTGGGGAACTAAAAGTCGGTGAGTTTATTGTAGCTGGCTCTACCTATGGTAAGGTTCGTACCATGCTAGACTGGAAAGGCAAACCTAGGGGTAAGGCTACGCCATCTACACCGGTCACTATTACCGGTTTTAAGGAGTTACCAAATTTTGGCGATCGTTTTGCTGAAGTCAAGGACGAAAAGACTGCTCGTAAAATGGCGCTTCTGAACGCCCAAGCCATAGCTAATGAGTCGGCCAGCGCTAATGTTACTAGTTCGGACCTCCTCCGTATGATGAACGTAGCCGACAACTCTAAGGTTTTCAATGTTATTATTAAAGGCGATGTACTCGGTTCCGTTACTTCTGTGGTAGATAGTCTTAAACTTATCGATACTAAAGGCGAAATTACTCTCAATATTGTTAGTACCGGCGTAGGTGATATCAACGAAAACGATGTTTACATGGCCGCCGGTGGCAACACCGTAATTTACGGTTTCAATGTGTCTGTGCCAATCAATATTTCCAAAATGGCCGCACGCGATGGCGTGCCGATCCGTACTTACCGTGTTATTTATGAACTCCTAGATGATGCTAAGTACGAAATGGAAAGCCTTCTTGACGCCGAAATTATCGAAGAAGATAAAGGCGAAATGAAGGTTTTGGGTGTATTTCGCACCGAAAAAACTTCTATTATCGCTGGTGGCGAAGTTTTGAAAGGCGACGCTAAGCCCGGGTTCCTAGCCCGTGTAATCAGGGGCAAAGAATATCTTGGTGAAGCCGAAGTCGCCTCCGTCCAAAAGGAAAAGATAGACGTAAAAGAGCTCACCGCCGGCGAAACAGGAGGGCTTGCACTCAAAACTACCAGCAAAATTGACCTTCAAATCGGCGACCGTCTCAAATTCTTTACTCGCGAATCTAAAAAACGCACTTTATAGCATAAGCGCAGTGTGCTATAATCAAGATATGGAATTTGACGAAAAGTTTTTGCAGGAAATGGGCCTTTCGGCTATGCCAGAAGACGAAAAGCAGCGCTTTCTGGACTATATTCAAGAAGAACTCGAAGTTCGCATCGGCGAACGTATTTCCAGGGGGCTCACCGAAGTTCAACTTAATGAATTTGACATGATCACTGACCAGTCTGAAGCTGCAAAATGGCTAGAAGTCAATCGTCCAGATTACCGCGAAATCGTCGAACGCACTATCACTGAAATGAAGGCAGAGATTCGTGCTAATCGCAACCGGCTAGTTAGCGCTTAGTATACCCATTAATAAAACTTTTCGCATCCATAGGTTTCTTACCATCTGGCTGCAGTTTATCTATGCTTAAAATTTGCCCATTAGCGCATGTCAAAGGTAAAATGGCCGTTTCATCCGGCTGTAGTATATGCGCCGCTAAAATGGCACAATTTTTGCCGTAGAAGGCATATTTCGCTTTTGGAAAACCCTGAAAAGCTATGATTTTTCGCAAAATTAACTCTGCTGTGTTTGTTCCCGGTTTTAAAAAACTCATACTTTTATCGAATTTCGAACAAAAAGTCGCATTCGACTCGTCTTGCGAAGTTGGCTCTTTTAAATCTGCTAAATTCTTACAAATCCACTTTGCCCCAGTTTCGGCCAGCGCTTGATAAATCGCCGCTTTCGAGGGAATTAAACCAGAGACTAATCTTGTCCCAGTTTTTGCAGCAATTTCTGATCCTGAAAGCGTCGCCTGCCAATAAATCGGCCCCGCATCCATCGCTTTTACTAGTTTCATAACAGATACGGAAAAATCATTATTTCCATCTAAAATTGCACTTTCTATCGGCGAGGGCCCTCTATACTTAGGCAACAGGGAAGGGTGGATATTTAGTATCCCTTCTGGTTCAAACAGCCCTAACACATCAGCCTTAATTAGGACCCCAAATGACGCTAGCACCCCATGAGCCTCCGGCGTTTTGCGTTTTATCTCGCACGCTTGCATCAAATCCTCTTTTGTATGTGCATGAAAAACTACTTCAAAATGTTGTTCTAGTACTCTTAACGCCGCCTCAGCTAGCGGTCCATTGCCAAAAAAGATAATCCTATTCATCAGGGAACAGCTCTTTGTTGTTGGCGATTCTATCGTCGTAGTTCACCGGCTTTAAATCGCCTTTGTCATCCATCTCGTAAAATGCGTCTTTTACTCCTTTGATATGGTCTATGAACAGAATGCCGTCTAAGTGATCTATCTCATGCAGTAGCGTACGTGCTAACTCGTCAGTGGCCTTGATCCGTACCTCTGTACCATCTTCTAGTTTTGCTTTTACTCGCACTTTGGTTGCTCGGGGTACTTTACCGTAGATAAACGGCACCGACAAACATCCTTCAAAATCTGTTTTTATCTTGCCATCCGCTTTAATTATCTCGGGGTTAATCAATGCCGTAAAAGTAGCTTTCTCTTTGTCTGTCATGTCGTCACGTACTATGATAATCCGCTTATTTACGCCCATCTGAGGTGCCGCCATCGCTGCCGACATTTCATAGGGGTGTTCCTTCTCCCAACCTAACGAAAGTTTCCGCATATCCTCAATAATCTTAAGGATTTCTTCGTCAATCTCATGAACTTTTTCAGATTTCTGTCTTAACCGTGGGTCTGGCGTGGTAATTATTTTCATAAGCTAATTATATCACAGAACGAATATTTCGCAAAATAACAGGGAAAGATTTGCTAGCTTTTTTCATGACCAATGTCTCTACAACAAACCTACTGGGTCAAAAGTTACGCGAAAATTTGGATCTAAATTGCTGCATGCGTTTACCAATGCTTTACGCGATTTTGCCCGCACTACAATCTGCCAGGTGTAACCCCGGCTAGTCCGCTCATGAAACGCCGGCATTGGTGGCGAGACTATTAGTCGTTTATCTTTGCTTAAAGTAGCAGCCACTTCGCGCACTTTTTTTAGTACTATCGACTCGGTTTTCATTGCGATCTCTAGCTTTGCTACAAACATGAACGGCGGAAACCCAGCTTCCCGTCGTTTTCTTATCGTATGTTCATAGAATCTTTCATAATCAGATGTTGCCGCCATCTTTATCACCGGGTTCTCTGGCCGAAATGTCTGAATAAACACCTCTGCTATATCACTATGCCCACGTCCTACCCGCCCTATCACCTGAGTAATCAGCTGAAAAGTCCGCTCCTCCGCCATAAAATCCGGTAGATTCAGCCCCGCATCCGCTTGTGCTACTCCTACCGTAGCTAACCGCGGTAAGTCCAGTCCCTTTGCTAAGGTCTGTGTCCCCACTAATATGTCAATCTCACCCTCAAGCACCTCTGTATAAACTGCATCCAGGCTCTCACCTTTCTTGTTGTCTGCATCAAACCTCTTGATTCGCGCACTAGGGAAGAGCTTTTTAAGCTCGCTCTCTAGAAGTTTTGTCCCAAACCCCTTATGCACTAAACCTGGTGCGCCACATTTAGGACAATTCATCGGCACCCGTTCCCGATATCCGCAAGTATGGCAAGCTAACTCATAACTATCTGCATGTAGCGTTAAAGGCAAGAAACAGTTTGGGCAGATTATTTCTTCGCCACAATTTTCACAGATTGTCAGGGGTGACGAACCTCTACGATTATGAAAAATCAGCGTTTGTCGCCCCTGCTCTAGGTTTTTTCTTATTGCGGATAGCAGGGGATCAGCAAAATATCTACTCTTGCCAAATTTATCCCTGTTTTTTAAATCTATTATCTTTATTTCAGGTTCTGCTACGGTAGACTTTGCTTTCTCTGTTAATTTTACCAAGGCGCCCTTTTTCTCTGCCAAATAATAATCTTCTACCGTAGGGGTAGCTGAACCTAAGATTAAATCAGCCCTCAGCTGACTAGCCATAAAACTTGCCACTCTAATCGCCGAGTATTTTGGCGCGTTTTCCTGATGGTAAGCTCCTTCGTGTGCCTCGTCTACAATAATCAGACCCAAGTCTTTTAGAGGTGCAAAAAGCGCGGACCGCGGCCCAATTACGATTTTTGGTCCAGCAGCTTCTAGTAAGGAATCAAATATTAAGTGTCGCTCAGCTTCGGTCTGACGAGAATGTATCAGTACCACCTTATTACCAAAGTGTTCTTCAAAAACCCGAACAAGTTGTCCAGTAAGAGCTATTTCTGGGACCAGAAGTATAGTAGATTTTTGCCCTAGAAGGGCATTTTTAGCCATTCTGAGATATATATTGGTTTTGCCGCTTCCAGTCACGCCATGCAGCAACTTTGTGGCTCCTGGGGCCTGATAAAGGTCTTCTAGAGCCTTTTTCTGGGCCTGATTTAACGGAATTTGCGACAAATGTTTAGTATGTTCGGTTTTTCTTACACTCCCGAACATTTGTTCGGTTTTACGGCGCTTCTTGGCTACCCCATTTGGCAGTATCAAACTTAGAGTGCTAGCTAGCGGTACTTGATAGTAATCCGCCACAAACTTTGCCGTAGTAACTAGATGTGCCGGCAATGGTCTTGAATACAAAACTTTCGTAACCGGCTTGGTAGCAAAATTCGGTTGTGCAACTTTTTTACTAACCACTCCTACCGCTTTGCTACGCCCCAGCGGAACTTCCACTATCTGCCCCGGCACCAGGGAACCGTCATAGGTATAGGTCAAAATATCTCCCTTGCCAAATACCTTCCCTGGTATCACCTCATAAAACATACCTATATTATACACTACTCTTCACGTGTGGGTCTTAGCTCCTAGTGGGTTGAAATTTACGCTTGCCTATACTACAATACCCCAAGCGAATTTCGGTAAGAAAGGAGTAGAATTTACCTTAATAATCTGGCGGTAGAAAGGAGAGTTCTTTGCGATGAAACTTTCAATATGTCTGGGACGATTGCGCGTAACAGTAAAATTGAAAATCGCTCCCAGAAGGAAGCGATAATCCAAGAACTTAGCTAAATTGTAACTCTAAGACTATAAAAAGTCAAGCCAAATTCGCCCAACCCGCCAGGTAACCGCCCAAAGGCTCGGCCTGAGGGCGGTTTTTAGATAAAACGTTGTAAAATTTACCATTTTCGTGCTATAATAGAGAGAATTAAGCGAGGTAATATGTTAGATATATTTGTCACTTCTCGGGTGCGCCGTAAAATTATTGTGGTTTTTGCTAAGTATCCAGATTTTAAGACCCATGTACGTGGCCTCGCCAAACTTATTAAAGAGGACCCCGGTAACATTCAGAGGGAACTAAATCGCATGGCTGAGGGCAAATTCCTCATTGTTACCAAAAAAGGTAAGACCAAAATCTACCAAACCAACAAGCAATTCCCAATCTTAAAAGAGCTTCAAAGTATCGTCATTAAGAGTCAGAAGGGCAGCAAGCCGAGCAAAACCATAGGTTAAAATGAGTAAATTATTTGAACGCTTGCTGGAAAAACGCGGGCTGGGCAGCGATTTTTTACACCCGAAATACGAAGATCTCACCGACCCATATCTGTTACCAGACTTGGAAAAAGCAGTAGAACGTATCACCCAAGCCACACAAACCGGCGAAAAAATCCTGATTTATGGCGACTATGATGTAGACGGTGTTACAGCTAGCACCGTGATGGCAGATACGCTCACTTTGGCTGGCATCAAACCTGAAAATATAGATATTATGCTGCCAGACCGTTTCACCGATGGCTATGGCATGAGCTCGCGCCTCATCGCCCGCGCCAAAAAACAGGGGGCCAGCTTGGTGATTACGGTAGATTGCGGCTCACGCAACCACGCTATTATCGACGAGTTAAATACTTTGAATATAGACACCATCGTTACGGATCACCACGAATGCGGCGACACTCTGCCCGAAGCCGTAGCGGTGGTTAACCCCAAGCGTCCAGATTTTACCGCTATAAATGGGTTAAGGGATTTGGCCGGTGTAGGCGTAGCTTTCAAGGTGGCGCAAGGCTTGGTAAAAAAAGGTATAATCTCCGACGGTCAAGAAAAATGGCTACTAGATTTAGTGCTAATTGGCACTATTTGCGACAATATGCTTTTTACTGGCGAAAACCGCATCCTTGGTTACTATGGCGTAAAAGTCCTAGCTAAAACTCGCCGCGCCGGTCTGAAGGAATTAATGTCTAAAGCCCGAGTAAAGAGTTTGACCGCCGAAAGCATCGGCTTTCAGATTGGCCCTCGGCTCAACGCCGCTGGCCGCCTTCAATCTGCTGATCTATCACTTAGCCTGCTTCGGTCTACTTCGCCTACCGAGGCTGCTACATTAGCTGAACAACTAGAAGAACTCAACAAAAAGCGTAAAGCTGAGCAGCAAACCGCTATGAAAGAAATTTCTGCCCACGGCGTGTCAGATGACCCAGTAATTATAGAAACCGGTACTTGGCATGAAGGCGTTCTCGGTATTATCGCTGGCCGTCTACTGGAGGATTATCATCGCCCTGCTTTTGCGCTATCAGAAGTAGAAAACGGTATTTTCAAGGGGTCTGGTCGAAGTTTTGGCGACTTTAACTTGGCCAAAGCGCTTAATTTTGCCAAAGATTCAATCATCGGTGGCGGTGGACACGCTGGTGCTGCTGGCGTGCGAGTAGATGGCAAAAAACTCTACGAATTTCGTGAGAGAATCAATGAATATTACAAAAGTCTACACCTTACCAACCAAGAAGAACATCTCAGACAACGTGCTGATTTGGATGTCCTAAATTTGGCCGACCTATCTCTCCAATTCCTCGATGAGCTTAAACTTTTAGAGCCTTTCGGGCCAGGGAACGAAGAACCGATTTTCCGTTTGCCAGAAGTAGATATTGTTAATATATCCCGTATGGGCGCCGAGCGGAACCACCTGCGCCTAGATATAAGAGACAAAAAAGGCAACAGCCTTAAGCTCGTTGCTTTCTATGCGTCTGAGCAGTGGATCGCCCTTACTCCGGAAGATAAAGTTGTCCCGCTAGTCAAACTAATGAAAAACGATTTCAATGGTGTGAAATCTGTAGAAGCCAGGATAGTAGACATAGAATTAATTTCGTGATAAAATTAAAGCATAAAAAGAGAAGTCCTCTAGGAAAACTTCTCTAAGTTTGGGTTGTCTAGTTAGCCTTGGCGGCTAGCTAGATTTTTTACTTCGGCGTTTCCTGCCCGGAAAGACGATACATAGCAGATTAATCCGTATGGTCATTTTCTATCACTCCTTTCCTAGAATCCTAGTCTGCCTAGAATAACCGTTTAATGAATCCTCACACAACCGCAAAACCTAAACTATAGAGTTTGTGAATCTATAACCCATTAAACTCCGAAGCCAACCCGCACATAGTATAGTCATGGTAGTTTTAGAAAGTCAACCCCCGACGTAAATATGCTATAATTAGCCTATGAAAAAGGTAATCTTAAAATGTAAATTATCTAGCCGGGACAAATTTGAGGATAAACTTTCTGACATCGACCTAGACTTTAGCGCCATCTATTGGCAGCACGACCGAGTTTATACACCGCGTGGTTATAAGAGAGGAATGAATCTTCCACGTCTAGTAATGCGCACCGAAATGAAAGCAGTAGATAAGCCGCCCAAGTATTCGCTTATACTTCGTCGTCACATTGAAGACTCTGGCATAGATGTGGTAGAAGAAACCAGCATCAAAGATTACCAAAACACCGTGAATATCATTTTGCAACTTGGCTTCAAACTGGTCGGCGAAGTATCTCGTCGTCGCCAAGAGCTAAAAATGGGTGAAGACACCTACATTTATCTAGATAAAATTGATGGCAGAAGCGGTTACTACGCCAAAATTGAGTCCAACCTAGGCCAAGACGACTCTGTTGCCGCCGCTAGGGAAGATCTTAAGAAAACTTTTGAGACTCTCAACGAAACCAACTTCGTAGACGACTCCTATTTCGAACTAAAAAACAATTAAAACTATTATCCGCGTGGCGGCTCGCCATCCGGCTCGCCTAGTAACTTCTTAGATTTAATCTCGTAACGCTTGCCATTTACTGGCGATACATAATAATCTTCGTTTAACAAATTTACAAACATTGTAAGATCTTTATCGTCCATGATAATAATCGAACCATCATCATCGGTCATTAATTCTAACTGCATTTCATCAGCATAGTCTAGTAATTTATCTTGCGGCATCTCCTCAGCGATGTCCATCGCCTGCACCTTTTTTAAAATCGGCTTTTTATCCGCTAGCAGGACATCTAATGTCAGCCCTTCCGCAAAAGATAGCTTATACTTCTCAGTCAATTCCTTTGCCTTCGCCTCAGCAATTACTTGCGACTTGTAATCATACTGGAACAAATTCTCAAACTTTGCCTGGTTAAACACGATAATCGTACCATCCACTATCGCCACTTGGTTGTCTTCTGGCATCTTTAGAGCAATCTCGGCCGAAAACGGCTCAAAGCTTTCGCCATTGATCTCCCAAGACGAAGCGCCTTTTAGTGCTGAAGACGCCGGCAGCAACTTAGCGATATAAAAAGTCTTGGTGCCTTCATCGCCTCCCGGGTAGGTAAATTTGGCAATAATACCTTTTACTTTTTTAAAGTCATACTCATTCTCTGAGAAATAATCAATATCTTTATACTCATTTTCAATCAGGTGGATCAAAGTTTCGGCCCGGCCAACCTTAGGAAGGGAAGTGCGATAAATCACTTTTTCTTCACCGTCAGCCCGCTCATAATCGCGCACTTCTAAGCCTTTATCGGCCTCTTCGATAATATAATGTACTGCCTCTTGCACGAACATTGATTTTACCGCGCCAGTCAACTTATCCGAATACTTTATCTTGTACGGCGTGTAATTTTTGTTAAACAAAAACAGCTCTGCCGACACATTATTTTTTACTTCATCGATTTCGTTCGCCCAAAGAAAGACATCAAACGGCTCACCAGTATTTTCCATGAATTTTCTCCACTTATTTTTCTTAATTATATCACATGGCTATGCTATGGTTAGATTGTTCTTAGAGTAATAATACTTACAAAAAACCGGCTTCGGGGCCATTTTTGATAGGGAATTACTATAAAAACAAGATACAAAACTATGTTCGGTTATTACACCACAAACCGGCCAAAAATCAACCAGGCCCTGTTCGGGAAATTAACAGGGAAGTTTTCCACACATGCGAAAAACTACATGCACAAAAAAGTCCAAAAAAGCTCTTGCATTTTGTGAAAAATTATCATAAACTTAAATCAGCGAATAAATAAACAAAAACGCTAAACAAAAAGTCGTACATTAAAAAAGTTTGAGATCGACCAACTAGGAGCTCTAGCGCGCATTAAAATTCAAGCGAGATGCGAAACCAAAATCGTGCGCTCTTTCCTTAAAACACACCTCCCAATAAAACTCTATGAGGGTCGAAAGACCAAACACAATAAGTCTCTCAACGGCTACAATGTGTGATTTACTTCGTGTAAATCAAATTGTGGTGGATAATATTGTGAGTAAACAAAAATCAAACAGAAACAAACCCGCTAAGTTTCTAGTTGAACGATCTCAAACGTTATATAATTAATGCATGAAGAAACTACATACACCTGTATTACTATCAGAAGTTCTAGCAGGACTTGACCCCAGGCCGGGCAAAACTTATTTAGACTTGACCGCAGGCTATGGTGGACACGCTAGCGAAATTTTGGATGTAACACGGCAGTTTAAAGGTTCAGTTTTGGTAGATCGGGATGAGTTTGCTGCGGACTATTTAAAGCAGAAATTCCCCCGCGACATTGAAATCAAAAATACCGACTTTTATGGTGCAGTGCTACAGCTTGCCGAGTGTGGAAAAACTTTTGATATGATACTGGCAGATTTTGGAGTTTCTTCTCCGCAACTAGATATGGAAGAAAGAGGTTTTTCGTTTAAACATGATGGGCCTCTAGATATGCGCATGGATAGGCGTCAAGCTTTGACGGCAGATACGGTTGTTAACACTTATGGCGAAAGAGAACTAACAGAAATTTTTGTGAGATTTGGCGAAGAAAAGCCTGGTCGCGCAAAAATGCTAGCCCGCGAAATCGTCCACCACCGACCAATACATACCACCAAAGAACTTGCCGACATCATTCTCGGTAAATCTAGGTACAGTAAAACTCATCCCGCCGCACGCATCTTTCAAGCTATTCGAATCGCTGTCAACGATGAACTCGGTGAGATCGAAAAAACTTTACCTTTGCTGCCAAAGCTATTAAATAGAAACGGTCGCTTAGGAATTATTACTTTCCACAGTCTAGAAGATCGGCTAGTAAAGGATTATTTCAAGGAAGCATCCAGTTTTGGCGAAGAATCTGAACTGAAAATCCTTACCAAAAAACCAATTACTGCGGAAAATCAGGAATTAGTTATCAACCCGCGAGCACGCAGCGCTAAACTACGCATTGCTCAGCGGAATTGATAAAAATAAAAACATAAAAAAGGAGGCAATATGCCAAAACAAATCGTAGTCGCGAATAAGTCTCGCGCCCAAAAAGTTAAGGTACATTTCCGTTAGTCTCCCTTCCCGGGCAAGGCGGCTTACGGCTTTGCCCGGTATTCCGTGACTAGCGCGATGGGCTTTTAGCCCGCCAAATAGAGTTTCACGAGAGTGTAAAGTGTATGACCTTCCCGGGAGCTTTTATTAAGTTACTTATAGCTCTGCTTAATCAAAAGCTTCCGGACTAAGACAAAAAGGTCTCCAAAGAGTTAGAAAACAAACAAAAACAAACATCAGCGAGGAAAAATGCAACAAACATATACCACCAGACGCGGTTCAAGTAGCAATACTTTTGCCCGCAATCGTAATACGGTCCGCCATACCAAAAGAAGCTTAGGTTCAATCTCACAAATCGTGATCGTTAGTATGCTCACTCTTGTTTTTGGTCTTATTTATGTAGCTGAAGGAACCAAAGCTACTAGTTTCGATTATGAAATTTCCTCCGTTGAATCAGAAATTACTGAGATGAATGCTAAAAAAGATGATCTTGCCGTAGAAAAGGCGCGGCTAAATTCCGTCGCTACCGCCAAAAACAGTACCGTTGCAGCGGCTATGGAAGATGCCACGGTAACGGGGTATGCCGCGGATTAGCTACCAACATTTAACTACTGCCACTCCGGTCGTTTCCACGCATCACCGGATCAAAATTTTGAAAAAAGTAGTTTTAGTTGCGCTTGCGATTATCGCAGTGCGACTTTTTTTCATTCAAATCATAGAGCATAACGATTGGCTAGCCAAGGCAGACGAGCAGCATACTTTGCTTGAAACCATTGTAGCCAAGCGTGGAGAAATTTACATGATGGATAAGGGCGAACCAGTGGCCGTAGCGCTTAACCAAACCACTTATCAGATTATTATTGATCCGGCCGTCACCGACAAGGATGAAATTAAACACGCTCTTGAGGCCCACGCCAAGGAATACATTGTGGTTGATCTAGAAGAAGTTTACCGCACAGAGGGGTTACGCTATTCTATCGTTGCTAAAAATGTTCCTCGCGACGTAGCAAACAAAATTGCTGAGAAAAATATCTCTGCTGTCTGGTTCCAAAAAAATAATCAGCGCGTCTACCCCGAAGGTGAAATGGCATCCGGGCTGCTCGGTTTTGTGAACGCTGACGGCTTAGGCCAGTATGGCGTAGAGGGTTCACTTAACGATCTGCTCTCAGGCAAGGACGGCTTACTTAAAACTACCGCAGACGTCAACAAAGTCGCTCTTTCTATTGGCAATGACAATATCAAAATCCCTGCCGAAGACGGCAAAAATATAGTTTTGTCCGTAGATCGTGGTCTGCAAAAAGGTGTTGAGGAGCTTGCGGTTGAGTCTATCAACTCTACAGCCGCTACTAATGCTGCTGCTATTGTCATGAACCCTAATACCGGCGAAATTCTCGCGATGGCTAATCTTCCAAACTATAATCCGGGTGACTACGGAGCTGTCAAAGACGCCTCTGCATATATGAATTATACGACTGAAGTCCCGTATGAACCAGCCTCCGTCTGCAAAAACTTTGCTTTTTCTGCCGCTATTAATGAGGGGGTAATGACTCCAGATACAACATACTTCAATGAAGGTTACGAAATTATCGATGGATGGAAAATCCAAAATGCCGAACAGCGTTCAAGCCTTTATGGCACTATTAATATGCGCACTGCGCTCTACTGGTCGCTCAACACAGGCTCCATATATGCACTCAAATTACTCGGCGGGAATCCTGGGGCAATTACCGCGCAAGGACGTGAAAAACTTTACGATTATTATTACAACAAGTTCCGCCTCGGGCAAGCTACGGGCATCGAACTGATAGAAGCTGAAGGCTATATACCTGACCCTAATGAGGGATGGGGTCGCGATTCCGTCTATGCCAACATGACGTTTGGTCAGAACCTCGGCATTACTATGCTTCAAACTGCCACCGCCTTTTCGGCTGTTGTTAACGGAGGTACTTATCATACCCCCACCATTGTAAAAGGCGTCCTAGAAGATGGGGAATTAAAAGCCGAATCTTTCATTGAAAAAATAAATGACAAAATCCTTTCAGATGATACAAGTGCAATGATGCGGGAAATGTTGATCAACAATCGCAACTACAAAGTCCGTGGTGGCATAGATAAAGCCGGGTATGCTATAGGGGGCAAGTCCGGCACTGCACAGGTCATCAAAGATGGTGCCTACGATGATACTATGAGTGAAACAGTCGGTACCTACATCGGTTTTGTTGGGCCGGAAGGAGAGTTGCCAAATTACGTAATAATGGTTAAAATGTGGGGAGAGGGTCAATATTTGGATGGCGGCATTGCCAGTAATTTGTTCGATAGCCTCTCAAATTACGTCATTAATTATTTAAAGATAAAACCGAAAGCATAATATAAAATGGGCGAAATCAACGAAGAAGTATTTTATGGACTATTGTTAGCGTTAGCAGGATTCCTTTTTTCCATGTTCCTGACACCCCTATACACTCATTTTGCTTACAAGTATAAGTTCTGGAAAAAGCAAAAGCGTACTACCGTAGACGGCAAAGATCTTCCCATCATGACAAAGCTCCATGCCCATAAATTTAAACGTGTTTTTCCGACTATGGCTGGTCTTGTCGGCGTCATTGCTGTTACTGCGGTCACCTGGATTTTTAATTTGGATCGTGGGCAAACCTGGTTGCCGCTCGTCGGCTTTCTAGGCGGAGCCTTAGTTGGCGCAATCGACGACGCTATCAATATCTTCGGTTCTGGCCGTGGCGCGGCAGGATTGCGTGGCCCAGTTAAGTTTTTCTTAATTTCCGTCGTTGGGCTAACTTTAGGCTGGTTTTTTACCTTTAAGCTTGGTTGGACAGATATCCTAGTCCCATTTATTGGTGATTTTGAAGTCGGAGCTATCTGGGTAATGCTAATTTTTGCCTTCGCTGTGGTTGCTACATCCAACGCAGTCAACATCACAGATGGTTTAGATGGCCTTTCTGGTGGCCTTGCTATGATGGCTTACGGTGCTTACGGAGTGATAGCTCTTTTCCAAGGCAATATTCTTCTTTTTGGGTTTTGCCTCACCGTAGTCGGTTGGCTTCTAAGCTACATCTGGTTCAACGTCCCGCCAGCCCGTTTTATGATGGGAGATACTGGTTCGTTTGCACTTGGTGCCGGGCTTGGTGTAGTTTCCATGATGACAAATTCGTTTCTACTCTTGCCAATTATTGGCCTGCCCCTAGTTGTGGAAACTGGCTCTAGTTTGATTCAACTCATCTCTAAAAAGTTTTTTGGCAAAAAGGTCTTCATTTCTGCACCACTTCATCATCATCTAGAAGCTAGAGGTTGGGGTGAGGCCAAAATTGTCATGCGTTTTTGGATTGTCGCTGGTGTCTGCGCTATTTTGGGCATCTTTATCGCAGCTACCGGAGGCGCTATTTAATGGCCATTATCCGTAAACATAAATCAGACCTTGTGATATTATTTACTACTTTGGGCCTGATGGCCCTAGGCTTAATAGTAATTTACGCCATCGGCCCCATGCGCGCCAACGTTCTGAACTCTACCTATGGGTCCAACTATGATTCTAATTTCTTCTTCGTTGGCCAGTTACGTTCGGTGGGGCTATCTTTACTAGCGTTCTTTGCTGCCTTCAAGTGGGTTCCTTATAAATATATTAAAAAAACCGCTAAGCCAATCATGATTATTGCGCTAGCTTTGTCTGGCTTACTATGGATCTTATCTATGATTGGTTCGTCACTTGTAAAATGCGAACTAGGTGAATGCCGCTGGTTCAACTTTGGTGGGCTTAGCTTTCAGCCAGCTGAACTATTAAAACTCGCCATGGTCATCTACTTAGCTGACTTTCTCGCCCGCAAGAGAGAAGAGGGCGTCATCGGCAAATGGCAAGAGTTTTGGGTACCGCTCATAATTATCTGTGGCATTTCACTTTTTCTTGTAGTAATTGCTCAAGGGGATCTCGGTACTGGCGTAGCTCTCATAGCCATCATTTTTGGCATGTTACTTATTTCCGGTGTTCCTGCGAAACAATATCTCATCATGCTAGCGGTAGTCTTGGCTGTAGCTGTTGGTTCAGTTGTCACTTCTTCACATCGTATGGAACGTGTAGATGCCTGGCTAACTACTCTTACAGGCGGGGAGAGTACTGACTCTACTTATCACGTTGAAAACGCTATGCTTGCTATTGGCACTGGCGGGATGTTTGGTGTAGGAGTAGGAAACTCCGTGCAGGCTACTGGATATTTGCCAGAATCAATCAATGACTCAGTTTTTGCTATTATGGGCGAAACCTTCGGTTTTATTGGGCTTTTTTTAATCATTGCCGTATTTGGCATAATGCTTTTACACATGCTCAAAGTTGCCGATAATACACCCGCCATTAGCGATCGCCTGCTTATAACTGGGGTGTTTTCTTGGACCCTCGCCCAGGTTGTTGTCAACATTATGGCCATGACTTCACTCGTGCCAGTCACCGGCATCACTTTACCACTTCTCTCTTATGGCGGTACCAGTATGATTTTCATTGCCTTTGCCATTGGTCTAGTTCTACAACTTTCATGTTATACTAGTAGGGAGGTAAGTAAAAATGAAGATATTAGTAGTCGGCGGGGGGTCCGGGGGGCACATCACTCCGGCAGTCGCCGTAGTTCGTGAAATCTTAGACCAAAAACCCCGTGCAGAAGTCGAATTCTGGACCGATTTTAAATATCACAAAAACGTCACCAAACTCACTACGGAAATTGGCGTTTCTTGGGGGGAAGAGGACAAAGCTACCCGTCGTGGCAAGGGATCATACATTCGCGTACGCCGCATTCCGGCCGGCAAGTTTCACCGTTATTCCAACTGGCACTTCAAAGATTATTTCGTGCATCTTGAAGTCACCTTAAAAGATTTGATTTTTGGCAACATAGTTGGTTTTTTGGGGTTTCTTGGTGGTATTATTGCGGCTTTTTGTCGTTTGGTACGCAAAAAATCACGCCCAAATGTAATATTCCTCAAGGGGGGGTACGTTTGCTTACCGGTAGGGCTTATTGCCCGGCTATTTAAGATCCCTTATATTATCCATGAATCAGACGTTGTCGCTGGTCTAGCTAATAGATTGCTAATGCGAAAAGCCAAAAAAGTAGCTTTTGGTATGCCGTTGCCACAAGGTCTGCAAGAAAGACACCCCAATTACGTTTGGACTGGCATCCCGGTCGGGCCAGAATTTAAACCAGTTAGTTTAACCAAACAGAGGTCTCTCAAAAAAGCTTTTTCTTTTAATCCAGATAAACCCTTAGTTGTAATTACTGGAGGGTCACAGGGTTCCGAAAATCTCAATGAAGCTACTCGGCAAATTCTACCTGAACTACTGAATTTTACTTCAGTAGGCCTTGTAGCTGGCCGAAAACATTATGAAAATATGGTAGACCTCAAAAAATATGAAAATTGGGAAAAGGCTTCGCTAGAATCTAACTTTCGTATGTGGGAATTTAACACTACTATGAACGAGCTAATGGGGGCTGCCGACGTGATAGTATCACGTGCTGGCGCTACTACTATTGCCGAAATGGCCGCACTTAAAAAATCTACCATCTTGGTGCCATTCGAACGTTTGCCAGGTGGACATCAAGTTAAGAACGCTGAACGCCTTGAGGCCGCTAGCGCCGCTGTCGTAGTGAAAGATGCCGATATGGTAGCCAACCCCAGCAAATTGCTAGAAGAAATTCGCCATTTGATAAAATCCCCCCGTTTGCGCGCCGATATGGCCGACCGTCTTGCCGAGGAGGCTCGCTCCGACGCCGCAAAACGTCTAGCCGAAATAATTCTAGAGGAAGCCTGAGGTTAAATGGCTAGACGCGCCTCATTTCCTGACAAGGATGAATCTAAGCAACCAGTTTTGGTTCGCCGTGTCGCGAATCGTCGTTCTACATTAAAATCCGGCCGCACCATCGGTGAACAGAGAGAGAAATTCGAGACCGCCAATGAGCGGATGATCGCCCGCCAAAAGGATAAACGCCAGAAGCGTCTTCGGGTTTTTCTCGTAAGTTTCGGTTTTGCAACTTTGGCCGCTGTTCTAGTGGGCGCGTATCTTCTGTTGATTGATCGCAGTGGCGAAAACCAACTCAAGAATAAACCTGAAGCCTACGTCTATCAACCCACTATTGAAATCGTAGACGAAGATGCAACAGCTGCAGAGGGCAAAATAACCTCCCGTATGCAGGAATATATCGGTCAAGCCGAAGCCGATTTTCGCAGTCTCGGCTATCAACCTACTAAAGCGGTACTTCCGACTAATACCATCCGCGAAGTAGACTTCTATCTAGACGGCCACTCGGGCTTTATTAAGATGGTGATTGATCGTGGTACTGCCGTCTCAGTAGAAGATGCCGACCGTATGCTACGTTATCTTGCCGACCAGGGAATTACGGACTTTCAGTATATTGACGTCCGTCTCCCCTATAAGGGGGGGGGGGGGGGGGGGTAGAATTATAAGCATAAAGGTTATACATAAAACAAAAACGTAGAAAGGAAAAATATATATGCTAGAGATAAACAAGAGAACAATAGTCTGTTCTGCTATTTTGTCGACAAGTTTAGCGTTAGCCTGTCTATCTTGTAACCACGCATCGGCCTATACTTATGTCGGCTATATGGGTACGGAAGAGGGTACGTTAAAATATTTTAATGCTCATGGAGACGGCATGGGTGGCTTGGATTTTGCTGTTGGATGTAATGAATTAAATAGTTTTATTGCTAACAATACCTCTTCATACTGGACGAATATTTATCTTACAGAGGATTGTAGTGCTAATATTACTATTCCCACCGGTAAAAAAATCAATCTCCTAACTGACTACTATACTTATTCTTACACTGGCCTTAACGGAGGAACCGTTACCGACTATTATGGATCGTTGGATAGTGCGAATACTTCATTTCCAGCCGTGGATCATTACAAATATAACAGTTTAAAATATACCGATGTGAGCCACACTTTGACGAACGCTGGCTCTGGTAGCACAATTACTATCGAAAACGACGCCACTTTGATTCTTACTGGCGAAGTTTCCGGGACTACTAATGCTGCTATTAACAATAGTGGAACAATGATGTCGATGGCCACAGTAAACGGAAATATTATAGTAAACAGTAGCGGTTCTTTATATTTAAATGGCGGCGATTACACTAATGCTAATTTTTCAAATATCACTGGTAGCTTGAAAATCGTAGACGCAAAAATTGCCAGTAGCGGCATCGCCAATGAGTATACAGTTAATGGTTGTAAAATTGAACAGTCCAATGATGGCAAATATGTCATCACTCAGCCCGGTTATCCATACCAGTACTTCAAAAATGCATACATACCAGTAGCGGTAGATATTGATATGCCTCAAACTATAACTGGCGTTAGCTATCCAGAAATAGTAGAAGCTTCAATGGTAAACGGTGTATCATGGGACACGAGTGTCTTAAAAGTATCCGGCACCCCAACTACCGGCATTACACTGACTGGCGTTAAGGGTGGAGTAATTGGGTTTCATGTTCAAAATCAATATTATACAGCATTGACCGGATACAATGAATCGGATCCGATTGAAAGATATCAAGAAATCATGGTCTATAGATTACCCGAAGGAACTTCTACCGAAAAAAGAATTCAATTTAACAAAATCCTCAATAACCTATTTCCAGCATCAGAAAATGGTTTTATACCTGAAGGCTCGCTCAGAGCTTTTATAGAAAGTAGCGGCGGGACTCTAGATCTCGAATTCACGGAAGAAACCATAGACGAATCAGATGTACCAGAAGAAGATTTAGATTTGATCCAAGATAGTGCTAAAGAAAACAATTCTACTATCGAGGAATATTATGAAATAAGCGCAGCCATAGTCGAAGCCGACACGTCTAATGAACTGTATGATATCACCGATCTAGGTGACGATGTAACTCAAACCTTCAAGCTTCCTGCTCCTGAAATTGAAGGAGTAGACAAATATGACGCAGTATATCAAGTCTATAGAGTCCACGATGGCGAAGTTGAATTATTGCCATCAACTATAGAAAACGGAGAAATTGTTTTCGATACTAATAAATTCAGTACATACGCCATAGGCTATACCAATAAAGTTGGGGTGCCAAATACGGGCGCTGGTAGCATCAAAGAAGTGGTAAAGTCTATTATTGGTTCTATTGCTGCGTCCGGGATCTTATCGGCCGCCATGATAGTTACCATGCGTAAAAATAGCCTTGCTAAACACCGCCACAAGCGCATCGATTTCGACAAACGATAATTATCGGCTACGACAAAATTATGAATAACAGACCTCTCTTTTAGGGGTCTATTATTCATCAGGGTATAAAAAGTCTATCAAAAAAGGGAAACGTTCGGTTTTTGTTCTAGAATTATAATTCCGTAGTTTCCTATTTCTGTTCGGTTTTCGTTCGGAGATTTTTCGGTCCAAAAACATCCACTCCGCGCGCCCACTCACGGGAAAACAGGGAAAAATGTAAAAAAGGGAAATAAACCAAGGGAATTGTCAAATTTATAAATTTGGCTGAAAATCCGCAAAAACTGGCAAAAACCGACATTTTAGATTTTGAACTTCAAAGCGCCAACTAGATTAGAAGTACCTCCGGCTAAGCTTGTTCGCGCCTGCCTGCCGAGTAAGTGTAAAAATCATCAACCAACAAGTCCAAGCTTTGAAGGAAATTGTTATTTGAAAATGGAAACACAACTTAATTCCCGCCCGCCCAGAAATATTCACTCATAGAAGACGATAACTCAACCGTCTGAAAACCATAAGCTCAATGTCTTAAAATCTGTATTGTACGACGTTAAAACTATATCGAAAAGTCGATCGGCTCCACTCATGCTAATTTACTTTATTTTTTAGCTAAGCCCACACTTACTTTTATTTTCTTGTAAAAGCCCGAGTTTGTTTTTAAACTCGGGCTGTCTTAGATTTTTTTGATTTGTCTAATGCTTTATGGATAAGAATCCATCCACCGAGTTATCTTTGCTGGCGAAGTCTTCAGTGTGCTTAACTGGGGTAGACAGGGGTAGAGAATTATGAGACGGTCGGATATCTATGGTTGATTTTTCTTGGTATTCCACCTCTGGCCTAACAGAGGTATGGTTAGAGACATTCTTTGTTGGAGTGTTATTTTGCACAACAGGGAGAACTACAGGGTTAGAGTTGGTTTTTTCGGAACGTTTTCCCCCTCTCTTTGCTTGATTACGACGGTTTTTACTGCCCTTCTTCCTTTTTTTTGTCGTCCCATTGCTGGACACGTCTGGTTTTTGCTCTGCGCTATTTCCCTGATCTTGATTATTGCTCTCGGCTACTAACCTTGCTAAATCTTTTAACCCCAGTCTCTCTTTGCCTTCAGCCGTGTTTGGACTCAAATTCTGCCGGCGAAAATCTGCTTGCGGGGTAGGTTGGTATTTTAAGTTCGGTTTTTGTTCGGATAAAGAGCCAAAACTAAATGTTTGCGTAGGCAAGTTAGACGTTTCGTTTCTAATATTTACAGGCTTAAACACTGGTTGGTCTTTACTATTAATTACCAAGCGGGGTTCATCCTGACGGCCAGAATCAGAAAGATCTTTCTTGTATTTCTCAGATTGTTCGATTGTTTCACGAATTTCCGCCTCCACCTCTAGCCGTGGTCTAGCAAAGTTCTCACGTGAATGATCCATAATTGCCTTAAAGTTATCCTTAGGCGTGTCTGGTATTGATAAAGTAGTAGCCGAGAATGCCGGCACTTT
Organism: Candidatus Nanosyncoccus alces; assembly: GCF_004138395.1. Classification (GTDB taxonomy): domain Bacteria; phylum Patescibacteriota; class Saccharimonadia; order Saccharimonadales; family Saccharimonadaceae; genus Nanosyncoccus; species Nanosyncoccus alces. Next base: position 194,426 of record NZ_PRLM01000006.1, on the reverse strand, counting down.
TTCGCCATTAATAATCATTGATATTACGAAGTGTCGGTTATTTAGTTGAATGATATCAGACTCTTCAAAAGTGGGCTCGAATTGTTTCACTAGCACTGGTGCATCATCGGCAGATACTCGGAAAGAAATCGTGGTTCCTACGTTGCCAAATACAGCATCGCGCACGCTATCAGTCATCTGAGCTACATATTGATTTGCTACGGTTAGATTCAAGCCGTATTTGCGTGCTTCGGATAAAATTACCGCAAATGAATCTGTAGCAAAATTCTGAAACTCGTCCACGTATAAATAGAACGGCCGTCGATCCGCTACGTCTGGAATATCCGAACGTGACATTGCTGCAAGTTGTACTTTTGTTACCAGAAAAGCCCCCAAAATGCCAGCATTATCCTCTCCAATCAGACCCTTAGAAAGGTTCACTACTAGTATTTTTCCTTCATCCATAATTTTGCGGATATCAAATGATGACTTGGGCTGCCCAATAATGTTTCGGATAATTGGATTAGCCGTAAAAGCCCCCACCTTGTTCAAAACCGGAGCAATAGATTCGTTTACCTGCTTTTCGTTCCACTGCCCAAACTCGTGTTTCCAAAACTGCAGCACTGTCACATCTTTGCAATAATCCAGAGTTTCTTTACGGAAGTCCTTATCAGTTAGAAGTCTCGAAATGTCAAGGAGTGTGGTCTCTGGCCTGTCTAGAAGAGCCAACAAAGTATAACGCAAAATATGCTCGAGTCTTGGGCCCCAAGAATCACCAAACATCCGCTTAAGCACTCCAATGACTTCTGAACAAATATTTGGTTTGCGCGTAGGATCGGTAATCTCGAGCGGGTTAAAAGCGACCGGGAAGGCTGTGTCCGCCGGATTGAAATACACTACATCTTTCACGCGTGACTCCGGGATAAATCTTAGATTATCTATAGCAAAATCTCCGTGCGGATCGATAATACAATATCCCTGATTGTAGAAAATATCAGATAGCGCCAAAAGCTCCAGCATCCCGCTTTTCCCTGCCCCGGTCTGCCCAATTATATATACATGGCGTGAACGATCACGTCGCAAAAGGCCAAATTGATGGTTAATCCCGCGGAAATTCGTTAACCCAAATGCCGAGATATTCTCGTCGGTGGCCACATTGCCAGTGAGCACCGGTAATTTAGCAGGTGGCTCAGCCGTTTTGGACGAAGCCCATACGATATTTGGTGTTTCTACTGACGTATGTGGCAAATGATATACTGAAGCCAATTCAGAGATATTCAAGATGAAACCACGATTCGAAAATTGCCGCACCTTGTATGCATCTAAATCGGAAGCGTTAAAACTTCCCCCCACTTGTTTAAAGCCATTAAGATTGGTAGAATTATACTGCTTGAACGTTCCTACCAAAGCTTGCATATTAAGTTTAGCGTCAGTTTGGTTTTGTCCTAGGTAGGCCAAGCGAATTTTTACATCATAGCCTAATTTTGTAGCCTTTTCTTCAGCTTTAGTGACACGAGTCTTATCGCGCTCAGACAGCTCTACTTTTACTTCTGATCCAGTGCCTCCAGCTGGCGGGCGGAACAATGCCCCAATCGCCTCTGCTAGCCAAGTCCAATCGATGCCGGTACCAGCAAAAAGCGATTTTTTACCAGATTTCACCCGGCGGACCCATTTGTCCGTAGTATTTTTATGCCAGTCATCTGGGATTGGTCTCGCCAAAATCTGAACCCAAAGCTCTTCTGATTTGTCTGGGCTAAGTTTTGCCAATGTGCCAGTGATTCCTGCCAGCGGATCCACCTCAAAAGTGTCAAAGGTTTTAATCGGTAACGCTTCATTGTCAATCAAACTCAATTCCGCTGAGTAATTTACTGGGTACTTACTGCGGTCATCCACGTAATCCTCGTTCATCTTGTAAATCTGCACGGTCGGGTATTGAGAATAAATCTGCCCTTCCACGAAGCTTTGTAGTACTTTCGGCACCCAGACGTAAAACCTAATTTGGCCTGCGGTCGAAGCAATCTCAAACGATAAATGCTCTTGCACGCCACCAGAGTTCTTTAACTCTTGTTTATCTCTTAAAATTCCGTGCAAACTAGCAAAAAGCTGTTCTGCCGCGAGCTCTTTTTTATCGTTATCACGCGGGATTTCAAGCATCAATAATACGGAATCCACATTTAAAACTTTCAGCTTATTCAACTTTTTATAATTACGATAAGTCAAAAACGCCAAAATTCCTACCACTGGGATCCAGAAGATAGGCATTAAAATAAAATGTATGACTTGTTCCATAAAATCATTTTATCATATATTACGCTAGCGTATAAGAGTTCTTGTCGATTTTCTTAAATAATGCTTTGTTTTGCAAATTTAGTAAAATTGTCGTTTCTTTGACCTTGCGCACTTTTAATACTTGCTTGACAATCTCCTCGCGCGAAAGAGGTTTTTCAGACTTCTCCAGAATAGATTTAATAATTTCGGAGATAGTTCCCTTCTTATACCCCCAATTACTGAGTGCATAAATACCTCTTCCAATTAATACGAACCGAGGGTCTTTTATTAGTTCGTTATGGATTGCTTGGATAGTTACATTTTTGCGTTTAAAATTAGACTCGGCAATCTCTTTTGCGATATCCGAAAAATGCATCGGCTCTTTCTTCGTCTCTAAAACCACGAAAATCTTATCACGGATATTCTTTGGGTTCACTGCCGGCCACTTCGCCAAACCCCATACTCCGTTAAGAGTTGCCAACAATTTAGAGATTGACGCCACGGCCTTAATGTAGCTAGGATGCTCATAATCTAACTTGTTGTCAAGTTCATCCACCGTCATAGGTTTCTTGTTTTCCTTGATGACTTTAACAATCTGATCCACCTTCTCACGAATGGCCCTACTGTCACCGTATTCGGCAATACCTACGGCGGCATTATAACGGTCATTCTCTTCTACTACAGCCAAACTTTTAGAAAAAGTCGCTATAAAATAAAGGCCGGTCTTTTCGGACGCGGTAGCTGGTCTGCCATAGACTTTATCGGCGAGGTCGGAAATCTTCGCCACCCGCCCCATTTCAGTTAGGTTACGAATCAATATCTTTTCAGCAGCGGCTAATTCTGGAATCTGATTCTCCTCAGCGGAAATTTGGAGACGAATAAGAATTGCCTTTTCGAGTTGGCGAACCCGTTCCCTAGTAATTGATAACATCTCACCAATTTGTTCAAGGGTCTCTTTGTTGCCAGCTAGTCCAAAGCGTCGAGAAATAATTTCTTTTTCACGATCTTGTTCGATAATTCTTAGACTGCCGGAGATTGCATTTTTGAGGATTTCCGCATTTTGGTCCATCAGTATATTTCCTTATCCCACTACTGTTAATATTGTTAATTCTACTTATAATATCATAGTTTTAATATAATGTCAACTACGATTTCTAATAAATTCTTTTACTATTGTAGCACATTTTTTACTTTTACAAAAGAAAATGTAAAAGCATAAACTTTATTTCTCAAATTGAATAGATTTTGGGCTTTTCGCACTAGATTTTTCCGTTTTCTATAAAAATCCCCGTCACCATGTAATAGTGGCGGGGATAGTAGAAAGAAGGAAATATTAATGGGCTCTTTTGTCTTTCTGGCGACGAGCGACTTCCCTTACTAAGGGATGACGTATTACTTCATCTTCAGTAAAACGTACTTGCGCTACCATCGGATTGTCTAATAATAGTTTCGAAGCATATACCAAACCGTTATTATACTTATCCAGATATGGTGCATGGATTTGCTCAATATCTCCAGTTAAGATGATTTTGCCTTCCTTGCCGATGCGCTTTATCAAAGTATCAGCTTGTGTTGCGCTCTGATCCTGGAACTCGTCATAGATCGCCAATTCAAAGGAAAAATCACGGCCACGAGCGTTCTCTATTGGTATACTGGAAAACCAGTTTTCCCAAATGTTATTGATTCGGTCGTTCAGCTTGCTCTTGATTGAACCGCTTTTTTCTGCGGAGCTGTCAACGGGTACAAAAGATGCATTATCTTTCTCTTTCCGTCTTCTCTCCATTTCCTTACGGGTAGCCTTATCTTCATTCAACAGATAATTTCTCAGAGCATTCTTTAACGGTTGAACATCAGGATCCATTTTTTCGTCTAAATCACCCGGCAAAGCACCGATATTGCTGTGGCTCTCGCAAGGTACCACAGTTACTCCGATGTAATCGCCGTCTTTGCAAGCCTGGTAGCCATATATGGTGGCCATATACGTCTTGCCAGAACCAGCTGGGCCAGTACAAATAATAGCAGCGATGTTAGGATCCATCAACGCCTCTGCATAAATAGCCTGACCGGAATTCTTAGGGTAAACTGGAGACTGACGCACATATTTTAGTCCGACTATAGATCGCTCTCTAGCGTCGTAGCGACCGATGTTGGAAAAATACGGGTCTTCGTTCGGCCTGTAGTCTTTTGAGTAATCGTTCTCGTCCTCAAGGCTCATCACGATAAACTCATTGGCAATCAATTCTGGTTGCTCAGGCATCAACGCTTGCCATTCTTCAAGACTGAGTCTTTTGTTGGCAAGAAAGTTGTTGAATAGGTCTTTTGGCACCACTACGTCTCTTCTACCAGTATAAGGCTCAGGATACCTGTAACCGTAACGATGGGTTTTGACTCCACGAATCATGGCTCGTGTTGCCAATCCATTGTCATTAGTCAGAATCGTAACGTCAGCCGTACGCTCTTGGGTGAGCTTATTTTGACTCGCGGAGCCATCCGTATCTGACCCCTCTGCAATAAAGGCCGTGGCTAACGCCGCCAAAATGATTTGTCCATCCATATCGTCTCCAGAAGGGCTAAACGGCAGACACTTCTTGAAATCCTTATGCACTGGCAAAATCGACAGCAATTGATTGCGTTGCGGGATCTTTATTGGTGCACGTAGCCCATAAGCTTGGCTCAAGATAGGCGGCTTATCAGCTTCCATTAAGTCACGAATTCTCTTTAGCACGGTTCGGGCTGCTTTGCCGCGTTCGCTCTTTTCCTTTTTGAAGTTGGAAAGCTCACGTATTACGACTGAAGGAATTACGAGATGTGCACCAGTTAAATCGATCGTGGGCGCCTCTAAGGCTATTTTTGGGTTACCGGGGGGGGGTATAATATCGACATAATCTACGAGGACATTAGTGTCGATAATATAATACTGTTGACCTCTTAACATTTGTTAATCTCCTCCTTTTTAATGTACAAAGGTCTTCTTACCTATGAAAAATGAGAGCTTCCTTGTGCTCCCACCTTATTTCCAGTATATACCAACTCAGTGACTTTGAAAAGTTGATTTATTTTACTTTTACTTTTTCTTCGCCAATCAAATCTTGCAACTTTTTTAATAAGTCGTCCGACACTTCCACCTTAAAGGGCATCCTCAAAGGTCGTTTTCGCTCACCGTCACGCAGTACCAATACTACTTCTTGAAAACCTGGGTTCAAATCCGCTAGTCTTCGGATCGCTGATAGAGTATCTGTATCATTAGCATCTTCTATTAATAGATAAAGCCTCTCTTTGCGAGGGTCCTTAGGCGGCTCTTTCAATACTCTGGGAGTATCCGCTATCGAGGACATCTGGGTTTCGTTTGTGTTACTATTTCTATTGTAAACGCGCTCAGCTGAAGTTTTACTATAACGCTTCTTATTGCCACTTGGCGCCAAGGCTGGTGCGGCAAGTTTGGTACCAGTAGGCTGGTAATTTTTTAAGAGATTATCAGACACTAGCTCTATGGTCTCTGCTAGTAGCTTCACATCCGTTGTAATATTCCCGTCTCTATCGGTAGCATTAACCTTACCACGTACTCGTATTACGTTATCCACCTCCAACTTTCCACCATATTCAGCAAAGGTGCTTGGGAACACGATAAACTCTGTTTCGGCAGACTTATTTTCCATCTTTACGAAGGCCATTTTGTCTCCCTTTTTAGTCATAATGGCTCGCACAGCCGTAATAATTCCGCCAATTGTCACAATACGGCCATTGTTTTCCGCATTAATAGAGTCCATTGGGTGAGTTTGTTCTTCAAAGTAAGTATCATATTTGTCTAGAGGGTGAGCGGAAAGGTATAGACCCATCAAATCACGCTCCCATAATAGTTGCTCTTTTTCTGGGTGTTGCACGGGAGCTTTTTTGATTTCTACTTCCGGCACTGCTCCGGCTTCGCCCATCATTCCAAAAAGATCGGTTTGCCCAGAGCCTATGTCTTTTTGAATTTTTGCCCCATACGCCTGAACAGCTTCCAGATTAAAAAGTAAGTCAGAACGCGAAAAACCGAACCTATCGAACGCTCCTGTTTTGATTGCGGCTTCCCACGATTTTTTATTGAATTTCGTACTATCCACCCGTTTAGCAAAGTCACAAACAGATTTAAAGGGGCCATTTTTGTCGCGTTCGGGGATTACGTAGTCTTCAACCAAAGATTTGCCCATGCTCTTAATCCCTGAAAGTCCAAAACGAATCGTTTTTTTGCCCCCCACAATACCAAAGTCTCCGTATGATTGGTTAATATCTGGACCAAGCACTTTTAGTCCCATGCGTTTACACTCTGTGATTTCAATCGCTAAACGATCTGTCCAACGCATATCTGCTGTCATTAACGCCGCCATAAATGCATCCGGATAATGGGCCTTAAGATACGCCGTCCAATAAGCAATTAAAGCATAACACGCTGCATGAGACTTATTAAAGCAATAATTAGCAAACTCAAGCAATTGTTCCCAAAAAGTTTCTGCAATCTCTTTTGTAGCTCCACCCTTTTCTACTGCACCTTTGATGAACTTAGGTTTCAACTTGTTCATCAAATCCACCTTTTTCTTCCCCACTGCTTTACGCAGGGTGTCAGACTCACCTCCGGTAAACCCACACCATTCACGCGAAATCTGCATGAACTGCTCTTGGTAGATCATAATTCCGTAGGTATTTTTGAGCGAATTCTCTAGCCCTGGATGCAAATAGGTGATTGGCTCTTCGCCGTGTTTACGCTTAATAAATGAATCAATAAACTGCATTGGACCCGGGCGATATAACGCCACCATAGCGATGATATCTTCAAAAGTAGAAGCTTTCAGAACGCGTAAATATCGTTTCATGCCGGCGGATTCTAACTGAAATACGCCAGTAGTTTCAGCTCTTTGCAATAAGGCGTAAGTTTCCGGATCGTCTAAAGGCAATGTAGATAAGTCGATGTCATTATTATAGACTTTACGAATCATCCTTAGTGCGTTATTGATTACGGATAAGTTAGATAATCCTAAGAAGTCCATCTTGAGCAACCCTAACTCTTCCACTTGGCCCATCGGGAATTGCGCAGCAATCGGCCCCTTAGCAGATACTTCCAATGGCAAAAATTTTACCAAATCATCTGGCGCAATAATTACACCACACGCATGTACGCCATGGTTACGAATAGTTCCCTCAAGCCGGGAGGCAAAATCTATCACCTCCTTGGCTGTTGGATTCGTTTCATACTCTTGTTTTAAGTCTGGCACATCACGGATCGCGTCTGCTAAATGCACATGATGGCCCATTACTGGGTCAGGTACCATCTTCGCAAGCTTATCAGCCTCTGCATAGGGCACTTCTAGCACGCGGGCCACATCGCGCACTGCGTTCTTCGCCATCATTTTACCAAAGGTTGCGATATTGGAAACTCTATCGAACCCGTACTTATTAGAACAGTACTCAATTACCTCGTCGCGACGTGTATCCTGGATGTCCGTATCAATATCCGGCATGCTAATGCGATCAGGGTTCAAAAAACGTTCGAAAAGCAAATCGTATTTCAACGGATCCAGCTCAGTGATGCGTAAGGCGTAGGCTAAAATAGAACCAGCTGCGCTACCGCGCCCAGGTCCATACACTATGCGCTGTGATTTTCCCCAGTTAATAAAGTCTTGTACGATTAAGAAATATCCATTGTATCCCATTTTATCCACCACAGATAACTCGTAATCGATACGAGGTAGAATTTTGTGCGCTTCGTCGCGCTTTTTGTCTACTTCCTCGATAATTTTGCGGCAGTCTCCTACGCTTAAGTCCAAAGTCTCATCCAGTTTCTTCCCGCCATATCTATAAACTAAGCCCCGAAACACCAGTTTATCCAGATAAGTTTTTTCGTCTTCTCCGTCTGGTACGGGAAATTTCGGAATCAAAATTCGGCCCAATTGCAAATCTACGTTGCACCTGTCAGCTATCCTCTTGGTATTTAACACCGCTTCTGGACAAGTATCTTGCCAGTGCTCAATTATTTCGGTTGCCGGTATGACATGTAAATCATAATCCTTTAGTGTCATTCTGTTAGTGTCGGACAAATTGGCTGCAGTCCCGATACATAATAGTATTTCATGAGCATCTTGGTCTTTTTTGGTAAGGTAATGGGCATCACAGGTAACCACTAGCGGTAAGTCTAGCTCCTTAGCATGCGCCATGTGCCAGTCATTTACTTTTTTCTGTTCAGCTGAATGTGTAGTAGATTTTGGATGGCCGTGATCCTGCATTTCTAGATAAAACCTATCCTTGAACACGTTTCGATACCAGTCTATTAACTCATAGGCACGTTTGTCGTCGCCAGCGCGTATTGCCTCGCTGATTTCCGATCCCATACAACCAGACAAGCAAATGATGCCTTCGTTATATTTTTCTAGTTCATCATGGTCTGTGCGTGGCTTATAGTACTTACCGTGCTCTTCGGCATTACTCATGATTCGGCAAAGGTTTTCAAAACCTTTATTGTTCATAGCAATTAGCGTAATATGGAATCGTTGTTTATCGTGCGCAGGATCTTTATCGGTCATTTTCCGAGCAGCAACATAAGCCTCCAGTCCCAACAAGGGCTTAACTCCGGCCGCATTGCATTCTTTGTACAACTCAACTAAACCTGACATTGTACCATGGTCTGTGACCGCTACCGCTTCCATCCCCTCACCTTTTACGAACTCTACCAGCTCAGGTACCTTCGTCAAACCATCCAACAGCGAGTAGTGCGTGTGATTATGCAAGTGTACAAAATCACTCGGTTTTAGGTTCATTTCTTTTCGCCAGTTTTCTTGGTTTTGCCCTCAGGTTCTTTCTTGCTTACGGGAGCACTCTTAATTGTATTTTCCTTGTTTTCTTCGTGGCAGCTGCATTCATTACCACATTCACAGCCTTCCGGCTCTTCCTCATCGGTTTTTGTACGGATAAACTTTCCGGCAATTGCTCCGGCTACACCACCAAGCAATGCCCCTAAAAAGAACTTTCCGGCGCCACTCTTATTCTTCTGTTTTTCTTCCGTCATCTTTTTTCCTTTCCTTAATTTTTTCTTTCAATTTCGGCGTGATATATTTATCTACAAACATTTCCATTGTGCCACCGATAGATGTCATACCTTTTACGTTAGACACTATGCCATTAGTATTTTTGGCAATGTCTTGCCCTTCAATCACTACTTTTTTAACTTCCTTACTCAAATCTATCAATCGGACTATTAGCACAATTCCTAAAATCAAAAACATCAAAAGAGTTATGCTTAATATTACGACCAATATCCATTCAGCTGTATTCATATTTTTCTCCTTGTAACCATTATAACACTAATTATTTGGAGGCTTCTACGATTTTGCGCACGTCATCACCGTAGTCACTGTAGTTTAATACGTACTCTAAGTGTGCCAAGAAATAATTTTTCGGATCGCCAGTAGTGATCCACTTACCTTTACTTTTCGCTACCACCACGTCGCCATGTTCGGCTAGCTTGGTGATTGCGTCCACTGTCCACAGCTCTCCATCTAGTCCAGTATTGGAGGGGACTAAATATTCAAAAACTTCCGGAGTCAGCAGATAGCGTCCATAACTAGTCAAGTTGCTCGGCGCCAAATCTGGAGTTTTTGGTTTTTCTACAATGTGGCTCAAGGTGCCGTTTGCTTTCAGCGCTACCATGCCATATTTGTGCCATACTTCTTCTGGCATTTCTTGCGCCGCAATTACGGCCTTGGCTCCAGGTGCTTTTTCGTAGTCTTCGATCAAAGTTTTTACGTCGCCCTCACCCAAAATTAAGTCGTCACTATATAGTACCACAAAGGCTTCTTCGTTTTCTACATATTGCTTCGCAGAAACAATTGGCGAACCATTCCCATAAGGTAGGTTCGCATCCTGTTCTATCACGGTAATTTTCGGGAAATTCAATACCTTCTCTACCGCTTCAAATCTGCCAGACTTTCCCTGTTTATCCAGCAGGATTTTTACATTGTTGGCTCTATTATGAAAGTAGTCGTCGTAAATTTCTTTAGACTTAGTATTTGGCGTGGCCACAATGATAATTTCTTCAATGCCGGCCTCCACACATTCTTCCACACACAACTGCATGACCGGCTTTGCGCCTATTGGGATCATTGCCTTCGGTATGGTTTTGGTAATCGGTAAATAACGACTGGCAAACCCAGCGTCTGTAATAATAGCTTTTTTAATAGCTGACATTAAGGCCTCCTTAAGACCTGATTATAACATAGATACTATTTCTTTTTATTCTTCTTTTTGGCTTGTTTTCTGGCTATTTTGTCTTCAATGTTCTGTGCGCGGTTATGCACGCCATATATCATGCTCGTTACGCTCACAATCAGCATATACGCACCAAAGAATCGTATAAATGTCGTTATCTCAAAATTACCTGCATTTAATATCACTGTGCCAATAATACATCCACATGCTCCGGCTAGTATCCGTATAAATCGATCTGTCGGATCAACCGTAGACAAAAAGCCATGAAATACATCAATTACGCCAGATAGTATCGTGTATGCAGATAACACAATCACGCTGGTTACTAAGTCGTTTCTTGCAAAGAAGAGCAGTACTACTGCCGCAACTACGTCTACTCCGGCGTCTATTACCGAATTTATCCAGCCGTGCTTTTTGGTAGAGTTATATAACGCTCCGACTGAATCTACTACGCCTATCAACAACAGAAGAACGCTAATTACCGCCGTCATGTTTTCTATATTTGTCATTCCGCCGAATAAAGCAATAAACCCAAACGCTCCCGCCAGCGCACCTCTGATAATGAATACCAACCAATGCTTATCTATATATTTGCGATTTATTTTCGCCATAAAAATCCTTTATTACTTATGCTTATTATACCACAAATACGCGGCAATCTTATACGTGACGTTTCCTCTTGCGAGCGGTTTCTATTATTTTAGTAATCTGATATTTTACTGGGCTCAAAATCATATCGTGCGCCGGTGTATATTTTAATTCTTCGCAACCAAACGAACGTTTAAACTCGCTTACGCCATAAAACCGATGCGACTTTTCTTCTAACCCTACAATCCCCCACAAGTTATAGCGTCTGCAGCCGCGCTTCCTGGCCTCACGCATCGCCGCCATATGTAGTAGTGGCGCTGCGGAGTATTTGGTGCCTAGCTGCGAGGACACTCCATAATGATAACTCGCCTCCGCCCCATAAAAAATCATAAAGTTCTGTGCTAAAATCTCGCCATCCTTCTTAGCGGTATATATCAGTACTTCATTGTTTTTTGCGAACGCCTCAAATTGTTTGGTAAGAAAGCTGCTAGAAAATGCTACGTATTTCTGTCTTTCAGCATGCTTTTTTTCTAATTTGCAAAATTCTTCAATAGCCCATTTTTCAGCATTAGCTACTATTTCGATATTATTCTTTTCTGCTTTGCGCAACTTCCGGCGGAATCCTTGCGATGCTCCAGCCAAAATCTCCTCTTCGGATTTTCCAAGGTCCAAAATCCCTGCATATTCTACGGATAAATACATTGGCGCCTTCTTCAAACCTAGTTCTTGCATTAATCTTAAAGATCTATCAGACAAAGGTAGCTGTGGTCGTATTCGCACAAACACGCACCCAGCTTCTTTTCCTGCCCTATAGATATCTGCAAAAATTTCACGCACTAACTTTTTATCGTTATAATCTATAATCGGGCCCCCGGCAATCGCCATATAGGTGCCTCGTTTAGCAGTCTCTACTACGCCGGCATAGGCTGCTATAATTTCGTTTTTGTCGTCTACCACTGCACGTCGCACAATCTTTTTGCCACGATTCTTATGGAACTCGTAAAAATCCCATGACTGCAAAAAATTCGCCTCTAGGTGCGATGTGACAAAATCGTCCCATCTTTGTTGTTCCGCAACCTCAATTATTTTCACAAGTGCCTCCTCTTTTTTCGCAAAGTTTCAAACGTAAAATCCGCCAGATATCGCGTTCGCGAAATCACCAGATCGTGTGCCGGTACATACTCTACTACCTCACCCCCAAAACCAGTTTTGAAGGTGGTGACGCCAGCGTAGCGGTGGTTAGGCTGCCCGGCTGGGGCGATTCCCCATAGATTGAATCTCTTGTAACCTTCAGTTTTTAAATCTTTCATCGCCTGCCACAATAACGCGTATGCCCCCGGCAGTTTGCGATTCAGTGGCGTGGAAGCTGCCTCGTAGTAGTCTCCTTCCTCACCATCTTTTATAATCATACCGTAAGCAATTGGTCCACCTTCAGCAGTTTTTGCCACATAAATCACAATATTATTACCAAACGCTTCCTTTTCGGCTAACAGGGTTTTGAGATTTGGTGGGATGAATCCTTGGCGCTTGGCAGTCTCGGCTTGCACTTTACGAAATTCTCTAAAAATCGTTTCATTATTGTCTTTCTCCACCATAATCCCTAGTTTGCTGGCGCGCCGTACTTCATAGCGAGTCTGTCGTCGCATACTGGCCAATAAGTTGTCTTCAGGTTTTGTAAGATCTATCATCACGGTGTGCTCTGCTGCCAGATGCATTGGCGCCTTTTTAAGTCCCAAATCTGTCAACAGTTTTATGTTTTCAGCACTTCGCTTTAGTTGCGGCCGCACCCGCACGAATGCGCACTTTTCTTGTTTAGCAATCTCGGAAATCTTTGTAAAAACTCCCTTCGCAGCCTCTTTGTCTCGCCAATCTAGTAGTGGTCCGCAAGGTATCTCTAAATATCTGCCGCGTTTGGCATCCCGTACTATCATTAGGGCATGGCCCTTGCTATCGAAATCTTCTGTGATTACTTTGTCGCCCAAGATTTCGTTCATTTTGCCATAGTTCGGCGACTGTAAAAAATTTGCTTCCGGATATCTTTTTACTACTTCTCCCCAATTCATTTCGTTTCCTCCACATATTCCGCGATAATCTCGCATGCTAATGCTAAGTCTTTTTTGCTATAGCAAGTTGGCAAATTGATGATTTTTTTGGCCACCTCTACTGCTACCGGACATTTGTCCTCTGGAAAATGCACTTTTTTATAATACCGCTCTGGTGACACCGGTCTCTCATACCAAAACCCGCCAAAATAATATCCCGCCGCGGCCAACTTCTTCAATAGCTCTTCCCTATTTCGTACTAAACGAAACTCTCGCAATGGGTGTTTACTAGATTCTTTCAAATTCTGCAGTTGTCTCAAGGCTAGTTTTGCTTCAAATTTAGCAATTTTGCGTTCCAAGTCTAGCTTATTGTCTGCAGATTTTTCTACCCAGTGGATTTTTACCAAACACCGCATCCATATACCGCTTAGATGTACATAAGATAACCCACGCGAAATCGCGCCCAGTAGCGGATAAAACCTAGCCCGCAAATTATCCGAGATTCTCGGAAGTTTGGAGGGCGCTTCAACCTTATTTTTATGTGGGTGGCGCAAAATCACCGCCCCACCAGAAATCGTATCAATTGCTTTATCTTTACCGAAGGACAGTACCGCTGCTGATCCTACTGTGCCAACTTCACGTCCGCCCGCGTATTTTATTCCCGCACAGTGCGCCAAATCTTCAATAATTACCAAATTATATTTTTTGGCAAATTTCTCTACTGCCACAATATCCACCGGATTGCCTAGCGAGTTTTGGACAATAACCCCCTTCACATCTTCATTAGCTACTTTTTCAAGAGTTTTGGTGTTAAAATTTAAGTCTTCTTGCGAAATGTCTGCCCACACCGGCGTTAGCCCAGCGGCTTTCACAGCTTCGTATACAGCATAGCAGGTAAACCCGTTCACAATCACTGCATCCCCTGGATCAAAATATGCTTTTAGTGCCAGCGCTAAGGCCGAGCGTCCATTCTTCGTTAAAATCGTTTCGCCACCGTATTTTTGCGTCAAAAATCGTTGCAAAGCACCGCGGTCTTTTTTTCGTCCTATCGCAAAAGTGTGTGCCAAGCACCGCTTCCTGGAATAATTCGCCGCCAAACCTAAAAAGTAGTGTTTTCTCACTTTTTAATCCTCGTAATTAAAGCAGTCAGTGCACGTGCTAATTCATCCGGGCTAGAAATGTATGGAGCATGTGTCCAGTTAGCATAAAATTTAAGCTCTGCGTTCGGTAGTTTCTCATACATTGTGGTGGCTTGGCGTGGCGGCGTAGTGGTGTCTTTCTTCCCCCACAAAATAAATGTCTTAGTTTGGATCTTACTAAAATCCAAATCTTTGTCAGATTCTAACATATTAGTAAGCGTCTGCTTCATATTCTCTGGCGCGCGCGAATAATCCGTCGAGCCGGTAAGTTTATGGAATGCTTTGTCGATAATCGGCACCTTTTTTAGCGGCTTGCCAAGCTTTGCTACCTTTTCTACGATTTTTTTTCGTGCGGAAGGTTCGTATACACCCGCTGCATCTAGCAGGATTAGATATTTCAATTTTTCTGGCTTTTTAGCACATAGGTTCAATAGAATCCGCCCTCCATTAGAGTGTCCCAAAGCTAGCGCGCCATCCGGAATATTCTCGTCCGCCCACCCCATATAATCTTCAATTGTAAAGACTTTGTCGGACTTTTCGGTTAGGCCCGGCACATGCAACATCTTCACGCTAATTCCGTTATCACGCAATATCTTCAGGGTGCTTCGCCAAGGTTCTACGGTATAAGTCCACCCGTGGATGATATATAGGTCAGCCATTTTGCTCTCCTCTAGTTATTTTTTCGCACCTAAATCCTAAAATCACGAATCCAGCCCCCAACTTTTGCGCCGCTGTACGGCAGCTTTTTCGCGCCGACATAATTTTTTAGCGTCTTTCGGATCGGCTAATAATTTCTCAATAATCCATTCTAAGTATTGACTGCCTTTGAATATCAGTGTTTCTCTGCCCTTAGCGCGCTTCTCTATATATTCTAAAGCTTTGCGTGGGTCTAATGTTGCTACCGCTGACACGCCTAGTTTCTTCAGCTCTGGTGCAGTGTATTTTTTAGTGCGACGTCCTACCAGTATTACTTTCTCCGGTTCCACATCGGCAATCAGCTGTGCCAATTTTTTATGTTCTTCACTTTCGGTAGAACCTTGGTCTACAATATCACCAATTACTAACCATTTATGATCTGCGTGCATCCGCCGCGCCATATCCAAGATGGATGCCATCGATATCATGTGTGCATTATAACTGCTATCTACGATTTCCAAGCCATTTTTACCCTTAAAATATGAGCATCGCCCCGGTGCAATCGTAATATCTGAAAAATCAGATTTAAACGGCATTTTCAAGTATTTCATCAAATCTTGTAATACTAACAAATTAAAAGCAATATCCTTTGGCTCTGGGTGATTAAAATGAAAAGTGGTATCCCCATAGGTAAAATCCGTCGAATCCGGGTAGACTACATATTTTTTGATTTCGGTCTTTTTGATTGGTACCACTTTGGCCTTAATATCTCGCGTAGCCGTCTTCATCAACCTGGAGGTCGCATCAATGTATACTAATTTAGTAGTATTTTGTGGCAGGGTGGCAAATTCCGCTGTGATTGCTTCATCTAAACTCTTAAATTTGCCTTCTTCCACCTCTTTTTCAAACTGTATCGCATGCGATCGTCCAATTGATACCCAGATTGTTATCTCTGGCTTTAGCCATTTTGCCAAAAACTCCGCCTCGTGCGGGCGCTCTCCGTCGATCTCTACCACGTAAAACTTCTCTTTATGGCGGTAAAATAACGACTTTAGGGGGGCAGCGAGAAATAGATGGACCCAACGCAATTTTGATCCCCGTACTCCCTTCAACCCTAGAATATCGAAACTTACACCAAAAGCCGAATTTGCATCGTGCGAATAATGCGCTTTCTCCCCCATTTCGTGCTCCATTAGGTGTAACATTGTGGTCTTCCCAGCCGAGCCAGTAATCGCAATCACTCGCGGTTTCCACCTCTGTAAAGCCCGATCCGCAAAATGCCGAAAATATTTCGCTGCGACGAAATAAAAGCGCTTTTTAAGCTTAGCAACTGTCATACGGGTATTATAGCACTTTCAGGCCAAAATCGCCACTGGGCAAGGCTCGGGGCAGAGGTGTCGCATCAAAAATCCCCCTTTCGGGGGATTTATAGATTTTACATCTTTATCTCTGCGTCTACGCCTGCTGGGAGCGAGAGATTTTGCAAACTTTCAATCGTCTTTGGCGTAGCGTTAGAAATGTCAATCAAACGCTTGTGGACTTTCATCTCGAAAGCCTCACCACCAGTTTTATATACATGTGGTGACTTCACTACGGTAAAAGTACTGCGCTTAGTCGGTAGAGGGATTGGGCCGCTTACGCTTGCGCCAGTACGAATTGCGGTATCCACGATTTGGCGCGCGCTTTGGTCGATCACGCGGTGATCATAGGCCTTCAAGCGGATACGGATTTTTAGACCTTCGTCTTTTTTGCTATCTGCCATTTTTTCCTTTCACCTCTATAACCTTAGATAAACGCTTAGATGGTTTGTCGATAAGTTTTTTAGAGGTAGATAATTAATTAATGTACGCTTTCATTATGCCACACTTCACTATAAAAATCAAGGGTAGAAAAAAGGCCGAGCATAAAACTCGGCCAGCGCACATTACTTTTCATAGGTATTGGCGATATTATCCCGATTCGGGATATAAAAATCATATTCATAAAGAGTTTCTTCTTCATCGCCGTCTCTTATGAATAACCACTGGTTATGGTGGGTCTTTACGGTTTCATGGATAACAACACGGATGTCGCTATCCTTCTTTGTGCCGTAGTATACTTTGCTGTTTTCAACTTCAGCCTCTCTCGTGACTAAACCGTCAGCCTCATCAATGTAAGAAAATTGGAATTTTCCTCCATTTTGAACCAGATAGTATTCGGCGTCTTTCGCCGTAGTGAGCTGAACCAGCTGATGGGGGGGGGGTAATTCTGTTTCCTCAGAAGTTACAACTTCTTGCCTCCCGATGAAAAATCCCACAGTGGAAACCGCGCTGATTAGGAAGACGGCCACGACCACTATAGTAAATAAGCACCCGCCGAATTCGGTATCTTCGTCCAGAACGATAATCGAAATATAACACAAAACTGCGGATATAAACAATAACACAACAAAAATCCAAATACTCATAAGAGCACCTCCTGAAAAATAGTATTTTGTTAATGTGCGTTCCTTAATTATATCACACCACAAGCATTTTGTCAAGTTAGAACATTCCAGAGCCATTTTAAAGGGCCCGCGCGGGGTGGACCCTTATTTTAAAGTCTAGTCTTTGCCTCTTTGGCTTCCTCTAATGTGCAGTAAAAGCTAACCCTGTTGAATTGGTTGGTCTCCTTGTCGATTCCCCTTTCGAGCTCAAAACCAAGGATGTGCACTTGGTCGCCAGGATGATAGATTATCCCCTCGTAGTCGCCGATACCAGGTATCGCCATTTTTCTGTTCAGCGATTGCCCTGGTAGAATGTCTTTTACTTCGACCATATTGGTGAAACATCTTTCTCCCGGAACTCCTCTTACTTGGGCATTTGGCAGTATTTCTGCGACTGCAACCGCCCCTAGCGCGCACTTCACGTATACTGGGATCGGCGGTTCAAAATCACGAACGATTAGCCGCCTTTCCTCGAAGACTTTCAAAGCCTCGTGCTTCACATAGCTATCGGCATTCTCTATCGCTTGCTCGATAAACCATTCCGGAATCTCCGAGTCGCCGATGCAAGCGTTCATGGCTGCCAGCCAGAGATACTTGCAACCCGCTACGCGCAGCTCATCGGTGTTCAACCACTCTTGAATCCACGATAAGGGCACATCAGTTTTACCGCGAAATTTCTCAGCAAGGTCATGTCGGTGTCTGCCAATACCAGGTTCCTCCAGCATTGCCTTAAGGTGCCGCAGCTCCTCGGTCACCTCTTTGTTTGGTAAGCTTTGTACATTTTCCATTCTCTCACCTCCTCAAGAGCCAGACTAGACTATTAAAGGACTTTTCCCACTCAACTTTATTATTTCACGACCGCAATTATATGTAAAATGCTTAAGTTTATTTTGGTAGAAAAAGCCACCGCTCATGCGGTGGCTGTAGGCTGATGATTAACGGCGCCAGAGCGGTTGCCAGTCCGCCGGGTGCCTGGCAATGATATCTTCCGGTGTGGCCGGATGTCGAATGTCATAAATTAGGCATCCAATATAGACTACTATCGCTGCGACTATCACAATCCAGTACGGCCAAGAGACCTGCCACAAGACGGCAAGATTTTTCAACGCTGCTTCTGGCATTCTCTCTTTTGCAAAGCAATAGTAGCGTCTAGCGACATCAATGACTATTGTTAAAAAAGATATCAATACTTGAGGTATCAGTATGTATCCTACAATGTCGTGCGCTATCTTTGTTGGACTATATAGAGCTCGTATCTCGTAGCAGCCTTTTTCTCTGTTGTGGAGAAAAAAATATACTATTAAGGCGACAATAAAAGCCGGTAATAACAACCAAACAGAATTGGCTGATTTTTCCAACATAATCGTGCCAGTTCTGGTAGTGATTGTAGAAAAGACACCGCCAAATGCTACTACTATTATGCTGAACATCATTTCTCCTGGCAAGAATGCTCGGGCCTGATGCTTCCAAATCGGGACCAATCGTTTTTCACCGACCAGCCCAATCAAGAACATACCTCCAGGCCAGAAGAATAACCAAAGTAGTAATACCATCAAGTATTTCTTAACCGGATCGGCAGAATAAATATCCATCAGTCCTAATATTGTATTGTACATAAGCTCCCTCCTAAGATTTCAAAAATTCAAGCCTACAGTAAAATTATAGCACAAAATACCTAAAAAGTCAATAATAACGGGAATAAAATCAGAGAAAGGCCGGGCGTTTCGCCCGGCCGCAGCACGTTATCTACACTATTTGTACAAGATATCTTTTTCGCTAGGAATGATAAATTTATACTCTGTATATTTCTCATTTTGTATGCCACTTTCTAAAAATAGCCATTTTTTATAATATCCTTTTGCTACTTCTTCCTCAATGACTTGAGGGACTTCGTTCGTATCATACCTTATGTTATCGCTATGAATGTATCTGATATCAATAAATGTGCCCGTTTCTTTTCCGGCCTCGCCTATATAGAGAAATTCATATCCTTCGTCGCTACAGACTAAATAATAGTTCGGTTTCTCTATGACAACTAGGTCTGATGTTTTTGAAGATAAAACTTCCGAAGAGACGTATATTCTATCAGCCAGAACATCAAATCCCGCGAACAAAATTATTGATGCCGCAAGTACTGGCAGTAATAGTGCTAAGCCAATCTTCTTGGCTACACTGCCCTTCTCACAAGATATATAGACGCCGAACACCGCAGCAGACGATACTAGGCATGCTATCCCAAGTATATAAGAAGGCATCAAAACACCCCCAATCCTCTTAACGTGCTTATCTATATATTAACATAAAAAAACATTTCTGTAAAGCAAGATCCCATGATCATGGGTAAACTTAGTTATATACCTCTCAGTTTAAAGCAGTCGGCAATTATCTTTTTTCTGAGAATACGCGAATTTCGTGATAATAATAAATATTCCCCAAGATAAACAAGCCGGTAAACAAGAAGAATGTGCCCACGATTGGGCAGAACAAATCATATGTCGGGTCAATCATTTCGGCTACCACTAGCCCTATCATCACTAAAAATGCCATCATTGGTACGAAATAAGCCAAAAAAAATACTGTCCGCCCATAGAGCGTATTAGAAAAACCCCTAATTAACTTTCGCATTTCTTTTACACTTAAATCATAAATATTCTTTTTCTCACTCATCATACTCCTTATGCTTATAGCAAAATTATACCACAAAAAATCCCCCTTTCGGGGGATTTTTCTGTATCAAACTAGATTATTTGATAACCTTGGTGATTACACCAGAACCAACCGTCTTACCACCTTCGCGGATAGCGAAACGATCTTGTTCGTTCATAGCTACTGGAGCGAGCAATTTAACCTTGAAGGTTACCTGATCGCCAGGCATTACGATTTCCTTATCAGCAGGAAGTTCAACCTCGCCAGTCACATCAGTGGTACGGAAGTAGAACTGTGGCTTATAACCCTTAGAAAATGGAGTGTGGCGACCACCTTCCTCTTTCTTAAGGATGTAAACTTGTGCCTCAAACTCGGTGTGTGGAGTGATTGAACCAGGAGCGGCAATCACCTGACCGCGTTCGATTTGATCGCGTTCAATACCACGAAGCAACAAACCTGCATTATCGCCAGCTTGACCTTGATCCAAAGTCTTGTGGAAAGCTTCGATACCGGTTACTACTGACTTCTGAGTGTCTTTGAGTCCTACGATTTCAACTTCGTCGTTCAACTTTACAACACCCTGCTCGATACGACCAGTAGCTACAGTCCCACGGCCTTTGATCGAGAATACGTCTTCAATTGGCATCAAGAATGGTTTGTCAAGATCATGTTCTGGCACATCAAAGTACTCATCCATCGCCTTGACGAGCTCCATCACGGCATCCTCGTTCTCTTTGTCGCCCTCTAAGGCCTTGGTTGCAGAACCCTTGATGATTGGCGCGTTGTCACCATCAAAGCCGTACTTGTTCAAAAGATCACGTACGTCCATCTCTACTAGTTCTACCAATTCTGGATCAGCGAGGTCCATCTTGTTTAAGAACACGATGATCTTTGGTACGTTCACCTGGTGAGCCAAAAGTACGTGCTCACGAGTCTGTGGCAATGGACCATCGTTCGCAGCAACTACGAGAATAGCACCATCTACCTGAGCGGCACCGGTAATCATGTTCTTAATGTAGTCTGCGTGGCCTGGCATATCTACGTGTGCGTAGTGGCGGTTCTCAGACTCATACTCTTGGTGAGAAGTAGCGATAGTGATACCACGAGCTTTCTCTTCTGGAGCGTTATCGATTTGATCATAAGCGACTGCCTTGTTGACATCAGAAGGAAGACGCTTTGCGAGTACGTTGGTAATCGCAGCAGTTAAAGTAGTTTTACCATGGTCGACGTGACCCATGGTGCCGACGTTGATGTGCGGCTTGGAACGGTCAAAATTTGCCATTCTTTCTCCTTTTATTTGTTATTATGTTTGGAGCGCTAATAAAAACCAGCTCCAAAACTCTACCCTACTATTTTAGACTATTTCCCCTTACTTGTAAAGAGGTTTTTTCGGTTAATTTGACTTTTTAAATAATATGTTTTATTCAAAAGAATGGCCGGTTTTGCCCGGCCGTTCTGTTTATTTGGAATTTCTCTTTTCGATAATTTCTTGGGCCACGTTTGGTGGAACTTCCTCGTAACCGTAAAGCTCCATTGAAGAAGCTGCACGACCTTGAGTCATACCACGTAGATCACCGGTGTAACCGAAGAGGTTTGCCAATGGGCAAAATGCTTTAATTAACTTGGCCCCACCATTTAAGTCTTCCATTTCGTCAATCCGACCACGGCGCGAGTTGATGTCGCCGATTACGTCGCCCATGAACTCTTCCGGAGTGGTAATTTCTAGCTTCATTACTGGCTCTAGCAATACTGGATTGGCCTTCTTGATACCTTCGCGAGTAGCTAAGCTACCAGCCAAGGTAAAGGCTAGCTCTGAGGAGTCCACGTCGTGATACGAGCCGTCATATAGAGTAGCTTTCACATCCACAACCGGGTAACCCGCGATTACGCCACCAGCCAAAGTGTCTTCCACGCCTTTTTGTACTGGCTTACGGTATTCCTGAGGGACTACGCCACCTTTGATTTGATCGATAAATTCGAATCCCTTCCCTGGCTCGTTCGGCTCAAACTTAATCCATACGTCACCATATTGTCCACGACCACCAGACTGCTTAATGTGCTTACCTTGTGCTTCTGCAGTCCCACGGATAGTTTCACGGTATGCCACTTGCGGCGCACCAGTGTTAGCTTCCACATTATGTTCACGTTTCAAACGATCAATAATGATCTCTAGATGTAACTCTCCCATACCAGAAATGATGGTTTGCCCAGTCTCCTCGTCGGTATGGACGCGGAAAGTTGGATCCTCTTCGGCCATCTTCGAAAGGCCAATACCCATCTTCTCTTGGTCGGCTTTAGTCTTTGGCTCTACAGCAATAGATACCGGAGGATCTGGGAATTCAATCGACTCAAGTAAAATCGGGTGAGCTGGGCTACAAAGTGTAGTACCGGTAGTCACGTTTTTCAAACCTACTACCGCAGCGATATCGCCAGCGCCGATTTCTGAAATGTCTTTACGGTCATTTGCATGCATCCGTACCAAGCGGCCGATACGTTCTTTGTCGCCAGTTGAAGCATTCAGAACCGTATCGCCGGACTTTAGTTTGCCAGCGTACACACGGATAAAGATTAATTTACCAACAAATGGATCAGTTGCAATCTTAAATGCCAAAGCGGTCAAAGGCTCAGAGTTATCAGCTTTGCGCACGATTTGGTCGCCAGTTTTTGGATCAGTCCCCACCGTTTGACCTTGATCGCGATCCAACGGAGATGGTAGATAATCGGTCATCAAATCCAGTACTTTTTCTACAATTACGCCGCGACCATCGCCACCAGTTACTAGGAAGAAGTCGCCATCGAGCACGCGCTTACGTAGCGCAGCCTTTAGCTCGTCTACGGTGATAGCTTCTTCGCCCTCTTCAAAGAATTTGTTCATCAAGTTTTCGTCAGCTTGTACGGCCTCCTCGATTAGCATTGAACGCGCATTTTTAGCTTTTTCTACCATGTCGGCTGGAATTTCTCCCACAGTCAGCTCGTGATCGGCGTAGTCTTTGTAAGTGTAGGCCTTCATATCAATCAGGTCTACTACGCCGCAAATATCCTTCTCAAAGCCAATCGGCAAATGAATCGCCACGGCATTCTTAGATAAACGTTTGTGGATAGAATCAAGCGATTTATAAAAATCACCACCAATCTGATTAATCTTGTTTACAAAACAAATCCGTGGGATGCCATACTTAGTAGCCTGGCGCCAAACTGTCTCGGACTGAGCTTCTACCCCCATTTTGCCGTCAAATACTACCACCGCGCCGTCCAATACGCGCAATGAACGTTCTACCTCAGCGGTAAAATCAATGTGTCCTGGGGTATCAATGATGTTAATCTGGTGATTTTTCCAGTATACGGTTACTGCGGCTGAAGTAATTGTAATGCCGCGTTCCTTTTCCTGCTCCATCCAGTCGGTGTCAGCACCACCAGTCCCACCTTTTACTAGATCGATTTTATGTTTTAGCCCCGTACGATAAAGAATCGCTTCCGAGGTAGTAGTTTTGCCCGCGTCGATATGAGCGATAATCCCGATATTCCGCAGATTTTTGAGGTCTTTAACTTCAGTAGCCATATGCTCCTTTTAATTATTATTTTAGTCTTTTTTAAGCTCCACACTCAAAAACAAGACACACTTTCACAAATTATACCATATCTATTCAAAAAATAAAACGAAAACTGTCTAATTTTTAGATATTTTTAGCACAAGAAAAAGCCCCGACGTGTAATCCGGGGCTCCAGCACGAGAGAATATCAGACGAAAATAACGTTCGGGTTTCGTAATCTACTGCGTGCCCGTGCACTGGCGGTTGTACCTCTGGCGATTTCTGCGCGATGCTCAGCTCTGATTGTCTGCCTAAAAAGGTTAACAATTTCATCATAAGCCACGCCAAATCGTCCCGCCGGTATGCCAGACCACTCAGTCAGGATTTCGGGTGGTATCTTTACGCCGCCTTCGGCCCAAAGAAGAAATGTTCTCAAGGGCATTCCGTGTCTCTTTCTCGTCAAGAAAAGATTTTTGTTGAGTACTATGTCGGCCGTCACGTTACGAGGCAGCTTAGTGTCTTGATTGTGGAACACAACATTATACCCTCCGTATTGGCACAATAAATTGAAAAGCTCGTCATTAATAAGACTCATAGACTCCCAATCGCTCAAAACACGACCGCATGTTACCACGGGGAGCACATCTGGTGTATATACGTCTCTGATCAAAGCTTTTGCAAGGTTTGCCGCACGAAGTGTGTATTCCTCGCTATATGCCTCGTAATACTCTACTACGCCATATAGCTGACAGAACATCACCTTCGAGACGGGCGCAGCGAAGTACACATATGGTTGCAGGACAAAACTTTTTGCTCTTTTGCTCCACTTTTTTCTGAAGTGATAGTCTCCGCATCGCTTCTTTGCCTTTCTCTTCTCTCTCATCTGGGAAATTTTGTGAAAGAATTTCCCTATTCTTTTTAATATGCCTTTTGCCTTTTCTTCTTTCATTATTAAGCACCTCTGCTTCTGTTTTATTTGCTGGGCGCAAAACCTCCCAACTTAACACCATTATACCACACATATTTAAAATTGTCAAGCTTAAATAGGATCGTCCTGCATGGCACAGAACCAAGAAAAACCCCAGTACTGGCTGTACTGGGGTAATGTTAGCAGGCATATAAAAGCCTCTTCCGGGGAGTCGTCTTCACGCTATTTACTTTAACATCTTATGCTATGGGCAAAATGCCCGATTGTTTCTCCAGCCGGTCTTGCGGCGGACTTCTAGCCGCGGACGAACTGCCTGCTAAGGTACGAGGTGCTGTATTAAACGAGTTGTCTATATATTGTTTTGAAATTGTGTGGGTTGTCTGCTTATCGAGCAAACAAATGCTTGTGGATTACCACCGAGGTTACCGAAAAAAGAGGTGATTATTCAGAAAAATATCCAGTAACCTCTAAAGCTAGTTCGGAACCAGCTTACGGTAAAATTGATCCACTCTGGGACGAGGCGCGTAGATCGAAGTAATTACCGGTAATGGCGCCAAATTTCTGCCGAACGTAGAAATTGCCTCCGTGTAGGTGGGCATTTCTATCACTATCGGAAAGAAAATACGGATCAATCCCTTCTCCTCCCTTCTGAGCTAAGGGCGTGAGTACTCACGCAAACGACGGCTCAATGTCACGAGTTTTTTTCGGGCGGATGAAATACAATCGTTTTTAACAGCACAAGGGGCGGAATCACGCCCCTGTACAGAATATCTTATCGCATCTAGTATTATCTGTCAATAGTCTAAGCCAGCTTTTTTCGCAAAATTTCTTGCACGGCGGACGGGTTGGCTTTACCGTGGGACTCCTTCATTACTTGACCCACCAAAAATCCGATCACCTTCTCTTCCCCAGCGCGAAAATCTGCCTGAGCCTCCTGGGTCTCTGGTTTTGCTAGCACCGCGTCCACAATGGTTTCCAGCGCGCCTAAATCGTTCTCTTGGATCAAGCCTAGCTCTTTGGCAATTACTTCAGTATCGCGTCTCCTCATTTGTGGATCAAACAAATGCAAAAATACCTCTTTTGTGGCAGTAGAACTGAGCTCTTTCTTTTCGTTCATCTTAGCCAGATCGTTTAGCTGTTTTGCTGTTGGTAAATCATTCAGGTACTCTGCTGATTTTTCTTCTGCTAACAGTACCGATGTAAACAGGTTGGAAACAGTTACTACATATTTTTCGTCGACTTCAGATAGCTTTCTAATTAATTCCGGATAGTCTAACAAAATTTCTAGAATTTCGGTTTTAAGCGAATCGCCAAACTTCCTACGATAATCTGCGGGCATTAACGGCAATTTTTCCGCTACTTCTTGTATAAAATCAGCTGAAAGATTAACTGGTGGTAAATCCGGCTCTGGCATATACCTATAATCTTTTGCCTCTTCTTTTGAACGCTGCCCAGTAGTCTTGCCAGTATCATCGCTCCAACCGCGAGTTTCCTGGATTATTTTTTCGCCAGCATCCAAAAGCTTACTCTGGCGCACAATTTCGTACTCTGCAGCTCGCTCTACTGATCTAAAAGAGTTCAAGTTCTTTATCTCGGCTCTGGTCCCTAGTTCTGTACTTCCTTCCGGCGCGAGCGAAACATTTACGTCGAAACGCATATTTCCGTTATAGAGGTCGCCATAGGACACCCCCGCAAAAGTCATCAGTCTCCACAGCTCTTTGCAATAGTCGTGCGCATCCTTAGCAGAATGGATATCTGGCATGGAGACGATTTCAATTAGCGGTGTATCTACACGATTCAGATCTACCAGAGAGTACGTATCGAAATGCGTCAGCTTCCCAGCGTCACCCTCCAGGTGCGCGTGCTCTATCCGAATTTTCGTCCCCGACGGGAGTTCTACGTACCCTGCACCGATGATCGGATGATAGAATTGAGTGATCTGATAACCTTTAGGTGAATCCGGGTAAAAATAATGCTTACGGTCGAACCTAGAGGAAGCGTTAATTTCGCAGTTCATTGCCTTTCCTGCTAAGATTGCAAATTTTATCGCCTCACCGTTTAATCGTGGTAACATCCCAGGCAGAGCGTAATCTACCGGAGATACACAAGAATTCGGCTCTTTATTCCTAGCGTCGTTGTCCACTTCCGAAAATAGCTTTGTCTTTGTTGCTAGTTGCACGTGACACTCAATACCGATCGTTGGAATATATTTCATTAAATTGCTCCTAAATCTTTTAAGGCTTGTTTGTAAATCGCAATGGCATTGGCCGCCTGTTTGTACCCGATCTCTAAATCTGCTTCATGCGCTATAGCGTTACGCAATTTGTGTGCGCGCCATACAGCATTAACGTCGGTAAATTTATCTCCTGACCTTTTCAGTCTATCACCCATAGTCTTGCCCGGAACACCCATTTCCATTAATGCCTTATCCAGTAATTTGTCCGCCTCTATAATCGTAGTCATGAAAGTCGCAGAATTCTCTTTGTTTAATTTATTTTCAATCGCCAAAAACCTTGCCTGGTAAGCCTCCATATTAAAATGGTGCCCACGTTTGCCAGTTAGTAAAATTGCTACGAATATAAAAACTGCGACAATTAAGATTGCCAAAATAAAAATCACTACGCCACCGTCCATTATACTAGCTCCTTAGAAAACTCAATCAAGCTCTTGTCACTACGGCGTGGGCCAATTAACTGTAATCCTAATGCCACCCCGTCTTTGGTTTTACCGGCAGGGATGGTCAATCCTGGCACACCAGCCAAATTAAGTGGTACCGTCATGGCGTCTTCCAGGTACATCGCTACCGGATCGTTGGTTTTCTCGCCTAATTTAAAAGCTGGGTTTGGCGTTACTGGCGACAGCAAGACATCGCATTTCTCAAAAGCTTTCTCGTATTCTTTTACGATGAGAGTACGCGCCTTAGCTGCCTTCAAGAAGTAGGCATCGTAAAAACCACTAGATAATACAAAATTCCCTACCATGATACGACGTTTATTTTCTGGCATGAATCCCTCACCACGGGTGTTTTTGTACAGTGCATCCAAATCTTTCGTATCTTTTGCACGGAATCCATAACGCACTCCGTCATAGCGTGAAAGATTACTAGCTACTTCTGCGGGTACGATAATATAATAAGCCGCTAATGCATACTTTAATGCTGGCATTTCAATTTCTACCACTTCATAACCTTTAGACCTGGCAAGCTCCACTTTTGAAACGAGCGCGTTCCTAATTTCCGAATCGACAGAGGTATTATCAAAATCTTTAATGATGCCAATCTTCTTTATCTTTTTAGCTTCAGACTCATCGTAATAATCTGGTAAGGTAGTTAAATCCTTAGGATCTTGTCCATTCGCAATTTCCATTAGTAAATTCATATCATCTGGGGTTTTAGTGAAAAATCCAATGCAATCTGTGGAAGAGGCCATTGCTACTACCCCGTAGCGGCTAATCGTACCGTAAGTTGGTTTCAGCCCGTATACGCCGTTAAACGATGCCGGCTGGCGAATCGATCCACCGGTATCGGTGCCAGTTGCAAATTCTACAATATCTAGGGCCACCGCTACGGCCGAACCGCCCGAAGATCCGCCTGCTACGCGTTCGCGATCGTGTGCATTCAAGGTTGGACCGTAATAAGAACTTTCGGTCGAAGACCCATGGGCAAATGCGTCCATGTTGGTGCGGCCAATCATAATTGCTCCTTCGCGCTCTAGCTTTTCTACTGCAGTCGCTGTCACTGGTGAGACAAATCCCTCTAAAATATGTGCCGCGGCCGTAGTTTGCCCTTCTGTGCTCAAAAAATTGTCTTTCAAGGCATATGGCACACCAGCCAAACGGCCTACTTTTTCGCCTTTCGCAATTCTTGCATCAATCTCGCGGGCCTTTTTTATCGCACCTTCTTCATTCAGGAATGTAAATATATTATAGTCCGCAAAATGCCTCGCCTTTTCTAAGGCATCTCTTACTAATCTCTCGGCCGTCACTTTTCTATTTGCGATTTTCATTATAGTACCTTCGGAACTTTAATTTGATGATCTTTTTCTTCTTTAGTGAGCGCCAAAAGCTGCTCTCTGCTAGCATCCTGCGATTTAATCTCGTCCTCGCGCCACACATTTTCCATCTCAAACACTTGATAAGTTGGCTCGATATTATCGGTGTCCAACTCCTCTAACTGCGAAATATATCCAATAATGTCTTGTAGATTCCTACCCAGTACATCAATTTCTGATTCCGGCAAAGCAAAATCCGACAAATCTGCCAGGTGTTTAATATCCTCGCGGTTTATATCCATACCCTAAATTATATCATTATTTTGCGTTTCTAAACAAGATTCTCTTGATGTAGGCAAAAATCGGTTTAGCTTCCTTTAAATTCAAGAAATAACTTGCCACTAGGTACGCAATTATCGAGATTGCCGAAATTACCAAAAATTTTGGTATCGTGATAACTAGTGAATTGTCAGTAGCCATCAGCGGAATAAACTTTGTCATCGAAAACGCTACGCATCCCGTAATCGCAGTAGCAAACAGCATTCTAAAGGTTGCCTTCCAGAAGGCTTTATCCAGTAATTCCCCCTTTGACCGACGCTGAAGAATATACATTAAGACAACAATTTCCACAATCGCGCCGAGTGACTGCGCCATGCCTAGCCCATCTACCCCCCAGCCTAAGAAATAGAACCATACCGACAACAGAATTGTCAGCCCAATTGCGAAAATTGACACAACAAAAGGCGTTTTGGTGTCCTGATAGGCATAGAATCCCCGCGATGCAATATGGAACACCGACCTTGCAAAGATCGCAATACACAAGGTCCCCAAAATTGACGCGATGGTGCCGTTGCTGTCGTTGTTGCCAATGTTGGAAATAAAACTTGTCACGTACCCGCGCCCAAAAAACGCGATTATCGACACCGGCAAAGCTATCCAGATAATCGTTCTAAGCGCTTGACGAAAAGTACTGTTGAATTCTTTTTTGTCGCCATTACCGAGTTCTTCAGTTAATTTTGGAAAAAAAGCCGTGGAGATTGCTACGCCAATTAGGTTGACTGGCATCTGATGTAACGATGAGGCTTGGTTAAATGACCTCACCGCACCCGCCCCCATCCGTGAAGAAAGGTTTGTATTAACTATACCATTCACATAATCTATTCCCTGGTCTAACGAACGCGCCGGTAGTAATCTTAAAATCGACCTAAAACCTTGGTTTTTCCAATTTATCTTAAAGTTGTAGTCCATTCCCAAACCAAACAATCCGACTAGTGACACAATTAGCTGCATAATTGCCCCTAGTATCACGCCAAGAGCCACGCCCATGATGCCGCCCTCAAAAATTTGCACGCCAAAAATATTAATTCCACCGGTAAAACAAGTAATACCTATTATGATACCTACGTTGTATATGGCTGGTGCAAAAGCGTAGAATACGAATCTGCCAACTGCCTGCTGGATAGAAGTTAAAACCGTCGCAATACTAAACAAGAAAGGGTTGATTGCAATTACACGAGTCATATTGATGGCGAGTATCATGCCAGACTCATCCAGCCCTGGGCTTACAATATAACGAATCAAAGGATCGGCAAATATCATAATTAATATACTAGTCACGAAAGTCAAAATCGCGAATAGGTTTAGTAGACTAGATGACAGTTCCCAAGCAGATTTTTTGTTCCCTGAAGCTAACCTCTGGTTAAACACAGGTATAAAAGATACCGAAAGTGCCCCAGACGTTAAAATAAAAAACATAAAGTCTGGTATTGTAAATGCTGCAGTGTAGGCGTCTATCCCAGTAGGATAAGTACCTAGGTAATAAGAGTTTAAAAGCCGATCGCGGAAGAGCCCGAGCAAGGCGGACACTAAAGTAGAACTTGCCAGCACTATGGCTGCCGATTTTACCGAAAGCTTCATATTCGCCAATTTTACAACTGACTTAAATCGAAAATGCTTCATGCCTAACTAACATTGTAACATACGGCACGGCCTAAATAAGTTAATTATGCCGATAAAGTTTAATTTCTATTTATAAAACTTTAATGTTATAATCGTTACATGAATAAGAAAAAATCTGAGGTAATTTTGCCGTCCCAAACCAAAAAGACCGCAAAAAAACCTAAAAAAACTGCGAAAAAGAAAATGAATCTATATTCTAGCTTGAGTTATAAACACAAAGCCAAGAAAGAAGCTGATGCTAGGCGCCGCGCAGAAGATTTAGCTAAATTGCCAAAAGATCCGGTCAAGCGCTTCTTTGCCAGACTTCATCCGAAACGCGTTTTTAAATGGTGGTTTTCTAAGCGCGGTCAAAAGACCATCCTTAAGACTATTGCTGCCTGTATTCTAATTTTTATCATTTTCATTGGTGGACTATTCCTCTATTATAAGAAAGATCTCGATGAAATTCGTCTCGATGAAATGTCAATTTCCGAAACAGTTAACACTTATCTAGACCGTAACGGTGAAGTGCTCTGGCGTGATACTGGCAACGAAGACTATCGTCTGGTTGTAGAAGCGGACGAGATTTCCGAGTACATGTATCAAGCTACGGTTGCCATTGAAGACCGCAACTTCTACAATCACGTAGGTGTAGATTTTGGGGCCCTCGTTCGTGCTGCCTTTTCTACTCTGAGCGGGCACGGAGTCCAAGGGGGGTCCACTCTCACTCAACAGCTCATTAAGCAGGTTTATTTCTCTGACGAGGCAGCCAGTGCCAACCGTGGTGGGCTCACTCGTAAAATCAAAGAATTAATTCTCGCCATAGAGTTAGAGAGGATGTATTCCAAAGACCAGATTCTCACGATGTATCTTAACCAGTCTCCTTATGGTGGCCGTCGTAATGGCGTAGAATCCGCTGCGCAGACCTACTTTGGCAAGCACGCCAAAGATCTGACTCTTGCCGAGTCTGCCCTGCTCGCTTCCATTCCAAACAACCCAGGCGTCTTTAATCCGTACAATGAATATGGGCACGAACAACTACTCTGGCGCCAACACTACACTCTAGACGTAATGGCCGAGATGGGCTATATAACCGAAGACGAAGCCGAA
This sequence comes from Candidatus Nanosyncoccus alces, assembly GCF_004138395.1. GTDB lineage: Bacteria > Patescibacteriota > Saccharimonadia > Saccharimonadales > Saccharimonadaceae > Nanosyncoccus > Nanosyncoccus alces. The sequence continues at coordinate 162,934 of NZ_PRLM01000006.1, read as the reverse complement.
GAAGCTAAACAGGTTGCTATTCTTGACACCATCAAACCAGAATCTACACAGTACTCGGATATGCTAGCTCCACATTTTGTGCTAGAAGTACGCAAACAATTAGAAGATAAATACGGCATTCAGACTATGCGCTCTGGTGGGTGGACTATCAAGACTACGCTCGATTACCGTGCACAAAAAATCGCCGAAGACGCAGTGGCCGTAGGAATGACACACACTTATAAAAATCGTAGCGACAACATCGCCCTTGTTTCTGTAGATGTAGAAACCTCTCAGGTTGTTGCCATGGTTGGCTCACAAGATTTCTTTAACGCAACATATGGTGAGCTAAACGTTACTACGGATTCACTAATCGAACCAGGTTCCTCGATCAAGCCTATTTTGGACTACACGCCACTCTTTATGCAAAGAGATGGGGTAAATTATGGTCCAGGATCTGTCTTGCGAGATGAAAATATCAATAAACTTTATTGTGCTGGATATTCTGGCAGTTGCGCTCTGACTAACGCCACAGGTACGTTCTATGGTGACGTCACAATTCGCTTTTCTTTGGGCCACTCCCTTAATATTGCTGCGGTTAAAGCGCTGTATATTAATGGTATAGATAATTCCCTAGAAGTGGCTCACGCACTAGGAGATACTTCGTACTGTGAAAATCGCGAAGGCTACGGCCTGTCAATTGCAATCGGTTCCGGTTGTGGGGTTAAAATGGTAGAACACGCCAACGCCTACGCTTCATTAGCTCGCGGAGGCGCATATAAAGATTTATCTTATGTTCTTGAGGTTAAAAATTCTTCTGGCGAAACTATTGAAAGTTGGGAAGACAAAGAAGCTACTCAAGTTGTAGACGAGCAAGTTGCCTACATGATATCAAATATCCTAAGTGATGGTAGTGCTCGTTTCGGAATCTATGCTCCAGGTGGTTCCCAAAGTTTTGGCTACGTTGTCCCTAACGTTTGGACTGCTACAAAAACTGGTACCACTACTACGGCCAACTCTGCCGTCACCAAGGATTCCCTTATCGAGAGCTACTCTACTGCGTTATCCACCTTTGTTTGGAACGGGAATCATGATGGTGCTGGGCTTTCGTCTAATGCTAACGACGTCGTTAGGAATACAGTCGGTACCTATATGGAACGCGTACACAAAGAAGTTTATGAGCCAGACGGCCGCTGGCATTACGGTGATCAGCCAGCAAAGCCAGCCGGTATCCAGACTTTAACGGTTAATGGAAAAACCGATATTTGGCCGAGCTGGTTCAACTCAGCTAAAAACTCTGGCGTAGCTAAAGAAAAATTAATATTTAACAAATACAATCACCTTCTTGCTTCCAGCTGTACACCAGAGGATTACAAAATAGAAATCGAAGTCACCAAGACTACCGATCCAATGACCGGCAATGATGTCTATAGTGTTCCAGAGCCTTATGATCGCAACACTAGCGACCCCTGCGACTACACTCCACCGCAAATAGCTCTTTCGACTAGTGGAGATCGTATTATTGCTACCGTCAAACGTGGAACTAACGACATTGCTGGATATACACTGTACGTTAATGGAGTAGAACAAAGTGGTATCTCGCTTGGTGTAGACGGCGTAATTAGTGGTTATAAACTTAATGGCACTGAAACATCTATCAAGTTCACCGTGTCAGACTCTGCCGGATACTCCGCTTCTGGAGACATGACTCTAACACCCAAAACAAAAGTAGACGACAATTCAGCTAACTCTGGCAACTAAATAAGCGGGCTTCAAAGCCCGCTTAGCTTTACATTATTTTAAAGAAAAATGGTTACCTTTTTGCTACTTTTGCAAATATCATTTTTCCGGACGAAGTCTCGTGGAATTTAACAAATTCAACAGTTAATTCCTTTCCGATTTTGTTGGCCGCCCTATCTACTACGACCATAGTACCATCATCTAGATATCCTAAGCCCTGACCACGGTTAGAACCTTTTTCTAGTATTTTCAGTTTTATTTTTTCACCTGGCAAGAATTCGCTCCTTACTGCTAGAGCTAAATCGTTGATATTTAACGTAGGTATCTTTTCGGCCTCAGCCACTTTTATTAAGTTGTAATCCAAAGTTAAAACCGCCCCACGGTTTTCTTTCGCTAACCTTAGCAACTCTTCGTCCACTTTTTTGTGTTTTGCTTTTTCATCCAGAATTACGGTATTTACATTTATCACGCGTTCTAATTCTGCAGCTACTTCCAATCCGGCCCGGGCCCGACTACGTTTCTCTGAATCTTTGCCGTCCGCTAAAAGTTGTAACTCCAATAAAACGCTTTTTAAGATAATCAAGTCGCCATCAATAAATCCGGTTCTCGCAATATTTAATATACGTCCATCTATCAGAACCGAAGTATCAACATAAATCCTTCTCCGCCCACTTCTAGTTGGTTTACGCTTGCCGAACGTCAAAAAACTCGTCTCAGCAAAAACCGCCAAAATAACAACTAAGGTAAATAATTCCATAATAACTTTATTTTATCATATCTTCGCCATTCTCTAGTGCATAGGCATGGTTCTTGGCTAAGATTTCTTGGTATTTTAGCACTAAGTTGTCTCTGCCATATATTTTTGCTACATCAGTTGCGATATCGTAGCGCGAAGCCGCATTACGTCTAAGCATCTCAAATGGAGTAGTGGTAGAGCCTTCTTCGTTGAATCCATGCACTCTTAGACGTCCCCTTGTCGTATAGTTTTCCAGGATGTTCTCTAAAGTTTCTGGATAACCGTGGAAATTTGCAACAATCGGCTTATCGACAGTAAAAATTTCTGTGAAATCTTCAACGCTCAACTTGTTTTTTGTGGTACCTATCGCGCGATATGAAAGAGAGTTTATGTACACAAAACGAATTTTTATTTCAGGCAAGTCATCTCTAATTATCTTTATTGCTTCCAATATTTCTTTTGCTACAATATCACCTGCAGCCGCGAAGATGACGTCTGGATTCTCGTCAGAAACAGGTTCATAAATCATCGCTCCGGTTGCAAACCCTCTTTCGGCCTGTTCTATGTTCAAATATCTTGGCTCGTCAATTTTATTAAATGTTGTAAGATTTACAACATCAGTAGAACCAATCATGAAATTATATGCCACTTCTGCCGCTACATCATCTATTGGAAAAATGCAATTAGCTAAATTGCTGGGTAAGTTTAATAAAGTGGAAATTAGTGCTGGCGATTGGTGCGTATAACCATTATGGTCTTGGCGCCAACAGGTTGAAGTCGAGAGCAGGTTTACTGCCGGCATTGGCATCCTCCACGCCACTTCTTTTGCTTGTTTTATAAATTTAATTTGCTGCAAGAGCTGTGCGGTGATAATCGGAAAAAATGCTTCATAGCTTCCCATCATTGCGGGTTCGCCGTTCATCAAGTGGCCAGTCATCACGCTAAAAAGTACATTTTCGGATAACATTTCTATTATTCGTCCATCATCGCTTTCAGGTAAATCCCAAGTCTTAACTGGCATTCCCCAGGCGCGTTTTTCTACTTCAAAAACTTGATCAAATTTATTAGACGTAGTCTCGTCCGGTGAAAAGAAGTAAAAATGCGAGTCCTTCTTTAACTCTCCAGCTAGCAATTCCCCTATCTTTTTTGCGGGTGAATATAGTTTCATATTATTGCTCCATTTTGTTCGCTAAATAATTCTGGAAAATCGTACGACTTTAGCCATTCTTCTAAGGCGTGCAGTTCTCTTTTGTCTGTCTTTGGGTTCTTTAAAGGAATTTGATGCGCTTCGTGGTGGCGGTTGGGTCCGCCATAACCTTTTTCGGTTTTTAATATATAAAACGGTGATTCTATGTTTTTCGCTAGACTTTGCTGGAACTCTTCAGTATCCTCGCCTTTTATCCACACCGGCGTAAAACCAAAACCCCGGATCAACTCATTTAATTCTCGCTCAGATTTACGCGCATAAATCGAAGGTGCAGAAATTTTGTAACCGTTGAGGTGCAGCACGGGCAATACCTTGCCATTTTTTGCGCTAGCTAGCAAGTTTTTTAGATTTAAAGAGTCTATTGCGGTGGCAGTTTCTAGCTCACCATCACCTATCAGCACAGCTGTAGTTTTTTCCGGATGGCCGAGACTTAATCCGTAAGCATTAGCTAATGCATAACCTAGTTCCCCGCCCTCAGCAATAATGCCTGGCGTATATGGACTGGCATGACTTGGGAATCCATCTGGCCACGAAAAGTTCTTACAAATATAAGCAATGCCGTCCGCGTCCACTGTGGCCTTAGGATCTACTTTTTCTAAATCCCCATCCACAAACAAGTTCGCCTGTAGAGCCGGAAACCCATGCCCAGGGCCCAGTATAAAGGCGAAATGTGGATTGTCTTTAAAATAAGTCTTAAGATTCGCGTATGCCACGTTAATGCCATGACAAGTGCCCCAATGTCCAAGCAGTCGGGGTTTAATATCTTTTGTCTCGAGAGGTCGCTTTAATAAGAAATTATCCCTCAAAAACAATTGCGCTACGGATAGATAATCACAAAGCCGTATCCGCCGCCTGACTTTTTCGACTGTCTCAATACTAACATGCCCACTCATGCCATAATTATAGCATAACCACTGTAGCAGGAGATTTACTTTTTTCCGTTAATATAATCTTTAATTTTCTCAACTTCGTCTCTAATAAAAGCAGCACGCTCAAATTCTAGGTTTGCTGCAGCAAGCTGCATTTCTGACGATAATTGTTTAACTAGAGCTGGTAATTCATCTTTTGGTATACGCTCAATGTTCAACTTGTTCTCTTTCTCTTTTTCTGGAATAATTGCGCGCAAACCCGCTGATACTTCTTTCTGTACCGAATGCGGTGTGATATTATGCTTGGAATTATATTCTTTCTGAATTTCGCGTCGCCGGTTAGTCTCCGAAATCGCTTTTTCCATACTTTCAGTGATGAAGTTAGCGTACATTATCACCTTACCTTCTTCATGGCGTGCTGCTCGGCCAATTGTCTGCACTAGGGCCGATTCTGAACGTAAAAACCCCTCTTTGTCGGCATCGAGTATCGCGACTAATGAGACTTCTGGGAGGTCCAATCCTTCACGCAAAAGATTAATACCCACTAAAACATCGTATACGCCGGTACGCAAATCCCGCAAAATATCACCGCGCTCCAAGGTGTCTATATCGGAATGAATGTAAGCGGTTTTGATACCACGTTCTTTCAGATGATCCGTTAAATCCTCTGCCATCCGTTTAGTAAGTGTGGTAATTAGAGTGCGCTGTCCTTTAGCGATACGCTGGTCTATTTCTTCCATTAGATTACCTATTTGGCCGTCGCTACCGCGCACTTCTATTTCTGGATCCAACAAACCGGTCGGACGAATTACTTGTTCTGCCGGTTTTGGCGAATGCTCTAGCTCGTATTCTCCTGGTGTAGCCGAAACGTAAATTGCCTGATTAATGTGTTTCTGAAATTCACCATAAGTCAATGGACGGTTATCTAGAGCAGATGGCAAACGAAACCCGTAGTCCACTAAATTTAGTTTCCGCGCATGGTCACCGTTATACATTCCACGCACTTGTGGCAATGTCATGTGACTTTCATCTACAATTAGCAGCCAATCTTCTGGGAAAAAATCTAATAATGTAGCTGGCGGCTCACCTGCTTGTCTACCGTCCAAGTGGCGCGAATAATTTTCGACTCCTTTTACGAAACCAGTCTCCTTCAACATTTCTAGGTCATACTTAGTACGTTGAGACAAACGCTGTGCTTCCAGGTATTTTTGGTGTCTTTCAAAATATTTTAAGCGCTCATCAAATTCCGCGCGAATTGTGACAAGTGCCTTGTTCAATTGATCTTCAGGAGTGGCATAGTGAGTATTTGGGAAAATATGAATATTATTCGGTTTTTCATACACGTCAAAAGTTAAAGGATCTACAATTTTAACTTCTTCCAGCGCATCAAAGCCAAACTCGAACCTATAGGCATACTCCCCGTTAGCTGGGTATAAATCTATCGTATCTCCCATTACTCGGAAGTTTCCTCGCTCAAAGGCCAGGTCGTTGCGGTGATATTGCATTGCCACGAGCGCGCGGATAAAATCGAGCTGATTTAAAGAGATGCGTGAAAGCTCTTCTGAAGGGGGTTCGGAGCCTAGCAAGGCGGGAAGTAGCGCGCCACCCCCGTGGCGACGGGAGGTAGCGACGCGCCCCGAAGAAGAATCTTTCGGCATCTCTGCCATAAACCATCCATCTTTTCCACGCCACAGTGGCAGTGACATTTCTAGATAATGCATTGGCGAGCCAATACCATAAATACATGACACCGAAGACACCACTATTACATCTCGTCGCGTTAGTAATGCTTCTGTCGCACCATGTCGCAGACGATCGATCTCGTCGTTAATCGCGGAGTCCTTTTCTATATAGGTATCAGTTGAAGCAATGTAAGCTTCTGGCTGGTAATAGTCAAAATAAGAAACGAAATAATGTACTTCATTTTTTGGGAAAAATTCACGAAACTCTGAATATAGCTGTGCCGCCAAAGTTTTATTATGGGCTAGGATTAGTGTTGGCTTCTGTACATTCTGAATGACGTTTGCCATTGTAAAAGTCTTACCCGAACCGGTTACTCCCAACAAGGTCTGTTCTTTAGTGCCCGTCAAAATACTATTAGTCAGCTGTTCAATCGCTTGTGGTTGATCTCCAGTTGGCCGGTATTTGGACACTAACTTAAATCTTGACATACAACTAGATTATATCATATTCGTTTTTCTTGACCGGTTTCCTTAAATTGATTACAATAGCAAAAAGGAGTAAAATGAAGACTTTAGTTGTGTATTATTCTCGTCCAGACGAAAATTACGGCGTTGGCGAAATAGAAATCGGCAACACCGAACTCTTGGCCAAAGAAATCATCAAACAAACTGGTGCTGACGAATTCAAGATTGAACCAACGCAACCTTATCCCAAAGAGTATATGGACTGCGTGAACCAAGCCACCGAAGAACTCAAAAACCAAGCTTGTCCAGCTTATAGCGGAGACATAGACCTCAAAGACTACGATACGATTTACCTCGGTTACCCTATTTGGTGGGGCGACTTGCCAATGGTTTGCTATACTTTTCTAGAAAAACACGATCTCACCGGTAAAATTATCATTCCGTTTAATACTCACGAAGGTTCGGGCAATTCTGGCACCTATGCCAAATTGCGAGAAAAGTTTCCTACCGCTACTTTCAAAGGTGATGGTTTTGCAATGACTGGCCACGAAGCCCGCACTCCTGACGGTATCGCCAAACTTAATACTTGGCTGAAAACTTTATAACATGGCCCGTCACGAAATCATCGTCAAGCCCGGCAGCTCGCAAGAGAAAATCATTCCCGGTGCAGACGATACTCTTACAGTGTATCTGCGCGCCAAACCCCACGACGGCGAGGCTAATGTCACATTGATTAAATTACTTGCTAAATATTTTAGTGTCCCTAAAACCAGCATCCAAATTGTTCGCGGCGCCAAGTCTCGCCACAAAACCATCGAATTCTAGTCTTCTTTAGATTTCATTGTTGGAAACGGCACGGCTTCGCGACCGGGCACACCCTCTAATAGCCAGAAATTACGTTCGCTGTTGCCCCACCCACACGCCGGCGGCATGCCATACTCCAACATTTCTACAAAATCCATATCTAGCATCTGTGCCTCGTCGTCGCCCGCGTCGCGCGCCGCCTGTTGCTCTTCGAACCGCCCCAGCTGGTCTAGTGGATCATTTAGCTCTGAAAAGCCATTTCCCATCTCGGTGCCGGCAATAATCGGATGAAACCGTTCGGTAACTAGTGGGTTTTCGGTGGATTTCTTCGCCAGCGGCGACAAAGATAAGGGCTCTTCTATCAACCAGTATGGTCCCGCTGATGTCTTGCGAATCAGTTTCCATACGTGATCTATCAACCTTGCTTCGCTTACGTCAAAATTTGTCTCTACGTCGTTCTCTTTTAAAATCCGAATCAACTGCTCGCGGTCTGGATTGAACACATCAACAGCAAATTTCTCTTTTAATAAATCTGCATATTTTACGCGCGGCCATTCACAATCCAAATCAATGTCAAATCCACCCACGTGGAACTTCAACGTACCCCAAGTCTCCATTGCCACATACTTTATCATTTCCTCATAAAGTTTCATACCGTCTTCATAATTTTCGTATGCCGCGTAACTTTCAAAAGCAATATGCTCTGGCAGATGTTCATCATCTACACCCTCATTACGAAACCTGGGCCCAATATCATATACTTTTTCAAACCCGCCACCCAACAAGCGCTTCAGAGGCAACTCATGCGAGATCCTTAGATAGAAATCCTCATCCAAAGCATTCATATGGGTAGTAAACGGCGTAGCATCCGCGCCTCCTGTAGTATGCTCCAACACTGGTATATTTACTTCAATAAATCCATGCTTATTCATAAAGTCGCGCGTCGCTTGCCAAAATTTACTGCGCCGCACTAGTCGCTCGCGCACCTCCGGATTTACGTTCATGTCTACATAACGTCTACGATAGCGCTCTTCTTTGTTGGTGAATTTGTCTGGTAATGGCCGCAAAGATTTTGTCAGAAGTCGCACGAAATTTGCAAATACCGAAATTTCGCCAGTTTGTGACTTCCCTACTTTTCCGGTAGCCTCAATAAAATCGCCAGTATCTAGTAGCTTGATATCTCTTGCTCCGAATAGGCCATCTGGTGCGGGACCCTCGGCTTTCATGAAAATTTGCACCTCGCCAAAATAATCCCTTACCTTAATAAACACCAACTTTCCAAATGACCGAATTGCCACAACACGCCCGGCAATCGTTACTTCTTGGCCTTCCTTCTCGTCAAAATGGTCAATAACGTCAGAAATCTTAGTATTTCTTGTGCTTTTTGCTGGGTACGGATCCACCCCGCGAGCACGAATCTCTTCGAGTTTACGTAATCTTTCGTTGCGATAATCTTCAAGTAACATAGTATATATTATACCATATTACTTGATTTCCACAATCTTCACCTTCTTGCTATTAAACTCAAAGCTCTCCCCCGCCTTGCGTCCAAAAATTGCTTTGCCGATAGGTGATTCATTAGAAATTTTACCCTCTAGAGGGTTTGCCTCAGTTGGCCCCACTAAGATGTACTCTACCTTACGTCCGCCCATATCCAAAACCACGGTCACGCCTAGACTTACTTTGTCTTTCTTGCCGCTACGAATAACTTTGGCGTTTTTTAAGATATCTTGAATTTCCAAAATCCTTCCCTCAGCCACTTTCTGTTCATTGCGGGCCGAACTATATTCTTCGTTTTCAGATAAATCGCCAAATGCACGAGCTGTAGCTATACGCTCCGCAACTGCAGGACGATTTTTGATCAGCTCATCCAACTCCTCTTCTAACTCTTTTTTCCCCTCGGCAGTCAAGCTCACGCTCTTTTTTATCATAATATAATTACTCCCACTTATAATCTGCTATCCAGTCTATCGGAAAACAGTTAATTCGTCAATACTCTTTCAAAGTTTGTTTAGATTTGCTAGCTCTATCATCTGACTTTCACCGCTGAAACGGTCAACTAATTCCGCGGCGCCATTGGCCAAAGTCTTGTCAGATATTATAATACGGTACGGCAAGCCAATTAAATCTGCATCAGCGAATTTTTCGCCCGGACGTACGTTACGATTATCAAATAATACCTGATCCTCTCGCCCTCGATAAAACTTCTCGGCTTCTGCCACGCCATTTTCGCCAATCCCCACAAGATAGTATTTGTAAGGCGCTACCTCTTCTGGCCAGACCAAGCCTTTTTCGTCCGCAAACTTCTCAGCTACTACCCCCATCAACCGAGATACGCCGATGCCGTAGCAGCCCATATACACAGTCTGCTGTTTGTTCTTTTCGTCGATATATTTTAGCTCTAGCGGTTCAGAATATTTAAATTTTAGCTTAAAAATATTCCCTACTTCTGCTGCTGTGGTCTCCTCAAACTTCTGGCCCTTTACTCCTAGATCACTTAAAACTTCATCGTTGAATACTTCTTTATTTAATACTGTCGATTTATCAGCATTATAATATACTGTGTCCTCTCCTACTGGCAAAATAGTTTGGAACTCATGTGAGTATCTTGCGAAAATCCCACCACTGGCAAAAGTCTCAAAGGTATCATCGCCAATGCCCAACCGCGCAAAAATTCGTCCATATGCCTGTTCTACTTCAGCATAAAACTTATCTAAATCTTCTTCCGAAGTGTGGAAGCTATACAAATCTTTCATCAAGAACTCACGTCCACGTAAAATCCCGGACTTGGCCCTTAATTCATTACGAAACTTAGTTTGGAACTGATAAACGTAGAGAGGTAAATCTCTATAACTAGAAATATAAGATTTTAGCATGCTAGTAATCGGTTCTTCGTGCGTCGGAGCTAAACCTAGTACCCCGCCGCTAGCTAGCTCAGTCTTGAACCAAATATCTACTTCTTGATCTGAGAATCTGCCAGTCATCTCCCACGGTTCTGGATTTTGCAAAGCAGACATCTGTACCTCTTCACAACCAAGCTTGTTTAATTCCTCACGAATTATACGCTTGATATTTTCAATTACTCTAAGCCCTAACGGTAAGTAGTCGTATACTCCTGCCATTTCTTTATGGATGTATCCCGCACGAGTCAAAAACGCGCCATTTTTGGCCGTCTCGTCTTTTGGGGCTTCTCTTAGCGTCTTTATAAAGGTTTTCGAAAATCTCATACCCTTTATTATACCATACTACCCTATCCCTAATACATACAGCAGATAAAACGCCACACCGTTTTTAACCATATGCATCAAAATCCCAGCATATATTGTACCGGTAGCCTCACGTAGTCCACACAACACGACAGACATCGCAAATACGTTTACGCCAACATTCCATTGCAGATGTATGATCCCGAAAAGTAGCGATACTAAGAATATCGAAATCGCTATTGATGCTGCGTTGGACATTCTTTCTGATAACATTGGCCGAAGTTTGCCATATAACCAACCACGAAAAATTAGCTCCTCAGCTATCGGTGCCACCAGCACCAAAATAACAAATGCTATAATTCGGTCAAATCCAGTGACGTAGATGCTAAACCCTACTTCTTGGGCTTGCTCTGCATCAAACCACGGAAAAATATTAAAAATTGCCACCAATCCAGCTGCAAGTAATGTAGCGACAATAAACCCGACTGGAGCCAATCCGATATCCGTCCAAGTAGGCATACCACTTAATCCTAGGTCATTTCGGCTCATTACGTCTGAAGCCGTTTTGTCATAATGGCCTCCGGTTCTACGGCGATTTGTAATTTTTAATTTTGTTATGATTCTTGGAGTCGCAAACAAAATCCAAATCAAAGCTATAATATATGACAAAGCCGAGTAAAGCGCCGTCGGTACCGGCTGCAAAAAAGTTTCCCGTCCCAGAGTCCACAGCATCAAATATCCTACAACCAGTTGTGCCACAATCACCGCAGCCGCTACCCATATCAATAGCCCCAATACCTTTAAGGCTAATCTCCGCCACTGCTTTTGCAAGGACTTTTGGCGCGAAGTTTTATTGGATGTCTTTTTTGCTATACTGCTTTTGTCTTTTATCATTACTGCACTATCCTCACGATATCCAGAATCGTTACGATAAAGATAATGGCTAGAAGCACCACAAAAGCACGAGATACAATCTTCTCTTCAACTTCCTTGGTAAGCTCTTTTTTGCGTAATTTGTAAATTGCAATAAGGAGCCATCGGCCACCGTCTAGCGCAGGGATTGGCAGCACGTTCATACAAGCCAAAGAAACAGATATTAATGCTGCCAAAAAGGCTAAATTAGTTGGTCCAGCCGAAGTAAACGCGGGGAATAACACGCCGATAATCCCTACTGGCCCAGAAACCGAATCCTTCACCTCATTTAATACTTCCTGCCCTTCTTCTCTGACTTCAGAGTTAGAACTAAACAACTGCGCAGTGCCAGATACCAAATTTCCAATCATGGTCCCGACACCCTTAAATGTCTCGCCAGTAAGTTGCGCAGTAAGCCCAATTCCTACAATCGGCGCCGACCAAGTGGCGTAAGACAATGATTGTGAAGACGACATTGTTACACCCAACAAATATTCGGCATCAGCCGGGTTAAGGGTAACCACGGTTTCGACTATTTCAGCGTTTTTGTTACAATCACAAGTTTCATCTTTGCACTCCGGTAGTTTAATACAATCTTCGCTCACTCCGCGTATTATGGTATATCTCACTTCTTCATTAGCGCGCGCCGAATTATAATCCGTAATATCACTTGAATAAGCCACAGCATTACCGTCTACTGCTAAAATATAATCGTCTACTTTAATTCCGGCTTTATCTGCTGGCGAACCTTCCGCTACCGAAGTTATCTGTACCGGCACAGACTCTATTCTCGTGTCGCTTGCTACCTTGAACTGGTCGTCTAAGAACTCTGGCATTCCTGTCCAGGCCAAAACTGTAAAAACAATTATCGCAATCAACCAGTTCATCGTTACGCCGGCAAATAATATTTTGGTCTTTGCCCAAAATCTAGCTTTGCCAAAGGTTCCCGCCCGCGTGTCGGCTGCTGATTCGCCATCCATCTGGCAGAAACCGCCAATCGGTAACCAGTTTAAGCTAAAAACCATCCCTTTTTGAGCAAAAGCTTTACGCTCGCCATTGGAATAAACCACCTTTGTAGTTTTCTCTTTCTCCCACTCTTTGCGCGGCAGCCGGCGCCATTTGCCGGTCTTCGGATCTTTTATCCAGGCAATCGCTCGCGGCGGGAACCCAATCCCAAATTCTAATACATTCACCCCATTGCGCCTAGCTGCAATAAAATGCCCAAATTCATGTGCTGTCACCAAAAACATCAGCACCAACAATCCTACAACCACACCTATAAATATATCCATAACCCTATTATATCATTATTTTCCAAACCGTCTATTGCGGCTTTCATATTCCTCTAGAATCATCTGGATGTCCGCGGCCTCCATTTCTGGGAAATATTTTTCTAAAAACATAAATTCAGCGTATGCTGCTCGCCATAGCATAAAGCCGCTAATTCGCTCTTCACCGCTAGTTCGCACCACCATATCCAAATCTGGCACTTCTGGGTGGTAGAGATGTTTGCGGATGGTGGCTGGCGTAATTTCGCCTTCTGCCTCTATTGCGATGTTCGCTGCATCAGCAATTTCTTGCTCACCACCATAATTAAAACAAAAACATGCCGTGGTGCCAGTGCAATCTTCCGTAATTTTTTCGGCCTTTTCAGCTAACGAGGTCAAAGTAGGGTTTACCTTGCCTCGCGAACCCAAAATCAGCAACTTTACATTGTTCGCTGCCATCTTTTCGGCCATTTTAAGAATTTTAGTTTCGGCCAGCTTCATAATGTAATCTACTTCTGACTTTTCACGCCCCCAGTTTTCAGTGCTGAAAACATAAAAAGTTACATATGGTATGCCGGCCCTCGCCGCTGCCTCTACCAACGTCTCGATAGTCTTTAATCCCCTCTTGTGGCCTTCTATCTTTGGTAAATTATTTTCTTTCGCCCACCGCCTATTTCCGTCGGCAATAATGCCTAGATGCTTCAAATTCATTGAAAAATTCCTCTAATATGATATAGCAAGACTATAGCTTCATTATTTCTTCTGACTTGCCTTTAAATTCAGCCTCGACTTTATCGTTGAACTCTTTAGTAAGATCGTCAATTTCTTTCTCAGCACGTTTCTTTACATCTTCGCCCATTTCCGTGGCAATTTTTACGGCCTTTCTTGCATCTTCACGCACATTACGAAGTGCTACTTTAGCTTCCTCCACTTTAGCCGAAACGTTTTTAACGATCTCTTTACGACGTTCCTCCGTGAGCGCCGGAATTGGCACACGAATTATACGGCCATCGTCTGCCGGATTGAGTCCCAACGATTGATCAGTCCGAATCGCCGCCGCAATTGCCTGAATATTAGTCGGATCAAACGGAGTTATCACTAGTAAAGTCGCATCGGCCGCAGTGATATTTGCCACTTGGTTTAGGGGCATAAATTGTCCATAAACTTCTACTTTCACACCAGAAAGCATATCCGGATGCGCCCTTCCGGTACGTACTTTCTTCATCTCACCTTTGAACCGTTCAATCACCGCCTCCATTTTTTTACGATCTTCTGCTACGTCAAACATAATAACTCCTTTTTATAACTCTATTATATATCAAAAACAGCCCCGCAGGGCTATTTTCTTATTCGGTTACACCAAGTTCAATGCGTTTGAACTGCCTTACGGTGATATTTTCACCAGTCTTAGCAATTGCTTCCTTAATGAATTGTTCCACAGTTTTAGAATCATCCAAGATATACGGTTGGTTCATCAAGACTTTGTCAGCAAAAGCTTTCTTCATTTGGCCTTCCAAAATCTTCTCTTTCATATTCTCTGGGCCTTTGAAGTTGGCTTCAAGCTCTTTAATCTTGGCAGCGCGCACTTCTTCTGGGATATCTTCTTCTGATACATAAAGTGGTGCCATCGAGGCTACTTGCATTGCAATTTGATGTGCCAAAGTCTTGAACTCGTCAGTCTTGGCCACGAAAGAGGTCTCGCAGTTTACTTCTACGATTGCGCCAAGGCGTCCATCGTGAATATAAGAATCTACCAAACCTTCACGGGTCTCACGGTCGCCACGCTTCTCGGCCTTGGTTAGACCTTTTTTGCGCATTGCCTCAAGTGCTTTGTCGAAATCGCCATCAGCTTCTACTAATGCTTTTTTAGCATCAGTTAATCCTGCGCCAGAGAGCTCCTTTAATTTTTTAATTTGTTCAACTGAAATTTCAGCCATAGTTTTTGCCTCCTTAAGTTAATTTTACGCAAGTTATTTCTTGCCTTCCTTGACTGCTTCTACGAAGTAATCAAGAATCAGTTTAGTTGCCTTGATCGCGTCATCGTTCGCCGGAATTACATAATCAATATTGCTTGGGTCTACGTTGGTATCCGTGATAGCAAATACCGGGATATTTAGCACCTTGGCTTCCTTGATGGCATTCTTGTCTTCAATTGCATCAATTACAATCACTGCCGCTGGCTGCTCGGTCATATCCTTAATGCCGCCATAGCGTTCGTTTAGCATGTCAATTTCTTCTTGGAAGCGTTGAACTTCTAGCTTAGAATAACGATTCTCTAGTTCGCCACTCGCCATCCGGCGTTCCAAATCCTTGAGTTTCTTAATCTGGCGATTTACTGTGGCCACGTTAGTTAGCGTGCCGCCAACCCAGCGTACCGTTACATATGGCATCTCTACAGATTCCGCCGCCTCCTTTACGGCGTCTTTCATCTGCTTTTTAGTGCCGACAAACAATACCTTCTTACCGCTCTTTACAATTTCGGTGATTTTTGGCAAAGCCACTTCTAGGCCTTCCACGGTCTTCTCTAGATTAATAATATGCGCGTTTTGGCGTTTAGAATGGATATATGGCGCCATTTTTGGGTGCCAACGACTCGTTTTGTGACCAAAATGGGCCCCAGCTTCGAGCAAAGCTTTCATATCGACATTCACTGTCATAATATGATTTCCTTCCCTTTGATTACGGACTTTCAGAGCCAAGATACCCCAGGAAACCTCCCGTAATCTGTTTCGTTAAATTAGTATACTTTCTAATTATACCACACATGCTTGCAAAAAGCAAGATTGTTTGTTAAAATCGGCGCAGCACTGCCCTCCTCATGTCATGGGGGGGGGTAGCAATCTTAAAAGGAGGTGGCAGTAATGCTACACAAAATCCCAGACGAAATCGTCAGGATTGGTTGCACGATAGAAGAATACCAAAACCTTAGGTCCACGGAAGAACGGAGACTCTACCTCTCTCGCGCAATCTATTCTCTTGATGATGAGGACAGCGTCAATGAGTATCTGTCCACGGCCGCGCAGATTGTCCAACTCATCTTCGAGTTCAACGCAGAGGATAGGGAGCTCCCACCAGACCAGCGTCGCCCTATCAAACTTTTTATCAATTCTCCTGGTGGGGACGTCGCCGAAGGCTTTCCGCTTGTAGCGGCAATTGAGCTTTCAAAGACTCCCGTCTACACTATCAACATAGGAGAATGGAACTCAATGGCCTTCTTGATCGGTATCACCGGACACAAACGTTTCGCACTGCCGTACACGAAGTTCCTTCTTCATGAGGGGTCACTATTCGCCGGCGGTTCCACCAATAAGGTGCAAGACAGAGTGGAATTCGATAAGCGTTTTGAGCAAGAAATCGTTAAAGAACATATCCTGAAGCACAGTAATATGACGGGGTCAGACTACGATGCTCTTGCTCGCGTAGAGTATTACATGCTTCCCGAGGATGCTATCAAGCGCCATTTCATCGATGAGATCATCGAGGATATCGAAGCTGTCCTATAAGTACCTTAAAGCGGGCTATTGCCCGCTTTTTACTTTACTTTTTTTAATATCTCTGATATAATAGCCAACAATTATGAGTAAAAAAGAGTTACATCCTAAGGATTATCGCGATGTCGTCTTTTCGGACGAAGCTGCAGGTTTTTCATTTTTGACTAAATCTACAGCAAAAAGTGAAGAAACTATCAAGTGGGAAGATGGTAAAGAGTATCCGTTGGTTAAGGTGCAGATCTCTTCTGCTAGCCACCCGTTCTTCACTGGCGAAGAGAAGATTATCGATACCGAAGGTCGCGTCGACCGCTTTAAAGCTCGTGCCGCCAAGGCTGCCAAGATGAAAGAGGCTCTCGAAAACAAAGCCAAAAAGGCCGCCAAAGAGGCTGAGAAAAAAGCCAAGGCTGAAGAAAAATAAAAAATAGCCTCTCCGAGGCTATTTTTTCTGTAGATGTACTGCAGAAGAGTCAGAGCTCATATCCGGCGCTACTCTGCCCATTGCTGAAGATCCCGCATCGGGTAAAAGAGCCGCAAAAACTGTGACCACCGCCACCAAAATCAGACCTAAGATTCCGAAGATTTGCTTTTTCGTTCCTTTCATAGTTACTTTCTTTTTATGTTTATTTTTATTCATAAGGTCACATTGACTATATAGAGTAATGTTCCTTATGGTTCTTATTAGCATTATAGTTTATATGATTATGATCGTCAATGGGGTCATATTGATAAAAAACCTCCTAAATCCTAGATATATGTTATAATATAAAAAGCGCATTGTTATGCGCGCGTGGTGGAATTGGTAGACACGCTACCTTGAGGTGGTAGTGGCTATACTTACGGCTGTGCTGGTTCGAGTCCAGTCGCGCGCACCAACTGCCTAATAGATAACACCGAACGCGGTGTTATTTTTTTAACATGAAATTGCCCCTCCTAAGAGGGGCAAAGTATGAAGTTGGAGCGATTACTCGGTTTCTTCATTGTCGTTTTCGTCTTCAGACTCAATGTCATCAAACAGGCTACCGAACAACATATCGCCGAACTCAATCAGTGCATTGGGGATAGGAGTTCTCAAGGCTGACGCCATATAGGAGAAGATCAGGCAGGGGATCAGCAACTTATGCTGATAGAACCCTCTGATGATGGGTAACGAGAAGCCGATGTTAAGCTCCTCTATTTCTCCACTGACGACATAATTGATCAAAGCGACAAACTCTTCCTGAGAGAGCGCGTCGATCGTCTTCGCGGCTTTTTCGCTGAACTTATTCTCACGAAGAGCCTTTCTTAACTTCTTAGGGATCTGTTCATAATCGTTCTTGCCCTGATCCCAACAACAGCCATTGGCGGCAGGGCGCATAAAGCCGAAAATGTCGACCACGGTCGCGGTGTGGTTGATGATCAGCTGCATAATCTCATCGGTCAGAGCATCTTTTGACGCAGCTATTGCTGCAATCTCCAGCGTGACGAAGGCGAGGCTATGCATGCCTTCTGTGAAGTGGGGGGGGGGTGCCATCTTTTACAAAATTGAACCCCTCCATCACCTCGGCGATAAAAGCACTGTCGTTGGCGTAAATCGCCTCGCAGAGCTCTTCTCTTTCCAGAGAAATATAATCTTCAGTTCTTTTCATGAATATCACTCCAATTCTAAAATTTCAAAGCTCCTGAAGAAAAGCTTCTGCCCTAATTATAAC
Source organism: Candidatus Nanosyncoccus alces (assembly GCF_004138395.1). Taxonomy (GTDB): domain Bacteria; phylum Patescibacteriota; class Saccharimonadia; order Saccharimonadales; family Saccharimonadaceae; genus Nanosyncoccus; species Nanosyncoccus alces. The sequence goes on along the minus strand of NZ_PRLM01000006.1, from coordinate 144,887 downwards.
ACACATGCTTATTTTTGTCAATACAAAAAAACAATATTGCCACAAAAATCAACAGCTAGGATCACTCTTTACGGTGTTTTGTTTTTTATGGCTTTTGTCACTGCCCAATCAGTAAGATCGGTAAATCGGTCCAGTGCCGTAACTAACCGTACATTATTACTAAATGTTCGCACATTGCGATTATAAAAATACGTCAAATTTGGTTGGTATAAACCGATTGCCGGCACGCCATTTACCCAATATTCCAGGAAAGTCTCATACTTCCTAGCGCGTAGAGTTTCGTCTAAAGTATCGCGCGCACCTAGCAATAAATCATCCACCAAAGCATTACGATAGTTAGATAAGTTCAATCCTGTGCCCGATGCTTGCGATGAATGATAATACGGCAGAGGGTCCGGATCTGCCCCTAACTCTACTTCATAGACTAAAATGTCGTAGGCCCGCTTTGATATAACACCATTCACGAAATCTTGATTTTCTTCATGTGTAGAGACATTTACCTCAAACCCCAAGTTATTCAACTCATCTGCGAGTGCGGTCGCTACCTCAGGTAAAAACCCAGAATTAACTGTGGCTATCTCTATATTCACTGGATCATTCCCTTTGAGTTCAGTAATCTTAGCCTTGGCGGCTTCATAGTCTCTAGTCGGGATTGTCGGATAGCTAGACAATTTTATCTGAGAAGCCAATAATGGATAATCTAGCGCTGTCGTACCTGGTGCTGCCGCCCGAACTTTTTCTATATCTATCCCCTGCCGTATTGCTGCTCGCATTTCGACATTTTTCATAACATTACTCGTAGTATTAAAGAATATGTACGCTCCAGAATTCAAACTAGAATCCTTCTGTATAAATTGATCAGAAGTTACTAAAGGGCTATCCGCGTCGGATAATTCCGCTGTCGCTGTGACCGCACCGGAATTTATAGCGTTTGCTACCGCAGACTTATCCTTATAAGTATGTACCGCAAAGCCGCTCAGCAAACCGCGTCCCTTATAATAATACGGATTTGAAGATAGATAATATACTTTTTCGTCACTGACCGAAGTAGACTGTAGTGCATTAAAACTAAATGCTCCCGACGTTACTGGCGAATTGGAAAAACTGTCTTCTAACAGTGTTCTAGGGTCTGAATCTTCCAGCTCGTGTTTTGGCACGACTGGTATGTTAAGTGCAGAAAGAAAATCAGCATAAATAGACGGCAAAATAAAAACAATCTCCCCATTCTCTCCTTCCGATATTTTTACATTAGCAAGGTTCGCATCGTAAACCGAGTTTACCGCTGGATTTTTAATTAAATCCAAGGTAAAAATGACATCCTCGTTCGTAATCGGCATGCCGTCAGACCACTTTAGCCCCTCGCGAAGTTTCAAGGTCCAGACTTTGCCATTCTCGCTCGGTAGTACCGACTCTGCTAACCCGACTCCCGGATGCCCAGAATAATCTATTGTAGTAAGGGTAGCAAACATTAATCGGCTCAACACTTTTTCGCTATTAGTAGTAGCAAAAAGCGGGTTCAGAGAGTTAACGTCTCCAACGGTAGCTTCAGTATAGGTTCCACCGTTACTAAACACGTCTTCAGAATAGGAATCGCCAAACCACAGGGCCTGAGTAATGGCCAACATAATTAGTGCCACTATGAGCAAACTCCACTCCAAGATGAGCAACCTAATATTTGCAATATGCGAGAAACGACCAATTAAGTTTTCTTTGATATGTTCTTTGCTTTCCTCGCTTGCCTTAATTGAGGCGCGCGAAAACTTTCTCAAGAACTTTTGCCCACGCTTTTTGATAGAATTTTCCATATTATGCCGGAATTAATAATAGCCCCAAGATAGATAATACAAACACTATTGCAAACACGATTGTTGCAATAAAAAGAGATTTTTCTAAGCCACGTCTAGTCGTATATAGCTCACCAGAGCTACCAAACCCCGCCCCCAAAGACGCTCCACGTTGTTGCAATAATATCAGAAGAATAGTCAAAATCGCCGAAATAAAAGTAACAATTTCTAGAAAATTTCCTATTTGCATAAAATAACTCCTAGAATTATTTTAGCATGTTCTTTCTTTTGAGTAAAGAGTGGTAGGCGATAGCGAATCTATGTGCCTCTTCATCTATCCGCGCAATCAGGCGTGAAATATGCGAGCCACTGGGTAGTTCCAGATGTTCCAATCCGGGGGAATCTGGAGGCTGGCAATCCGAAGAAGAGGACTTTGGACGCGCCTCAAGGTCGGAACGCTTTGGAAACACTAGAGTCACGCTCGCACTTTTTGAGTGATTGCCCGACTTATTGCGTCCGATCACTGGTATATTATACTGTTCCACTAATGGCAGAACCGCTTTTACTTGCGTAATCCCACCGTCTAAGATCATTAAATCCGGATATTCCCACTCCTTATGCTTTAGTCTTCGCGAAATCACCTCTCGCAAACTCTTTAAATCATCACTCGTGCTAGTGCGAACCTTAAATTTACGATACTCGCTTCTCGCCGCCGCCCCATTAATAAATACTACCATACTTCCTACCGTGTTGACCCCAGATTGGTGTGAAATATCGTAACCCTCTATACGGCGCGGTGGCTCGGACAAGTTTAGTAACTCTTGCAATTGTCGCAAAGCCTGATCATTTGAAATATCCAAGAATTCTTTGTCTGAAAAGACAATTTTTTTCTTTAGCTCTCTTAAGCCAAACAACTGGTTGCGTGCCTCGGCGGCAAGTTCGTAATTCCCCTTGCTGGACTCGTTCAACATAGTTTTTTCTAACTCTTTCAGTAATTTTTCACGGTCACCCTCTAAATACCGAATTAACTTCCTAAGATTCCGTTTGTAATCTTTGGCCGAGGTTTTCCCAATTTCTATTCCTGGAGTTAGTCCTAGGTCAGTATCCAAAGTCTTTTTACCATTATAGGGGCGGGTATAATATGGGAAAATTCGCCTCAAGACTCTTACGGCTTTTTCTACTGCAGACTTCCCGTAAAACGGTCCAATATAAGTCGCCTTGTCGTCCATTGGATTACGTGTGAAAGATACATAAGGAACCTCGTCTTTCATGTTGATCCTCACATAGCTCACGGTTTTATCGTCGCGAAGCAAAATATTCCACTTTGGCATGTAGCGTTTAATCATCTCGGATTCCAAAAATAGTGCATCCATTTCGGTATCCACTACAATCCAATCAGTATCGGCAATCTCACGCACCAAAGCTTCAGTTTTTACATCCTTGTGTGTTTTTTGGAAATATTGTCTTACGCGATTTTTTAACACTGCCGCCTTCCCTACATATATTATTTCGCCTACAGTGTTCTTATGAAAATAAACCCCCGGAGCCACCGGGAGTTTACTGAGTTTTTGTTTTAAAGCCTCATTCATCTTCTAATTATATCACACTTATGTCTAATTGTCAACTGGTAGATCATACATACTAGAGAAAACCTCTTGCAATACATCCGAAAAGTCCGTGTATTCTACCGGTTCCGGCACATTGACATTAGTCGGGTAAGAAAAGCCTAAATCAATCGTTAAGGTGACTTTGTTGTCATTAAGACTGGAAGCAAGATAAAGACGAGTAAAATTATAATCATTGTCGACTTCTGCGTAAATTGTCGGGAAGTCATTCACTATTTCTACCACGTCTTCTCCACTGATTCTAACGTTATCGCTCCAGTTTAAACAAGAATATAGATTTGCTGTCATTTCAGAATTTTGGATAGAATTGACATAATTTGCAAAATTTTCGCTGTCTACTACAACCTGGTACACAGGGTAATCTTTGCTTTCGATCGAGACGTTCTCATTTGTGGAGGTTATGAACGGATATTTGCTATATAACTCCGCTGAACTATTGCTATTAGTATTGATGTCGCTCACTAAATTGGTGATACAGCTTATATCACTCTCTGCTACAAGCCCTTCATTCAGGACATTTAATTCGTCCACCGAGACTCTCAACCATTCTCCATCAATCACATCTACGATTTCGAGCATAGAAGCAAAATACTCGATAGTATCTGAGTTCAGCATATTCTGTGCGCCATCACCCAAGACATTCAGCTCTGTGTCATTAATTTCCAGGCCTTCGCACTCTTCGTCGGTGCAAAGTATTTCCTCGAGCTCCGTTGTCTGGCAATAACCATCATCGCCACAATCTACCTCCGCCGGCAACTGTCCGGATAGGTTCAAAAGATACAACAAACCAGACTCTTCGAGAGCACTTTGTGCCCCATCGATCTTGAAGTATAGGTCGCCATTTCCTGCATAAACTTCGTCAAAATCAATCGATAAATCCCCTACATTGCGGATGGTCGCCGTCACCTTTGCCGAAGAATTGTTAATCATCGAACTGGTGATTAAACCCGAATTCAGGGTAATCTTCACGTTAGAAATTGGCGAGAATTGATCATTTATTGCTATGTTGATATCTCCATCAATTGCTACGTTAGCCGGAGCATTACCGCTCATGATCTTATTCATAGCCGCAGTGACAGGGTCGGTCTTATTGAGATTAATAAGAACTATAGCGGCTGCAACGCCACCTATTAGCAGCACTGCTGCTGCGGCAATTATCCCAGCAATTAGCCCGGTCTTCTTCTTTTTCACCGGAAGCGTTGCTGGTGCAGCTTGTTCCATCGGCCGGCCAGTCGGTGCTAGAGATCCTACTGCCACTGTAGAGGTCATGTTTCCTGATACCTGTTGCGCCGGCGCAGATACCGGGTTAGGCTGGCTCATGACCGGGTTTGGGTTAAGAGGATTTGGCGTTTCCCCTGGGTTTTCATTCATTAAAAAACTCCTTGTTTTAACGATTCTTATGTTTAATTATAACATGTTATAATAATGTTTATGGATAATTTTATGATTTCAGATATCAAAGCAAGACAAGTTTTAGATTCTAGAGGCAACCCAACGGTAGAAGCTGAAGTCTTTCTAGAGAATGGTACCTTCGGTCGGGCTATTGTGCCTTCTGGAGCCTCCACTGGTACTCTCGAAGCACTGGAACTCAGAGATGGCGACGAGAGCCGCTATAATGGAAAAAGTGTTTTTAAAGCTGTTTGGAATGTGAATTCTAAGATTAGGGACGTGCTGGTAGGCAATACGGCCGATCTACGTGCGGTGGACGAGATGATGCTAGAACTAGATGGCACCGAGAATAAATCCAATCTTGGCGCCAATGCAATATTGGCTGTTTCCCTGGCTAACGCTAAAGCCAATGCGCGTGCTCGGAAGATGCCATTCTATAAATATATTGCAGAACTTGCTGGTACTACAAGAGAAATGTCTATTCCCTTGCCGATGATGAACGTTATGAATGGTGGTGAACATGCTTCATGGGCTACAGATTTTCAAGAATACATGATTGTGCCAGTTGGTGCCGGCAATATTGCTGAAGCCGTGCAAATGGGAGCGGAAGTCTTCCATGCCTTAAAAAAAGTTCTGGAAGAACGTAACTATCCGACCACGGTAGGCGATGAAGGCGGTTACGCTCCTAGGGTACGTGAAGGTAACAACGAACCACTCGAATGCATTAAATATGCAGTAGACAAAACAAGATATCAATTCGGCAAAGATATCGCTATTGCCATGGATATTGCTGCTAGCGAGTTTTACGACAAGGATCATTACGTGCTTAAAACTAATGGAGACTGGAAATCAGCAGACGATTTAATTAATTGGTATACGTGGATCATTGACAATTATCCAGTAGTGTCTATTGAGGATGGCCTAGCTGAAAACGATTGGGCCAACTGGAAAATCCTGACTGAACGCCTCGGTAATCGCGTACAACTAGTAGGGGACGATTTATTCGTCACTAATGTTAAGTTACTAGAACGCGGTATTACCGAAAAAGCGGCCAATGCCATATTGATCAAACCAAACCAGATTGGCACTTTGTCGGAAACTATTGACGCGGTGCTTTTAGCTAAAAAATCTGGTTACAAAACTATTATGTCACACCGTTCTGGCGAAACCGAAGATGTCTCTATCGCCCACTTGGCAGTCGGCCTTGGCACTGGACAAATCAAAACCGGTTCTCTTTCCCGTTCTGAACGTATTGCCAAATATAATGAATTAATTCGCATCTCGGAGAGCAATTCTAGGCTTGGTTTGACGAACTTATTTTGTCGCTAATGATGATGCTTCCCTAAACCCGTCATAGAAATTCTCCGAAATCTTCGGATGCCCAATCTTATTAGCAGCATCTACTACTTTTTGCACATCATCTGTAATCGTAAAAATCCCTGCATCTTTTACGTTTATCAGTTTCAGCATCATCATCTTACCAATAATTTTATCAAATGCCTTCCAGTAATCTTTTCCAATCAAAAATACTGGCATTTTCGGCATTTTTGCTTCTTGCATCAAACACAAAATTTCGGACAACTCATCCATTGTTCCGAATCCGCCTGGAAAAAATACAAAAACCTTTGCCGACATCGCGAGCGAAACTTTACGCGCAAAAAAATACTCAAAAGTTATGCAGTCCGTAAGGTATGGGTTGGGAAATTGTTCATGCGCAAGCGTAATGTTAAGACCAATGGATCTGCCGCCTAATTCGTAGGCGCCATGGTTGGCTGCTTCCATGATTCCTGGCCCACCACCAGTAATCACGGTGTGCCCATTTTCTGCTAGTAGCCCTCCTAACTTATAGGCCATTTTACAATACTTATTATTCTGTGCTAGCCTTGCCGAGCCAAAGAAGGTCACCCCTTGCGAAAACGATCGTACTATCTGTAATCCCCGCCCTAAATCTTTGGCATAAGCGTTAGCACGTTCCAAATCGGCAATCGATAATTTTTTTAATAATTCCTCTTCAGTTTTTAACATAAAATTCCTTACAATTTTTGCATTGGCATTGGGTGAAGCGGTTCACTGCCAGTAAGAATCCCTTTGTTCGCGCCAAGCTTGGACACTACCGCAGTAGAGTTAGCTGAAGCGAATATTAACGAGCTTTTGAATGATTTGCCGGCCGCCAAATGTGCCAAGAGTCCTGAACCAAACGCATCACCAGCCCCGGTTGCGTCCTTTACCTGGCGGTCTTCGTAGATGCCAAATCTATAAACTTCCGCACCATTTCCAGCAATACCGCCCATCGCACCATCTGTAATAATCACTGTTTCCACGTAGCTGCTCAACCTATACAACAATTCAACCAACGTCGCACCTGGCACGATTTTGGCTGCCTCAGATTTATTAACGTTCAATACATCTACATACTTTAATAAACCAATTAACTCTTTGGCGTTCTCTAACTCCTTTACTCCAGGATTGAACATAATCTTTACGCCCATCGCATGAGCTTTTTTAAAGAATCGCGTTAAAGTATCCATATCGCCACGCAAAGTCGTAACATAAAGCCAATCTGGTTGGGCCAAATCTAAATCTCCCTCTGAAAAATTCCCAAACTGCTCGCTCGCTCCACGACAAGTCAATATTGTACGCTCTCCACTTTTGGTATCTAGTAATACTACAGAAGTACCAGTAGTCTTGCGCTCCAAAAAATTAATGTAGCTCGTATCTACACCCTCGCGGTCCAAAGCTTTGATAATTGCTGCCCCAGCTGGGTCGCGCGCAACATTGCCTAAAAAGATTGCTTCATGACCATGCCGCGCAAAAGTAATCGCCGAGTTAACTCCGCCACCACCCACTTCGTAAGAAAGCTTATCAATGTCTACCTTGGACCCAACTAAGACTTTACCAAAAATTGACGCATCGCCAATGCTAGTTGCCACTAGGTCATCGTGGTCTATTAGATAAATATCCTGTAGAGCACTTCCGAGCGAGACAATTCTTGCCATCACAAAACTACCCCATTTTTATCAATTTCGGCCACTAACTCTTGGAATGTTTCAGCAGGATTAGGAGACAGCGCTATCGCCGCACCTACATTAATTACATCCAGATCTGCATGCGCAAGGGCACGCACGTTGGAGATATTAGCTCCGCCATCCCAGCCAATCTCTACCTCTGGCTTCATATTGCGAACTAGCGGGATTTTTTCTGTTTGCATCATATCGGCTTGTCCCCCTTGCACCCCCAAATGTCCAGCGAAGATTAATACATGGTCCGCTGCCTCGATATATTGTTTTACATTACCCGGGTATGTAGTTGGCAGCAATGCCACACCCACTCTAATACCCGCATTTTTTAAAGTATTGAAAGTCGGCAATAAATCTTCGCTGGCCTCAGCATGCAAAATACATAAAGCTGGACTGAGTTTTAAAATAGTGTCGACATATTCCGAAGGTTTGGATACCATAAGATGCAAATCAGCTTCCCAGTTCTTCGGCCACCAAATATTGGTGATGTCTAACGTTTCGGAAGGAGCAAATTCGCCATCCGTAACATCTATCTGTACACGACGCGTAAAGGCATTAATCCTCTCTATTTGCTCGCGATACTCTTGTTTATTATCGGACAAAACCGTCGGCACTATCGAGACAGTTCTAATCATAATCTCCCCTTTCGTCTAAACGATTAATTCGCCGCACTCGGCGTTCCAAATTCTCAAAACCTGTTTCAATAAAAGTAGATGCAATTTTGTTTGCCTTTTCGTCATCAACGAAGTGCGCAGATAAACATAGCACATTGGCATCATCGTGCTCACGAGCCAATCTTGCGGATTCTGTATTCTCACAGTGTGCCGCTCGGACGCCCTTGAATCGGTTGGCCTGTATAGTCACACCATGTGCCGAATCACAAACCAAAACTCCTAGAGTATTAGGATTTTCACGTACTTCCTTCGCTACTGCTATTGCTGCATCGTTAAAGTCGTCGCCCTCAACGTATTCATAGGCGCCCTTATCGACCACCTCGCAACCCTGTTCTACTAAAAACTTTGCCAAACTATCCTTTAGCTTCAACCCGCGATAGTCTGCACCCACAAAGACCTTCATTAAGCGCCCTTTCCAAAGTCTACAGCTAGCTCTACTAAGCGATTAGAATACCCCCACTCATTATCGTACCAAGCCACGATTTTTACCATATTGCCACCAACGACATCAATTAATGGCAAATCTACTACGCAAGAATGTGGATCACCAATAAAATCAGATGATACTAACTCCTCTTCAGTTACCCCAATGATCCCCTCGTAGTATGGCTCTTTGGCAGTCTTCTTAAAGAGGCGGACTAGATCTTCTTTGGTAGTATCACGTTTTAAAATCGCGGTAATATCGGACAACGAAACTACCGGTGTAGGTACGCGAATTGACAGTCCATTGAATCTATCCTTTAGGCTAGGAATAGTCAAAGCCGCAGCCTTAGACGCTCCAGTAGAAGTCGGTACTATGTTTTCTGCTGCGCTTCTAGCCTCGCGTAAGTCTTTGGCTGGCGCATCTAGGATTCGTTGTGAACCAGTGTAAGAATGTACAGTAGTCATCATGGCCTTATCTATGCCGAACTCATCCTCTAGTACTTTCATAACTGGCGCTATGCAATTAGTAGTACAAGAAGCGTTGGAAATGATTTCATCATCCGTTTTTACGATTTCCTCATTTACACCTAGTACTACGGTTTTGGCGCCCCCACCTTTAGCTGGGGCCGAAATCACCACCTTCTTCGCGCCAGCCTTAATATGCGCACGAGCATCTTCTGGTTTAGTAAAAAATCCGGTAGATTCTATTACCACATCTACACCCAAGTTTTTCCACGGTAAGGCTGCCGGATCTTTTTCGGCAAAAACTGGGATTTCGCGTGAATTTATAAAAATCGATTTTTCGCCCGCGGAAATCTTTTTGTCGTAAGCTCCGTAGGAAGAATCATGTTTCAAAAGATGTGCCAAAGTTTTAGCATCAGTGATGTCATTAATCGCTACCACTTGCGCGTCCCGACGCTCTAATAATATTTTCAACGCATTCCGGCCAATTCTCCCAAAGCCGTTAATCGCCACCTTTACCATGTTACCTCCTAATTCTACTTATGTCTATTATATCACGAAAACACAAAAAACAACCGTACGAAACGGTTGTTTTTGGTTGCAAGATTTATCTTGCAAAGTGTGCGAATGCGCGGTTCGCCTCCGCCATGCGGTGACAATCTTCTTTCTTCTTGAAAGCAGCACCGGTTTCATTATAAGCGTCTACGATCTCTGCTTCTAGGCGTTTAGCATAAGGCATGCCGCTGCGAGCGCGTGCAGACTGCACTAGCCAAGAAAACGCAAAGTGGAGTTGTCGGTGTCCGGCAATCGGGAACGGAATCTGGTAGTTAGCGCCGCCTACCCGACGTGATTTTACTTCAAAATCCGGAGAGACATTAGCAATTGCTTTTTCCAAAACTTCTACTGGGTTCTCGGACTTTAGTTTCTTGGCAGCACCTTCGATTGCGGAATATACTGCACGTTCAGCTACTTGCTTTTTGCCATCCAACATAGACTTATTGATAAGCCTCTGTACTAGCATGGATTGATACTTACGATCCGGGTTAACTTTACGAACCAAAGATTTGGTAGTCTTACGTGGCATAATTACTTACCCTCCTTCTTTGCGCCGTATTTACTACGACCTTGCTTGCGACCTTGTACTCCTTGAAGATCTAAGGTTCCGCGTACGATGTGGTAGCGTACACCTGGAAGGTCCGGCACACGACCGCCACGCACCAACACCACAGCGTGCTCTTGTAAGTTGTGGCCCTCGCCACCAATGTAGGCCCAAACTTCTTGCCCATTGGTAAGACGGACACGAGCAACTTTTCGCATCGCAGAGTTTGGTTTTTTCGGAGTCTTAGTTGTTACTTTGATACATACCCCACGCTTCAAAGGCGCTGCCTTTTCGTAGCGCTTGGTTTTTAGAGTGTTCACGATGGAACCCAGCGCTGGGGACTTGGATTTTTTCGCAGCTTTCTTACGAGGCTTACGAATCAACTGATTAATAGTTGGCATTAAATCTTTCCTCTTTAGATTAACATATAATATATAGTGAACTTCAACACGCTACATATAGCGTTCCAATGGCTAAAACACGCCATAAAACCCTACATCTAGTGTCCACTATTTGCCAGTCTGCTCACAGCAATCACAAAACCGGCTGAAACTCTTGCGCCTATTATATCACAAATCTCTTAATTTTTCCACTATTTTTCGTTTTCTTTGGCCAAAAACTCTAACGTCTTTTCGATAATCATCCGATTTTTGATATCCATTTTTACATTTGGATCTTTTAAGCTCTTGAGCGCTTCGGGCGACTTCTTGTATACGTCTTTTAGTTCGGCGATTTTTGCCGTCACTAAATCATCAGAAACGGTAATTTTTTGTTCTACTGCCAAAGTTTGTAGGGCTAATGAAGCCTTCACTCTTGCTTCGGCAATTTTGCGAGCTTCTTTCTCCCAATTTTCCATTGTTTCGTTATTGTTCTTCAGAAAATCATCAAAGCTCATACCTTGAGAAGCGGCATTACGAGTTATATCGTCTTTAATCATCCGCACCTGGTCGTCTATTAAAATCTCTGGCGCTGGAATCTTAGATTTCTTTACTAGTGCGTTTAAAAGGTCGTCTTTAAATTTTTCCTCTAACTTATGCGAATTCTGTGCAGCCAAATTCTTCTCGATATCGGCTTTTAACTCCTTCAGATTTTTGAAAGGACCGCATTTTTTCGCCATTTCGTCGTTTACGGCCGGCTTTGTCACCTCATTAATTTGTTTTACCAATACTTCAAACACTGTTTTGGTGCCAGCCAAATCTTTTACACCGTAATCTTTCGGGAAAGTAAGTTTAAGGTCAAATTTATCGCCTGGCTCGTGCCCGACAATACCGTCTTCAAAACCCGGGATAAACGTCTTGGACCCTAGCGTCAGATGATAATCTTTTGCTGAGCCGCCCTTAAAAGCTTCGCCATCTTTTTTGCCTACAAAATCAATGATTACCTCGTCGCCATCGGCCGCAGCACGTTTTACCGTCTTTTTCTCGGCAAAAGATGTTGCAATATTGTCTAATACTTCCCCAATTTCTTTATCTGATATCTTAGCTTCTTCTTTTTTTACTCCAAGCTTCTTGAAATCACCGAGCTTGATTTCTGGGATAATATCTGCCGTAGCGGTATACTCTACGACCTCATCTGGTACATATTTGGTAACATTGACGTTCGGCAGCACTAAAGGCGATTTTTCATTCTTAGAAAAAGCCTCTATCACTGTAGCGCGCACTGCAGCATCTACCGTTTCGGCATTCAGGTCATTCTCTGGAATAAACTTCTTTGCCACATCTACAGGCACTTTGCCTTTGCGGAACCCCTCAACGTGAATTTCTTTGGCTAATTTTTCCAAAGCCTTCTCTTTAGCTGGCTTCAAATCTTTTGCGTCCAAAACGACTTTAATCTCCACGCGCGAAGCAGACAGTTTTTTGACTGTAGTTTTCATAATAACTCCTATATGTTACATGTATTATAACATAATTTTCGGCAGACTCGTACTCCGAAAGTGTGTCAACGTAAATTTAGAATTAGCGCCCAGCTTAACGTCTGGATTCAAAATGTTGTTTTGGTCAAAAATCCTTTTAACTTCGCTGTACAAAATCTGTTCAGCATCCTTCATATTAGTATTAGTTACTACGGCTTTCAACCTTCCTTCGGGCGTACCACCGGCTAATTTACCATCCTGCCGATCAATAATATAAGCCCCCGCGCGAAGAAAAGTAGCCGCCTTTTTATTAAAATCTTTGTCTTCCAGATTAAATTTTGGTCGCAGGCTGTAAATAGAAGTAGCATACGAGCCAAACAAAGCCAAGTCCAAATCTAATTTCTGCTCCAATACCTTTAGATCTTTGAGGAAACCACTAACATTGCGGGCTGGTAAATAGAAATCTGTCAGAATCGGCACGCGCTCGCTACTCTTAGCTGAGTTTAAGTACGCCGCAAGAGCGTTCTCAAATTCGTTCAAAATTAGGCGATTCTCTGGTGTTTCAAAGATAAACTTTGTGTTACGTGGAAACTCTTTTTGTATATTGGCAACTTTTTTAACGCAACTATTTATTCGCCCGTCAAAGCTCACTAGTACTACAAAACCGTCCTCTAGCTTACGAATTACGCCGTCTAAGTTTTTACCGGATTCGCGCGCCTCCTGAATAATTTTTAGATCGTAAAAATTGATTTTGCGTGGTCTTAAAGATTTTACTTTATGGGCAAACTCCAAAGCTGCGTCCAGCTCTTTAAACGTGGCTACGACACGCGACGGGCGCTTGCTTAGTGGTACTGCCTTCAAAATCACTTCAGAGATAACGCCCAACGTGCCTTGAGCCCCGAAAAACAACGGCATCAAATCTAGCGTGTCTTTATATTGAAGTTTTACAATCGCTGGGTAACCACTATAATCATGTGTGGGATTCTTGCTCATCTCGCTAACTAACTCGGCATTTGTCTTGAGCAGTTTTGAAATTTTGCGGTAGATATCGCCTTCTAAAGATTTTTCTGTTGCTTTCTTGGCGATATTATATTTTTTTAAACGGCTAGTCTGCAGGCATTCACCGTTCGCCAGTATCACTTCTACTCGCTCGACAAAGCTTTCAATTCCACCATATTTCCCTGCACTGTCATCTACTGGTGTATTGGAAATCAATCCCCCAATCGTGTCATTGTTATGACCGCCAATCGGGATAGTTAGCCCGGATACCGATAATGCGGTATTTAATTCTCTCAAAGTAATTCCTGCTTGCACGCGTACTAATCTCTCGCGCGGGTCGATTTCTAGCATTCGGTTTAATTTTTCGGTGGAAATTACCAAACCACCCGACGACAGGTCTGCCCCACCTTCATCTAACCCTGTTCCTCGGGCCGTCACTGATACAGGTATTTCTTTCGCGGCGATTTGATTAAAAAACCGCATTAGCTTGCGAATGTCTTCAGTAGACTCTGGGAAAGCTACAAATTTTGGCTTTATTTTTAAAACTGAACGGTCAGTAGAATAAGCCTCTAAAATCTCTGGAGTATCAAAAACATTACCAACAATCAACTGATTCAAGTATTTCGTAATTTTCCCCATCTTGGTTATGATTATAACATATAAAATGCCTTATCAAAATTTCGGAATTTAAAAATAAAAACCTAAAAAATACCCCGGCTAAAAGTCGGGGTATAAAGGTCAATAAGATTAGTCCGCGAAGAACATCGGCCGGAAGAGAATATCCAGACGGATTTTCGCTACCTTGAGTGTTATTGCTGGATAGATGGTTCCGGTGATTACTGCCTTGCCGGCAATTTTTCTAACCGCTTCGGTGTAGCGGGCACCTTTCTTTAGAATAATCTCTCTCAACGGAGTCCTACCTTTGTTCGTAACTTTGCTCTTGGGCGATTCAAGCAGGCGCCATTCCTCGTCTGAGATTGTCCAGTAGTCCACACAGAGCGCGTGCACTATCTTGTCTGCGCCGAAAGGATTAGCCTTCAGAAAATCTTTATAAGTGGACTCCAGATAGGTATTGGGTTCGTTCTGTCGGTTGTCCAGAGCATCAATCAGCGCCGTCAGCATTCTGGTCTGGTCGACGTTGTCGATGGAACTGATTAATTCAGCTATGCCGCTGACGCTCGAAGATATCTTACCGATACTGTTGGTCATGTAGTCTTTAACCAGCTTGTGAACATCAGTGTCTCTCGAATAAATTTCTACCGCCTCGACTATTGGCACCAGTCCATCCGGCATCATGGCATCTTCTTCGTATGCGCCGGTAGTATCGTTGCTCATAATCTCGGCCACGAGCTCGGGATCGGTGTAAGTCTCGAACTCCTCCAGAGTCATTTTAGAACCTTCCAGCGCAATCCATTTTTTGCCCTCAAACTGGAGCGTCGCCAGAGTCCCGACCTTATCACCAGTGACCGTGACTCGCTTTTTGCCGTCTTTCTCGCTTTCGCACACAGTAAGCTTCAAAGGCTTACAAAACTCTGAGCGTGTCAGCTGCAGAATTTCTTCTGCCGCCAGTATCTTCAAATCGCTGTACGCAGCTCGCGCGGTCTTTTCGTTGAACTTCTTATTGATTGCTTTTGAAATTACTTTGTTATCCATTTTTCGTAGCACCTCCAAAAAATTAATTGTCGTAGATAACAACCTCCCTACTATAGCATTCTTTTTCCTAAAAGTCAACTATCACAACAAAAATAGCCCGACTGGGCCAGCTGTGGTGCCCGGAACAGGATTTGAACCTGCACACCTTGCGGCATATGCTCCTAAGGCATACGTGTCTACCAATTCCACCATCCGGGCGTATTCCAATTATAGCATAAACTACCAAAAAAGCGAGTTCTTTTGCTCGCTTTTTTGAAGTACTAATCCTAAGCTTCTCTTTTAGTAAGAACCGCCGAAGTTAAATAAGTCGCCAACATCCCAGCCATCAAAGCAACAGGAAGGAAATCTTCTGGTCCAGTATTCGGCATGTCTCCCCTGCTATCGCTAACTACTACAGTAGCGTTTTCGGTCTTTTGCTCGGCTTTTGTTGATTCTGTGCTCTTGTTATCTTCTTTAGCCTTAGTCTTTTCCGTTGAGATAGTTCCAATCGCAGGAGTCTGGCCCGCTTCGGAGTTTTCATTGGTTTCCTCCTCAGATTTCTGATCTGCCTGGTCCTTGGTCTCGTCTTCGGTATTTTCCGACGACTCGTCCTTTAGCTCAAAAGAACTATTTTCTTCTTTGCTGATACTGGTACGACTAGACTTTTTAGTCGCAACTACGATGATTGCCACAATCAAAATCAAAATCAAGGCAACAGCCACCGTTGCGGCAGCGATAATTTTGCGACGTTCTTTTTTCTCCACCTCTTGTTGCTGATACATAACAAACTCCTTATCCTTCTATTATAGCACACTTTATTAAAAATGTCAAAATTAGGGAGCGAGAAAAAAAGCCAGCACTACGTGCTGGCTAAAGGAGACTCCTTTACGAAATTTGACGAACCAGACGAATCTTGGCTCCGCTTTCGGCGCAGAAAGTTTGCAACTTCGGCAGCCCATGTCGCCTTACAAGAATCGCATACAGCGAATTCTTATCCGGATTTTCTACCCAGAAGCGCCCCTCCAGATAGTTGCCGTCGATAGTCTCATAGGCAGCAGCAGAGGGATCCTCGTTATATCTCTGCATCTTAGGGTATACGTAGCCGCTGAAATCGAGCTTGAGCTTGTTCACGAAACCGTGGCTCGTATTGTCGGATTTCTCGACGAATTCCTCGAGTAGCGCCTCTGCCTCCTCGTAAGTGGGCAGTTCCCAGCCCTTAGGGAGCTGGTTCTGTTTCCGCAGAGCTTCAACCTCTGCATAAGTGAAGAAAGCTTTTCCCTTGCGCAAGGTCACGCCCGTGTCAATGAGGACGACGTCGCGTCTCAGCTCGAAGCTCTCCGGAGCGATAATCAGCCCAGTAGACTTTGACTTTGTGCCATTTTCGATCCATAAATCTGTCATTTTTTATTCTCCTTTTAAGGTGCAAATTCCAGGATTCCGCCTGGTACGGGATAATTAAAATACCACCTGAATTATATCACACTTATGTAAAAATGTCAATGTTGCCGTATGACTCACTGGCTTTACGTCAAGAAAAAACCAGCACTATGTGCTGGCCGAGTGTCGACGCAGTACTT
Organism: Candidatus Nanosyncoccus alces; assembly: GCF_004138395.1. Taxonomy (GTDB): domain Bacteria; phylum Patescibacteriota; class Saccharimonadia; order Saccharimonadales; family Saccharimonadaceae; genus Nanosyncoccus; species Nanosyncoccus alces. Next base: position 128,354 of record NZ_PRLM01000006.1, on the reverse strand, counting down.
GACTAAGCATGGTGACATAATACATTATTATCCACTGAGCCCCGGGCAAATCAAAACCTGCTGTATCTATGTCCGAACCGTCAACGGTGTCTAGGAACGCATAAAACTTTTGCATAGTATTGGCAATAGCCTTATCGTCATACTGTCCATTCAAAATTAAGACGAAACCAGTTCCGCTACCGTTCGGACCAAAATGTATTAAATTCTTGCCAAAATGTTGTTGCATAAATTCGTTGCCGAAATAATCTATCGTGTGGATTATCTCTCTAGACATTGTAGAATACTGCTCAGTAGAAGTTGGTAGAATTTCGTATTTTTCAATACAACATTTCCGCCATTGCGTCTTTTTCTGCAAAGATATACCCAATATATAGGTAGGCTGATCTTTCATTCTTTGTTCTCCTAAAGTACTAAATTTCGAGATTACGCTCGATCCGTCCGGCAATAATATCACAATTAATGCAACAATGCAAGTCGCCAATAAGTAAGAGCAGACTACTTTATGTAAACCGAAATATGCGCTGCGGCATAAGTACGCGTTTTTTGTAGAGTCAATCCATTAATCTCTGGGGTCTCAGTCGGATGAGATAGTACTAAAATCCCGCCCTTCTTCAAAAACTTTACCAAAAGCTCTGTGCTTCGCACTTCAAAATCATCATATGGTGGGTCAGCGATGATAATATCAAAGCTGTTAGGTGCCAGGAAGTTCTTCACGTCCCCCTCAGACACTCCAGCACTTTTCAAAAGCTCTAAATTTGTCAAATTCTTACGAATTACCGCGGCGGCGCGTGAATTTTTCTCTACAAACATCGCGTAACTCGCTCCGCGTGAAAGTGCTTCTATCCCTAGCGCTCCCGAGCCGGCATAAGCATCTAATACATTTGCCCCAGGTAAATAATCAGCAATCATGTTAAATAGCGCCAACTTTTCCCTTGCTCCCATCGGGTGGGTAGCCTTAGAATCGGGCGATTCGATCGTCCGTCCTCTAAATTTTCCAGATGTAATTTTGATATTGCTCATTAGTTTAGGGTGGTTATTTGTTGGTATCTGGTAATACCGCTCATTAATTCCTTGTATTTTACCATATTTTCAGGATTTTTCAAGAACTCTTTAACGTCTGCTTGGACGCGGTGAATCAGTTTAGTATCGGAAAGTGTAGCAATGCGCAAATCTAACGCTCCATGTTGTAGGGCGCCATAAATCTCCCCTGGGCCGCGCAGCTTCAAATCTACTTCCGCCAGATGGAACCCGTCGGTAGATTTCTCTAATTCTCTTAGTCGCCGTGAAGGCGGGTTATCGCCAGGGGTTAGCAGATAGCAAAAAGATGCTTTGCTTCCTCGCCCCACCCGGCCCCTTAATTGATGTAATTGAGCTAGGCCATAGCTTTCGGCGTTCTCTATTACCATCAAAGTGGCATTTGGTACATCTACCCCCACTTCTACTACTGTGGTAGATATCAGTATCTGAATTTCATTCCTGGAAAATCGCTCCATTATATCATCTTTCTCGGCCGGTTTCATCCGCCCGTGCAAAAACTCGATCTTCGCCCCCGGGAAGACCTTTTTCAGTTTTTCGCAACGCGATTTTACCGAAGTAGTCTCGGTGCGCGGATCATCATCTATTGCCTTGCATACCCAGTATGCTTGGCTTTTTTCGCTCAAAGTTTCGCGGATTTTCGGGTACAAAGTCTCTCTAGTTTCTAGCTCTGTTAAAATTTTGGTGGCGATTGGTTGCCGCCCTTTAGGCAGCTCGTTTAAAATAGATACATCCAAATCTCCAAATACGGTCAGCTGCAAAGACCGCGGTATAGGGGTGGCAGTCATCGCAAGTAGGTGCGGCGCCAGGCCGCTAGGGGATTTTAACAGCAACTTTTGCCGCTGCCCCACCCCAAAACGGTGCTGTTCGTCTATCACTACCAGAGATAACCGTTGGAACTCCGTATCGTCTGTGAGCAGCGCGTGTGTACCAATTACCACATCTATCCTCCCTGTAGCGATTTGTTTCTTTAGCTCAGATTTTTGCTTGGTGGCACCCGTCAGCAGTGCCACCTTCACTCCAAACGCGCCTAGAAGCTTTGAGAGCCCTTCATAGTGCTGAGTGGCTAGTATAGCGGTGGGCGCGAGCAGGGCCACCTGACGGCACTCTAGCGCGACCGCATAGGCCGCCAGAGCTGCCACCATCGTTTTGCCTGCCCCTACATCTCCCTGTAAAAGTCTATTCATTGGCGTGTCTTTTTCCATATTCTGGAAAATTTCCCACGCCGCCAATCTCTGCGCTCCCGTTAGTTGAAAAGGCAATTTCGCCACAAAATCCTTAATTTTTGCTGCATTAAAGGGAATTTTTTCAGCTTTTAGCTTGTCGTTCTCTTGGCGGTTGAGCTTTGCCGCCAGTATCAGTTCGAATAGCTCTTCGTAGGCCAGATAATCTCTGGCGTTTTGGGCGGATTTAATGGAATTGGGAAAATGGGCGTAAAACAGGGCGTTTTTGCGCGTGCCGGGCTTCACCGTAGGCAAAAGATCAGGGATGCTGGCGAATTTACTACGCGAATTTGCGATGAGCCGCCTAAAATCATGCGATTTCAACGCCCCGTGAGCCACGTAGATGGGGCTAAGACCGTTCCTGGGATCTATCTCGGCTACTTCGGCGGCCGACGGCGAAATCAAGCTGTAACGCCCGTTTTTGAGCTCAAAATTACCGGTAAAAAAATATTCCTTCTCTGGCGAGAACTGTCGCATCCGGTAGGATTGGTTAAACCACACTACTTTTACTGCCCCGGTACCATCCCTAATCACGCCTTCCACTATAGAGAGCCGCCGCCTCCGCGCCTGCCGCACGGAAAGGCTATCTATTTTTCCCTTTATCGCCACCTTGCCGGGGCGCATTTCGGCAATAGAAGTGGGCGTTTCGTAATTGTTGTAATCTCTCGGTAAATTGTAAAAAAAATCCCGTACCGTGCGGATGCCGGCTTTTTTCAAAATCTCTGCCCGTTTCGGGCCTATCCCTGGTAAAGTCTCCACTCCGGCAAACAAATCCATGATCCCATTATACTATAGTTATTAAATCTGCCCTTGCCTACATCTATGATTGACAAGTTAATCAATTGGCTGTTATACTAAAAATGCATATGTTTGAAATATTTGGCGAAGCAGCAAGATGGGAGATAGATAGTGGCTACTACATGCTAATGAGTGGAACCTACCTACTCATGACAGTCTTTTATATGTTGGCTCTGCTCTCCATTGTTTTATTAGCTTTTGTTACTCTTAAAAAAGATTCACTATATAGCAAAAGGAGTAAGTTTACAAGAGGCTTAATTACTATAACTTCCTTTATATCGATATTTCTGGGTTTGTTTGACCTGATAAATTTCTATTTTGATTCTTATAATTGGTCTGTTGCCGCAATTTTGTATTCTGCAGTCTCACTTGTATTTATTATATCCAGCGCCACGTTGCTAGCATTTTTTTACAAATTTTTATTTAGGAAAAAAATATTTCTTTATATATCGTTTTTCGTTATGATAATTTCTACATCTATATTCTGTTTACCAATCGCAATAGACAATTACCAGGAACTTCATCAGGAATATCATTGTGATTGTGAAGACAAATATATAGAGATTAACGGCAGACGAACTCTTGTGCCTTGTTGTCCAATGTAAAAATAGTCTTACGACCGATTTTTATCCGGCCTTACCGCTATGTTCCGCGCGCCATTTGGCGACTTCACCATGATTACCAGAGAGTAAAATGTCTGGCACCGTCATCCCACGAAAATCATAGGGTTTGGTATATTGCGGGTATTCTAGATTATCTCCATCCGAAAAACTTTCAATCTCAGCCGACTTTTCACCCCCTAGCACCCCTGGAATTAGTCGCACTACCGAATCAATAATAATTAGCGCCGGCAATTCTCCGCCAGTTAGCACATATTTTCCTAGAGAAATTTTATAGTCTACAATAGATAAAATCCGCTCGTCGTACCCCTCGTAGTGAGGACACAGAATGATAAAATGAGAATTTGCGTTTTGATTCGGGGTATTTCGGAGCGCGGCAGCGCGAGAATTAGTGCCGTCCGCCCATGGCGATAGGCCGGACGGACACAGCCCCGAATTAAATGCAAACTCTCTTGCTAGCTTCTGGCTCCAGATCACTCCTACTGGGGTAGGCAAAATCACTTTCGCGTCTGGATCCTTCGCTTTTACTGGTTCTATTGCATTAAATACCGGTTCACATCGAAGCAACATTCCATCTCCGCCTCCATAAGGTGTGTCGTCTACTGATTTATGCGGTCCTAGGCCAAAATCTCTTAAATTCACAAAGTCGAATTCTGCTAAACCCTTCTCGGTGGCCTTCCACATCATCGAAGTCTTGAGGTATGGCTCCAGCGCTTCCCGAAACAGCGTAACAATTGTAAACTTAATCATACCTATATTATACCATTTTTCGGCTTATTCATCTATCCCAAGAAAAAGCCGCCGCTAAAGTAGCGACGGCCAGCAATCATCTCCGGTCTACGAACCCGCCCTCGTATTTGCATTCGTACAGACGGGTGCCGCCTTTCTCGTAGATGTTTTCTTTACCGCTGAATTTATTTATATCACCGTGCCATTCGTTGACGTAGCGCATGCCGTTCTCGGCGATGTATACCTCAGGTCCACGCCACGGGCTGACATGATTCCTAGCCACCAAAGCGGGGCGCAAGCAGGCATACACGGCCTCCTTGTCTACGCCAGGGGATACTTCTCCACCGTAGGTCATCACCCAACATACAATGCCTTTGCACCGTATTACCGTAATCCCACGAAACGGTTCCCCACCGTACCAAGTGTCAGACAAAGACAACCCGCTTCTTCTGTCCGTATAGGATAAAGTGTGTGTCCCGTCTACGCCGTCGTGCGGTTTTACGTTTCCGCCGTAACCGTACTTCTGTGCGCGGTAAAGAAATTCGCGCAATTCGTTAATGAACTTCTCGTTGACAATACGCTTTTCCATTTTTTTTCACCCCCTAATTTAGTTAACAGGATAAACGTACTACTCTATACTATATCACAAAATATCTAAAAAATCAAATAATCTATGGAATTAATCCGTAAGAAAAAGTTACTCCCAAAGTAACAATAATAAAACTGCGCAGAACATTGACTTTTAAGAGTGGATAAGAGATAATGAGCCCGGAAGCTTAGACGTTGTAGTCAGAGAGTACCTTAGAAAGGAGGAATCGCAATGAAAGATTTTATGCGCAATTATTCTCTCGACTTGGCAACCCAAACCAAGAGCGGACTCTTCATAGCTCAATCGGATTTTTATCTCCCGGAAGACGTCACTCTTGAAGATGGTACCATCTTCAGACAAGGCAAAAAGTATTTTACCTTGTCTGAGATTGATGCTTTAAAGGCCCTCAAATCCCCACATACTGTTATCCCTTGCGGCTGGGACGTGCCTAGCTACAAAGAGTTGAGGGAGATCGCCGCGGAATTTAGCGTGAGGGATGGCAATCGTCATTCACACCATCTAATGACGTCTCTTGGGCTGGGGCTGTACGGGAACATCATCGGCGAGAGCCTTTATGTACACTATAATGCCGACCCTCAGAACGGTCTGTGTTATGTAGATGGATATAACGTCAGCGGATGTTATCTTGGCCGGAGTGCCCTCTCCCCCGATATCCCTTGTGCACTCTACATGTATGGTGGGAACGACAATATTGTAGTATCTAAGCAGTGCAATCCTAGCGCTAACGCTACAGTTCGCTTGGTCTTCAGGAGCTTATCTTAGCCTTTAAGGCAGTTCCAACTTCCTTTCTTTAAACCGGCACTAAAGTGCCGGTTTTTTCCTGCCCTCATGGGCTAAACTATCATTTTGTATTGTGTATCCAATAGAAAAAAGACGACCTCCGGTAGTCGTCTTCCCTTCGCGCTGATGCGCGCCCACCCTTGGGGCACATTGGTTTGTTTTAATCCGCTGTTTTTGTTTTAATGTAAGTCTCCACACTTCACTAACTATTCAGTGGAACCCCTGTGAAGCGTATCAGCTTACTCTCATGATAAAGCATAAGCGTGCAACTGTCAAGCATATTTTTAAAATAAAAATGTCCCGTCCGAAGACGGGACATAGTGTGAGTTTTTGGCGGAACTTTATTCCGTAGCGTCCTCTACTCCTGGGGGGGGGTCATATCCTGTCCTTTAATAGGTCCTGCAATGGATGAAACAAGACGCTTAATGGTCTCGTCTACTTTTTCTCCATTCAATGCCTCGCCGGTCAGATCCGCTTTCGCGAATAGCTGCGGGAGACGGCCTATAACGCTGGTAAGGAGATCACCGCCACCTCCATCCTTAGCTCCGCCGCCGAAATCATAGAACTTAGCGTTCTTGCCGACCTCGGCCATGACAGTAGCAATGTTGGTTGCTACCTGGACTTTGGTGTTCTGTTCAATCTCGATCTTCTTCAGTTCGAAGTTGATCTTGTCATTCGCGGCCTGTGCATCGGAAAGTGCCTTTGCGGCTTCTGCCTCCGCTTTGCCTTTGGCTTCGATAGCTTCTGCCTCCGCTTTACCTTTAGCAGAAATGGCGGCAGCTTCAGCTTCGCCCTTCAGTTTGGTAGCTTCAGCATCTGCGTTAGCCTGGGTTTTAGTGGCTTCCGCTTCCGCGGTTGCTTCGGTCTTGCGCGCTTCGGCATTACCTTCGGCTTCAGTCCTGCGTGCTGTCGCAGCCGCCTGAGCTTCGCGCGTCTTACGGGTTGCAGCCGCCTCGGCTTCACCCTCTGCTTCGGCCTTCTTCTTGCCCGCTTCCGCTTCCGCGTTGATGATAGTAGTACGTTTGGCAGTTTCCGCCTTGGTGACTTCAACTTCCTGCTGCTTCTTAGCAGCAAGGTTCTGCTGTTCAGCCTGTGTGACTGCTACGGCACCCTTGCGCTCTTCGAGCTGTCTGTTGATGTCTTCCCTTTCGAGTTCGCCGGCCATTTCGGATTTGGCCTGCTCACGGGCGGTTTCCGCCTGGAATTGGGCTTTTTTAACGTCGGTATCGCGCTGTTTCTCGGCAATAGTCACCTGAGCCGCCAGTTCTTTTTCCTGAGCCGCCTTATCGGTCTCAGCTCTGGTCTCACGGATCTGCTGATCGTTTTCAGCTGTGATATTTGCCGCCTCACGGCGTTTAGTTTCGCGGTCCTTAGCTGCCAAGTCTTTGTAATAAGTGCTGCCAGACGCATCTTCAACTTCATGAATGGAAAGAATGGCGTTAAAACCAAGATCTTTCATCTGAGCCGAGATAGACTCCTTGACCTGATCATCAAGTTTATCTTTGCCGTTCATGACTTCTTCCGGAGTCATTTTAGCAATTACGGCACGTACGCCGCCAGAGACTACGTCCAGAATAACACGCTTCAGCTCGGTGTCATCCTTGTCAAGAAAATTGCAAACTGCGCGTTGCAAACTCTCGTCAGAGGATATATCAGGGCTGTACGCAACAGCCCAATCAATCTGAATCGGTACACCGGTCTGAGTTTTGGTCACATCGCCTTCAACTTTCGCCGTGCGGACACAAAGGTCAAAATATTTTGCCTTTTGGATAAAAGGTATCACGACTCTGCCGCCGGCGCGCTTAATTTTGGGGTTCCCTTTTTTATCGGTAGCCCCGACGCCGGAAACCACGAGTGCTTCGTTACCATTAGCGGTTCTTATCATCGAAAAGAGCAGTATAACTACTGCTAACACGATGACGGCCCCAATTATGATGGGTAAAAATAATTCGAATGACATATAATGCCTCCCTTTCAAAACAAATCTACTTATGTATATTCGAACAAAAAGGAGGTCATACCTTGCATAAAACTCACAAAAATGCTAAAGTACTCCCCCATAAGACCAGATTATATCACACTTATGTCAAAAAGTCAATAGTAATGACATCTTTTATTTTATAAAACCAGGATAATGTGCTATAATAAAACTATGTTTGTCGATACTGCCAAAGTTAGTTTAAAAGCCGGTGATGGCGGCAATGGAGCCGTTTCTTTTCGTCGTGAAATCTACATTCCTAAAGGTGGTCCAGATGGCGGTGATGGTGGCAAAGGCGGCAATATCGTTTTCAAAGCGGATAAAGACACTAACACGCTGATTGACTTTCGTTTTACTCCTATTTTGACAGCCGAAAATGGCAAAAATGGGGCTGGTCAACGTGCCGCTGGACGTAGTGGCAAAGATTTGATTGTAGAAGTGCCAATTGGCACCGTAGTATATAAAATCGGCACAAAATCCGTGAATGGTTCGGTTGAGGACCGTAAGCTCGGGCGAGCGCCCTTGAGCGTGTCCGAAACCGAATATTCGCGTATTTTACTTGCCGATTTAACCTACGATGGTCAAGAAGCGATTATCGCTAAAGGTGGCGACGGCGGTTTTGGTAATGCTCACTTCAAAAGCTCTACCCGCCAAGCTCCAATTATTGCTGAAGTTGGCGAGCCAGGCGAAGAGTTCGAAGCCGAGTTAGAGCTTAAAACTATGGCTGACGTCGGGCTGGTGGGTTTACCAAATGCTGGTAAATCTACTTTTCTCTCGGTAGTTTCTAACGCCAAGCCCGAAATTGCCGACTATCCATTTACTACTATCACGCCAAATCTCGGCGTTGCTACTATTGACGGCCGCGATTTGTTAATTGCTGATATCCCCGGCTTAATCGAGGGCGCCGCCGAAGGCAAGGGTCTAGGGCACGATTTTCTTCGCCACGTGGATCGCACTGCAGTTTTGCTCCACCTAGTAGATATTTATAGTAATGACGCTGGCGAGGCCTACACCACCATCCGAAAAGAACTCGAAAAATACTCGGACTTAAAAGACCGCCCAGAAATTGTGGCACTTACCAAATGCGAAGGCGTAGACGAAGATATTATCAAGATGCAAATGGCTGCTATCTTGGCTAAAAACCCCGCCGCCAAAATCTTCACGATTTCTTCTAGTGCACATTTGGGGCTGAAAGAGCTGCTGCGTGAACTGTCGCAAGTGATAGTTTCGTCTCAGCGAAGGGGGGTTCGGAGCTTGGCAAAGCGAGAAGTAGCGCCGCCCGCCCATGGCGATGGGCCGGGCGGACGCGCCCCCGAGCGAGATGAAACTATCACGACCGATGATACTCTGCCTGTCATTTCTCTCAATCCTAAAGAGCTCAAAACCGCCTGGAAAGTCGAAAAAACCGAAGATGGTAAATTTATCGTCACCGGTGAGAAAATTGAAAAATTTGCCCGTCGTACGGATTTAAACAATTACGCCAGTGTTAACCGCTTACGCGATATTATGAAAAAGTTGGGTATCCGCGGCGAGCTCACTACCATGGGGGCCGAGCCAGATTCCATTATCTCTATCGCTGGTAAGGAATTTACTTTTGTAGAAGATTATTAAACTATTTCTTTGCAGACTTTTTCGCAGGTTTTTTAGCTGTCGTTTTTCCAGCAGCAGTTTTCTTTTTCGCCCCGCCACGCACGCCCCGCCGCGTAGTTTTCGGCTTATTTTTTAGCATTTCTTCTGCCTGTTCGCGCGTGATAGTTTTTGGATCGGTTTCTTTCGGTATTTTGACGTTATTTCTCCGCCCCGGCCCCTTGATATATGGCCCATAAGCACCATTAACAATCATGATTTCGTCCCAATCCGCGATAATAGAATCCACCTTAGCCTGGTACAAAGGCAAAGCTTCCTCTAAGCTTACGGTATAAGGGTCCAAATCTTTCATCGGAATATTGTATTTGCCGCCCTTGAGATATGGTCCAAACGGCCCATTGGCGGCAACGATTACCGCGCCGTCAGGTGCTTTGCCTAGCTCTCTCGGTAGCACCGGCAAAGCTAGCTGCTTTAGCGCTTGTTCCAGGCTCACTGTTTTAACGGATTTTCGTTTTGGCAATGGTGCAAAGCGTGGTTTTTCGCCAGTCTCCTTCTCGTTGTCCCCCAATTGGATGAAACCACCATTTTTTCCTACTTTGGCATAGATTGGCTTGCCAGTTTTTGGGTCGTGACCCAAGAGACGCGCATTATTATATCGCTCTACCCCATTCGCCACCAGCACTGTATCGCGAAACGGCCCGTAAAAGTCCTTCAGCATTTTTACCCGTTCCAGCTTGGCATCTGCCACTAGGTCCAAATCTTTCTCAATGTTTGCGGTAAATTTATAATCCACGATATTTTTAAAATTGTCTGTCAGAAACCCAGACACTAGCTCGCCAATCGGCGTAGGGATTAATTTACCCTTATTAGCGCCAAATTTTTCTTTCACTACTGCGCGCGAAACTTTACCTTTGGAGGCCTTTAATTCCACTATCTCGCGCTCTTCGCCTTCGTTTTCGCCCTTTACCACGTAACCCCGCGCCTGAATCGCTGTCATAATGGATGCATAGGTAGACGGTCGGCCAATCCCTAGCTCTTCTAGTTTTTTCACTAGTGAGCCTTCGGTGTATCTAGCTGCTGGCTTGGCGAAAGTCTGACGTGCGGTTAACTCCAGGCAATCCATTTTATCGCCCTTGGCCAACTTTGGCAGCTCTAGATCCTTAGACTTTCCATAAACTTTTAAAAACCCATCAAATATCACTACTTCGCCCTTGGCAACAAAAGTTTCGTCTGCCCCAGCAGCAATCTTGATAGTGGTTTTTGCGACTTTGGCATTGGCCATCTGTGTGGCTACCGTTCGTGCCCAAATCAAACGATACAGCCGCTTCTCATAATCGTTTTTTCCGGCATTTAAATTCGCAATATTGGTTGGGCGGATTGCCTCGTGCGCTTCTTGCGCGCTGGCATCTTTGGTTTTAAAATGCCGCACCTTTAGATATTCTTTCCCAAAATTCGTTTCGATATAGCCAGATATCGCCCCAATTGCTTGACTAGACAGGTTTAGCGAGTCGGTTCTGTGGTAAGTAATCAGCCCGGCTTGGTATAGTCCCTGTGCCGCACTCATCGTGGTGCGCGAAGTAAATCCTAGCTTACTATTAGCTTCTATCTGTAGCGCCGCCGTAGTAAATGGTACCGGATTAGCCTTGGTGCCTTCCGTTTCTTCTACATCTGCTACAACAAAATCAGCTCGAGATAACGATTCAAGCAATTTGTTGGCACTTTGTTCATCTTCGGGAGATTTACTTTCATAAGAAGCCGAAAATGTTTGATTTGGGACCGTAAGCTCGGCTGAACGACCTTGAGTGTGTCCCGAATCAAACATTTCGGCTTCTTTCTGTATAAACTCACCAGCGATTTTAAAGCTAAACTTACTCTCAAATTTCTCAATCTCTTTTTCGCGCTCTACTACTAGGCGCAGCGCTGGGCTCTGTACCCGCCCCGCCGAAATTGCCCCTGGCACCTTTTTTCGTACGATATCAGAGAGATCGTACCCCACTAGCATATCCAGTGTTTGCCGCGCCTGCTGGCTGGCTACCATATCCATATCCACCGTGCGCGGGTTCTTAATAGCATTCTCTAGCGCTGGCTTAGTAATCTCGTGAAAGGTAATCCTGGCTGTGTCTTTCGGTAACTTTAATACTTCGCACAGATGCCAAGAAATTGATTCTCCCTCGCGGTCTTCGTCCGTTGCTAGCCAAATCCGTTCGGCCGCTTTGGCTTCTTTTTTTAGTTCCGCAATAATTGATTTGTGCCCTGGATCAATCTCATAGGTCACATCAAAAGTAGTTTTATCAACCTTGGTGTCCTTACGAATGTGCCCTACACTTGCCAACACTTTAAAATCCGATCCGAGATATTTCTCGATCGTATGTGCTTTTGCTGGGCTCTCTACTATCACCAAGTTTTTAGACATAATACTATAATATCACATCATGCAAGCATAAATATTATGAATCCAGAACCCTTTACGACCTACTTCTCTAGCTTTTATAATCGTATCAAAAAAGCCTCAGGTAAGGGTGGGCATCACCTGAGGCTATTTTGGCCCTCTAACGCTTCACTACTATACCGGGTGAACCCCGGAGCGTAACCCACCTCACACAATTGGGGCCCGCCGGTTAGAGGGATTGCTATGCCTTCGAAATGGGCCTTTCTAAGTGGAGGTAATACTTAAAAACTTGTGAACCATGAAGAAATTCAAAAGTCGAAAGGGTTTCAAAAGCACGCAATTTCTGCTACACTGGAAGTAGTATAGCCGAAATTATAATTTATTTAGGTGCGGTGTGGTGCACTTTTTTGTGCCCCAACTGACTTCATTATATCACACGAGGAAAAATATGTCAACACTATTTTCACACTTTTTTACAAAAATCAACCAAATTTCACCCCTAGAAGCCAATTTTACAGAGGTGTTAGACAGTATTGCGCTTAAGCCTAAAACATTGTATTTTTATGGCAAAATGCCGGAAAATATGGCCGAAATTTCTAAAAGTACTGACCAAAAACAAAACAAATCTAGACAAAAATCAAGTGAGAAAAACCGAACAGACGCCAGAGCGAAGCGGCCCAAAACTGTTGCCATTGTCGGTAGCCGTCATAACACCAAGTACGGCGAGGAAGTAGCCTACAAATTAGCCTATGAGCTTGGGAAACGTGGGGTTGTCGTGGTGTCTGGGTTAGCTTTTGGGGTTGATTCAATTGCCCATCGAGGGTGTCTAGACGCCAACGGAGTTACCGTAGCAATACTCGGTACACCAATTGATCATATCTACCCAGCCTCTCACAAGCCATTGGCCGCAGAAATTATTAAGAAAGGTGGCGCCGTAATGAGCGAATATGCCCCAGGAGCCAATGTCTTTACTAAGGTTAGTTTTCTTGAGCGGAATCGCCTTATCTCTGGGCTCTCCGACATTGTTGTAGTCGTGGAAGCCGCTGAAAGGTCTGGCTCACTTAATACTGCTACCCATGCCTTAGAACAAAGTAAAGAAGTTTTTGCTGTACCCGGTAATATTAATAATCCCTATTCCCAAGGATGTAATAAACTTATCAAACAGGGGGCAATTCCTTACACTGAACCAAAAGACATACTAGAGCTACTTTTTCCAGAAGATTATACTAAAAAGTACAAAAAACTCTGTCAGGCCAACCTTATCGGCGACAATGATGTTGAAACAAAGATCCTCCAGGCCTTAGCTAGTGGCCTTCGTTCCGGCGAAGATATAATGACGGCAACCAGTCTCCCGCCCGAAGTATTCAATGAAGCCACAACTTTGCTAGAGATTAAATCTCGTATCCGTTCTCTCGGGCTCAATAATTGGAGCCTAATCTAAAAACACTACTAATGAATATAATTGAAGTTCCCCACTGCGCTGGCAGGAATAGTAGAGTAAAGCACGCCGTAGCAGCCCGAGTAGTTCCGCTCAGATACGTTAATTGACCCATCACCGTTGACTGATTCCACATACCCCACGTGGCCATACCAGCCTGAATCTGTCTGGAAAATTGCGCCAGCCGACGGGCTATGGTCGACTAAACGTCCGCTGTTTCTGGCAATATCGTCCCATCTGTTAGCATTGGCTTGGATAAAAGTAAGATCTGGTCGTTTTAACCATGCCCAGGTCGTACATTGCCCCGCGCCTAAGCTTCGGTTACAAACAAGGTTCTCCCTGGTGGACGTATTACCCAGATAGGTATATGTCGCATAATAACGCACCGTTGGCGCTACATATTCTGGCCGCTCTGTCTCTGGTAGAGAGCCGCCCTTCACTATAATCTTCATCCCTTCAGACACGCCCGATACCTCAAGGTCATTCAGGGCAACAATCTCCGCCGCGTTGGAACCATACTTTTCCGCAATGCTCTCCACCGTGTCGCCAGACTTCACAGTGTATACAATGCCAGAAGTACTTGGCACATAAAGCACTGAACCCGGTGATACATCAGTAGTTTTAAGACCATTAGACCAACGAATTTCATCAGTAGAAACGCCATACTCAGCCGCAATTGTATCCATGCTTTCCCCCTCCTCGACGGTATGCTCTATTACGCCGCGCGAGGCGGAGATATTAGTTATGTTGGGTTTTTCAAGCTTACCAGTAGATGTTTGGCCCGAATCGTACATCGTGGTGGCTATAACATAGTTTGATGCCACATCAGACGCACTCGCCAAACCCAACGCGTCTGATAAATCCGCTACCACATACAGCTCAGATAGCTGATCGACCGAAACATTGTAGTCATTTGCAGCAAAAGTATCCAGGCTCAAGCTTGTGTCGCTATTATGTTTATCTATAGAACCAACAAAAACTAGCATCAGTATTGCCAAACTGGCAACCAGATATAACAAACCGCTCTTATAGCGCTCAAAATCAAATTTTTTCTTACGTTTCGTCATAATGATATGTTACAGAGGTCTCGGCAATGGCTGGCAATATTCTGGATATGCTCGGCCTCCGTGTAACTATAATACATCATTCCATCGTCTCCTGTCAAGAAGTAAAGATAAGAGGTATCTGATGGCTCAGCCACTGCTAACAGAGCAGATAGACCAGGGTTGGAGATTGGGCCACAGGGCAAACCAGTATAAAGGCGTGTATTATAACATGAATCTACGCTTAGGGCTGCTTGGTTATCTGCATAAATCTGTCTATTAGGATCGATTTGGTCAATCGCATAGGATACTGTTACATCACTTCCAAGTGGTATTCCGTATGATAAACGTGTCAAAAATATTTGTGCCACAGTAGGTTGCTCTCCTGAAGGAGCCTCTTTTTGTACTACCGACGCTAACGTAATCCCCTCAAATAAAGATAGCCCTTGGGCAGCATATTTAACCTCCAATTCGTTTTCGGTGATCACTCTCTCCATCCCTGCGAGGTATGTTTCAATAATCTCTCCGACGGGGGTATTTTTATAGAATTCGTGCGTTTCGCCATAAAGGTAACCTTCTAAGCTTGCCCCATCTGGCCGGTTCTGTAAAAACGCAAAATTGTAATCAGCGTTCAGGGCGGCCTCCACTTCCGTGGTGCTGTAACCTAGTTCTACCAGATTATCTTTAATATCGGATATTGTTTCGCCGGGTTTTATAGTAAAATCAAACACTTCAGCCTGCATATTTGCTTCTATCTGGGCAAATTGCTCAGCATAATCTTTATAACGCTGGTCTCTAATAAACATTGCCACTCCCGCCGCCGCTAGCCCTATTATCGCCAATATAATTAGTCCAGATATCCACTTCGTTGTTGTTTTCATTTTATGTTTTGCCTTTTTTGCGTTTAACTTTACCTTATCTGCCTCCCTTTTTGCCAAATTGGCAGCACCTTGTAATCGTTCGGTGCTATCCCCTGAGGACCATGAGTTTAGGCGAGCACCATTACTCTCCATATAATTCTGCGCATCGGGAGAAGACGGCATCGCAGTATCCCTCCCAAGACTCTCCAAAAAATCTTGCAATATAATCGAGGCGGCCTCTGCATCGACCTCGCCTTTTTCGTAGCGCTTCTTGCGAGATTTCAGTCTTTCCTCTGCCACTACCGAAGTGAGAGATTCATCTTGGAATCTGATCTTTACTCCTGGGATACGCTCTACCATTTTCTTAGCAAATTGCCTTACGTATAGGGACTGGGCAGTTTCGTTCCCGTCATTGCTACGCGGCAGCCCCAATACAAAGAAGCTAGTGCTATTCAAACGTGCAACTTTTGCAATTTCTTGCCACTCTGAGCCATTTACCTCAATAAATCCCACGGGAACGGCAATCCTAGTATCAGAATCAGCACGTGCTACTCCAATACGTTTTTCGCCCACATCCAAAGCTAAAATCTTCATTCTCTAGCCTTCCCGCAGCTATCGACCAGTCCACTAATTAATTCTGGGAACACTATTCTTCCTCAATGCTGACGTTTACGGTGATTTTGTTTGTATCGCCAGGTATCGCATTTACCCATGGGTAAGAAGTCTCAATTTCAACCTTGGCAACACCGTTGATATTATTGAGATCATGTCTGGCGTCCCCAACACCCTTCCCCTTGACGATTTCTACTACATCGCTATCGGTGATTTTAGGTCCGGAGGCATAAGTAGTTTTAAGTTTACCAGTATATCCGTCACCAGTTTTAAGGAAATTCTCAATGAACGGGTCTTTAATTTCATAAATTTTCTGGTCATCTCCAAGTTTAGCCTTTTCCTTAATAAATTCCTCCACCTTGGTTTTATCAATCACATACACAGAAGCTGTAGTAGTAGCTTTTAGTGTGGGCTGCTCACCGTCTTTTACCGATTCTCCGGCGGCCGGTGTGGCTACAGCAGCAGAAGTATCTTGGTTGAAGCTAGCCTCTATCACTAGTACGTCTTCGCCTAAACTGTCAAATAACTTTTCCTTGTTCTCGTCCTCATTAGAAGCCTTGAGCTCATTTTTTGCCTTTTCAATGTCAGCTTGCTCCACTACTGTTACAATATCGTCAGTGCCGCCAGACATGGCCTTATCAGAATATACGCTCACATTCGCAGTAGTGCTCCAGCCAGAGTTAGAAGCTGCGATGTTATATTTTGTCCCAGCTCCGGTAGCCGTCACCGTTACTCTGCCGGATATTTGACAACCAGAATTTGTAATCTGGGTGGCATTGTTTTTATTGTCGCAGTCATTAAAATCGTCCCCGCCCCAAGACAACGAAACGTTCTTGTCGGATGTGAAGGAAAGGCCATTAATTGTGAAGGTTGAACCAGCATTAATCGCTACTGTTCCTTCCCTCTTGAAGAAAGTATATACGATCACCTCGCCTGTAGCTTTTTCGCCATTATTCTTTTGGCCGGTAGCCGTGAAGGAAACTTCCGACACGGATTCTAGTTTCTTTTCCTGGAGGTAGAACTTCCCAGCAGTGGCATCTTCGTCGGCAGCATTAGTGGTGAAAGTGATATTTTCAGAAAAGTTGTTGTTTTCTGTTTTTATACTGACATTTACCGTGGCAGCCGGGGCTATTGCGAAGGCCCATACTAGGACTAATATTAATACCAAGATCCCGATTCCCCCAAAAATTGACAGCTTCTTGTGTGATTTTATCCAATCTATTATTGGGTTGCCAGTCTTCCCGGTTGGTTTTTTCTTCTCGCTCTTTTTATCGGCTTTTTCTTTCTTTTTATCTTTTTTGGACGTCGGCTCTTCTTTTTCATCGTCCTCGGTGGCTTCTATCGTTTCTTCGGTTATCCCCTCTTCAACCTCTCCCTCCGGTTCATCAACTAATTCTTCCTCAGAAACTTCCTCTATTTCAGTTTCTGCTGTAGAAATTGCTGGTGGAGTTTGCAAATTCTTGGTCACGGGCATTTTTGTGGCAGCCGCCAACTTCACAATGGACGGGTCCGTCGTCACTAGTACAATAGTTTTTTCTGATGTGGTTCCCACCTTGGAAATCAATTTAATATTCACTACGCTACGAAATACGCCAGCCTTTTTTGGTGGCACTAATGCCACAATTTTTTCTTTTGAATTCTCAATTTTGGTGATGATATCGGTGATGTCATCTTCCGGCTCAATATAAATGACGTCTTTATTCATAATTAAAATATAACACATTTTATCTAGCTTGTGTTAAAATAAGCTTAGATGAAGATATTTAAGCGCAATAACCCCAAAGACGGCGTGGGTAACCAATCCGGGTTAGCTGAGCTTGCTCTTAAAAATATTCATGACGGGGTAATCATTACTGACAAGTCCGGAGTAATCCAATTCATTAACCCTGCCGCTATTAACATGACGGAATGTGGTTCTGCAGATAAAGCTATTGGTTTAGACTATGGCCTACTTTTGAAACTAGAATCCAAAGAAGGACGTGAGCTTCCTGAGTCCGAGAATCCGCTTATCCAAGCCATGAGTACTGGACGACCTCTTGACCCTTTTCAAAGCTGCTTGATTGCTAGCCAATCTGATAAGCGTATCCCAATCGCTGTATCCGTGATGCCTACCGACGGTTTAGGCCAAAACCGTATTATCACTTTTCGTAATATTACTAAAGAACTTGCAGAAGAAGGTGAGCAAACTGAATTCATCTCCACAGCTTCCCACGAAATGCGTACGCCAGTAGCTTCTATCGAAGGATATTTATCACTTGCGCTTAATCCTCAGACTGCTGCCATTGATGAGCGTGCCCGGGGATATCTAAATGCTGCACACGCCGCTTCTCAGCACTTAGGTAAACTTTTCCAAGATTTACTCGATGTCACCAAACTAGATGACGGCAAAATTAAGCCCCGCTTTGAGCCAGCCGAAATGGTCGGTTTAGTAAAAACCATCGCAGACGACTACCTCATGCGCGCCAAGGATGCCAAACTCAGTTTTACCTTTGGCTCCAACGATTCCATATCATTTGACAATAATCGCCAAATGAACCAGGTGGTTTATGGTTATGTGGATGTTAATTTCATGCGCGAGATCCTGGACAATCTTATAGAAAATGCAATTAAATACACTCCTGCAGGTGGTTCAATCTATGTTAATGTTCGTGGTGATGGTGACAGAGTTCTAATCAACGTTACTGACACTGGCATTGGTATCTCTGCAGACGACCTTGGGCATATTTTCCAGAAATTCTATCGCGCAGATAATTCCGATACGCGTACTATTGGCGGTACCGGCCTGGGTCTATATCTAGTTAAACAGCGTGCCGAAGCGATGGGTGGGCGTGTCTGGGCAGAGTCTGCTTTCGGTGAAGGGTCGACTTTCTACGTCTCGCTGCCACGGATTACTAGCGACGAATACGAAAAGCGCATGATTGTAGTCCGTAATCAGCAAATGCAAAAACAACTCACTCCAACTCCGTCGTCACCCCCAGCTCCCCAAACAGTCGCCCCTGCTACCGCCGCTCCAGTCATGTCAGTCATGCAACCTAGACCAGCAGTTACGCCACCCGCTCCTCCGGCCGCAGCTCCGCCCATATCCCCTCCAACACCTCAACCTATTCAACCTCAAATCAATAATAACTTAAACGGAGTACAACAATGAGTAAAGTAATGGTAGTCGAAGATGACGCAAGCCTACGTGAAATCTATGGCATTCGTATCACTGCCGAGGGTTATGATGTAGTATCTGCCGGCGACGGTGAAGAAGCTTTGGCTATGGCGGTGCGCGAAAAACCGGATCTGATTTTGTCAGATGTTATGATGCCAAAAATTTCTGGTTTTGACATGCTGGATATCTTACGGACTACACCAGAGACCGCTAGCATTAAAGTTATCATGATGACCGCTCTTTCGGCAGAAGATCAGCGTCAACGCGGCGAGCGTCTCGGGGCGGACCGCTACTTAGTTAAGTCTCAGGTTGGAATCGAGGATGTAATTAACGCCATTCACGAAGTGCTAGGCGACCGTGTCGCCCCTACCGTGCCAGAACCAGCTGCTGTCCCAGTTCCACAAGCCAAGTCTGCCGCTCAACCAGTGGCTCCAGAAATGTCGGCCCAAACTGTGCCACAACCGGCACAGCCAATCGAACAGCCCCAGGTCCAAATGCCAACTGAACCAGCAACAACACCTCAGCCAGAAGTTTCGCAACCAATGCCGGCCATTGCACCGGCAGAATCACAAGCTTATGACGGACCAGCCCAAGCCAATCCGACTCAATAAATTTTTAGCCGAGCGTCTTGGCGTCTCCCGTCGCGAAGCAGATGAGTTGATTGTTGCCGGTAAGATTTTTATAGACGACAAGACTGCCGTTTTGGGTGCTAGACTGGACAAATATAGCAAAGTATGTTATAATAAGAAGATAATTCCGTTTGACACGGATTTCTTGTATATCGCTTTCAACAAACCGATCGGTTATGTTTGTTCACGTCGTGCTCAAGGCGGCACCCCTACTCTGTATGAATTATTGCCCAAAGAATACCAAAAATTAAAAACTGTCGGCCGACTAGACAAAGACAGCTCGGGTCTAATTTTGCTAACTAATGATGGCGACTTCGCTTATCAGATGACCCACCCTAAATTTCACAAAGAAAAAGTCTATGAGGTGGGACTAGACCGACCACTTGAACCTCTCCATCAACAGATGATCTCTGATTATGGTATTATGCTTGACGACGGCCCTTCAAAATTTACCGTACTTCGTCAGGATAGCAACAAGTATAAGGTCGTCCTTTCGGAAGGTCGTAATCGTCAGATTCGTCGTACTTTTGCGGCGCTTGGTTATCGCGTTGTTTCTCTTCACCGCACTCAATTTGGCAAATACCAACTCTCCGGCCTTGTCCCGGGCAAATGTGTTATAATCAAACCATGAGTACTATTCTGGCTCTCGATATCGGTACTGAATTCGTCAAGGCGGTTTTGGCACGCCCAGCCAAAAAAGGCAACCTAGAGATTTTAGGCGTTGGCAAGGCCAAGCAGGCTGAGGGTAACATGCATGCTGGCGCAGTGGCCGACATCCCTGCCGTAGTGGTTACCTGTGAAGAGGCTTTGGTCAAGGTGGAGAAACAGGCTGGCGAACGCGCCGGGCTTACCGTAGTCGGCATTGCAGGCGAGCTTATTAAGGGCAACACTACTACCGTTCGCTATAGCCGCAAAAACCCTAACAAGCCTATTACCGAAGCCGAAATGAACGATATCATCAAAAAAGTTCAGCAAAAATCTGGTGAAGTCGCGCGTAAGACTGTAGCGCTAGAAACCGGCAACAAAAACGTTGAAGTCCGCTTAATTAATTCTGCCATTGTTTCCCTTACCATAGACGGCTACAAGATTTCCAATCCTATTGGCTTCAAGGGTTCCGACGTGGTGATTCAATTCTACACTGCCTTTGCGCCCCTTATCCACGTGGCGGCCATCGAAAAGGTTTGTGCAGAACTCAATCTGGACCTGCTTACCGTAGCCGTAGAACCTTTTGCAGTTTGTCGCGCCTGTCTTGGAGACGATTTAGAGTCTAGTTTTTCTAGCGTAGTGATGGATATCGGCGGTGGTACTACCGATATTGCCGTGGTAGAAGACGGTGGCGTAGAAGGCACCAAAATGTTTTCTATCGGTGGCCGTAGTTTTACTCATCAAATCGCCGAATCTCTTGGTGTAGATACCGCTACCGCCGAGCGTTATAAGTTAGACTACGACAGTGGCAAGTTGGACGACCGCATCAAGGCCAAGGTAGAAACTGCTCTTTCGCGAAATCTCAGTGTCTGGCTTACGGGTGTAGAGGTAGCCTTAGAAGATTTTGATATTTCTGGCAGCCTCCCGCGTAATGTTTTACTTTGCGGCGGTGGCGCTGGGTTATCTCTACTTCAAGAGACTCTAGCTGTATCAGATTGGTACCAAAGTCTTCCTTTCTCGCGCCGCCCGGTTATTCATTTGCTAGATGTTAATGAATTGCCAAATCTTATTATCGGCGAAGAAGACCACCTAGACCATTCCTTTGCTACAGCGTTAGGGCTCCTTCGTGTCGGCACTGATACTCTAGCCGGCGCCCCCGAAGAAAACAAACTCAAAGCCAAGCTAGCCAAACTTTTGCAAAACTAATACAAGAAAAAGCCGCCAAGAGGCGGCCGCTGCTATTCTATCAACTGGATTGATTTAAACACAATATTTTTACCATCATCTACAACAGAATAACTTTCTTTTATAATTCTATTATCCATAGTATTCAATATCGTATCTTTCAGTTCATCTACGACTTTGTCAAACTCTTTTTGATCAAGATCGCCAATCCGATTTTCTCTACTATGGAATATTGTTCCTTCGCCAGTTATGGTGGTACCAGATGAAGTTAACATAGTACAGCCATAAAATACACCCCCTTCCTACTCTAATTATATCACACTTACACTAAAAAGTCAAATTTTTACTCTAGTATTGCTTTAATTCTACGTACGCCAGCGGAAGAAGATTCTTCTTTTTTTACCTTAAAATGCCCCAACACGCCGGTATGTTCTACGTGTGGACCGCCGCACACTTCGCGCGAGATTGGATTGTCGAAATCCCCGATTGTATAAACTTTCAAAATCTCGGGGTATTCATCCCAAAATTGGCCATGCGCTTTCAAGGTGTCACGCGCGTAGGCTTTTTCGTATTCATCGAATACTACTGGTAAATCCGCAGCAATCCACTCATTCACCTGGTCTTCTACCGCCGCAATCTCCTCCGGCGTCATCTTGTGGTCCAGATTGAAATCGAACCGCACTCTATCTGCTGTAATATTAGAACCCTTCTGCACTATATCTGAGCTCACCAGTTTTTGTAAAGCCGCCAGGAGTAAATGGCACGCAGTATGGTACTTTACTGTCTGCTCGCCATGGTCTTCCAGGCCACCCTTAAACATCCCCTTGCTGGCCGTCTGCGAACGTTCACGCTGCTTAGCCAATGCCATCTCAAATTCTTTCAGATAGTTTTCGGATAGTTTAATTCCCTCGCGGTAACATTCTTCCACAGACAATTCCAGCGGGAACCCGTAAGTGTCCTGTAGTTTAAACAAATCATTTCCAGATAATTGCTCGGTTTTGTTGGCAATTTTTCTCAGCTCCCTCAGACCCTTATTTAAGGTCTTACGAAAACTCTCTTCCTCCTTTAGTAGTACCGCTAAAGCATTTTCTCGGTGAGTCAAAATACTATCCGGTAAATCGCGGTAATTCTCCGCCACAATCGGTACTACCGCCGAAAGAAAATTCGCCGAAATTCCAAGGTCTAACGCGCGCAAAATCGCTCGTCGCACCAGGCGGCGCATCGCATACCCCTGGGTCTTATTGGACGGCACTAGACCTTGCGCTGCCAATAGATATGCTCCACGAGTATGGTCGGCGATTACCCGCATTTCGTCGGTATTATTTTCATATTTCTTGCCGGAAATCTCCTCCAGCCGATCAATAATCGGTTTCATCAGCGAAATCTTAAACACATCAAACGAACCAATTGCCGCTGCCGCAATTCGTTCTAGCCCGCCGCCAAAGTCTACATTTTTCTTTTCTAGCTCCTCAAACGAACCATCTTCCTTGCGGCGATATTGCATGAACACCTGGTTGCCAATTTCCATAAATCGCGCGCCGTCACTAGCCGGGTGTGCTAGGCCATACTTTGTTTCATCTTGTAATTCTTCGCCAAAATCATAAAACACTTCACTATCCGGCCCACACGGGTCGCCGATCGGCGTAGTGTCAATGCCACCACCACGGCTCCACCAGTTTTCCTTATCATCGTAGAAGAAAATTCGCTCACCCGGCTTGATCCCCCGCTTATCGCCGTCTGCGGCCGAGCCGATTTCAGCAATCTTTGCTTCCACTCCTGCTTCGCTAAACACTTTTTGCCAGATTTCGGCTGCTTCGGTGTCGCGCGGGATGCCGTTTTTTTCATCGCCGATAAAACAAGTTACATAAATTTTACTAGGGCTCAGTCCCACTTCTTTTGTTAAAAATTCAAAAAAGTTCCGAATTTGCTCCTCTTTGAAATAATCTCCCAGCGACCAGTTTCCTAGCATCTCAAACACAGTAGTATGGCGCGGATCGCCCACATCCTCAATATCTTGTAAGCGCATAGACGGTTGCGAATCCGTCAGTCTAGTGCCTTCCGGATGTTCCTTACCCAAAAGATAAGGCAGTAAAGGTTGCATCCCCGAACCGGTGAAGAGGGTAGTCGGGTCATTTTCTAGTACCAGCGGCGCCGGCTGAATAATTTTATGCCCTTTTCGTACCTGAAATTCTAAAAATTTGCGTCTGATTTCGTTCGCGTCCATAGAGATAATTATAACATTTCTTGCTACTTTGGTAAACCTGTGTTACTATAAACTTAAGTATTATAAAAAAGGAATTACTATGGCACAAGCAAAGAAAAAAACTGCAACTAGAACTGCTAAAAAGACTACTCGTACCGCTGCGAAAAAGTCTGGTCGCAAAGGCATTAAGTACGAGAAATATCAGCGCGGGCAAAAGTCCAACATGTTCTTCGTTATCTCAATGAGTGTGCTGGCCGCCACTTTGCTCTTCGCTAATCTTTTGATGATCGTAGCTTAAATATTAGGAGTATTATGGAACCACAATTAAAATATTCGGGTGATGATTCGGATTCTCAGGGCCAATCAATGGATGCCGATACGCTTAACGAGTATAAAAATGATATAGCCCCGGAGGATAATTCTGACGAGAATTTATCTAGTCCTTCCCTAGACCATGAGACGGATGAACCACACGGGGGGGGGTATTAGATAGTCAAAAACTAGGCGGTGCGGCCAACCTTGGTGTACTGAATAGTAACAAGTTAGAATCTAATAAAGAGCCAGAAGGCGGAAGGCCTCATCAGAGCGATCAGAGATCACGGGACGAAGGTAGGATAGAAAGAAGTAATGGGCCACGAAGCGGTAAAGAAATAGCAATTTTTGCCGTAACATTGGGCGCAATAGAAAAACGATTTGGGATCGAAACCTCACGAGGTATTCAAACCGAACTAACCATAATTAACGATATCCAAAAAGAGACTATCGGCGCATTAGAGGCTAGAGGCGAACTTTCGAATGAGTCTCGTGCTGTCATGCACGGGCTAAGTACCCGCGGCATTAATGCTAGTAACTTAACTCCAGTTGAGGCAGCGCGCGTGTATGCTTATGCTACTAATGCCACACCAGAAGTAGTTTCAGAAAAAGTCGACCGCATTTTTGATAGATTAGATATGCACATCAACGCTAAGAAATCGCGTCATGATAGCGCAGACCCTACCTATTTCAATCAGGCCGAAATGCGAGCTAAAGCAGATCTTCAAGACAAATATGAAGCCTGGACTCGCGGCGAACTTGACCTAGAGCGTGGATTTGACGTCGAAGAAGTATATCAAAAGTTGATAGAAAATGGCTACGATGACAATAGCTTTTTAAGGCGCAAGCTGGAAGAAGATGATGCGGAAGATCTCATAGATGAGGGTTTATTAGATGAATCTTCTCTCTATGTGTATGGCCCATTTACTACTGAGGACCTCGAAAACATGCAAGCCTTCGACGTATCCAAATGGCGGGATATAACCGATCAACGCAGTGTGGGAGGATATAAAAAACAGACTAAATCTGATTATGGTAAGAAATTAAAGCAACAATTCGAGCAGCTCGATCCAAACGACAACAGTCGTAGTGCGAGAGCTATCAGGATTGCCTATGATGCCTATAATAAGAGAAGCTTCTCCACTGGCGAAGTAGGGCGTGCTGGAGCAAATTTATCCACATTGATCGGCGACACTATTGCTGCCGGGCCATCAGGTCTAGAACAGGACTTACTTAGCGACTTTGTAGCTAGAGAAATTTTACAAAATCGCCGCCTCCAAGCAAAAAGCATGCTAATATCGTCCTCTTCTATTGCCATTGAAGTCATAGACATGGAAATCCCAAAAGATGATAGCGAGAGGGTTGAATATGATTCTATGAAACGTGCCTGTACTTATTTAGGCTATTATGCTGCACAAATGCTTGGTTACAAATCAGATGATCTTAAAAAACGATATGGGAGTTCTCGCCCTTTCAAAAAAGAGTTCTTCGAAGAGCTGGCTGCTAGTGCAGGAGCTTTGACCGAGAGCAGGTCGAAATATCTCGACGAAGCTTTCCCTCAATATCTTACCAAGATGGACGAACATCTTCATAATGTTAATTATCGTTTACAGAATCTCCAACATGAAAGTCAGCTTCTAAGTGATGAATGGGATTAATGAAAAAACATTTTGAAGCACCAAGTTCCTTGTCAGCGGAAGAATCTCCTTCCGCTGATAGCTTCGATGTCTTAACGGACGCAGAGATATTCTCTGACCGTTATGAATCTGAATCTAGAATCCCTCCAGAGACTATGCGAAGGTTATCGCGCGGCGAAAATCTCTTTCGAGAACTAGCTAGACTACCGGATGACTACCATATTTCCGCTGAGCATAAATTACTTTTTTCCGCCATTTCTGCCACAGATGATCATTCTAATTTTCCAATCCCTATTCGTGACAAAGCCATTTTTACGACTTTTGGTCTCGAATACGGTAGTACCCGCTATCCATTTACCGCAGAATACCAAGAAATCATACACAAAGCTATTTTAAAAAACCGCCTGTCTGACTCATCCGATATTGATGACTTTTATTCTCGTCTAGATGATGAAAATTCATCTTGGCGCGTCCCGCTTCAGAGGGTGTTTTTTGATCGTTGCATTCCTATAGTTAAACAACTTTTTAATTTTCGTATTAATGAAATTAACCAATCAATAACCGAGCTGAAAGATAAACGACCAGCGCAGCTTAAATCTGACAAAAAAGACCTCGCCGGCAACTATATTGATGATGTTGGCGAATATTATGAGGAAAAATTTAAAGAATACGCCATTAATCGTAAATTACTTACTGAAGAAGAAATAGAGGAATATGATAATTTCTCATTTTTGAAAATTGCTGAACTTTTTGAGAGAAAGCTGAAAACTGCCTACAAGAATAACTACCAAGGGGGAAGCAGCAAATATTCCGTTCTTTCAAAAAAATATTTTTCTGAAACAAAAAATATTTTTAGAAGATATCTGGCTTTTTTGGCTCAAAGTCAAATTTCTAGTATAGTGTCTAGTGATTCGAATCTTGATCTTGTGAGTCCGGAAAACGTCCATGATGAACTGAACAGTAGAATTGGAGCTACTCTCAAGAGTACGGATAGAAATGGCGCTTCTTCGAAAGGCGTCGATAAATGTCGCGAGGCCTTATATAGAAAACTTCGTCAATATAGACATATTGCAAAAAACACTGACATTTTGGAATTCATCCAAAATTCCGAAGCGGCCACTTCAGCTTATTATGGTTCGATTGCCCCGAGATATCTTGATGCCCAAGAACGATTTTTTACACCAAATGGTAAAGAAATGCTTCAGTTAGAAGAAAGAAAACGAGCTCTACAACGAAATAAGGACTTATTTATTAATGAGGCTGCCGCCAGAGAAACGGGCAAGGCCATCAATAAATTCCAAAAATCTGTTGCTGAAGTTATTTTTCCAGGACGGAAGGACATTGATAATTTATTCTTTTTTCCTACTGGCGTCATTGCAAGACTTGAATCTGGTTCCGTATTAACTTCTGTTATATCTCCTCTCGATGATCGTCTAGTAAAGCCCTTCGAAGATGATTCCGATGTTGCTGTTTTATGGCAGAAATCTTGGCTAGAAAAACAGAATAAGTATGATAAAGTTGCATTAAGTGCGGTTCATGATGCTATAGACCGAGAAGCTTTGGCGGCAAAAGATGCTACAGATAGCATGGTGTACGATTTTTTTGAACATAATCAAATCAAAAAACCAGATTATTTTGATGCTAATACTGGGAAAATCTATGGCGATGCTCAAATCGAAGATATAGAGTTTTTGGAACCACTTATTTCTCATTTTGGAGACTTTATTGATAGCGTTAATCTAAAAACAACTGAAAGAGGTGTAACTTTAAAGAGTACTCGCCTGGAAATAATATCTTTTTTGTCCGGCGATAGCGATGGGGAATTTATGCTACTATGTGCGCCGCACCGTAGTCTATCGGTTAATATTATCAGATCACTCTTTGATAACACCGATAAAGAAAAACATGACAAAGCTTATAGCCGACTTCTGTCCGAAGTAGGCGTCTCGCTCTACAATGATTTGTCAGGTAACAAATTGAAAGAGTATCGTACGCTCGCTGGAGATTCATTAAATATTTCCGACGCAACTTTTTACAAAGCGTATGGTAAAATCGTTTCGGACGCAACTGTACGTAGAGAGCTAATCGAGCGCACTATTTTTATAAAGGATTTTATAGATTATATCAAGGGTGAAATTGATCCAGTTAAAGCAAGTTTTTTCGATAGCCTCAAGAAAAAACCAGCGCTAAAAGGATAAAACTATACGATAATTCCACCGCCCAAACAGATCTCACCGCCATAAATCACGGCAGATTGTCCACTAGCCGGGCGTTTAATCTTATTTTCAAACTTTAATGCCGCTGTTCCGTCCTCCCTTAATATAATTCTAACCGGGATCAGCGGTGCGCGGTGACGAAGACGTGCAAATGCGCCTTCACTGGTGACGGCAGGACTCATCCGAAGGATGACGTCTTTGAGCTCTAATATGTCTGTCCAAATATGCTCATCGTTCAAATTTTTCGATACATACACAACATTATTCTCGATATCCTTTTTCACCACATAATATGGTAGCCCGTCATTTACCTCCCCGGCCACGCCATTCAAATATAACCCATGTCGCTGTCCAATCGTATAAAATACCGCACCTTCGTGATAGCCCAACACTTTTTCGCTTTCAATCTCGCGAATCTCACCTGGCTCTATGTCTATATATTCTTTCAAAAAATCCTTCATTCCTACTTCGCCCACAAAACACACCCCCATAGACTCTTTCTTGTAGGCGTTATGTAAACCATTTTCCGCTGCTAGCTTTTTTACTTCTGGTTTTGTCATTTCGCCAATCGGAAAAAGTGTGTGCGTCAAAGCTTCATCAGAAATGCGATATAAGAAGTATGTCTGGTCTTTGTTCTCGTCGATGGCCCGCATCAACAGAGGAACCTCTGAAGATGTTTCAACTCTAGCATAATGTCCAGTGGCGATAAAATCCGCCCCGCGCTTCATTGCTTCTTCGTAAAACAGTTTAAACTTAATCTCTTGGTTGCACATTACGTCCGGATTTGGAGTATTCCCCTTCTTAAATTCCGCTAGCATATACTCCACCACCTTTTCGCGGTAGGCTTTCTCAAAATCAAATACCTCAAAATCTATCCCCAACTTCACCGCTACACGCTTAGCATCGGCCAAATCTTCCGCCCATGGGCATTTCATTCCCGGCAAATCTTTGGACCAGTTTTTCATATATATTCCCACCACCTTGTAGCCCTGCTCTTTCAAAAGTAAAGCCGATACGCTCGAGTCCACCCCACCGCTCATCCCGACAAACACTGTCTTAGCCATTGATTCGCTTCCTTTCTGCCGCTACCGTCTCGTTGATTATTCGTGCCGCTTCGTGAATTTGCTCTGCGGTATTGGTTTCTCCCAAAGTCAAACGTAGGGATCCGGCAATCTGGCTATTGTTTAAGCCTATCGCCGTCAATACGTGGGATTTCTGCCCCTTAGAAGCCGCACAGGCCGCACCGGTTGCTACATATATTTCTCTATCTTCCAAGAGATAGATTAACCTCTCTGCATCTACTCCATTATAGCACAAAACTATAAAATTGTCAAGTGTATGCTTTTTATTGATCAACTCATATCCCTGCAGCCCGGAGAGTAAAATCCGCTTCAAATCCTTGTATTTTTTGCGGTTACCGTTCAGATGCTCCTTCGCTTCTTTTGCTGCTGTGGCAAATCCTATTACGCCCGGCACGTTTTCGGTCCCAGATCTAAGGCCCTTTTCTTGCCCGCCACCTAAGGTGAGTGGCGATAATTTTACGCCATGAGAGACATATAATGCTCCTATGCCCTTTGGTCCATAAATCTTCGCTGAGCTTATAGTCAACATATCTACACCTAGTCGTGCTACGTTAATGTCCAGTAAATTCAGCGCCTGCGAAGCGTCGGAGTGTAGATACAGTGGCTTTTTTATTCCTCGCTTATAGCGATCAATTTTTATTTCTTTAATAATTGCTGCAACTTCTGCTAGCGGCTGAATAGTACCTAATTCGTTATTGGCCAGCGATACAGATATTAGCTTTGTTTCATCAGTAATCTTTGTTTTTAAATCATTCAAGTTGATCAGTCCGCTTGATAACACTCTTATAGCTTTGCCACCATATCGCTGCGCTACCGCCCGCACCGAATCGTGTTCGGTCTCCAGATACAGGACCTCATCCTTACCATAGTTGTGTTGTGCCACTGCTGTAAACGCCAGATTATTTGCTTCAGTTGCTCCGGCCGTAATCACCAAGTCTGTGCCTTTAGCTCCCACCGCGTGAGCAATCGTGTCCTTCGCTGCTTCATAATCAGCTGCCACTTTTTTAGCTGGTAAATATGCGGCAGATGGATTGAAAAATTCCGTCGCAAAATACGGTTCCATCGCCTTCAGAGCTTTTGCTGATACAGGGGTTGCTGCGGCATGATCTAAATAAATCATAAAACATATTATAACATATTTTTACGATTCAAAAAAGTTAGCTAAAGTTCCTTCGGTAATTATTTTTTTGTGCTTCTTCGGAAAGCTTTTTAAAATCCCATGCTATAATAAAAAAGTAATAAGGAGGTACTGGTGAAAAAATGTTTTGATGCCGAAAAATACTTAAAGATTCAGAAAAAGAAAATCAAAGAACGCATCCGAATGTTTGATAAACTCTACCTAGAGTTTGGCGGTAAGCTAATAGATGACCAGCACGCGGCCCGCACTCTCCCCGGATTTCTCCCAGACCTCAAGATTCGTCTCCTCCAAGAATTCAAAGACGACGCTGAGGTTATTTTGTGCATCAATGCTAATGCTATCGAAAAATCCAAAATCCGTGCCGATCACATGATCTCTTATGAAACCGAGGTCTTACGGTTAATAGAATTCTTGCGTTCGAAAGGCATCATTGTAAATTCTGTAGTAATCACACTCTTCAATGGCCAGAAAAAGGCTCAAGATTTTGCTAAGAAATTGGAAGATTACCGTATTACGCCATATTTCCACACGTTTACTAAGGGTTACCCTACTGATGTCGACACTATCGTATCGGATGAGGGCTACGGAGCTAACCCATTCATTAAGACTACTAAGCCACTTGTGGTAGTGTCTGCTCCTGGACCCTGCTCGGGTAAACTCGCTACATCACTTTCGCAGCTTTACCACGAAAGTAAACAAGGCAAAAAAGTTGGCTATGCCAAATTTGAAACTTTCCCGGTCTGGGATTTGCCACTTAAGCACCCGGTGAATATCGCCTACGAAGCTGCTACTGCCGACCTTGCCGATAAAAATATGATCGATTATTTCCACCTAGAAAAATATGGCGTCACTGCCGTAAATTACAATCGCGACTTGGAGACTTTTCCGGTTCTCAAAGAAATCCTAACGCGAATTAATGGCAAAAGCATTTATTTCTCTCCTACCGATATGGGCGTTAACGTGATTGGTAAATGTATCACGGACGACAAAGCTGTACAGCGCGCTGCTAAGGATGAAATCATACGCCGCTATTATCGCGCTTTGGTAGACCTCAAAAAAGGAGCCGTAGATGAAGCGGTGCCAGAACGTATTAAGCTCTTGATGAACGAACTTGAAATTTCCGAAAGAGACCGCGCCGTTGCTACTGAAGCGGTTAAGAAACGTGAACAATCCGGCAATCTCCCCAGCGCTTGTATTAAAATTGGTAAGAAATATGTCACTGGCCGCAAAACCGGATACCTTTCCCCAATCTCCAGCACCATGATCAACGCCATTAAAACTATTTCCAGAATCCCAGACGAAATGGACTTAATAGCTTCTGCTGTGCTTGAACCAATTCTGGAGACTAAAAACAAAACATCTAATTTTAAGGAAAGTTACCTCAAGATTGGTGAGGTCCTAATCGCTCTGTCTATTTGTTCTTCCACCAATCCGGTTGTAAAGAAAGCCCTGGATAATTTAGAAAAACTAAGCAGCGCTCAACTCCATGCTACACACATGATACCAGACGACGAAATGATTGTATTATCTAATCTCGGCATTGATGCCACTTGTGACACAGAAATAGATACTAGTTATTAACTGGTATGAACCTGATTTCTTCATCGTCTTTAGTGATTGTCAGCACGCTACCGTTCTGATCCAATTCGTACCCGAATTCATCACTCAGCGTATATAACCACTCGGTGTCGATTTTTATTTTGTTATCCTCCAGCGCCCAGGAAAAATCATAATCATTAGTGTGGTTATTAGTGGTCAAAGTTCCCTTGCCAATCTCGGTAAAATTCCAGATTACCCCAGGCTCGCTTTCTTCTTGCCACTCACCGACGGAAACCAAAAACTCCCCATCTTGCACGCTCGGCCCAGTATTCAATCGCACAATCAAAAAAACCACACCAGCGACCAGTGTGACGATGCCAATGATAAAAACTATAAGTGAAACGCGCCTTTTATTCATAAGCACATTTTAACAATAAAGCTTGGTTTTGACAAGATTTAGGTATCCATGGGCCGCTTGGCGGAAATTATTTAGCTCCGTTCCTTCAATTTTTTTGTATGCACCGCCTAAAGGTTTTTTATATACGCCAGTTGGGCGTACCTCATAGCGAATAGTCATTTCTTGTAACTCGCCAAGTTGGTTTGTCCAGCTTTCATGCCAGATCCACACGTTCTTTTTTGACGCAAAAAACTCGCGTCGATGCCCCACCGGCACTGGTCCAAAGAGCGTTCGACCTAATTCTGATTCAGCGTTAATCAAATCATCTAAACTTAATTTGTTAGTATAAGTTTTTGGTTTGCGGTAGAAAGGATTTTTGATTGCTATGGATGGCTTTTCTAGCAATTTCTTGAACGACATTTTTCAATTTCCTCTGCTATCGCATTTAATTCTTTGTAAACCTTAAAAGATTCTTCAGTTGCATCAAAATCGTAGACTTCCTGCTTGGCGAAAGACGGTATATTAAATGTTGAAGAGTTGTCTTGCATTCTCCGTGGTTTTCCTCTCTACGATTTGGTAATCTAGACCTAGCTTTGTGCTTAGCCATTTGGCTATAGCTGGCACATAACTCGGTTCGTTAATTATACCACGAAAAGGTTCTGGAGTCAAGAAAGGAGCATCAGTTTCTAAGATGATGCGTTCGATTGGCGGCGTGGGTAGCGTAGAATATGTAGCCATACCATTGACACCAATGTAAAAATCTGTTTCGGCCAAAACTCGTTTTAAATTCTTTTTATTATCGGAAAAACTGTGTACTACGCCACGAATTTTTGAAAAATTTGTTACCACTGGAAAGAAATCATCAAACGCCTCGCGCACGTGAAAGGACACTGGCAAATTATGATCGTTCGCTAACTGCAACATTTGCTCAAACAGATGTATTTGTGCCGTTCGATTATAACTAGAGTAATGATAGTCCAAACCGACCTCACCAATTGCCACCGGTGTGCCTTCAAAAGTCCAATCCTCTTTTCCGGCAAATTCCGGATGTACGCCGTAGGTCCAGTAAGTATCGCCGTGCTCTACGGCAAAATCACGTGCCGCCAAAGAATCTTCATGGCTAGTACCAATACAAATGATTTTTTCTACTCCCTTTTCGTGTGCCCGTTTCAGCATTTCCTCGGCCTGCTCTGCCGAAAAGAATTCTCTATCATGCAAGTGACAATGCGCATCAATTAACATATTTTAACTATTTCGATTCTCTCTTTTTCGTTTGACCGGATCTAGTTGTCGTTTGCGTAAACGTAGAGACTTTGGTGTAACCTCTAGCAGTTCGTCATCCAACAGAAAGTCCAAACACTGTTCCAATGATAACTGCGTATAAGGGGTTAGCTGAATTGCCCCATCAGATGCATGCGTTCGCATATTGGTCAACTGTTTTTCGCGACATACGTTGATATCAAGATCATCTTTTTTATTAGAGAGGCCCACTATCATGCCCTGGTATACTGGTACCTGTGGTGGAATATATAATATACCGCGCGCCTGCGCCGCGTCCAAAGCATAAGCCGTGGAGGTGCCAGTTTCAAACGAAATTAGTGCACCGTTGCGTTCCGGTTTATACTTTGCGTCTACCGGCTTGTATCCACTCGGAATACTAGACATTATCACAGTACCTTTAGTAGCGGTAAGCAAATTATTGCGTAGACCGATTAGTGCAGCTGTAGAAATTTCGTATACAAATCTTGTTGAACCAGTGGTAGTAATCTCTTGAGACTTCAGCTCGGCTTTCCGGATACCGAGTTCTTGGCTTACTGCCCCGACAAACTCTGGTGCTACCCCTACTGTTAAACTTTCGATTGGTTCGCACTTTACGCCATCAATTTCTTTATAGACGACTTCTGGCCGGCCAGCTTCTAGCTCGTAGCCTTCGCGCCGCATCGTCTCTATTAGTACGGATAGATGTAATTCTCCGCGTCCAGATACCTTGTAGCCTAGCCCATCTGGCTTTATCTTCAGCGCAATATTGGTTTCTAATTCACGCTCCAGTCTTTCAGCAATTTGCCGTGAAGTCGTAAATTCGCCTTCACGCCCCTTTAGAGGCGAAGTATTTGGCCCAATGTAAATAGATAATGTCGGTGCCTCTAGCTCAATGGTAGGTAAAGCTTCGGGACTATCCCCGGTAGCAATTGTGTCGCCAATATTAGCTTCTGCCACGCCAGTTACTGCCACAATATCGCCTGCGATTGCTTTTTCCACTTCCTCCTTACCAAGGCCTTTATAAACAAAGATTTTTTCTACTTTACCACTTTTGATCTCGCCATTGTGCAAGATTTTTACAGCTTGCCCCTTTTTCAAATGCCCGCGGAAGATTTTCCCAATACAGTACTTCCCCAAATAATTATCCGCCGCTAATGCTGCTACTAGTAACTGTGCACTCTCATTATTGCTATCTACTTCTGGAGCCGGTATGTCATTAATAATAGATTCAAAAATTACATGTAAGTCATCATCCAAATTGGTAGTCTTGCCAGCCCGACCTTCACGCGCTACCGCATAATATATTGGATAAAAAAGCTGCGATTCGTCAGTGGCAAGTTCCAGAAATAGGCTCTCAATTTCATCTTTTACTTCTTCGATTCGTGCTGCTGGCTTGTCGATCTTGTTGATTATAACTACTGGTTTTAAATTTAACTCCAAAGCCTTTTGTAATACAAATTTTGTTTGCGGCATTGGCCCTTCTTGTGCGTCTACGATTAAAAACACGCCGTCTGCCATGTTTAAAGTACGCTCTACTTCGCCGCTAAAATCGGCATGCCCTGGCGTATCAATAATATTTATCTTATAACCGTTATAATACACACAAGTCTGTTTAGCGGTAATCGTGATTCCTCGCTCATGCTCTTGGTCCATGCTGTCCATTATTAGAGTTTGTTGCATTTCGGCTTGATTATCACGAAAAGTATGCGATTGTTTCAAAAGCCCATCTACCAGCGTGGTTTTGCCGTGGTCTACGTGCGCGATGATTGCCACATTGCGAATTAAGTCTTTGTTCAAAGTCATAAAGTATATTTTAACATATTTTCAAATAAAAACAACTGAGTCAACGTGTTATAATGTAATAACATGGCAAACCGGAACAAGCACTTAAACCCTAATCAAATTTACAATCCACTTCGCTGTTGGGTGGGTGACAGCCATAAAATCATATACAATACTCGCGAAGAGGCTGAGCTAGCGGCTAAGGTGGCCGAATACGACCACCATTCGGGCCCGCTAGCCATTTACAAATGTGAATACGGTGATCACTATCACCTCAGTTCTACTTAACGTTTTCCGGTATTTGGCGTTTTAGGGAGAATAAAATCGGCAGTACCTACGATTGCCGCGGTGTCGTTGGCACTACTATTGGCACTACTGCCACCAAAGCCATATCCACTCAAATTTACCTCTATGCCTTCTCCACGGATATCTTCTCCTAACGGTACTAAGCTTAAGATATTTTCTTTAGTCTCATCTAATCCACTAATTATAAGTTCAGTGTCTTCCGTAACACCTAGGACCATATCGTTTAGAATCACTAAAGTTCGTACACCGTCGGTTTCAATTTTTATTTTTACGCCGTTATCTATTTGTTTGGTTTCTTTAATTTCTAGAGTGGGTCTTTCCAATGGCCTATTACTCTCCTCTACTCGTGATAGGCTATCATAGCGTTCGATAATATAATCCGTTAGTAGGCTTAGTTCCTCTAAGTTCGTTACGACTTTGCCACCTGTTCTGTTAGTTAGATCGTTGTAATAATCGCCGTATTCAGAATTTGTAATAACATAGAAATTCACTGGATCAATTGTTTTGCTAAGTTTTACTACCTCGTCTAAGGTCATTCCATCTCGGTCCGGCGAAAGGAAATTTGCGTCCGTCAGCACTACTAAAGACTTTGTTGCGCCGTGTTGCCATTCTAGATTTTGCATAGTATGGAAAGAGGCGGAAAGCAGAGATTCCGGTATATCTCCGCCGCCGGTTGCCTGAATTGTGGCTAGCTCATTCTGAAAAGTCTCCAATGTACAAGTTTCGAAATTACAATGCTCTACCGGCGTGTAGGGATCGGCTAAATCACGATAATCGTACAATGCTACGCGTCCTCCGGAATCCAAAGTCTCCTTAGCCAAACGTAAGGCTTCAGATTTGTAACTTTCTATCATGCCTGACATCGAACCGGTAGAATCAATCAAAAATGCTGTGTCGTGTGGTGAGGAAACATGATTTTCTATACCAAAATGTTTAGTGATTTTATCAAAGATTACTCGTGAAGCATCTTCGTACAGAGCATCCGATATGTACCCCACATGATCGCTAATACTCAAACGTGAGCTACAAAAAATATCGCGTCTGTTGCACCAAGTTCCCACTTTGCCAACGAGTGTTTCTGGTTCATAAGGGATATAAGCGCCCAACAGTCCTTTGTAGGCCTGACAGTCTGGCACGTACATTCGGTAATCCGATAGGTTCTCTCCTTTGCATGCCGCTGGAATTAAACCTTCTCCTTCTGGTAGGTAAATTTTTGGGTCACCAAAAGTTGCCGCATATAATATACGATCTGCATTTAGGCTTTTCAGTGATTTCGATATGACCATCGCCCCCTGCGAGTACCCACCAATTACATATTTGGTATTCGTACAGGCTCCACCGTTTACCATCTTTATTAAGTTTTGTACCCCAGTATTTATACTTTCCCCAAATTCATATGTGTCTCCAGCGCCGAAGAATGCTCCCAGTGTCACATCTAGATTCTCGACTCCCACTCCTACGGCCGGGTAATCTAAATCGATAAACTCATAATTCAAGGCCGTAGTGGCGAGTTTGTTTTCAATGGTTGATTTATATTCTAAATAGTTCTGCTCTTTCCATCTTTCCTCACCCGATCCTCTTGCGAAGACGATACGAACATCCGGGCAGCTTTCAGCATTTGCTTGTCTGTATGGTGCAGATATACTGATCAGAGCCGCTGCGGCCACTAAATATCTGATTTTTATTTTCTTCCCTCTTCTGCCCACATGTTTTAAGCGAATCTTTTTCGTCGCATTTTGACGAGCACTATTAACTTTTTCTCGCAGTTGTTTTGGCATAAATTGCTCCCATTTAATTGATGCGAGATTATAGTCATAAGCTCAGCCAAAAATCAACCCCCCCTTAATATTTCATGCTATAATAGGGGAAATTGGAGGAAATATGGATCAAAAACAACGCGCATGGGACGAATATTTTATGGAAATTGCCGAAACGGTCGCGCTTAAATCCAAAGATCCGTCTAGTAAAATGGGCTGTGTGATTGTGGATCCCAAAAAGCGCGTAGTGTCACTAGGGTACAACGGTATGCTACAGGGGGCAGATGAGTCCAAAATGACTTTGAGCGAACGTCCGA
Source organism: Candidatus Nanosyncoccus alces (assembly GCF_004138395.1). Lineage (GTDB taxonomy): Bacteria > Patescibacteriota > Saccharimonadia > Saccharimonadales > Saccharimonadaceae > Nanosyncoccus > Nanosyncoccus alces. Next base: position 91,093 of record NZ_PRLM01000006.1, on the reverse strand, counting down.
TGAAGTATTATTTTGCCATCCATTCCGAAATGAACGCCATTCTCTTCGCTCACCAAGATCTCACCGGCTGCACTGTTTACAATCGTGTCGCCACTTGTGAAAATTGTTTGAAATATTGTCTACAGGCCGGTATCAAACGTTTTGTCTATAAAGAGCTGCGTGTTCATTCTCACTCTACCGACCCAAAAAAATCCATGACGAACGTAGAAACTGATGAGGCCGTGATCCGCTTGTTAACTTCTATGCCAGACGTAAAAACACTGAACCTTCAAAACGGTAAAACCTACATCGAAGATATCTTGGCCTCTTATTTGAAAGACTCAACGGAATATGCACGTCTTGCGAAATGGATTTAGTCTACCCAGATTAGTATAAAATAGCATAACGTAATTATTGCTGCAGATAAAACCACTGTCGCAATCACAAACCACATAAACTTCTGCCATTTATCAAAAGTTGCAGCTGGTTTTTTATGAAAGAAGTTAGAAAAGCAAGCATACATCATGACGGTAGATAAAATCACACTTCCTGCACCAAGCGAAAGATACGCTATCGGATGTAAAATACTATCATTCGAAGTGGTGGCCTGTTGTAGCGTCTCACCCGGGAAGTTCCCATCGCCCATCAGTCCACCTTCGAACCTTTCCATGCCCTCTGGCATTTCAGGCGGTTCGCAATTTGTTTCGCCATCTTCACTCTCTTCGCAATTCATCTCTGGCATTTCTCCCACCTCTCCCGACATAGCCGGCGTCTCGCTGCTATTGCCGTCTGTAGTCGTATCGCTACCTGGCCGAGGCGGCGGCGCTGTCCTAGTGGTAGTTCCATTCGTTTCGGCCACCGAACTGCTGTTCTGCTTGTTTTTGGCTATTGTTTCTGAATCCATAATCTCTCCTTTATGCTTTTATCATAGAATAAGAACCTTAAAATGCGATTAAAACTACCAAACAATTGGCTCTAGGCCGATTTGTTTCAAAAAGTTATTAGTTTTAGAAAAATGATGGTTCCCGAAAAACCCCGCGTGTGCAGATAGGGGCGAAGGGTGTGGCGACTCCAGTATCAAATGTTTACTGCCGTCTATCAGCGGTTTTTTATTGCGCGCATCCCTGCCCCATAAAATAAAAACTAGGTGCGGCCTGGTTTCACTCAGATATTTTATTACTTCAGTCGTAAAAATTTCCCATCCGTGTCCACGATGCGATCCAGCCTTGTGCGCCTCAACTGTTAAAACTGTATTCAACAGCAATACTCCCTGTTTTTGCCAATTTCTTAAGCTCCCAGTCGGGTTTGCATGTTTGCCTATGTCATCGTCAATCTCTTTGTAGATATTGATTAACGATGGCGGTATGGGCTGCCGTGGAGGCACCGAAAAAGCCAACCCTTCCGCTGCTCCTGGAGTATGATACGGATCTTGTCCCAGGATTACTACTTTTACTTCGTTCAGATTCGTAGCAAAAGCCGAAAACACTAAAGACTTTTTCGGGAAGATTGTTTTGGTCTCGTATTCTGCATGCAGGAACTCAGATAGTTCCTTGAAATATGGTTTGTCAAATTCGGATTTCAAAAACGGCTTCCAACTCTCGTGCATATATCTATTATACAATATGATATAATGTAAAAAAGAGGTAAAATGGCAAAACTATATTTCCGTTATGGTGCGATGGGGTGCGGCAAGACCATGCAGCTTTTGCAAGTCGCATTCAATTATGAAGAGCGTGGTCATAAAGTTTGCGTCATTAAACCTGTGACTGATACCAAAAACGGTACCAAGCTTTTGACTCGTATTGGCCCCGAGCGCGAAACAGATTTTTGCTTTAGCCGCGAAACCGACTTATTTAAAAAAATATCTCAAGAATATAGTGACGTCCATTGTTTACTCATAGATGAAGCACAATTTTTAACGCCTATTCAGGCCGACCAGCTAATGCTCATTACAGTAAAACTGGGTATCCCAGTCATGGCCTATGGCTTGCGCCTAAATTTTCGCCGTGAAGACGGTGGCTTTGAGGGTGCTACTCGCTTATTGCAAATTGCTCATGATATCGAAGAGATCAAAACTATCTGTGAATGTGGCAAGAAGGCTACCCATAATGCCAGATTCTTAGATGGCAAATTGGTCGCCGACGGGCCAGACGTTCTAATCGATGACGGAACCATAGATGTAGAATATCGTGCTATTTGTCCATCCTGTTATGAAAAATACCTTGAAAAAAGCGCGTCTCAAAGTTCCGAAACTACCCCTGTTAAAACCAAAAAGGAGAGAAATAATGCACATTGTGATTGAAGGCCAAGATGGCACTGGGAAAGATACTCAGGCCAGAATGGTTGCCGAGTATTTTCAAAGACAAGGCAAAGAAGCGGTGTTTTATGCTGAGTCTGGTACTGCTAGCCAAGACGAATTTGTAGCTGAAATCGCCAAACTCAACTACGGCTCTAAACAGGATATAGACCATCGTACCAGAGTTATGCTGTATCTTATTAACCGTTATGAGCAGTGGCGTAAAATCGCTGAACCGGTTCTAAAACGAGACGGGATAGTAGTGACGGCCCGCAGCTGGCTTTCCACCTTAATCTATGAAGGCTATGGTGCCGGTGTTAGTCGCTCATTAATTATTAAGGTCCACAAAACCATTATGCCGGCCAAATATTTTAATCCTGACAAAATTGCTATTTTAACTTTGAACCGCGATGAACAAGCGAAGCGCTTAGGTATCCAAACCGACAAAAAATGGAACCGCAAAAATGAAATTTGGAAATCTCAAGGCGACAGTTTTCAGCAAAAAATTAACCCCGCATACCTAAAAGTTGCTAAAGACTTCAACATCCCCACTATCGATGCTTCTGGCACCATTGAAGAAGTTTTCGCCAAAATCAAACAGACTTTTGGCATTTAATTTTCTGCAAATTGCGAATTATAAAGTTCGGCATAAAATCCGCCAGCCTTCAATAATTCTTCGTGGTTTCCTTGCTCTACAATATTCCCATCGCGTAATACTAATATCAAATCTGCATTGCGAATCGTGGATAATCGGTGCGCTATTACGAATGAAGTTCGTCCGTGTGTTAGCTTCTCAAATGAGTCCTGAATCAACTGCTCTGTACGGGTGTCGACATTAGAGGTCGCCTCATCTAGTATCATCATGGGTGGATTCGCTACCATTGCTCGAGCGATAGTTACTAATTGCTTCTCGCCCGCCGAAATATTATCTGAGTCCTCCGATATTTCCGATTTATAAGCCTTTGGCAGGGCTTCAATAATATGGTCCACGTTGCTAGCCTTGGCTGCGGCTCGCACGTCGTCGTGTGTGGCAAACTGTTTACCATAGCGTAGGTTTTCTTCTACCGTGCCGCTAAATAACCAAGTATCCTGCAGCACCATGCCGAATAACTTCCGCACATCAGCACGTCTCATTTCACGAATTGGCACGCCATCTATAGTAATATACCCAGAGTCTAGGTCGTAAAATCGCATTAGCAAATTAATCAACGTAGTTTTTCCAGCACCGGTCGGACCAACAATCGCCACATTCATTCCGGGATTTACCTTCACTGAAAAATTCTTGATAATCGGTGTTTTTTTATCATAGCTAAAACATACATCATGGAATTCTACTTCCCCACGTACCGTATTAATCTCTAGTGCCGGCTCCGGGTCTGGCTCTTCTTCTGGTTCGCGCAAAAACTCAAAAATTCGCTCGCTCGATGCTAGTAGAGACTGAATAGTGGACATAGTTGAAGCGATCTCAGTAATTGGTCGATTGAAACGCGAAACATACTGTACAAAAGCCTGTAAGTTGCCAATATTGATTCGTCCATTAACTACGAAAACTCCGCCTAGTACGCATATCGCCGTGTAACCTAAATTGGTAAAAATCTGCGTTACCGGCATTGATAACGCCGAAAAAACTTGTGCCTTTAAAGTTAATGTAGTTAGATCTTGATTGATTTTACCAAATTCAGCGATTGCCGTAGGTTCATAAGAGTTAGTTTTGATGATCGCCTGTCCAGCATAATCTTCTTCAATACGGCTGTCTAGTGATCCAAGCATTCTTTGTCGGTCTAGGAAAAACTTCTGCGCGAAATTCATAATTTTCCCTACTACTATTACCGAAAGCGGAACTACCACAATCGCAATCAGTGATAACTCTATGGAAATAGTTAACATAATCGTCAATACGCCCACTAGAGTAGTTAGATTAGTGGTGATATCAGTGATCTCTTGTGAGAGTGAAGTCGCCATAACGTCTATATCGTTAGTCATGCGTGACAAAATGTCACCATATTTATGTTTGTCGAAATATGAAATTGGCAACTTGGTAATTTTTTCGATAATTTGTTCACGTAATTTTTTGGTGTATTTGGCGGCCACCAGAGCTAGAATGTAACCTTGTATATAGTTTAAAATTGCCGACCCCACGAACAATCCTACCACTAGCCACACTTTGCTAAGAATCGGTCCAAAATCAATTTCTGGATAGCTGTTTACCGCTATATTGGTCATATCTCCCAAAAGTTTTGGGATAAATACTCCCAATGCGGCCGAAGCCACGGACAACGCTAATGCAATAACGATTGCTACACGGTATTCTTTAATGGATACCAAAAAATCTTTCCACGCTTTTTTAGCGTTGTGAATCTTATTACTATCGCTTGAGCTATGTGGCCTAGGCATTGGCCTCCTCCAGCTCGTGTGCATACTCTTTATCGGATAACTGCGATTTCACAATGCCTCGATATACCTTGCAGGTTCTCAGCAATTCGTAATGTCTGCCCTTCCCCACAATTTTTCCGGCATCCAGTACTATGATTTGATCAGCTTCTTTAATGGTACTAATACGTTGTGCTACCACTAATACCACCATGTCTTTGACTACTGGCATGAGTGCTTTACGCAGTTTAGCATCAGTTTTCATGTCTAGCGCTGAAAAAGAATCGTCAAAAATGAAGATATCTGGATTTTTGCAAATTGCCCGCGCGATGCTTAATCTCTGTTTCTGTCCGCCTGATACATTCGACCCCCCCTGTGCAATGTGAGCGTTGTATTTACCGGGTAATTTTTCAATGAAGTTCGTTGCCTGTGCAATCCTGGCTGCTTCTTTCATCTGCTGATCGGTAGCATTGGGCGCACCAAATTTGATGTTTGATGCTACTGTACCGGAAAACAATACCCCACGTTGTGGAACTAAGCCGATTCTGCGCATCAAATCATCTTTCTCGTATTTTCTTAATTCGATGCCGTTAACTACAATCTCGCCGCTTGTTGGCTCGTAAAATCTAGGGACTAAGTTAATCAGCGTAGATTTACCTGAACCAGTAGAACCAATAAATGCTGTAGTTTTTCCCGCATGTGCCTTGAAGGAAATTTTATCCAACACTTTTTCCTTTGCGCCCGGGTAACTAAAATCCACGTCCTTAAATTCAACCGAAGCAATCTTTTCTGGTATGCCACTGGTTACATCTTTCCAGACAATTTTGGGTTTAGTCTTTAGTACCTCATTAATCCTTTCCGCCGACACGTTAGCCCGAGGTAACATTACAAATAACATTGATAACATCAGGAATGAAATCATCAATTGCGTCACATATTGCGTAAACGCCGACATATCTCCTAGATAATCAAAATTTTGCGTCAAAAGTGATATCCCGATATAAGTACAAAGCAAGGTCAGACCATTGAAAATTACGTTTATCAATGGATTAGTCAATTTCATAATCTTTTCGGTAAAAATAATTAAATTTGTTAACTCTGCATTTGCACTTTCAAATTTCTTCTTCTCAATTCCTTCATTATTAAACGCTCGGATTACTTTTAGCCCGGTCAAATTTTCGCGTGTCAATAAAGTTATCTTGTCTATAACTTTTTGAAAAATTTTGAATTTCGGAATTACAAGAACCATCACCACGGTAATTAGCGTGACAATCGCCACGACGCCGACCGCCATAATCCAACTCATATCGGGCGCCGTCTGAATTGCCATCACTAGCGAAATGACACAAGATATTGGTGCGATCAACATCAATGACAGCATCATCATAATAGTTTGTTGTACTTGATTCACGTCGTTGGTTGTGCGGTTTATCAATGAGGCGGTGCTAAAATTTTTTAGATCCGTAGCATTGAAGCTTAGCACTTTTTGAAAAATATCCGCTCTAAGATCCCGGGAAAAATATGCCCCAATTCGCGCAGAAAGAAAAGTAGACAATATCGAGCACCCAGCCCCCAATACTATAAACAGTAACATGCGCAGGCCTATTTGCCAGATATAATCTATATTCTCCCCGGTAATTCCGCCATTAATAATGTCAGCCATTTGCGCTGGCAATTGTAAATTAGTAAAAACTTGTAATCCTATTGCTGCAAACAGTAATAAGACTTGCCACCAGTAAGGTTTTAAATACTTCAGCAATCTCAGCATAAATATATATTATATCACCTTTCGCTTACAAGTCCTTCTTCCGAAAATATCGATAAATTCTGTCATTGCTCCCTATGTCCATGTTTTTTATCTAAGTGCATCAAGAAGTAAGTTATGGCCCCCATTATTATATATATGTAATATGAGAAGAAACGCCAAACCAACATCGCCCAGAAGACATACCCTTCGGATAGTGCAGAGAATACCACATAAAAAGTACCTTCCGCCGCACCAGCATTGCCTGGTGTTGGCACGAAATACACTGCACTGGTAATCGCTACCGTTGTCACAAAACACGGCAAGAAATCTACATCCCCGCCAAACGCCGTTAACACAAAAAATGGGATCATGGACACTAAGAAATGAAAAGTTACCGAAATTAAAATAATTTTGAGAAATAGTCCACGCGTTTTCAGAATCAATTTAATAGAACGTGCATATTCGGCCACTTCTTGCTCTGTTTTTTTAATAACTTCTTCTTTATGTTTTACGATATGGATTTTTGCCAAGAATTTCACCACCAAATTAATTAGCTCTGCCATACCTTTTGGTAAAAACGTCGCAATCATTATTGTCACTGGCCAAAATGCGTAAAATAGTAAGCCAAAACACGCCGTAGCGATCAATGCTGCATTTTCAATACTAAGGCTACCCAATAGAAAACAAAACACCGCGATAATAATAAACCCAATCTGTCCAGATATCATCCCAAATAGCGGAATAGCCGTAGATGCGCCACTCGGCAAGCCACTATTCTTCCGCATATAATAAATCTGGAACGGTTGTCCGCCCACGGCTGCCGGCGTTATGTTGTCATAATATCTACCCAGCAACACCGTGCGTCGCGCCACTTTGCGGACTTTTCGTACGTCAAAATTCTCTTTGTCTGGTGTAAGCTCGCGCATCATCATCACGTATTTGGAAATTTCTAATGTAATCGCTATCACAAAACACAGCGTTGCCGGTAGTAGCAGCCACCAATTTATCACTACTTCCGATAGTTCTGCTGCGTTTTTTGAATTACCAAATTCTGAAGATGCTGTAATCGCAATTACTGCCACATTTAACAAAATAAACAAAAAAATCATCAAGGGTTTTTTAAAAAACTTTTTCACCGAAAAACCGTCATTTTTTGTTTCAGCTTTTTTATTCGACATCTTATTCCCTAGCTGCTTTTATATTCGGGTATTCTTCCGCTAAAACTCGGATACAGCCTGCAATCGGAATTGCTATGATTGCGCCGAGTAATCCAAACATGTACATACCAATCACAATCGCACATAATATTATAACTGGTCTCAAATTCAAGGCATCACCTTGAATCTTTGGCGAGATGATATTGTTCTCTATTTGTGCATAAACAATATAAATTACGGCGAAAATTCCACCAGCAATAGGACTTGAAAACAACAACAGTAACGTTACTAAGGTCCCGCCAATAAACTGTCCAAACATTGGAATTAGGTAGAACGTCATGGTAATTAACCCCATCGGCAGAGCTAAACTCGGCGAAAAGTTAAAGATTAACGACAAAACAAAAGTAATAGCCGAGGAGGCACACCCATCAATAATAGCTACAATTACTTGGCGAGATACATAGGTAGATACCACGTTTGCCATCTTCATTACCACTCGGCGCCCTACTTTAGCGGGCCTATCATCTCCATCTTTGGTCCCAATACGGTTCCAAAAACTTTCCATCATTCCCGGGCCATCTAACAGGAATAACAATGTCAAAATTAATATCAATACTACTTTCATCACGATATTCGCTACGCCGCTCACGCTAGACACCAAGTTGTTCCCCAGTGCTCCGAGCAAGTTATTAGACAGCCCAGACAGTGCGTTGCTGATTTCGCCTTCCAAGTTGTTCACTCCGATACTTCTACCAAAATTGTTAATTCCCTCCCATCCACCGAAAGTATTTTCAAAAGTTTCTGGGAAGTGTTGCACAAATTTTGCGGTCTCATTTACGACTACTGGCCCTACTATAGCGATAATCGTACCAAGCACTAATACTACTATTAAATACGCTAGGACTGCTGATACAGTTTGATGTTTTTTATCTTTACCAAAGTGCTTAGTAAAAAAGCCATTAACTTTACGCACTAATGGTTTTAAGGCCAAGGCCAAAAAAATTGAAATTCCAATTATAACTAGGCCAGTGATCGATTTCTCGATCAGAAAAATTACCGCGATAATTCCCAACGGTACTAACCAAAATTTAATAAAAGTCTGCAAATCAGTCTCGATTCTTTTAGACATAGACCTCCTTATAGAATAATTGTAGCATAAATGTTATAATTATGAAAACGAGTTTTATGAAAAAAGTTTTAATGCACACTTGCTGTGCGCCGTGTAGCGTATATTGTATAGACAGTTTACGGGCGGAAGATATTGAGCCTACGGTTTTTTGGTATAATCCCAACATCCACCCATATATAGAATATAAGGCTCGTCGTGATTGTTTGAAAGATTATTGTAAGAAAGTAAATGTGAAATCTATTTTTATTGAGGATTATGGCCTAGATGAGTTTTGCAGAAATGTCGTTGGTGATATTCCGAATCGTTGTGTCAATTATTGTTATAAAAAGCGTCTTACTGAGACCGTACGCTATGCGGCGAAAAATGGCTACGATGCTTTCACTACTACGCTCCTAGTTTCGCCATACCAAAAACACGAAGAATTAAAACAAGTTTGTAAAGATTTAGCGGCTATGGCTGGCATAGAGTTTTTGTACCGCGATTTTCGTGTAGGGTTCCGCGAAGGTCAAGCCAAAGCTCGCGAACTAGGCTTGTACATGCAAAAATATTGCGGCTGTATTTTTAGTGAAGAAGACCGCTATCGCAAACAAATCGAGCGTGATTTAGCGTCATCAAGCCGACCCACTTCATAGGAAACTATGATCAATAAGCAAAATTGAAAAATTATGGTATAATATATAAACATGTTGGTTTCTGATTATAATTATGATTTGCCAGAGAAAAGAATCGCGAAGTTTCCACCTGAAGAGCGTGGCTCCACTAGGTTACTTGTTTTGAACCGTAAAACTGGCAGAATTCAGGATAGTTATTACAAAAACTTAGACAAATTCTTAAACCCCGGTGACGTGCTAATTCTAAACGATACCCGTGTAATGCAATCTCGCCTATTTTGCGAACTGCCAGATGGCCGTAAACGCGAGCTAGTAGTATTAGAAAAACACGGTGACGAGCCGCAAAAAGTAATGTACCGTGGTAAACTTCATGATAGTGATGTCCTAAAAGTAGCAAACCAAGAAGTCATTGTTGCAAAAATCCTCGGCAACGGCATTGCCGAAGTTGAGTCAGATACTCCCCTTGTAGACCTAGCCGAACGGTATGGCACTGTTCCTTTACCACCTTACTTACATCGCGATGCGGAAGAAAACGACAAAAAACGTTATCAAACCGTGTGGGCCAAAAACATGGGCTCTGCTGCCGCTCCTACCGCTAGCCTCAATATGACTGAGGAATTACTAGAAAAATTAAAACAAAAAGGCGTGATTATCAAATACCTTACTCTTCACGTGGGGCTCGGCACTTTTCTTCCTATCCGCACCGACGAGGTAGAAAATCACAAAATGCATTCCGAATGGTTTAATATCCCCGAAACTACCATAGAAACTATCAACACAGCTAAATCTACGAACCATCGTGTGGTAGCACTTGGTACCACCGTAGCTCGCACTCTAGAATATTACGGCAAAACTGGCGAAACTAGTGGCGAAGACGACATTTTTATCTACCCCGGCTTTGAATTCCAAGTTATCGACGCCCTGCTTACTAACTTCCACGCCCCCAAATCTACCGTTTTAATGCTTGCTTCCGCCTTTGCAGGCTGGGATCACCTGAAAAACGCCTACGACCACGCAGTTGCCACAGAATACAACTTCTTAAGTTACGGAGATTCGATGCTAATATGCTGAAGTTTGACATAGAAAAACGCGATGGACTGGCTAGGGCGGGCATTATTCATACCCCGCATGGAGAGATATATACACCAGCCTTTGTCGGTGCCGCTACTCGTGCTACCGTGAAGGCTCTCACTATGCAGGAAATGCGCGACCTTGGTAGCCAGGCCATCCTCGCCAATACTTACCACTTAATTCTCCGCCCCGGCACAGATTTAATTAAAGAAGCCGGCGGCTTGGCTAAGTTTAGCAGCTGGCACGGCCCTACTTTTACCGATTCTGGCGGTTTTCAAATTTTCTCTCTGCCCAACGTCAAAATTAGTGAAAACGGAGTAAAATTCAAGTCCCACATTGACGGTGCGAATTTTGAAATCACACCAGAATCTAGCATGCAGGCCCAGTGGGCAATTGGTTCAGATATTCATATGGCGTTTGATCATCTAGCCAAGTCCGAAAGCCGTCAAGATATGGAAAAAGCGATGCACCGCACCCATGCCTGGCTAGACCGTTGTGCCGCCGAAAACGAAAAACTTGCTGCCATGGCACACAAAAACAATGAGCCAGAGCAGTATTTATATGCTGTAGTTCAAGGCGGCATTTTCAACGATTTGCGTGCGGAGTCTGCCAAATATTGCGCTTCCAAAAATCCCGACGGCTTCGGTATCGGCGGCGTTTTTACCGCTGACGGTATGGCCGAAATGCTCCAAACGGTCAACTCAATTCTTCCCGAAAACAAGCCTCGGCATCTACTTGGCATGGGCCAAGAGCCTATAGATCTATTCGATGGTGCCGAAAATGGTTGCGATACTTTTGACTGCGTTGGTCCTACCCGGATGGCCCGCAACGGCTCGCTCTACACTCTAGATGGCCGCATCAACATCAAAAACTCCAAATATAAGCACGATTTTGCCCCACTAATGTCGGGTTGCGATTGTGAATGTTGCAAAAATTACACCCGAGCCTATCTGCACCATCTTTTTAAGACCGACGAAATCACCGCCAAAATCCTAGCCAGTATCCACAATGAACATTTTGTCGTTCACACGGTAGACCAAATTCGCGAATCTATATTAGATGGCACATTCAAAGACTATAAAGCTCAATTCCTCTCTCGTTACTATTCCAAATAGCTCCATATTGTGCCGTTCGGTGCATCATCCAGAGCAATCCCCTGTTCTTTTAGTAAATCTCGGAGATCGTCCGATTTAGCAAAATCTCTTGCAGTACGAGCCGCTGCACGCTCCTCGATTAATGCATATTGCTCCGTCGAAATGTCTGGCGTATCAGCGATTAACCGCAGCCCAAACAGTTCATCAATTCTTTGCCAATCCGCCAAAGTTAAATCTAAATTATCTATCAGAGCAAACGCTTCTGCTGAATTTAAATTACTGTTTACTGCTGCAAGAATTTCTGCGAAATGCAGTTCTTCGCTAAGCTTTTGTCTCTGTTCTTCTGACACTTGATAACATAAAGCAATCCTGTTTCGCCAATTTAAACGACGATTTTTTGCTGCGGTCAAACTGTCAAAAGTGAAGTTGCGCGTGCCCTGGTAGTGGCCCGAAAGTAGCCACATCTTATAATCCATTGCCGAGAAACCTTTATCGGCTAAATCGTCTAAGGTGTACGTATTGCCAAGGGACTTAGAAATTTTTTGTCCATTCACCGTAACAAAATCACAGTGCAACCAATATCGCGCCAAGTCCTTACCAGTCATCGCATAGGTTTGTGCAATTTCATTGGTATGATGCACTGGAATATGGTCTACTCCACCAGTGTGGATATCGATTGGCTCTCCCAACGTTTCGTGAATAATTGTCGAGCACTCTAAATGCCACCCCGGATAACCCGGCCGGCCAAGATAGTTCCACCGCATTGCATGTTTTTCTCCGGGCTGAATAAACTTCCATACTGCAAAATCTGACACATTATGCTTCTCGGTGCTAAAACCCACTCTTGCGCCAGCTTGTAGGCCAGCCAAGTTTAACCTAGCAAAATCCGCATACTGCGGGAACTTAGCAGTATCAAAATATATTCCGTCTGTAGTTTCATAAGTGTAGCCGTGTGCCGTCATTTCGTCCACTGCGCGTTCATCCGCCTCTATATAATCTGTTGCACGCGCCAAAACATCCGCTGGCAAAAATTCCATCTTAGCATAATTTTCCATATACACATCAATATAGAAGTCTGCCACTTCAAATGGACTTTTCCCTTCGCGTGCAGCACCTTTCTCTAGCTTGTCTTCGCCTTCGTCGCCGTCCGATACCAAGTGCCCCACATCTGTCAAATTTAATACTCGTTTCACCTTATACCCATCCGCTTTTAAAGTTCGCACCAACAGATCCCAATATGTGTATGCTGCATAATTTCCAATATGTGGGAAACTGTACACTGTTGGTCCACAGGTATATATTTTTACCACTTCGCCTAATGGCTTAAAGTCCTCTACTTTTCGCGCCAAGGTGTTATATAGCCTAAGCATTTAAAATTTTCTCCAAAACATTTACCATTTTACTATACTTATCGCGCGACACTCCATGCCGACCAATAGTCTTGATTGCTGTTAAGTATTTTGGGTTTTCTGCCAAAACTTTCGGTAAATTAAAAGCTGCAATAAACTGGTCAGCATCTCCACATATCAATGTGGCATAAGTCTTTAGGTTGGCTAGAGTTTTGTAATTTTTCTTGTCCAGTACTATTTTCTCCATCGAGCTGTTAAATGCTTTTTCTTCTAAGATTTTTCGATTTTTTACGCTCACGGCATCTCTAAATACCTTTATTGCGGCCGCAAAAGCTGGATTCTCTAGGTCCTTTTCTGTGTAAATTGGCGGCGATATCAGAATTAAATGTTTAACAGATTTTTTGTAAGTATCAGCGTAACGTGTCGCGATAAAAGTACCCATCGAATGACCCACTAACACCAACGGTGTGGTAAGCTTCAATTTCTCGATCGAGTTATGCAGTGCCTCCAGTTGGTCCTTGTAATCATAGTTCAGCTCGTCGCTAGCATAAGACTTACCGGACCCTAACAGATCAAACGTCACAAAACGTATATCTCTGAGAGAAGTTGTTCCTTCCAGATATTTTATTGCATTATTAAAAGTAGAAGAATCCGAAGCTATACCGTGAATAAAAACTACTGTTAATTTTGGTTGCTTAACCGCACAAAAATCATGAGTTTTTTTCAGGGTTAATTTCTTTTGAAACAGACTAGCCATTCTTCAATAACTCCGGCACAATCTTTACAAGATCCTGTACTACGCTTTCATAGGTGGTGTCATAAGTCCTAAAACCAGCCGCTTGTGGATGACCGCCACCGCCAAAGTACCCTGCAATTTTTTCAGCAATCGGTACACCAGAAGCAGTACGAATCTTGCCAGTTACTTTGCCATCTGGGTAAGTTTTTACCGCCACAGCTACCTTTACGCCTTCCACCAAACGCATTTCCTCTAAAATCAACACATTCGGGTTATACTCATCCGAATATTCTCGGATATCATCCCATGGAATATGTACAGTGGCTAACTCTCCGCCCAGTGAATATTCTATCCGTTTAATTAAGTCTGCTTTGTAATCCAAAATCCTTGGCGACTTCTTCATGAACTCTCGTCGTCTATCTTCTAGGTCTGAAATCTTTGCGCCTAATTGCGTTAAATCTGCCGCTATCTCAAAAGTCTCCGCCGTTACGGCAGAGCTAGTTAATCCCAAAGTATCAGACAAAATTCCTTGGAAAATCGCTTCCGCTGCCAGGGTGTCAATTTTGATATCTTGATTTTTCGCAATGCGATAGATTACTTCTGCACAGGCTGGCCTCACCTCTAAAATAATTTCATGCGGAAACTCTATATCGTCAGGCGTTTCGTGGTGGTCTATTACTAATACTGGCGCCGAACGTAGTCTGCTAAATATTGCCGCGTCCTCCAAAAGTTTAGATAGCAGTACCGTCGCTGCCGTATCTACAATAATGTAACCATCCGCTTTAAAGTCAAAGTCATTTGTTACCCGTGACCAATCTATAAAATAGTGCAGATATCTCGGTATGTCTACTGGACAATATAGCGAAACGTCTATATCGGGCAATAAATAATCCAGCGCGATCGCACTCCCTAAAGAATCCCCATCTGGATTTTCTGCCTGTATTACGCAAATAGACTTCTTATTTTTCAAAAACTCTGAAAAGGCATCGTACATAATATATATTATACCTTATTTTATGGTAAAATAAACATATGAGCATTTTTCGCGCGGACCGCAAATTTGAACGCTTTGAGGATGTTACGCCTACATTGTTAAAAAAAGAAGGCGTCAAACTTTTGCTGTGTGATCTGGATAATACCTTGAGGCTTCATTCCGAAAAAGAACCAGCAGATGAACTTGCTAGCTGGGTAGAAGATTGTCGTGACGCTGGCGTACAGATTGTTATTATCTCCAACAACGGTCGCAAAAAAATGATGCAGAAATTTTGCGAGCCAATCAAGGTTCCTTGTGTATGGTGGGCCAAAAAACCAGTTAGCACCAAGCTTACGGAAGCTATGGTTAAATATCAATTTAAGCCTTCCGAAACTGTAATGCTCGGAGACAAATGGTCAACTGACGTTTTAGCAGCTAAGTTCGCCAAAATTCGTGCCTGGCAAGTGGAGCACAGGAAACTTGTAGTATGAGTGACAAAAAGGCTCAACTCACTGGTCCTACGTATCTTACCATCTTGCGCATGGCGCTGTCTATTTTGTTTTTAGTCTTCATTCTGCTGCCTTACGTCTGGGCGAGGGTGATAGCGCTAGCTCTATTCGTCATAGGAGCAATCACTGATTTGGTTGATGGTAAATGGGCTCGCAAAAAGAAAACCGTCACTGACTTGGGGGCATTCCTTGATCCCCTGGCCGACAAGATGTTGGTGAACTTAGCATTCTTGGCGCTGGTGACTCTATATATAATTCCAGTTTGGGTATTTGCTATAATTCTAGTACGTGACTTTGCGGTTGACGGTATGCGTATGATGGCGGCACGCGAAGGAATCACGATTTCTGCCTCATTTTACGGCAAGCTAAAAACTACTTTTCAAATGACGGCCCTAATCGTCTTATTACTAAACCTCGTCGTCAATTTAGAATTTTTTGCCTTCATCGGTAATGTTGCTCTCTACGCCGCACTTGCGCTAACAGTTTTTTCTGGTTTCGATTACATAACCAAAGGCTGGAAAAAGATCCTAAAATAATATTGCCGAAACAATCAATAATATGGTTCCGGTAAAGGCTAAAGAATCTAAGCGATCCAAAAAACCCCCGTGCCCTTCTGTCCCGCCAACCACAAACTCCAATTTCTCGAAAAACTTATTTTTTATGACTATTTCGTTAGAATCCTTTACTTTGAATTGTCGCTTCAAATAACTTTCAAACAAATCACCCATCAAGGCTAACGGCCCGCATAATAGATAGATGTAGTCGCTACGCCCCAGCACTGCCAATAAGAGCAGCGTCAATGCGGCGGAAGAAACTAAGCCCAGTGCAGTGCCCTCCCAAGTTTTATTTTTGGAAATATGTGGGAACGGCCGCGACTTTTTGAAAATTTTCCCACCGAAAGCTTTGCCAAACAAATACGCAAATACATCATAGCTGCAAACGCCAAAAATCAATAGCCAAATCTCTATCACGCCAATTTGCGCTACATACATAGAGCCATAGATTAAAAACATGACTTCAAAAATTGCCAATACTACATTCTTAAAATGTGCCGTCTTCTTAAAAAAGCTCAATAGCTCCATACCTGATATCATCGCGAAGATACCAAATAATATCTTAAATAATACGCCATCAAAGGTAAACAAAGAAACAATCGCAGCTGCCAATAATCCAAACCCGCATAGCACCCTCACCCGAAAATTCTTATCCATACACACATTATAGCACCAATTCCTTAGAAAAAATGATAAAATAAACCTATGCCTTTAGAATATATATACAAAAAGATCAAAAATACCCTGCGCAAAATCGATATGCGATTAGAGCGCGCTAAGTACGGTTACATTGAAAAATTGCCAAAGGATATTGAGTACTTTAATGGTGGATTGTACGACGCCATATATGAGGCTTCTTGTAAATGGCCACACAATACTGCTCTGGAGTATTTTGATGTCCAGATTACCTATAAGGAGATGATTAAAAAAATCAACAAAGTGGCTGCAGCTCTGAAGGTTATCGGAGCAGAAAAGGGTGATCGTATTACCGTTTGCATGCCAAACACCCCAGAAGCAGTTTATATGTTTTACGCTATTAACGAAATCGGCGCAGTGGCCAATATGGTCCACCCGCTCTCTTCCGCTAAGGAGATCGAAGACTACTTGAATCAATCTGAATCTAAAATAATTTTGTGCGTCGATGTCTCTTACCCTAAAGTTGAAACCATCATCAAAAATACCAGCGTCGAGCAAGTTATCGTAGTCTCGCCTACCAGGTCCATGGATCTAATCGTCCGCCTTGTTTACAAACTTACAAAGGGCCGCAAAAACCACATTAACAAGAGCCAGCATATCATTACTTGGGATAAGTTCTTATCGAAAGCCAGCAGATATGTCGGTAACCCCCATGCACGGGTCAATTCTGAAGATGATGCGGTTATCATGTACTCAGGAGGCACAACCGGTAAGCCCAAGGGCATCATCTTGTCGAACTTGAATTTTAATGCCCAGGCTCTTGGTGCCAAATATCTTGTACCAGAACTTTTTAAAACTGACCATTCTTTTATGGCCTTTTTGCCAAATTTTCACGCCTTTGGTCTGGGATGCTGTATCCATATGCCACTTTATTTTGGCGCGCGGTCTTTCTTGATACCACAATTCAACCCTAAAAAATTTAAAAGTTATATCACTAAATACAAAGTGAATATTCTAGTGGGTGTTCCGACAGTTTTTGAACATCTTACGAAAATTAAGTTCAAAAAAGACGGTCTAAAGCACGTAAAATTCGTCGTTTCGGGTGGTGATATGGTGAGTATGTCCAGCAAAGAAAAAATTAATGAATTCCTGAAGGCACACGGCTCGAAGGCTCTCATAGAAAACGGCTACGGTCTTACCGAAGCGTCGGGAGGATTCATTTTTTCGCCACTCAGTATTGCCGAAGATCCAGATGCTATCGGCTACCCATTGCCAGATAATGACGTTATTATTATGGATATTAAGACTAAGAAGGAAGCCGAACTGGGAGAAGATGGTGAAATTTTGGTGCGAGGCTTGTCGGTAATGAAAGGTTATCTGGGCAAGCCCAAAGAAACCGCCGATGCTTTCATCACAGTAGGTGGTAAAAAATATCTTCGTACGGGAGACATTGGCTACATGGACGAGCGTGGCGTGGTGCATTTTCGCTCTCGACTCAAACGTATGATTATATCCAACGGCTACAACATTTACCCAGCCAATATAGAGGATGTCACGCTTAAGTGCAAAAACATAGAAGCTTGCGCCGCAATTGGTCGCGAGGATAAACTTCGCGGCGAGAAGGTAGTTATATTTGTCGTCCCGAAAACTGATGCCTCTGAGCGTAGCATCAAAAAAGAGCTATCTAGTATCTACAAACAGTATCTCGCCAAATATGAAATTCCGCGCGAAATTCGCTTCATCGACGCTCTACCAAAGACTAAGCTCGCTAAAGTCGATTTCAAAGCTCTTGAACAATTATAAAACCTACAACTGAGTTCGGTTTTCTAGAGCAGCACTCAATGTAATCTGATCGGCATAGGATAAATCTACACCTAATGGTAGTCCACGCGCCAACCGCGTAAGATTTAGTTCCGGATATTTTTCGTGCAACAACTTCTCCAACAAAAGTGCTGTAGACTCACCTTCCACTGATGGATTGGTAGCGATGATCACTTCTCTTGCGTTATCGTCATCTATGCGTTTAATTAGCTCCTGTATATGCAGCTGTTCAGGCGTGACCCCATCTATTGGCGAAATCGCGCCACCAAGTACATGGTAAGTACCCTTGTACCCACGAGTTTGCTCTATAGCATATATATCAAGCGGTTCTTCCACTACTAATATCGTAGTTTTATCGCGCCCCGGATCCGTATAAAGCTGTGATACATCATCATTTGCATCGATTAAAGCAAAGGTCACCGGGCAAAATTTTACCTGTGTGTGTAAGTTCGCTAATGTGTCAGCAATATTACCTGCTACTTTTGGATTTGAACGAAATAGGTAGTAAGCATACCTCTCCGCCGTACGTGGTCCCACGCCAGGCAACATACCCAACGCATCTATTACATTGTTCAGTGCTTGCGGCAACATTTACATTCCGAGGCCAAGATTGCCAAGACCACCCATCAAAGGCTTCATTTTGTCTGTCGCAATTTCTTGTGCTTTGGCAAAGCCATCACGCATGCAGTTTTCAACCCAACGTTCCAATTCATGGATATCGTCTAGATCTATCTTTTCCGGGTCAATCTTCACTTTTTTAACTTTCAGCTCCCCATTAATCTGCACCACCACGGCGCCATCGCCGGCTTCTACTTCTACAATCTCGTTTTTTAACTCCTTCTGAGCTTTACGTAGTTGATTCAGTAACTTCATTTGGTCCATAGTCTGGCCCATATTATTCTCCTTCCACTTTTTCAGTATGTGTATATAGATATATTATATCAGAGTTGTCCCTCATTGGGGAAGTAATTATGCGGCTTAAAGTATATTGCTCTGACTTTGCCTCTAATTTACCCAAGACTGCCACTTCGTCCATCTCGCCTATTTCATCTATTACCGTTATATCACTTTTTGCTTCTAATATCTTATAAAAATCGAAATCTTCTTTAACCAGCAAATATCCATCGGTTAAATTTTCTTGTATCACAGACAGCTTATCGCTAAACTCGTTCGCAATATTTGGATTATAACGATAACCATATATGTATTGTAGCAATCCAGGCACTATCATAAGCCCGAAAAGTATCGTAAGTGGCAACAACGCAGATATTCTCGCATACGGGTTTTCTGGGAACAGGCCGTACCATTTTTCTAGTAAATACTTTAACCCATGTGCTATCAATATAGAAAACGGCAAAATAAAGAATACTACTGCTTGCGAGTTAAACCCTGTAATGATTAGACAAAACACTGTCAATATGGAGGCAATAGAATTACGAGAAGCGAAGAAGCCTTTAGTGGTAGAAAATAGTCCAATTAACGCCAAGGCAAAGGTCGGTAGACTTATCAATGGGGCCAAGAACACATTTTCGAGACTATGGTGCCACGAAAACACCGGTGCTAACCCAGCCGCTATATTGCCGAAGAACTGCCCCATATGAAAACCTTTGCTGAATAATAATTCCATAATAGTTTCCGGATGGTTAAAGACGCTAATGCCTAATATCGTAAAACCAGCCAATATCATAATACCAACCAGAGCTAGAGGTAATTTAGGTAGCCCCTTCACTATAAATCTAAGATGTGGCTGCGCTAAAACGAATATTATACAGAATATCGCAAAATATATCATATATGGCGTGAAAATAGAAAATAGCATTGCTATCGCAAACATAAAACAATATAGTGGTCGCGGACGTTTCTCGCCTTGTATTTTTGACCCTAACCATAATAACAAAGTTGGCCAAAACACTACCATTATTAACGGGGTGCCAGACCCAGCCAAAAACAAAAAGGGTGTAGACAGTACTATTAAACACGATGCCAGTAGCGAAACATTGCTCTTAAACCAACGGTTAAGCAGCAGTATCAATAGGAATCCTAATAGCAACCCCACTATAACGCTCGGTAATTTTATGCTATATGTTGATAAACCAAACATGACTACAGAAAATTTTTGTAACAGCCTATACGGTAAGTCCACCAAATCGCCATTTAGAATACCATTTTTACCCAGGTAGTATGAGCTGGTGGCAGAACTCATCTCTGCTTCGGATAGGCCATTCTGTGCGTACAAAGGCAAGGTAATTAGCAATATAGTAAACGCCAAGCCTAATATTATGTAGCCGATTACAAACCTATAACGGTACAAAAAAAGTTTAGAAATAATAATTTTCTTCACATAAGTATTATACCATATTTCGTACAATGTCTAGCGATATAACCATAACTATTCTCTGGTTTTATCTAGCGACATAAAGCGCAATAATTCCGGATGGAAGTATAGCTCAATCTTACCCACCGCACCATGACGATGCTTAGCTACCAATAATTCGGTAATGTGTGTTTCTTCGTAGTTATCGTCGTTTTGCTTATAGTAATCTGGCCGATGCAAAAACATTACCAAATCGGCATCCTGCTCGATAGACCCAGATTCCCGAAGATCAGAGAGTACTGGCCGGGGATCATCTCTTCCAGTTACGCTACGAGATAACTGCGCCAGAGCAATTACCGGTATTTCTAATTCACGTGCAAGAATCTTTAACCCACGCGAAATCTCAGTCACTTCTTGTACGCGATTGCCTTTATATCTATCGGAGCCCTGAATTAGCTGTAAATAATCTACAATCACTATGCCAATATCATGATCGTGCATTGCTCGACGTGCTTTATTACGAAGCTCAACTATTGTCATCGAGCTAGTATCGTCTATGTAAATTGGGATTTCGTCCATTTCGCCCAACGCATCACCAATTTTCGAAAACTCCTCATCAGATAAATTGCCAGTGCGCATCTTCCAGTTATCTACGCCTGATACGTCTGAGATCATCCGGTCAATAATTTCATTTGCTGCCATTTCCATCGAGAAGAATAGCACACCCTTTTTATTAATACTAGCAATATTATATGCTAAGTTTTGTGCAAAAGTTGTTTTACCCATCGCTGGCCGCGCACCAACAATTATTAAATCACCCTTTTGGAATCCGGCCGTCTTTTTATCTAAATCACGAAACCCAGTTTTTAGTCCACGTAGCGCGCCCTTATTTTTGTGTAATTCTTCAATTCTATCAAACGCATCAGCCAAAAGCTCTTCCATTGGTACATAATCACTCTTGACAATCTTGTCTGAAACTTCAAATAATTGGCGCTCCGCTTCTCCCACTAACGTGTCTGCTACAACATCATCTTCGTAGGCCCGATTGGCTATTTCAGTGCCAGCCTTAATCAATCGTCGTCTTATCGAAGCTTTTTCTATTATATCGGCGTAGGCCCTAGCATGTGACGCTGCTGGTACAAAGTTAGAAAGTTCAGTCAGATAAGGTGCACCACCGATCTCCTTCAATTTTTTCTTAGTCTTGAGCTCTGACGTCAATGTCAACAAGTCTACCGGTTGATGTCGATCATATAGATCTAACATTGCCTGAAAAATATCTTGATGGCGCTGTTCGTAAAAATCACGCGGGCGCAGAACGGTTAATATCTCTGGCAATACATCATTGGACAACATTAAAGCTCCGAGCAGAGACTTCTCGGCAACAACATCCTGTGGCGGTACTCGGCCACTACTCTTCGAACGGGTTTCCTCCTCCATCATTTCGTACCTCTCCTCCCATTATACCAGATATTTTATCTAGTACGTCGTCTTTTGGTACTTGGCTAGGTGTTTCGCCAAACTCGTGGATGGTGATTTTTGTGTTCCCTCCTGCCGCCTCAGATAATAGCCTCTTGTTGTTGTCTCGTGACAGAATAGTTTTGACTATCTTTCGTTCTGGATAAATATGTAGCACCCCGCCCAATAGCTCATGGCTGGTCTTTACTAACTGTGAATATACCGCATCGTTCATCGACTGCACTTTGCTAGTAAATGTGTTCCAATCAAAATCTGCACTTGGGGCCGCGGTAGTATTTTTGTTAGTTGATGGAGTAGTCACAACGTCTTTTTCCGAAGACATTTTCCGATCAGATTGTTCTGGAACATGCGCCCCCGATGTAACCGACGGACTACAGGCCAGTGCTACTAATAACTTGGCCTCCGCAAAAGGAGCTTTAACTTCTGGTAATCTTGCTAGTAGCGTTAGCAAATTTGGTTTTGGCTCGGCAATGATTGTGCTAATCATTTCCTCCGCCAAAGTCTCTGGTTTTATTCCGTTAGATAATAAGTCTTTCAAAAGGGTCGCAATTTTTGCAATGTTTCCCGTAGTGTATTCTGTGAGCAGCTCGGCAATTTTTTCACCCTCTGGCAAACCCATTACCGAAATTACTAACTCTTTCGTAATCTCTTGATCAGACAAAGTCGAAATCTGGTCCAGTAGCGACAGAGAATCCCTAAATGAGCCACCGCCTCTTTTTACTATAATATTCAACGCTTCATCAGCAATTTTGATCTTTTCCTGATCGGCAATGGTCCTCAGATGACCGAACATTGTCTTGCTGTCTGCCAATTTGAATGTATAGGTTTGTGCGCGCGAGGTAATGGTCACAGGCACCTTATAGGCATCGGTAGTCGCCATGATAAATATTACATGAGCCGGCGGCTCCTCTAGAGTCTTAAGTAGAGCGTTGAAAGCTTCTTTGGTTAGCATGTGTACTTCGTCGATAATGTATATTTTATACTTACCACTAGTTGGCGCGATCGCTGCCTTTTCTCGCAACTCTCTAATATTATCTATACCACGATTGCTAGCCCCGTCTATCTCAATGATGTCTACATAATCGTCTTCTAGCTCATAATTAAAGCCGTTTACTTCGTGTGCGAAGATACGAGCTACGCTTGTCTTTCCTGTCCCCCTTGGACCAATAAAAAGATATGCATGGCCAATCTTCTTTAGCTCCAACGATTTCGCTAAAGGCTCAGTGACTTGTGGTTGCCCTACTACATCCTCCAGCTTCACCGGCCGGTATCTTCTATAAAGGTTTTTCATCTCTATTAATATTATACACCAAAAGCAAAAAGCCTACAGTGCAGCTTCCACTGCTGCCCAGGTCGCATCTTCGTTATTTGCTGGTATCACTACGGATACCTGGGAACCATCACGCAAATGAAAATAAGTTACGGAAGCATACAAAATTTGATATTCTTTGCCCGCCACTTCTACGAAATATTTATCATCGTGATGAATCAGCGTACCAATGACCGTCTTACGCTCTACTGGACCGATCTGTTTATATAGGAACTTGCCATCCTCCGTAATCGTGAGCTTCATAATGTCGCCCTCAACAAGCTTAGACTTAGAGGCATAGTTAGCCGGTACTGGATAATTTTTGCCGTCAGGGCCAATCATAATTTGCCCGTCAAAAATCCCTTCGATGATCTTGCCTTCTGGACTGGAGACTACCGTCTCACGTGGCGCAGAAATCGCTTCGCCATCCCCTAGTATAGAGATTAACAATTCTTTCGCGGCCGATAAATTTGTCTCAGCCTCACTTAGTAAACTTCGCAATCTTTTTATTTGTTTTTCTGGTATTTCAGACATCACCTCGCATCCTGTCTAAACATAGTATTAATATTATATTATATTTGTTTTATCGTAAAGTCAAGATTTTTTTCCGAAAGTTTTCCACCTAAAAAACACCGGTCATGCAAAAAACGTTGTAAAAAATACTCACTTTGATTCGTACAGCCCAGTATGCCGTTTGCCGTCATAAATCATCGTCGGGATACCCTTTATTCGCAAGTCGTTTTCGACAATCTGACGATTCTCGCTCATTTTATCGGTGATCTCTGAATAGGCTACAATTTGACGAATCTCGGCAACCGCGTCTTCGTTTAACCCTGCTTCATTCAGCCAAAGCTCCAAGTGTTCTACTGCTTCTTCGTGCGAATAGTCTTCGTTAAATTTATTTTGGTAAGAAATTCCTTCACTATTTTTGCCAGTGAAGATATGGTCTATCAGCTCTATCGCTAGACCAGACCGAAACTGCTCTGCTGCCAGCATGTAACGCACTACAATCTCTGAATTTTTAAACTTGTAATTATCGTCAGTGTCTTGAATTGCGAATGGCACCAAACGAACATCATAGTTGTCAAAAAATCCGCTAGCTTTCTGGTTGCGATATGAAATCATACACACTGAACAGCCCGGATCGAAAATATCCACCGCTACTGGCCTATCGGCATCATATGGATTTACCACAACGTAATTAAAATCGTAATCCTCAGCGTTATAGGTGCGGAATTTGTCTGGAATCGCCTCGAATATCTCACCCCATTCAGTAAACCATCGCCCGGTAGCATCTAAAGGATTACTTGGTTCGCTCTCGTCTATCGAGCAAACTTCTGCTCCTAGCGAACACGCCGAAGGCTTAGTTACATTACACGAGCCTAGTGCCCATAGCGCCAGCAAGGATTTGATTGCCGTAAGTATCGCCCACACCGCCACTACTACTATTACTACCGAAATGATTTCAATTATTACCGATAACGGCTTTACCCACTTCGGATGTTTTATGATCACGCGGCTAAGCAAAGTGTGTTTTACGTCGTCTTTAAAACCGGTTTCGCATTTTTGTAGGCGCACCTTTTTCCATAGGCAGCCCCAAGCCTTTTTGAACATTTTCCAGTAAGCTTTACCGACTTTGGGCTTAAAGATCGAAATGATTGCTACAAACACCCCAATCAACGCCAAAATAATAAAAGCAGCTATACACACCATAATGAACTCATTCTATCACTAATAAATAATTTTTTCCATGACCTTTTTGATTTTCGCGATATCTTCGGGTCGGTTATGTAGCCCTAGTGAAAATCTAATTAGGGGTGGCAGTCCTAGCACATGGTCTAAATAATAATGTACGCAGAAATATCCTGTGCGTGCCATAATCTCCTCACGGCTCAGTGCATTGCCAAGCAAGTGCGAGTCTAGCCCACCCACGTAAAACGTCATAGTCGGATTGGCTTTGTAATTCACCAGGTGTACTTTTTCTGATCCTCTCAAGAAATCATATAGCTCAGTTGTGTTTTTTTCTAAATTTTGCCAAGCCTTTTTAGGTAACTTGTCTAGCCACTTTAGCGCCGCGCCTAGCCCAACTATCTCACCCCACGCTTGCAGACCCGCCTCAAAACGCGTATATCGATGCTCTTTATTCTCGGCCGAAAGCAAATAGCTGTCTTTTGTCACATCGTCTACCATGCCCCCACCCACAAAACCTTGCGTGAGTTTTGGCATTAAATCATCTCGCCATACGATTACGCCTAACGACGGCGCGTATAGTTTATGTGCAGAAAAACAAATTGCATCCGCTTCTACCCCACGCACAATATCCGCCGAATGTGCCATGGCCTGCGCCGCATCAACTATTACAATCCCTCCGACCTTGTGAACCGTCTTAACCAGCTCCTTGATGTTCTCGAGTTTTCGCCCGTCAAAATTGCTTGCACAATTCACTACTACTATCGCTTGCGCAAAATCATAATCCGTCAAATTCATCGAACCGTCTTCATTTCGCTTTATCACCTCGCGTGGCAGGCCCGTGCGCTCGCTGAACGCCATTGTCGCGAGAAACGGCGAATTATGCTCGATATCGCTCGTTATAATTTTATTGAAATATTTCGCATCCAATTGATCTAGAATCAAATTAATTCCGTAAGTAGTGTTCAAGGTAAAAGATGCTGTGTATTTCCGCGCGGAAAGTTTCAAGAACTTTAGTACCAGTTCTCGCGTTTCTTCTACTTTTGCATCCGTTTCTACGCCCCATTTATACTTCACTCGTTCACCACAAGAATTATGCTCAGCATAGTACTGGTTAATTGCATCAATCACTGGACGCGGACGCAAACTCTGACATGCACCATCCAAATAAACTTCACCTTCGTCTAAATAATCAAAATCATTCATAGCTCTATTATATAACACCTCTGGGCAGAAATAAGCTTGACTTTTTTGAAAAGTGTGCTATAATAAGAAAGGACCTTGGAAAAGGTTACATTAGAGGAAAACTAACCTCGTTCTTTAGGAGCTGAAAGAGATGAACAATGACAACAAGATGTCAAGAAAAGATGCGGCCATATCGGCAATTGCCTCTATTTATGGAGCCTTTACCATATTCTTCCTCGGTTTTATGATCCTTAATATCGTCCGGGGGGGGCATACCATTAATAATTGGTGATGCAGTGGCGGCCGTTGGCGAGCTGGCGCTGATATTCGACAGGTATGAATATTATCGTAAAGGCTCCCGCATAAGATGGGTTGCGTTAGTAGGGTTAGGCTTACTATGTATTAGTATCCTCATTAAACTTATCCCCATCGGTTAACCGTAAGCCATCCAAGTCTCATCTTCGCCGCCCACTGGGCGGCTTTTTCTTGTCGTACGTTAACCACACTATTGAATTTTTTGTCTATTTATGTTAAACTGGAAATAGTTGCCAAAGACAGTGGCGGTGTCTTGGACACTCAATCATGCCACCGAGGAAATATTCTTGTAATTATTTGGTGACGTTAATTAACAATTGGCTAACCATTTTTATCAAAAATAACCAAGGAACTTTTTATGGCAATTTCAAAAGATAAAAAGACTACATTGGTTGCTGATCTTACCGAGCTTCTTTCCAACTCTAAAATGGTGGTCTACGCCAAGTACGAAGGCCTTACCGTAGCAGAATTGCAAGAGCTCCGCAAAATGGCTCGTGAAGCAAATATTAAAATCAAGGTTGTAAAGAACCGTTTGGTAAAAGTTGCGATGAAAGAAATCGCTGCCTACAAAGACACCGACGCTTCTGGCCTGACCGGACAATTGCTTTACGCGCTTGGTACTGACGAAGATTTCGACGCGGCAAAAGTTCTCACGAAATTCGCGAAAACTCATGCCAAGATGGAACTCGTTGGTGGTTTCAACGGCGAAGGTGCTGCTCTTTCCAAAGAAGAAGTTACTACGCTTGGGAGTCTACCTACCAAGAACGAACTTATCGCTCAGGTGGTGGATACGCTTTTGTCCGGCATCAACGGTGTAGTTTCTGCGCTTGAAAACAAGCCAGAAACTATCGAAACTAAACCGGCTGAAGAAAAAACCGAAACCGAGGAAAAGCCTGCAGAAGAACCAAAAGCTGAAGAAAAACCAGTCGAAGAAGCTAAAGAAGAAGCAACCGCTTAATATTAATCAGAAAGGAAATTTATGGCTACTGATATCAAAAAGTTGGCCGAAGAGTTGGTCAATATGACCGTGCTTGAGGTTAACGAACTCAAAACTTTGCTAAAAGACGAATACGGCATCGAGCCTGTAGCAGCTGTAGCTGTGGCGGCTGGTGGTGCTGGTGACGCTGGCGCTGATGAAGGCAAGTCTGAATACGACGTTGTCTTGAAAGATGCTGGCGCACAAAAGATTGCAGTCATCAAGGCTGTAAAGGAAGCTACTGGGCTTGGCCTCGGTGAGGCTAAGGCTATCGTTGATGGTGCTCCTGCTACCGTCAAGGAAAAAGTTGCTAAGGCGGACGCTGAAGCGATGAAGAAAGCTCTTGAAGAAGCTGGCGCGACCGTAGAACTCGCGTAATTTACAAGGTTAGCTAATTTGTTATAAAAAATCACCCCCCATGGGGTGATTTTTGGTGGAAAATAACTACAGGAAAAAGCCGCCATATAAAGGCGGCTAAGCTAAACTGCTGTGCTAAGAAAAACAATAGATAGACATTATTACCAAATAAGCCACGAATATCATAAAATCTAAGATTGTTATAGAATCTGGAATTCTAATGTCCTTTTCTCTCAAATAGATGAAAATAACATTTGATGCCCAAAAGATAATACCAAGGGCATATCCTATGATTACGTACAGCGGAGCGCTATGTCCAACGATTTCGCCAGTTATAACGAAAATCGTTAAACCGGATGTGCACAGATTGCAACCAATCAAGGCAGCTAATATGGCAAAAAAACCTATAATGCTTTTTAAAATAACTTTTCAAAGTAGCTCAACTCCTTAAGGTGCGAGACATTTAGTCTCTAGTGTAACCCTTTCGCAGGATCCAGCCTTATTATAGCACACTTATGCAAAAAAGTCAAGCTTAAGGGGTTACATGATGCGTTTAGCCGTAAGAAACTGAAATACCGAGCCGATCGCATCCAGCCCACCTAGGATAATAAAGTAATAAGTTTCTTTGCTAATATCCGGAAACAGTGTAAGGATCGCCAAAGTCAATGCATAAGCCCCAGCCGTAGCGGTAGCGATAATGGTGGCTGGTTTCATCATCATTACTGCTGCGCCAGCTGCTATTACGCCGATCACCCCGCCTATCGCTAAAGTTTGCATTTCCGCACCAAAATACCGCACCGTTATTACCATTATTAGTGCAAAACATATGCCGCCTACACAAAGCTTTTCAATGGAAAACCCAAGTAGCGCCAAAAGTAACCCACCACCAATCGGCAGTAGCATTTGATACAAGTTGCTCTCAGCAATCTGCGGCACTAAATTATTAACCGTCGGCATCAAAAACGTCATTAAATTGTAGCCTAAAATAAACCAAATAATAAAGAATGCAATTTTCTTAATGCGATAGCCAAAAAACAGTAGCGCTAGCCCTGCTGCCGCCATAATTATCATTTCTGGTGTGCCCAAATTGCTAAAGTCTAAATTCATATTTTTAGTATACCACAAAAAAATAGCCCCGCAGGGCTATTTCCTAAATCTTAGTTGTATAGGTTTTCGATTGCGATAGAGGGGCCCATAGTCGTAGTAATAAATACTGACTTTACATAAGTACCCTTAAGCGACGCTGGTTTCTGTGCCTTTAGAGAATCAAAGAAAGCATTTGCGTTCTCGATTAGTTTATCTGCACCAAACGAAACTTTACCTACACCAATGTGCACAATCGCCTGCTTGTCTACACGGTATTCTACCTTGCCAGCCTTAGCTTCTTTTACAGCTTTCTCTACATCCATAGTTACGGTGCCGGCCTTCGGGTTTGGCATCAAGCCCTTAGGGCCAAGTAGGCGCGCAAATTTACCAAGCTTTGGCATATATTGTGGAGTAGAAATTAACACGTCAAAATCAATCGTACCCTTTTCTAGTTGTTTCAAGAATTCTTCATCTTCGGCAATATCGGCACCGGCAGCTTTCGCACCCTTGCAGATATCAGCTGGCGCAAATACGGCTACGCGTATAGTTTTACCGTTGCCATTTGGTAGTACCATGGTGGTACGAATATTTTGATCAGCCTGGCGTGGGTCTACGCCGAGACGTGCATGAACTTCTACGCTAGCATCAAACTTTACAGGGCTAGACTTAATAGCTAGATCGACAGCCTCTTTCAAAGTGTAATTCTTACCTTTTTCAATTAGCTTAGCAGCTTCTTGGTATTTTTTGCCACGGCGCTCGATTTTAGGACGAGTTACCGGAATAGCACCCTTTGGTTTTTCTACGACTTCAGCAGCCTTGCGTTCAGCCTTGCGAGCTTGGCGCTCTTCTTCGGCTTTTACTTCTTCGATATGTTTTTTGGATTTCTTACCAGATTTCGCAAAAGTCTCTGGCTCGGTTGTCTCTACGACTTCCTCCACTACCTCTGTAGCTTCGGTATTATCTAAGTTTTTAGCCTCTTCTTCGGCCATATTTCCCTTTCTGTGGTGCTAGCGGATTCTCTCCTCCCACGGTTAAATTAACTTCCCATATTATATCAAAAAATCTTCATTTTTGCAAGAAAAAGCCCCTCTTGAAGAGGGGTAAATAAAGGCGTGATGGATTTTATGTCTCGTCAGAGTCGTTCCCGGGGCTTTCCCCAGGCTCTTCTTTGTGCTCTTCGGCTGCTGATCCACTGGGATTCAACAACTGAATCCCCTTGCCGGAGTCGCATCCGTGCTCTCCACCTGTCGTCGAATCGGCGTCTGCGGTCTGTTCTCTGTCTTTTGACATGATCTTCATCATAAGCAGCAGACCCAGAGGGCTGCTACCGCCGCCGAGAAAATTGAGACCTTCGCCTGCAGGATTCATCATAGACGAGAGCAGCAATAGCTGCCTGAAATCTGATTTGAACGGGGTACTTTCTCCGGAAAAGTTAAGCCCTTCGCCGAATAGCCCACTCTCAGAGAGCAACAGGAACGGCATCAGGCTTTGCATATCAAAAGGGAGGTCGTCCTCCAGCGGTTTTACACCCTCTTCAAAATATGTATTGTTTTGTACCGTGTCGTTTCGCGTCGGATTATTCGAAAATTCTCCAGACATCATGGCCGGCCACCATCAGCATTTTGCCGATTCCGTCGCCGTCGCCGAATAATCCTTTGACTCCGTTATCGCCGGTAAAGCTGTCCAGTAGGCAGACCACCTTGGTATACAGCTTCCAGCCCAGCAGATTTTCGACGGGCACTAGAGTACGAACTTCGCTCTCTTTCGGTGCGATCGCCTTGATACGCCCATCGGCGCAGACCTCCTCGACGAAGCAGTATTTGCCGTCGTCTCGCTTGATCATTTCGCCGACTTTTACCTTGGTGTCAGGCATCAAGAAAATCGGGAAATCGCCGAGCTTCATGTCGCCGGTGTTGATGATCTTCTTCTTGTCATAGACATGCAGACTGCCGTCATCTGTTTTTACGGCTACGCCGAGCATAGTACAAACCAAGTTCGAGTCGTTATTTGGCCCGAACTCCATAGTGGTCCCGAACAGATTAATCTTGTTTTTCAAATTGACACACGTCCTTTCATTATTTGTTTGGCTCATAGATTTAGGCGTTTCTTGGGTACTATCTTCGGTTTTCGATTCGTTTTGTGCGGGTTTAAAGACACAGAACGCCTCGAGATTAGGAATCTTAAACACTACGTCGAAATCAGCCATATCCGAATACCAATCAATGTCTGAATGGTCTTCAAAATATGAAGGTAGATCATCGTGTACAAGACTCTCGGCCCTCGGCGAGAACCGTAGCTCTTCCGCTTCGTAATTTAGATTTAAATCGGTAAGAGATATCTTTCCAACTGATTCTGTTGCATTAACCCCCCACCGATCTTTACTTGGTATGTAGATTTGACAAGAAAATTCGTTTAATAACCCGTAGCCATTAAATTCCATAGCACAGCCACAGTCGTTGCAATATATGTCAAGATAGACAGAATCGCTAAACAAATCTCCAAGTTTTTCTCCATTATTAAATTCAATGAAGTTCCCGCAGCCGGGGCATTTTACCCCAGAGAATTTCAGTCCAAAAAAACTATTTAAATCTTCAACAGTCATAAAATCTTAATCACCTCCTTTTTAAGATACTTAAGTAGAATTTACTTACAATAACAGTCCCCAGAAACTCTAACCTACAACTTTATTTTAACACATAAATGCTCTTTTGGCAAAAAAACGGGCTCAAAAGCCCATATCCTGCCGTTATAGCACACTTTAGACTTCTGTCAATATGTGTAAGCAAAAAGGCCGCTTTCGCGACCTTAAAGGATACAACGTGCAATTACTTCGACGCAGGCCTTAGCAGCACTCGTGACATTTTGTTCAAAAGCTTCCTCGCCTTCATTTACACCGTCCGATACGGCCTTAATAAAACTGCATGGAACATTGTTCTTGTTGCAAGTGATCACGATTGCAGCGGCTTCCATCTCGCAGACGTCGGCCCCAAACTCTTCTCTAAGCTTCCGCTTTGGCTTTCCGGGCCCCACGAATTTATCTGCGGAAGCGCAAACAAATTCCGGAAGTTCGTCAAAACACGCCTGCGGCAGGGCATCTGCCTTGGGCGAAAGGAATAAATCTTTCTGGTTTGGGTATCTTCCTACCGGATATTTTTTACCGACGGATAGATCAAAACCGTAATGTACGATCTTTCTTACCGTCCCAACCACTTGTGCCGAAAGTCCTTCATGCAACCCGCCGACCACGCCGTAATTGATAATCTTATAGACATTGCATCTATCAATAAGACATTGGGTGGCAGCAGCCGCGGCGATTTCTCCGTATCCACTCTCTATGAGATAGACTTCGGCCGGATATTTGTTCCACGCCCACACTTCATATCCGTGGCCTTCACCGAAATGGTATGTAGGCGCTCCGAAGACCTCGAAGAACTGCATCACTTCAGGCTCTACCGCTACAACAATTCCGATTTTTTCTTTCATAGTCATTCCCCCCAATGACAAAATTTAATGTACGTGCTGACGCGCGCAGTAACATTCTAACATAAAACCACTAAAAATCAACCTACAAAAATCCACCCCTGTATCAGGAGTGGATTTCTTAGAGACAAATTAGTCTACAACTTCTACGCCCATCGAGCGTGCCGTACCGGCCACAATCTTAATTGCGCCCTCGATATCTACTGCGTTCAATTGATCCATCTTCTTCTCGGCGATCTCTTGGAGCTGAGCTTTGGTAATTTTACCAACCTTATCTACGTTTGGCCTACCACTGCCTTTTTCAATCTTAATCGCTTCGCGAATTAGGTCATCTACTGGCTGGCCTAGACTCTTCCAGTCAAACGTGCGGTCTTCAAACACTCGAATGTGTACAATCACATTCTTCCCCATCAAGTCCTTAGTTTTTTCATTGAATGGATTGATGAAATCCATCATATTAAGGCCCCACTGGCCCAAGGTAGAACCTACCGGAGGCCCTGCTGTAGCGCGCCCTGCCGGGATGCGTAGTTTCAAATTACCGATAACCTTTTTCTCTGCCATCGCAATATCCTTATTAAAGTTGATAGTTTAGAAGCAATATGTAACTTCTCTATTCTACCCCTATTTAGCGCCTTTGTCAATAGTTTAGTCTTGACAAAAACCAGAAAAGATGATTCAATAAAGATAAGGTAAAGTCCACGAAAGGAGCTGGTAGGTCATGAAAAATGGCACAGTGGACAAGTACATTAACATATCTGTCGATAAGCTACACGAGCTACGCCGGAATCTGATTCGCGATATTGCCATCGGAGAAAGAGAGCGACGCGACCGCAAAAAGATGCGACCCCGTTCGGGCTGGATCTGGAATTCTTTCGGAACAGGCTTCTGGTTGAGTATTGTACTGCTAGGTGCGTTTATTTACGCTATCCATGCAAGCATAATAACAAATTACCATATAATAATTTTCGTTATTATCGTAATTGCAATTCTCCTCAGCAACGGCATTGATGAGACGAACAAGAAGATTGAGATTCGTCAGACTGGAGAAAAAGATGTTGATTCCATCCTTGAAACTGGGATCGGCCACGCGAGAAGATATCTCAAAGAAATCGATGAATTACTACTCGATGCTGGTGAAATTCATATTGACACCGACAGCGAGATTAGCCAGGTCATCGCTGACCTTGACGCAGCCTCGTCCGCCAAAGACAGATAAATACTAAAAAAGACCGCCCCCGGCGGTCTTTTCGCTTGCCCTGTATAAACTTAGTTTAATTGCTTTACCTGCAATGCATCTAGCTCCACTGGCGTTTCACGGCCAAACATTGAAACCATCACCTTTAGCTTACCCTTAGCGGCGTCAATTTCAGAAATTGACCCATCAAAGCCCTTGAAAGGACCATCGGTAATCGATACTACTTCACCCACTTCATATTTCACCGAGAACTTCGGATCTTCTACGCCCATTCGCTTCTTAATCTTAGCGATTTCTTTTTCAGATACCGGAGTTGGTTGCGTGCCAGTGCCGATGAACCCAGTTACGCCAGGGGTATTACGGATGATATACCACGTTTCATCCGATAATTTCATGTCTACTAACACATAGCCCTGCAAAATTTTACGATCTACGATTTTGCGCTTGCCGTTTTTAATCTCAATTTGCTTTTCTTTTGGTACTATTGCTTCAAAAATCTTGTTTGCCATTTCTACTGTGTTAGTGCGCTGGTTTATAGAATCTGCTACCTTATCCTCGTAGCCAGAGTAGGTAGAAATTGCGTACCATGCACGGGTATCATCGTATCTGTTTACTGCCATTTTATCTCCTTATCCTAAAATTAAATTAAATAACCAAGTAAAGAACAAATCAAGAAGCGAAATGAAAATCACAAAGATCGCTGTATAAACCAATACCGCCAATACCATTTTCCAAGTTGCTTTGCGATTTGGCCAACGTACTTGGCGAAGTTCTCTCCATGAATCGCGGATATATCTCCCTAGATATACAAACGGCCGGAACAATATGAACGGGTTCTTATTGGTTCTCTTCTCTGTCGTTACTCTCTTCTCGGCAGCTTTTTTGTCTTTTCTTTTAGCTTTTTCAGATTTTTTGTCTTTCACAATGACTTTTTTGCGAGTAATTGCCGGCTCGTCCGCCTCTTCCTTTTTAGAAGGACCGTCACTTGCCTTAATTCTTGTAATTTTAGCCATCCTACTCCTTTTATTAAAAAAAGTCTGACACCAGACTTGTCAATAGTATACTACGCTGGGAACAAATAGTCAAGGTAATCTTTTAGCATTCTACTACCAGAAATCACTGGCAAATACGCCTTCAGTTGCTGTTGCAAAATATATTCCAAGTCAAAATCGTTTTCACTAGCAATCAGAGCCTCTTCCATCCGCTGGTACAGCATATCCAATTCCTCTTCTTCGTCGACTCCGGACACGTTAAGATATGAATTGGCTGAAGCATCTGCTACACCACCATCGTGAGTAGAAATTAAGAAATTCAAGTTTGCCACGTCTTTCATCCAAGATGTGCCGCAAGCCTCTAAGCCCACAATTGGCACATTGATTGCAGCATTAGAACCGACTGATAATCCATAAGCTAATTTTTCGTCATAATCTGGAATATAATGCACATGGCCACGTAAATAATCATCCGTCGACACTACGTCTAGCAACTTCCTTAGCTTCTCTCTCATCGTCTTGTCGCCAGCGTGCACACGCCCAGCAATGACGTAATGCGCATTGTGTCTTTCCAAGATATTGCGCAACCTTACCGGGTCGCGGAATGGCAATTCTGGCCGCTTGTAATCCACGAATCTTCGCTTGAAGTCGAAAATAAAATCATCATTACCAAACTCCAAAACCCTGCCATTGTGGTCTGGCCGCTCTTTCAAAATATCATTTAGTACTTTGCGCCCAGCCTTTTTTAGGTCTCGGATTTCACCGCTGCTCAAATTCTCTATTTTTTCAGCATAATCTCCAGATGGCATGTTATATTCGTCCAAAATCCCAAAACTACGATAAAATTCCATAATCTCCGGCAATGCCCAAGTATCCATGTCTATGCCATTAGTCACTGCCTTAAACTTTACTTTATTTCCGGCAATATCTCTATAATTAGCCACCCTAGCATGGAGCTTGGAAACTCCACTTCTAAGCTCGGCAATTTCAATAGTCACAGAAGATAACTTAATGCGTCCATCTGTAAACTTATCGGCTAGCCACTTTTTAACGGCCAACGATTTTAAATTCGGAAACACAAACCGCTCAAACTGTTCTTGGCTAAACTCCGCTTCAGCCGCCTGCACCAGAGTATGATTTGTATACAGGGTATGTTTTCGCGTATAGACCACTGCTTCGTAAAAATCCATTCCATTGCGCGCCAATTCGTCTAATCTTGCCAGAGCGGCAAAAAAAGTAGCCACTTCATTTAACTGCATGATAGCGGGCTTCAAACCCAAAAGTTTTAGTGCTGCATAACCACCAAATCCCAACGCAACTTCTTGGTACAACCGATGATCTGATCCGCTCATACCAGAATAAAGCTCGCCGAAATTCGGCTCCGTTATCGCGATGATGCGTGTGTTTTTGAATCTTTTCTCTATAACATCTAGTCTGCATAAGTTGTCACAACACTTTACATTTACTGTATCGATAAACTTAAAACCAAAATCCTTATAGTCCACTGGTACATGGTTATCTCGCACCGCGTCACCGTCTATCGTCTGGTGGGTTTCATATGGATAAAACGGTGTAATCAGTGCAAAAGGTATGTTCATCTTTTCGGCTACACGGCGAGTGTCGGCTGCTAGCACCCCCAATCCACCACCGCCCCGAATACCATTTTTTTGATCGTATAATTCTATTGTCCAATAAGTGTAAGGTCGCTCCGGCGAGATAGCCTTGGTTAGGTGATTCCGCTCTACCGCTTCATAAAAAAGCTCTACATCTTCAATATTTTCTAACGGATGATAAAAATACTGCCCATCGTCCATACTACTCATGATTATATCACACTAATACCAAAACTCTTTTGGTAATTTCTCCGCAATCCGCATATGGAAATCCCAGTCAAATCCATCTAGGCGCTCCGGATTTTTGGTCTTGAAGTATTTTTTGCGAATTTCATCCGCCGTCATAATCTCACCTGGGATTAAGCGGTACTTTTTATGAAAATTTAGCCCTCGTTTGTAACCTATAGGCGGCAATATTGCCAACGGCAAGAAATCACATTTTACTTCAGGATCAGAATACAATTTTAAGGCCAGTACAGACATTGTCGGAATAATATCTTCTTTTTTGTCATAGATGTCTTTATTTTTGAAAACTGTTGCCTGCCGCGTGGCTGAAGGTGCCACAAAAATCACACCACCATTTTTCATTGCTTCGCGGGACAAGTTCGTGTACATTTCACGGAATTCCTTTTTAATGCGAGTAGCATTGTCGTACAACTTAGTTCCTTCTTTGAGGCCAATTTTTTGCCAAGTGGCAGGAGTAATGGTTGGCGTAATGATGATACCAAGATCTTTTAAGCGCTCATAATTGGGGGCTAAAGCCTCGTACCAGGGTAGATTGACCGGAAAATACATTGGTTTGTCGCCCATAATGTCGAACTTCATCATTGCTAATCGCATAATTTCGCCTAGCGAAGGGTGGTTAAAAC
Organism: Candidatus Nanosyncoccus alces; assembly: GCF_004138395.1. Lineage (GTDB taxonomy): Bacteria > Patescibacteriota > Saccharimonadia > Saccharimonadales > Saccharimonadaceae > Nanosyncoccus > Nanosyncoccus alces. The sequence continues at coordinate 54,205 of NZ_PRLM01000006.1, read as the reverse complement.
CTATCACTAAACCATTTTTTATATTCCGCGGGGCACCACTATAATCACCAGGAGCAAATTTCTTAAGCAGATGTACGATTTTCTTGTGAGCCGCCTTCATATGTTTATCGTGATTGTTCTTCGGCCCCGTAGAATTAATAAAATAATTCGCCGCAGCGTTACAAATTTTCCCAACTTTTACCATTTCTTTACGCAAGTTCTCCGCGCCTAGAGTGGTCAATAGGGAGTAATTTTCGTGCTGAATCTTATCAATTATTTCTTCTGCCGAAAGTGTATCGAGTTCTTTTTTGGTAAAAACATTTTTCTTTTTTGCCATAATAGGTTCATTATAGCATTATTTAAAATTTTATGGTAAAATATAAAAAGCTTGGGGTGTCGCCAAGTGGTAAGGCAGCGGGTTCTGGTCCCGCCATCCGTGGGTTCGAGTCCTACCACCCCAGCCATATTGAAACGTCACCTAGGAGTACGAGATGGCGTAAGGAAAACCCCTGATTTATCGGGGGTTTTCTTTTTTATATAATTGTTTTGTAGTAAAATATCATATTTACTTGCACCATTATTTTGAACGGGCAATTAAATACATATTTAAATGTGATTGCTTGCACCATTATTTGTGTTTTTTGGTGCAATTATTTTCAAATTTGAATTTTAAGTTAAGTCATTTGGCAGTGCACCGAAATATGTGTTTGACCAAGAGTATTTTCAATTTTTGTTGATGCACTGCCTATATTAATAATATCATAGTATAACCGATTAAACGATTTAACCCGGAGCATAATAGCCCCGGGTGGTTTTGAAAAGTATCATTGTCGCCTACCGTGTGAATGTTCACCGCAGGATATTTTTGCGTTATTGGATATACGGACATCGCCAAATGCTCGCGCCGTGCCAAAAATCTCAGCACTGCCATATACCCATGCCTTACCGTAAACACGAGCTTTACCATAAACGATAGCATCTTCGTGAACCCAAGTGGTTCCATAAACCCTAGAAGCTCCGTAGACAATCGCTTTATCATAAACCAATGCTTTATCAAAGACTTTGGCATTACCATAGATTTGAGCTTTACCGGCAATATGTGCAGTTCCGTATACTCTAGCGTTACCATATACCCAAGCGTAGTCGTAGACATAGCTGTTTCCGTAGACTACTGCGTTGCCGTAAATACGAGCATAACCGCAAACACGAGCCTCTCCGGAAACTTGGGCATCTCCGTAAACCTCAGCATTACCGTAAACCCATGCTTCATAAGCAACCCAAGCTGTTCCGTAATGTGAGAGATTTCTCTTTTTCTCTATCCATCCGCCAAGATCGCCGACTTTAACACCCCATTCAGGAATATCTATCAAAGCCTCAATCCGATGGAGAGTATGTCCATCTGCATTAATGGTTTCTTTCGTAAGACGATACTTCTTTTGCATTAAGGTGCACCCCCTGATTGTATTATCCTAACGCATTTTGAAATGTGTTAGGAATGGTAAAATCGCGGGGTAACCAATATGGGGCGAGAAACAAACTGAATAATCAATCCATATCCCGCCCTAATTAGCATTTTAGCTATGAAATTATTAAATAACAGGGTCGCCGCTGACCTTATTTATATATTATCATATTTTGGTAAAACAGTCAAAGTATAAACAGCTGCAAGAGGTAAGTAACATTTTCAGAAAATTTTGTGCTTTAAAATTCAGTAAATGATATAATGGTAGTGTAATAATCAATTAATGTAGGAAATAATTGCATTAATTTATCTGTTATTACGTCCCTTGCGGTGTCGAGTTTTGTATAACTAGAATCTTCAATCTTCTGACACCGCAACCTTTTTGTTGTTAAGCGTAATTTTTATGATAAACTAATATCAATGAGCACTCCGAGAAAACCAAAGAAATATTCTCGGCGTAATCAAACATGCCGAAGAAATGAGCGCATAATACAAAGAGCCATATTTAAACTAATTAACGCTCATCGGGGAAGAATAACAACAAGGCAGGTTATCAAAGAAACGAAGCTATCAAAAAGAACAATAAATACACACTATCCGACTTTATCCAAAGCTCCGGAGGATTACCTTATGATATATCCTGAAATCCGAGCAGGTGATTTCTCTTGCAAATACAGATTTTAAGACTGGTTCTTTGAAAACATCCGATAAGTCTTGAGAACAACCCCTGTCACCTCTATTGATATTCAATGCGTCTTTTACGGGCACGAGCGAACCATTTGGTAATCCCAAGGCTAATTTCATCATCTTATACGAATAAGAATTGGCTTGGAACTTGCGTATTGGGGTATTGTTGATGCATAAGATTGGGTTGCCTTTTCTTTCTTTTATATGTAATACAAAAAACGAATTGTCGCTTGTTTTAGACGAAGTATACTCTTTAAAAACATCATCGAGGCATTCCTTAGATTGTTCCGAAAATACAAGCGGATACCTTTTCTGTTCTGATAGTTTCCTAACAATAGATGTTAATTCGGCTTCACTTTCATATTCGCTTAGCTTCTTTTGTTTGAAGGCTGCTTTGAGAACCTTTTCAGGTGTTTCAAAATAGGTTTTTTCGCAGAAGCCAAAACATCTATATTTGTATTGCAATATTTCTAATAATTTTGTTATTTGGCTCGGCTCTACATACTCGTAAAGAGGCTTCTTTTGTGCCGAAGACGAACTCGGATATGGACCCTTGGTCATAAACATGGAAGAAAAATCAAAATGATGTCCATAGTCCTTCGGCGGCAGAAACTCCCTAAGGGCGAACAATAGGCATGTCATTTCATATTTGAATTCATCCGGTTCCATTTCTTATATTATACCATAATCCCAGAGAAAAAACATCTCGCCAGAGGCTCTGTGATGACGATTGCGGACGTTCTAACTCCCAAGCCGACAAGTTGTGTGTTCTGACGATAAAACTGCCAAAAACTCGTTCAAAATATGCCACAGGCATTTTTCGTTAAAATCATCAAAAAGGGCTTTATTTTTCTCGTATTTAGGAGCAAAATTTTTGTTTAATTATGAGAATGCCAAAATCCATCACCACCATGAAATATCTCGGTACAGATGGCGAATATCACTTCGAGATTGTCGATGACCTACAGTTTCCAAATCTCGAAGACAGGATGAATTACCTCGCCAGACTAGAGCGTAGGCTTTGGGCTGATGGTGAAATAGTTGAGCATTTATGGACTAGGACTTCTAGTAGTTGCGAGGTGATATGAAACTACTTCAGCCCGATATTTGCCAAAACTTCTATCGCTACGAACTAGTGCGTAGAAGCGGTAAGTATAACATGATTATGGAAGCAAGGCTTGCGATGATTGAGGCTGGACTGAGTGCGAAAGATTACGCGGACACGATCCGTCATTATTCCGAATACAAGTCGGCAATAGAAGATAACTTCGACTCGATAAATAATTTTATGGAGGTTTTTAGGTGCGACTCTTAGACTACGAGTGTCAGACTACTTTCTGGCAGGACTTCACTATTGCCGATAAGTTCGGATTTGGGGCGGTTAAAGATACTTATGAGAGGGCTAGGCAGGAGTGGGGTGACGATCGTGTATACGGTACCGAGCTCTCGATGGTGCTTAATCATAGGTGCTGGTATTACCACGAGCGGAACAATACTCTGAGCAAGCCATACTCCGACCTTTGGACTGAGTATCACGATTACGTGCTTGATAATTGGAAAGGAGAGGATTTGCAGTACTATCTACAAATAACGGATTGATAAAAATATTTTCAATGTAACCGTTATAATGACATAAGCCATTTATTTTTTATACCAAATAAGGTATAATAGTAGATGCTAAACTTATCAGTTTTAAAGTTTCAGACTTTTGAACAAAAGAAGGCGGCTATGTGCCAGCCAGAGTCAAAAGCCTGAGCTGATAAGTTTAGCGACTGCACATAGTCGCTAATTTTGTTGTAGGGGAGAAAGGTAAAATATGAAAAGCATACCAAAAAAATCTGGTCCAAGTGCCCACAAGAGCATCAAACAATTAGCTCTAAATAAAAGGTTTGCCGTCGGCGGCATAGTCGGATTTCTTATTATTCTGTTTGTTGCAATAGCATATTTCGCTAATAAACCAGTAGCAACTCGTGACGATTTTACTGGTTTAACTATTAATCAAGCTATCAGCTTAGCAGAAGAAAAAGGTATTTTGTATGATATTTACCAGAATGGATATTACGATAAAAATGCACAGGATGAACAGACTGTCACTTTTGTTAGTACCGTTTACAAAGCCAATGGAGAAATTGACTATGATTATAATAGATACACTTCTAATGGCTATGGCTTGCATAAGGGCGACAAAATTTCTTTTGAAACGACACATATAACTTCAAATCAGCAAAAGAATATAGATGCTTGCAAGCAGCTCGGAGATGATTATATATACCAATTTAAAGATGGTGGAGTGGCATGCGAAAAGAAAGAACCCCAAAAGGAGGAAACGGAAGAAGAAAAAGCATGGCGAGAGGCACATGGTGCTTGTAAAAAATACGGCGCAAATGCCTACGCAAAGACTTTGGATAGCTGTTATGTTGGCAACGAATATAAAGGCTCTGTTAGCGGGCAAGATGATGAGAAGACCAATACTGAAGCGACTGAGGAAAATGAACCTACGTCTGCTTCAACTTCAAATCAATCAAGTGATAAACCGTCCATAGATACCATAGCGGACGCATGTTGGGCATACGGTCAAAAGACGGGAGTTCATCTAACCGATTATGCCTCTACAAACATTGTGCAGGAAGGCAATTACTATCAGATTCTTATGTGGAATAAAGATAAAAGCGTTTGGAAATGTTGGTATAATCCATCAGACGGCGATGTTTTCATTGAAAAGACAAAGGATAATAGATAGGAGCAGTGATTATGGGAATAATAACAGGATCGCTCAATACACTATCTCATGGATTAGAAAAAATGGGTGGTTATTCCGAACCATTTGTCAGTCTGTCGGATAGCTCCGAACGAAGACTCCAAAAAAGAGTAAAAGAACACATGGCGAAAGGGTACCGACTTGTAGATGGCATCCATCGCGATAGGGATTGGGTTTATCGTTGTAGTATGCAACTCGACCCCGCCGTCTACGAACAAAAACAGACAGACGCTGTCGCCAAGAAGCAACAGGAAAAAGAGGCATGGGAAAACACTTCGACTACAAGTAAAGCGAAGATCTGTATCGGGTGTATCTTATTTGGTATAAGTTGTGTGTTTCCACCGTTATTCATATTGCTCGGCGGATGGCTAATATATGAATTTATTAAGTGGCTTCGAAATATTACTGGTAAGGTTAAGGAAGAGCAAGCCCCCAAGAAGAAAAATAAGAAAAAGCCTTCATAATTCGACTTCAGGCTTACATTATACTTAGCTAAGCATTTTATCTAGTTCATCTAACTTCCTGGTTCTCGCGTCAGATTCGTCTTTCATCAGTTGTTTGTATTCTTCTTCATTTAGACTTTTAATCCAGAGCAGCTCTTTCATTTCGCCTGTATAGAGCATTTCTTCCGCCTCTACTTCCATGAGTGATGTACGATTATCGACTTCGTTGTCGGGTACATCTATCTTAGGCATAGAGCGATACTCTGGTATATATTTCGCATTTAGGTATTTCATCAAAACTAGTTTCTTCATATTTTAATTTTTGCTCGCCTAGCAGTTTTGGGGATTTATTTTTCAAAGCAGAGCGGGATAATTGAAATAAAACGAGGAGAACGAAATGAGCAGAAATGACATCCCTAAGTATTCGCAACAATCTGTTTATTTACAGGAGGCAAAATCATCGTTTGATAAATTCGATGATAAAGGTTTTGCTAAGCTGAATAAGATTGCAGAACACGCCTCAATTTTTCGCAGACAAACTTCTTACATTGATAAAAAAATATTGCCATTTATGTATGATAACGGTCTTTTTACAGGTAGTGATTATTGGATTGACGGTTTAGAGTGGTTAGAGCAGAAAACGAAAGACGGAATCGAGAAGCTTGACCTTAATAACACCCTCGTCCTTTTGACGTCAGCTTTGGCGAGAGATGACAATAAAGGTGCTGAATATTGGTATCGTAGCGGCATAACTGCCCAACTGCTTAGGCACTTGTTGCAACTGAGGGGTTAGTCGTCCAATTCTGGCATTATATCTTCGTTCAGTTCTAGCTTACCGTCGACTTCGCATAACTCACATTCAATATTCGTCATAGTAATTTAATTTTTCTCCACTTATCCCCATTAATATATCGGGTAAGTGTTAAAACGGCAAAACGGACAAAACGGCATTTATGACGTAATTGTCTGGCTCTCTGGATTATAGTCCTCTAGTCGATTGCGGATGTCTTCCTTGTAGATGGTTAAAGCTTGCTTAATTTGCCCCAGCCAAGCATGAGTTTGATAAATCCTCGGGGCTTTTTATTTACAGATCTTTTCTTCGCATTTCTCGTCTGTCTGCTCAATCTCTATCACTGAGTGCGAAATACCATGTTTTTTTAAAACATTCTTCACACTGTTCTTGATCTTTTTATCGTATTTTTGAACTACAACATGGAGTGAGGCGTGGTTTTCGTTGCCGTCTGCGCTCCTAACATGGATGTGGTGGATGTCTACAATGCCTTTAATTTGTTTAATATCCGTTTTGACCTCCTCTAGGTTTAGATTTTTTGGTGTAATTTCTAGAAATATCACTACTATTTCGCGTAAGTTTTTGGCGGCTTCAACCAAGATAAAGGATGCGACACCTAGCGTGAGGATCGGATCTATGATCGCTATTCCGGTAAATTTCATCGCAATGGAGCCGATTAGTACCACTGCCCAGCCTAGAACGTCTTCTAGCATATGGAGATTTACTGATTTTTGGTTTAATGAATCACCCTCACGCGTAACATAGCTTGCGATGCCATTTACGACTAGACCAATAATCGCAAAAATAACCATGCCATTATAGTCTATCTCGACAGGATTAATTATTCGCTTGGTTGCTTCATAAATTACAAATGCAGAGCCGACAAGTAGGATTATGGTTGTAATAATACTGCCAACTAATGAATATCTCGCATAGCCGTAAGTGTGTTTTTCGTCCGGACTTTTTCTGCTTTTTTGTTCTAGACCATATGCGATTCCAATACTTAGGGCATCGCCAAGGTCGTGGACTGCGTCGGAAGTAATAGCAATACTTCCGGTGATGATGCCGCCTACGAACTCAAAGATTGAAAAACTTGCATTTAGAAGAAATGCTATAAATATATTTTTCTCGGTTTTATATGCATTGTGATGTGGATGGTGTGCATGCCCCGAGCCATGAAGAGATTTATCCATAAAATCCTTTTTGACTATTAATAGATTATCAAGATTTAGAGAATAAAGATTAATTTCCGTATCGCGATAAGGAAATAATAATGATACGTACTTGTTAGTATTATATCATAAATTAGCTAGAGTACTTGTTTTATGCTTTTCGGACCTAAACTTATTTAGTCGATTGTTAAAGCCTGCTTAATTTGCCCCAGCCAATAAAATATTCTTGACGTTTTGTCAAGATTTTTTGTAGAAAACCATAATTATTATTGACAGATATTAAAAAGTGTGGTATAATGAGAGCATGCTCGTGAGAATGAGCACGTATCTTAAACTTTTGCTTTTAGTAATGATTAGAAATGAGAGTTTTGCGACTCACCCTGTTTATCAATCAAAAATAGATAGAGTGAGTTTCAAAACTCAAAAAATATTCTTACAAGAGGTGCATCTTTATGAAAAAGAAATCCGCTATCATCCCGATCATCACTCTGGTAGTCTCGATGAGTATTATCGTCGCTGCTGCGGCGGTCTATATTTCATCGCAGGCTCGCATGAGCCTCTTCAGCGGACGTATCGAACAACCCGCGTCTAAACCCGATGACCCAAAACTTGTCCTGAAGGTCTCCGGCCAAAACCTCGGCCAGGACGGTAGCGTCGCCGCCTACAACGAAGCTGTTTTCCCTATCCTTACCAACGTTATTAGTAACTACGGGTATGGACCCAGCGTCTATCTCGACGAAGACGGTAGGGAGCCGCTCAGCGCCCCGAGTTTCGTCTTGTCTGCTGAGAACGGCGATGTCAAGAATGTTTACTACAAGATCTCAGTACAAGGCAATGATAAAATTGCCGAAGCTCTGAAATTTGGTATAACAATCAAGTACCTCGACGATAACGGACATTATTCCTATCTCAGCCACATAGACTCAGTGGCGTATCGCCAAACCGAGACTACGCCGCTTCCTCTGAAGTCCGAGAGAAGTGATGTTCTTAAGGGCGAAGACGTCGAAATCTTTGTTTCGGCTTGGGTAGATTCATACGCTCTGGCGGAAGTGGGCGATTATGACGAAAACATGAGTTTCAACGTGGGAATCGTGTTTTTCACTAGAGAACTCAGCTAACCAGACTACCTAAAAGCAAAACCCAAAGCGCAGCTTTACCGCTGCGCTTTTCTCCGCCTCAAATTTATTCGCTTCGGAGTGCCTCTACAGGATCTTTTTTACTGGCCGAACGTGCCGGAATCAACCCACCAATCAAAGTCAAAACAACGCTGAGTGCCACCAAGAATAACGCTGTTTTCGGGTCTAGCGCTGCGCTTAAAGGTATATCCCCCGTGAAGTGATGCAGCACTAGATTGATAATCGGAATCAGAAGATAAGAAATTGTCACACCAAATAATCCAGATAGTAGCCCAATAATAAACGTCTCTGCATTAAAGATGGACGAAATATTGTGCTTGCTGGCTCCAATTGCGCGCAAAATGCCAATCTCCTTTTTGCGCTCATATACCGAAATGTAAGTAATTACCCCAATCATAATTGACGACACCACTAGAGAAATGGAAACAAACGCAATCAATACATAGCTCACCGCATCTACAATCGTTTTTACCGACGACATTAACACCCCAGTCGTATCAGAACAATCTATCACCTTGTCGTCCATGCCTAGCGCACGCATTTTCTCGTTGTAATCGTCTAAAAATTCCATGAAATGCGTTTTTCCATCAAAGCTCCAGAAATAAAACGCCATTTCGGTAGGGTCGTCCAAATCCTGGTAGCCAAGAGTGGATAAATTCGTGGCCAAGGTCGACTTTGTCTTTGTGAACATCGCCGTAACCACGCGCGACAACTCGTCTTCTGAAAAATTCAGCTTAAATGCGCCAATAATCGCATTTTGGTCCACAGAAAAGGCGTCTGCAAAACTACTAGACAGATATGCAGTTAAGCCACCAATTTTTGTTAGTACTTCTTGTTGCAAGGATAAATTAGTGGCCGCCCCCGCCAAATTATCAAACACCGTCGCAACTTCCGCCTTATTTAAATAGTCTGCCACCGATATAGTTTCGTGCGCCAGCATGGCCTCCAGATAACTTGCGAGATATCCTTTCAAGAGCCCAGTATAGGTGCTTTTAAGATTCTCCTCTGGCAGAGAGTATGCTGCCTCCAGGTCCGCCAAACTTTTTTCAGTCATAAAATCATCCACAAAATCCATTAAAATCCCCGGAGCGGTTTCTGGATTCATCAAATCTGCAATATCAATCTCGCCGCTACTGATTTTTGCAAGCAACTCATCAATCATCTCGTCGGTCAGTGTCGTAAACTTATTCTCTAGGGTGTTACGAATTTCTGGCATTTTATTGATCCCGTCGGTGATTTCGCCCGAAACTTCATTCATATACTCGCGTGTTTTGGCGCTCACCGCGTTTTGGTCTATCTTCACCCCAAACGCTTGCGACAAGGCCGCCTCATCTATAGATACCAAATCCGAGAACCCAAAATCAAAATCATTCCCCTCTTCGCCAAACTTCGTATTGGAAAATATATCCAGTTCCGGATTCGCCAGCTGTTTTTTCACAATCTCCGTTTCGCTAGCTTTCTCAATAATATGCGTTACTAGACTCGGTAAATATGCCACACCACTGCCGGAAGACAACATTTCCGAATTCACTACAGCCACGCCGGTAATTTTTAGCTTTTCTGAATCATTATAGATTTGTCGCATATAGTCTTTGTTGCTAGCCATATCTTCGTACACGTCGTATTTGCTGTTAAATTTATAGGTTTCCGTCGCCGGTACCAAGCGGAGGTCTACGCCCATCAAATCATCATAGGTTAATTCTAGCGGCTCGTTATGTATATCCGCATTTTCTCCGCTCATAATTTTTGACACGATTTTATTTAACTCGTTGGTATCATGGAATCCTAATGAATAAGTCAAAAGTTCCGAAATCTCGCCCTTACTACTCAATACTACCATCAGCTCGTTATATTTTTCCGGATATCGCCCTGCCAACAGTTCTGTATCATTTTGCAAGTTCTCCAACTCTATTTGTTGGAACACCGAAGTCATCGACGAATAGTTCCTCAGTAGCGACGTTTCTCCCACTAGTGACGTAAACAAAGTACTAGGATTTACCTTTGCCACTGCGCCGGTCGCATCTTCGGTATAGATTAATGGGTCCACATTATATTCATATTCTAGTAGGCGGATGTCATCTTGTATCTCCGCTTTGTGCGTCTCCAAATATTCTGCAAAGCTCGGCAAATCGTTATTCGACACTGTCCCTAGCGTAGACGTTAAAATCTGGTTTTCTTTCAGCTTGTCGCCATTTTGGCCACCAGAGTTACTACTAGTTAAGCTTAGCAATATCCCGGTGAGGTCCGCCGATTCTTTTTGTAAGGCTAGCGGATAGGAGGTCAGTGTGTCTTCTTCTATCTTGTCGATATAGTTTTGGAAACCAGTAGACACCGCAGAAATCAGTGCAATTCCAATAATCCCAATCGACCCCGCAATCGCTACCAATATAGTGCGTGCCTTTTTGGTGAGTAAATTCCGCATCGATAGCCCAAATGCCGTGAAAAATGACATTTTGGTCTTCTTGGATTTTTTCTCTGATTCAATCAAATCCAAATCCGTTTTAATTTTGCCATCATACGGATCTGAATCCGCCGTAATTTTTCCGTCTTTCAAGTTGATAATTCTCGTAGCATATTCGTCGGCTAGTTCTGGATTGTGCGTCACCATTATTACTAGCTTCTCCTTGGCAATTTCTTTTAAAAGATCCATAATCTGTACGCTAGTCTCTGAATCTAGTGCACCGGTTGGTTCGTCGGCTAGTAATATATCTGGGTCGTTCACTAAGGCTCGCGCTATTGCCACCCGTTGCATTTGCCCACCAGACAGTTGTGCCGGTAGCTTATGAATATGCTCTTGTAGCCCTACTTCTTTTAGCACTTTCTTGGCGCGTCGCAAAGATTCTTTCTTGGATATGCCAGACAAAGTTAAAGCCAATCGTACGTTTGCTAGTACTGTTTGGTGCGGGATTAGATTGTAGCTTTGGAATACAAAACCAATTCGATGATTACGATAGCTATCCCAATCCTTGTTCTTAAATTTTTTAGTGCTTTTCTCGTTGATGATTAGGTCGCCACTAGTATATTGGTCTAAACCACCAATAATATTTAAAAGGGTGGTCTTGCCAGACCCAGAAGGGCCCAAAATTGCCGCAAATTCACTGGTGCGAAAGTTAATCTTCACATTATTTAGTACCTTGTGCTTTAGTCCACCAGTGTTGTAGACCTTCGTAACTCCCCGAACCTCTAGCATGTTAGCTCAATTATAGCACGTTTTTGGCGCAGCATTTTTGTTGCTTATGCTAAAATTTTAACGTGAACTTTGTCTTATTGTCTCTATTCTCGACGGTTAAGCCCCACCCATTCCTATCGGCTAAACTTTTAGCAATGGATAATCCTAGCCCCACACCTTCGGCGCTTTTATCCGCTTGATAAAACCTCTCAAAAATGTGTGGTAAATCTTTTTCGGAAATTGTGGCCCCATCATTTGCCACAATTAATTCGTGGCTATTTAAAGTTAAATCAATTCGCTTGTCAGAATATTTTATCGCATTGTCCACCAAAATTTCTAATATTTGAATAAAGTCTGCTGCATTAATTTTTATTTTACCAGTAGCTACAATGCCCTTTTCAAACTTTATCCCTATCATTCGCGGCTTCATGCTCTCTAAAGATTTTTCTGTTAACTCCGTCAAATCTACTTCTTTCATTGACACGTCCGTTATCAAATCCGTCCGCGCTAAGCTTAATAATTCCCCATTCAATTCCGTCAGCTTTGCGGTTTCCTTTTCTACGTTCGAGATCCATTTATTGTCCTTAATATCTGCTGCTTCCAAATTCGCTGCAATTGCCGCTAGCGGCGTCTTAATTTCGTGCGATGCATTAGCGATAAATACTTTTTGTGCCTCATATGCTTCGCGCACTGGTTTAATCGCCTCTTCAGCTAAATAATATGACACGAACGCCACAATTAAATCTATTGCTATGCCTGAAACAATTAGCATTACTAAAAGCTCTCGTGCTGCGATGTTTTTTTCATTTTGGATGCGATCCTCGATCAGCTCCTCCACCTCGCCGGAATAATTTGTTGAATTTTCTGGCATCGGTGGCCGATGGTTTGCCGAATGAGTAGATATTACATAGATGGACGCAAACACCACCAGAATCACCAACGAAGTGATACTTAAATTAATGAAAATTAATCGATTACGTAGCTTTCTAAACATTGGTTAACTTATACCCCAAATTTCTAATAGTCTTGATTTGTGCGCGCGATTTAAGAGCCTTCAACTTCTTCCGCAGATAACTCATATATACCTCTACATAGTTTTCATCAAACTCTGCTTCGCTTCCCCACACGTGTGCCAGAATTTGCTCTTTCGTTACGGCCGACCCCGGTACCTTAATCAACATTTCAAAAATTCCGGCCTCTTTGTCGGTCAACTCTATACTATTTAGAGTGCGGTTAGTAAGGTCAAACTTTAAGTCTTCGTAACTAATCACCTTAGCATCTACTAGTGGCGGCCGTCGCGTCAAGGCATTCAATCTAGCAATTAATTCTGAAGTTTTGAACGGCTTCGCTAAATAATCATCCGCGCCAAGATCTAGCCCCTTAATCTTATCTTCCACCTCATTCAAAGCCGAAAGCATAATCACTGGTGTCTTAACTCCCCGTTCACGGATAGTTTTCAATATCTCTAAACCCGATATCTTTGGCAGCATGATATCCAACACTATGGCGTCGTAATTTGGCTTTAACGCCAAGTCTAACCCTTCTTCGCCATCCGCCGCCCAGTCTACTGCGATTTTTTCTTTTTTCAAAAGATGTATCACGGCCTCAGCCAAAAATTTTTCATCTTCTACGTACAATATTCTCATACTGCCATTATAATATACTTAAATTAAACGAAACTTAAAATAAACGCAGATACCTGAATAAATTTTAATAACTTTTTAAGCTTCACATAATATAATAATACACATGGAAACCAAAGTATTTGACCGGATCGAAAAAAAGTATCTCATTACTGCTACCGAAAAGAAAAAGTTTTTGAAGGTCATCCGTAAATATATGAAACCTGACAGCTATCATAAGTCTGAAGTTTTGAATCTCTACTTTGACAACGATAACTACGATTTGATTATTCAGTCTATTGACCACCCGGAGTTTAAAGAAAAACTGCGTGCTCGTAGTTATGGCGGGTATGACCGTGTTTTTCTGGAAATCAAAACCAAAATCAAGGGCCAAGACGCTAATGTCGGGTACAAACGTCGCGTCATGGCTACCCATAAGGACTTTTCCGAACTCACCAGCGGCAAAACTACTCTCGCTGAACTTTCCATGCGTTCGATTGAAAATAGCAATGATTTTCAAATCGCTCGAGAAGTAGATTATCTAATAGGACATTTTAGTCTCAAACCAAAGATTTTAATTACCTATAGTCGTGAAAGTTACAAGGGTGACGACGAGCTCCGTATTACTTTTGATGAAAATCTTAAATATCGCAACCAAAATTTAAGTTTTATTAAAGGAAAGCGTGATAAAATTTATTTTAAGGATAAACGTAACATTATTATGGAGGTGAAAGCTCACGGGGTTATTCCACTTTGGTTAGTACAACTCATGTCGGAAGCTAAGATCTATCCGCAACAATTCTCAAAAATTGGTAAAGTATACGAAAAATTAAGAAAGGAAAAAAATGTTTAATAGTGTATTCGATTCAACTACTACTGGGCTTAGTATTACCACAGGCCTAATCTGCGCTGCTGTGGCGCTAGTGCTAGGCATAGTAATTGCCATTACCCACATGAAGACTTCTCAAACTACTAAAGGTTTTCTTACTACCCTTGCCACTTTACCGTTACTCGTAATGGCCGTAATGATTATGATTAATGGGAATCTTGGCACGTCTATTGCTATCCTAGGTGCGTTTTCATTAATTCGCTTTCGCTCCATTCAAGGGCAAGCCAAAGATCTGCTTAGTGTATTTTTCGCAATGATGGTGGGGCTAGCCTGCGGCATGGGTCATATTCTATTTGCCGTAGTCATTACCGTAATTGCGGTAATCGCCATCCTTATCTTTTCTTACACTCATTTCCTGGAGCCCAACAAAAAACAACGTGTGCTGAAGATCGTCGTGCCTGAAGATTTAGACTATGAAGAAGTTTTTGATGAAATTTTTCAAAAGTATACTTCTCGCGCTGAACTCACTCGCATGAAAACTATGAATATGGGCAGCCTGTATAAACTCACTTATGATATCACCATGAAAGGCGGCGTCAAAGAAAAAGAGTTCCTCGATGAAATTCGTATCAAAAATTGTAATCTCAAAGTTCTGCTCTCTCACCCTTGCATGGAAGAGGAGATATAAATGGCCGAAGAAAAGAACAACAGCTCTTTCTGGGGAGAAGTTCCCAACAATGGCTCGCCTCGTACCGAACCTAAAAAAACTTCCGGATTTAAATTTGATAAAAAATGGCTCTTAGCTGGCTTATTGGTAGTTGCCGTCCTAACAACAGCAGTCATAGTAAATCTAAACCACGACAATAATACGTCTACCAGCACTAGTTCATTAGATATCGACAATGGCGACCTCAAAATCAATTGGGAACGTTATTCTACCACTAATATTGAACTTTCTGAAAGTCTAACCATCACAAGTTCTGGCATTTATCACATCACTGGTTCATTGGAAGATGGCGGTATTTCGATTGATGCCGGGAACGAAGGCGTAGTAAAATTAATATTAGATAACGTTTCAATTAAAAATTCTTCTGGCCCAGCTGTTAGCTGCATTTCGGGTAACGATTTAGTAATCGAACTAGTCGGCGAAAATTATTTGGAAGACGGTTCCGCCTACTCGGCTGATTTAGATGAAGATGTCAACGGCGTAATTTACTCCAAAGCTGACCTTACCATTGAAGGAGAAGGTGCGGCCAAAATAGTCGCAAACTATCAAGACGGCATTGTGGGAAAAGACGACCTTAAATTTAATGGAGGTACTTATGATATTGATGCTATTGATGACGGTATCCGCGGCAAAGACTCTGTCTATATTGTAGACGGGACATTCAATATAGTGTCTAAAGGTGATTCCATTAAATCTACTAACGATACTGATGCCGGAAAAGGTTTTATTTTAATCGAAAATGGCGATATTTCTATCGCTTCAGGCGATGATGGCATCCACGCCATCCGCAGTTTACTGATTCAAGATGGCAAAATCAATATTACTAAAAGCTATGAGGGCCTAGAAGCGCAAAAAATTATCATTAATAGTGGCGAAATCTCCGTCACTTCCTCCGACGATGGAATCAATGCCGGCGGTAGCTCAGATAATTCTACCAGCAACCCTATGGCCGGCGATGCTAGCTGCGAACTCACTATCAATGGCGGTAATGTTTATGTTAATGCCAGTGGTGACGGCATAGATAGCAATGGTTATATTTATTTCAACGGCGGCAAAGTCGTAGTTGATGGCCCAACCAATAACGGTAACGGTGCGCTTGACTCTGGCATCGGCATCGTAATGAATGGTGGCGAAGTAATCGCGGTGGGTTCCAGCGGAATGGCCGAAACTTTGGGCACTACATCGAGCATCTATAACATCAGTGTCTATCTCTCATCTTCACAGAGCGCCAATACAAAAATTGAGATCAAAAACAGTAACGCCGAAACTATTGTTGAACATACCTCCGCTAAAGTTTTCAATCATTTATCTATTGGTAGTGGTTATTTCAAACTGGGAGAAACTTATACAATCTATCTCAACGGCACCAAATATCAAGATTTTACCATTAGCGATATCGTCACTACAGTGGGTAGTTCCAACTCTAACAACATGATGCCTGGCAGCGGCACCCAAAATCGTAGATAATTATAGAACTTGTGCTATAATTAACGAAAAGGAGGTCATGTGCAATTAATTGTTATTTTACTTACGACAGTGTCTATTCTGACATTCTTGTCTGGAGCCATTACATTTTTTGGTTCCTCCAAAAAAGATCGTGTGCGCTCCGCCTGGTTCTTTTTGGCTGCCATTTTTGCCACTGTCTGGATGGCTTCAATTTCTTTGTTTTTGACCGCCGACGCGAGCTGGTATGATGTTATCAGCTGGCATGTAAATTGGACTTTTGTCAGCGCTATTCTTATCGACGTCGCTTTCTTAGGCTACGCCGCTTGGTCCGAAAAATACGGTCGCATCGCCACCATGATTTTTTTGGTTTTTGGCGTTATTGTAGGTTGCACAATCCTACTTAACCCCGGTGCACTCTATTCCGAAGTTATTTTAGCTAATACGGGTAACCAAGTAACCATGAATATTGGCCCGCTCTACATCTCATATATTGCCTTCTTTAGTACCATTGTTCCGGCCATTGTAGCCATGTTCTTAAAACAATTCTCACGTTCCAGTTCCGAACGCAAACGCGGTGGCGACATTGTTTCTATGGCTAGTTTTGGCATCTCGAGCCTAATAATTCTAGTTTTCAACCTAATCTTGCCATTATTTAATAATTGGAGTTTGATCTGGCTTGGTCCACTGGCACTATCTATTACAATTATTGCCGTTTACTATACCATTCTACGCTATCGTATGTTGAATCTATCTTCTATTTGGCTAAAAATCTTTTCCTATATTGTTATTATTGCTTCTATTGCAATTGTTTATATGATCATTTTTTCAGTTATTTTTGCAGCGTTATTCCGCGGCTCTACGCCTTCCATTGAGGTTATCATCTTAAATTTCATTATGATTCTAATATTCTTGTTGCTAATGCCGGCCATGAATCAATTAATTAATTTTATTCAAGTGCTCATTATGGGGCGAAAGTCTGACAAAAAGAAAGAACTAGGCAATGGAAAATAAAAAACCGTTACGCTCGCGTACTACAATTCTACTTTCCATTAACGCTGCTGCAATTTTGATAGCGGGCGTCTTAATTGCTAGTGCAATTTGGTTTAATGGTGGTATGACTTTTCGTGCCGTCGACGAGCGCTCTGATATAGTTGCCGACGCTACTAGTGAAATGGAACTTTTAGAGTCTGTTTCTGATTCTGATGCCGAAGTCATTACCACTATTATCGGTAATGATGATTATGTCTCCACCACTAGTCATGAATTCGATAACTCTGCTGTGCCCGACGGTAAGCTCTGGAACGAAAAAACCATTACCATTTACGCTACACCAGATACCGACATTTGTGTGGGCGGTGGTCTTTCTAATCTCGGAGAAATGTATTGGCAAACTTCTGACACTAGCGTCATTGGCGGGTTTTATGATTCAGCTCGCACCTGGCTAGGGTACAGCAATGATACTTGCCGCTACCCAGTAATTAATGGCACTGGTACTACCACTATCACTGCTGGTACCTATGACGGTCTAAGAAAGGACTCCATCACTGTTACCGTGATTGATCCACCAGTAGAACAATGGGAACATGAAGTACTAACCTTAGTTAATAAAATCCGTATCAAAAACAACCTTAGACAGTTAGCTTGGGGGGACACTTGTAGTTATGCTGCTGATATTCGAGCTAATGAAACTATGGTTCTTTATGCACATACCCGTCCGGATGGTAGTAGTTGGTCTACGGTTTGTCCAGCTCCAGAATCTGGAGGCATCAGCGGCGAGAATTTAGCCATTGGTAACGCAGCAGTTTCCCCAGCTACCGTTGTGGCGCTTTGGATGGGCTCAGAGTCCCACCGTGCCAATATCCTCAATCCAGAATACACCAAGCTTTCCGTTGGTTTCGTTTTTGATCCGAGTTCTACCTATAGAACCTATTGGTCTCAATTTTTTAGCACATATTGATTTTCAATCATCGTACCAAGTGTTCGTACTTGCTGATAAGAAACATGATTCGTCATTACGACCACAATAAAGTTTCTCTTATCTTCTGAAAATTCCACAATCGCAGCATCATCATAAATATTCCAATATCCTCCATTTGGGTTATAGTCCCAGCCAACTTTGTTATAAACGTTTGCTCTGCTAAAGCCACTTGGTAAACCTTGTCTCCAATTATATTCTGTAATCGGTTGAGTCAAAAACGAATCTTTCATTTGGGCTACCAGATCAGCATTTTCAATATCTGAGTGATAATAATAAATCTTCAGCATTGCCGCTATGTCTTCTGGAGTTGATACCAAATTACCGACACTAGTATCAGAAACGCCAAATTCTTCCTCTACTATTTTTTGCAGTTCTTCATGTCCAATCTCTCGCCATATGGTTTCTGCACAAGGAGAATGAGATTGTCTAATTGCCAAGTCTAAACACTCTTTAATCGTGTACCCAGTGCTTCCAGCTGGTGCATCGGCTTGCCATTCGCCACCTTCTAATCGACGATAGCCCTCATATACCACAAACAGTTTATATAAGGATGCTGTACTGTATTTTTCAGTAGAATTGTAATTTGCCGCTGTCTCATCTCTATCCAAATCGTAAATAAACACTCCCTTATCTCCACCTATGGATTCTGCCCATTCTTCTACAACTGGTTGAAAATCAATTTTTTGGGTCTCCGACTTTACATCCGGATTTAACAATTCTAAATCTTGTGTCACAAGCACTTCAGCTTCACTGTCTTCGACCTCTGACTGATCATCTCCTTCGCTAAAATTATCAACACACAAAATACAACAAACAACAACAGCGGTTGCGACAAACATCCCCAGAAGCACCAAAAACAGCCAAATATTATTCTTCCTTTTTAGGCTCATGGCCTCACTTTTGCCAATCTTTCTATAAACCACTCTGCAGTCCCCTTATCCAATAATTCTGTTTGCATGTTCGCATCATAAACCGTTGGTGTTATTCGAGTCTGTAAAATCTTACCATTATAGAAATAATGTTCTAGCACCAAGCTCCTAGTGGTCCCTGGCCACCAAACTTGATCGAAAAATAAATTTCCCAAACCATAATAAATTTCTCCATCGCCATACAACTCAAATGTCTGTGGTTGATGCGCACTGGTACCAACTACAATATCGGCACCCAAATCTATTAGGTGTCGGAAAAATCCCACCTGGTCACCAGCCGCAGAATCTGCATAGTCACAAGTAGGGTCCTCATACTCAGATGCATAAGCGCTGCATTCATAATATTGAATGTCTACAATCACTATGTCACCACGCTCTTTGGCGGCATTAATCTCGCTAACCGTATTATCTTCATAGTATTGATTAGCCCCCGGCGTATTGCCATACGTGGCCCCACCAGTCGACAAATTATATGCGAGAAAAGTAATACTGTTGTTTTTGTCTTTAATCTCAAGTGGCACAGCCGCTGCATCTGCATTTTTTCCCCCGCCCACTATTTGGATATTGTTTTGCTCGTAGACATCTATGGTATCAAGTGCCGCCTGATTCCCACAATCTTGGTTGTGGTTGCCGGTCAATTCCACCACGTCCAAGCCAATCGCAGTCAAAGTGTCTATAAAACGCGCGTCGGAACATATATTTTCTGATGTGGCAAAATCAGTAAAAGACGACTCGTTTGAAGTGTGGGTGATGTCAAAACCAGCCAAATAATCTTTAATTTTTTCTGCAAAATAAGTTGCGTCTCCCCCTACCGACTGTAATTTTTTATTCATCCCACGGCTTAAAGCCGTCACGCCAGTTTGAGCCATAGTCAACACAGAAGATTTTTCCGGCCAAGTCTTAGCAAAAGCCTCTCCCACTAAAGGTTCGATTTCTTCCGTAAACTTTTCAGAACTAAATTTAATAGTTTGGTAATAAGCTCCTTTATCAAAAGTATCCAAATAGTAATCGCCATCAATGCTCAACAGCTTCTTGGTGAAATCCAAGTCATCAACCGATATCACTTCAACATCATCAAACTCATTGCGATCACTTCGAGCGTCATAAAAGTCTGTCACAGGTACATCAATCCTGTACAGATACTCTCCTTCACCAAGTTCCGGGCGCGTTAGGCTGCTTCCCGCCGAAATGTATACATCCTTATCCAGATCTATCTCTTCTGTAAAAATGCTTTGCAGAATTTCTAACTGCTCCGAACTTAAACTTTCATCATAGTAAACCACTCCTGGGATGCGGAAAATACCTGTTTTTGTGAAAAACTGTATGCCGAAGAACGCTCCGACCGCCACAATCACAAATACTCCCAGCCCCACCAAGAATCTTTTACCTCGACTTCGTCGTCTTAAATTCATAAGCCAATTATATCACAATAAAATCACCACATATAGCAATAGTTTTTTGCTAAATCAGAAAAGCTTATCAGTGTTATAATAAACTTATGTTTAGATGGTTTGTAAAAGATGAGGTTGAAAAAGATGTTTTGTCGCCCGACAAACGCACCCGCTGTAAACTCCTCTTAAAATCTGGCCGTATTTCTTATTCTGTATATAGAGATAATAAAATCATTATTCGTCCTTCTCGCCTTGGTTTCAAAATTTGTGGCGAAAAACCGCTAACAGAAGATTTTAAGCTTGTTCGTGCTCAATCCAAGAGGCACAGTGAGACTATTGAACTTCAATGGGGGGAGGATCGTTTTATTGACAATAACTATACGGAGACTGCCTTTTACTTTACCGAAAGCAAAGGATTTAAACGTATCATGACTTTGAGAATTCGCGTATTTAACAATAGTGTAGCCTTTCGTTACGAAATCCCACCTCAACCCAAATTCCGCCGTATTACTATTAAAGACGAAATTACCGAGTTTAATATAGATCTTAACGCCATAGCCTGGAAAATTCCAGCCTATCAACCAGATCGTTACGAGTATAATTACGAAAAAACCATAGTTTACGATCTCAAAGAATCTGTGCACACCCCACTTACCCTTAAGACTCCTAATGGCTGTTACCTCGCTATTCATGAAGCCGCTCTTTATGACTACGGGTCTATGACTATCAAATTAGATGAAAATCGTAGCCTTAAAACAGACATCACGCCACTTTCTGACGGCACCAAAGCACACGTCGCCCTCCCGTTCCAAACGCCATGGCGTTTAATTATGATCGCCGACTCTGCCATCGAACTCACTACCAATCGTAGCATGTATGCTCTCAATGATGCCCCAAGCCAAGACTTCGGTTGGGTCAAAACTCTAAAATTCATTGGAATTTGGTGGGCTATGTATGTAGGGGAATGGACCTGGGCCCCGGGTGAGCGTCATGGTGCTACTACTGAACATGCCAAAGAATACATTGATGCTGCTGTCCGTCTTGGCATAGCTGGGCTTCTTATAGAAGGATGGAACGAAGGTTGGGAAGGCGACTGGCTCGAAAACGGCATTAATAATAAATTTACCGTCCCTACTTCCGATTTTAATCTAGAAGATGTTGCACGTTATGCCGGACGACATAATATCGAACTAGTCGGTCATCACGAAACAGTTGGTTTTGTCGATAATTACGAGAAACAACTCGAAGCCGCCTATAATTACTATGCCATTAATAATATTCACTATATCAAAACCGGCTATGCCGGTAGCATGATGATGATTAACGGTCGCCGCGAATATCATCATTCCCAATTGGGGGTGCAACACTACCAAAAAACCGTCGAACTGGCCGCCAAAAAACATATCTGCCTAGACATTCATGAGCCAATCAAGGGCACTGGAATTGAGCGCACTTGGCCAAACCTTCTCAGCCGCGAAGGGGCTCGCGGTCAAGAATACGAAGGTGGTGCACTCAGCCCGTCGCATGCTTGTTATTTACCGTACACGCGCTTACTTGCTGGAGGGATGGACTACACAAGTGGCATCTTAGATCTTGCCAATAGTGTTAAGCGTATGGCCACCACGCTTGCTCGCCAGCTTGCTTACTTTGTGACCATTTATTCTGGTATGCAGATGGCCGCAGATCGTCCATTCATCTACGAAGAACGCTTTCCGGACGCATTTAAATTTATTCGTGATGTTCCTACTAATTTCGAAAAAACTGTCCCACTGCTAGGTGAGATTGGGGAATACTATGTTGTTGCGCGCAAAGATCGTAATAGCGAGGACTGGTATGTCGGCGGTGTCACCAACGAAAAGAGTCGCCGCATTCATATTAGCTTAGATTTTTTAAGCGATGGCGTCTATCGTGCTGAAATCTATTCCGATCGCGACGACGCCCACTACCGCGAAAACCCCTTCAGCACTAACATCCAACAAAAACACGTTGGCCGTAATGAATCACTTGATTTATACATAGCCCCCGGTGGCGGATTCGCTATCAGCCTACAAAAACTACGGTAAAGCTACGCTACACTCCCGGACTAAACAGTTTTAATTTTCTCTCGTGTACTTTGTAGTTATGGTCATGTTTGCTAACTTCCGCCCAAAAATCTCTTGAATGGTTCATATGATTAAGATGCGCTAACTCGTGTAATATCACATAATCGCGTAATGCTTCCGGTACTTTCATAAGACCGATATTTAATGAGATTGTACGGTTAGACGAACAACTCCCCCACCTAGTATTCGCATGTGTCAGTCTACATTTATCATACTTGTAGCCGTATAGTTTGGCATAATATTCCAGCCGATAAGGCAAGTATTCCTTCGCTTTTTTCATCAACTGCTTTTTTTGATAATCTCGCGCCCTTTGCTCGTGGGGGTCTTTTATTGGCAATTTTTCACGAATCATTTTACGATTGGTGTTCAAAAATCTTTTGGCCAGAAAATCAGAAGTATAGTTCGGCACACTCATCGCCAACCGTCCAGACGTAGAAATAGAAAATTTAATATTCCTAGCAAGAGGACTTTTTCGTACTATTACTTCGCCAAATTCCTTATCTTCAATAATCATCAACGAGTCTTTGCCAAACCGGCCACCACGTGCTTAGTCTGGGTTTCGAAAGTGTGCTTACCAGACAGGATAATTGGACGCTCAAAATCTGCCGGAGTTTCCAACTCCGCTACAGCTGCGTCGTAGATTTCTTTAGCCTTCTTGACGGTGCGGTATTTTGATTTTAGACGCATTCTAATAGTAGTAAAATCAGTCTGCACCCAAACAAGCGCCGGCCTATAACCGTGATTTCTCAAAATATTACGTACTTCCGTGCGTTCTTTCTCGGTTTTTAATTCACCTTCCACGACAATAGACTGTTTCGCCTTAGTGATAATCTCCAAAATCGATAAGACTGCCTCGTGCGAAAAACCATACTCTTCCCGAATCTCTTCCAAATTGTAATAAGCAAGATTGAATTTTTTTGCAAACTTCTCCGCAAAAGTGGTTTTACCACTACCCGGCGCTCCAAACACCAAAACCGCCCTAAGTTTAGATTTATTACCTTCCATAACATCACTATTGTACCACAGATATATCGCTCGCGGCAAATTTCAGCATATTCATTTTTCAACAAAAAAGAACCCTGGCAGGGGTGGCAAGACTCGAACTCACGACACGCGGTTTTGGAGACCGCTGCTCTACCAACTGAGCTACACCCCTAAATCTCAAAGTTCTCTACCATTCTACCACAAAATATGATAAAATGGTAGAGATGAAAATACTTATGCTAGGTTGGGAGCTTCCGCCACACAACAGCGGCGGACTTGGTGTAGCTTGTCTTAATATGGCTCGTGCCCTTGCTGGGCAAGGTGCCGACATCGATTTTGTTGTCCCGTATGAAGCAGAACATCCAGAGATCAAATTCATGAAGGTTCTATCTGCCACACATTTGGACCCAATTTACCGTTACGGTGGTGGCGCATATGAATCGCTAAAGTTATTAGAAAAAATCATCCCTAGTATCAATAAAGAGGAGCTGCTATCTATTCGCGACGTCCAAAAATCCTATTGTGACTTTGTTGAAAAATACCTCACAGAGTTTAAACCCGATATCGTTCATGCACACGACTGGCTAACTTACGAAGCAGGCGTTCTTGCTAAGAAAAATTTTGGTATTCCTTTAGTTGCTCACGTCCATGCCACCGAATTCGATCGCGCCGGGATGCGTATGGGCAACCCCCTGATACATGAAGTAGAGCGCGAAGGTTTAATGCTTGCTGACCAAATCATCGCCGTGTCAGAAACTACCAAGCGCATTATCCACGATAAATATCACATTCCGTTATCCAAAATTCATGTAGTTTATAATTCATTAGACGAAAATTATGAAAAATCCGATTACAATTTCGACCAAGACGCATACGGCTATTTACGCAAACTCAAAACCACCGGTTATACAGTTGTCTCAACCGTAGGACGCTTTACTATCCAAAAAGGACTCCATAATTTGATGCGCGCTGCAGCCTTAGCGATTTCCAAAAACCCTAAACTAATTTTTGTCTTTGCAGGCGACGGCGAAGAGCGTAATGAACTAGTTGGCCTTGCCGCCGATCTTGGTATTTCTAAAAACGTTATTTTTACTGGTTTTATTCGTGGCAAAAAGCTGCGTGACATTTATTCTATTTCTGACATTTTCGTCATGAGCTCCATCTCTGAACCTTTTGGTCTTACCGCACTCGAAGCCGCACATCATGGCGACGTGTTAATTCTTACTAAACAATCTGGTGTTTCCGAAATTATCTGGTCTGCATTAAAATATGATTTTTGGGATGAGAAAAAACTCGCAGACCAAATCATCGCCGTGTCTCAAAACTCAGCACTCCGTGAAACCTTACAACATAATGTTAAACGTGAATACCATAAAATTTCCTGGGATCAAGTTGCGAAAAAATGTTTGAAGATTTATAATAAAACTATGAAGCATAAGGGGTTTAATTAAGATGCGGGCGATTTGCTTGTATCTACACATCCACCAGCCAGTTCGCTACCGCGAATATTCAATTTTTGATGTTTCCAACGATTCTAACTATTTTAATGATAGTTACGATGGCCGTCAATCTAACGAACGTATCTTTAGGAAAGTTGCCAACAAATCTTACCGCCCAATGTTAGATTTACTCGAAAATAATATGCAAAAGTACCCTGGCTTCAAGGTTTCCTTCTCTATCACCGGCACTTGGCTCGACCAAGCCGAAAAATGGGCGCCCGAACTCATCGCTCAAATTCGTCGCATGGTTAATCGCGGCCAGGCCGAAATTGTTGGCGAAACCTACTACCACTCATTGGCGTTTTTTTATAATCTAGACGAGTTTAACGACCAAGTCGAACAACATGCTCACAAAATCAAAGCAACATTCGGCGTTACTCCCCAAGTTTTTCGCAATACTGAATTCGCCTATAACGATAGCCTTGCCCACTGGGCCGAGGAAAAGGGCTACAAAGGAATACTCGCTGAGGGTTGGGACAAGATTCTCGGCTGGCGCAGCCCTAATTATGTTTATCGTCCAACCGGCTGTCAAAATCTCAAACTACTCCTCAAGAACTATCGCCTTTCAGATGATATTGCTTTTCGATTTTCTAATCGCAACTGGAGCGAATGGCCACTCACCGTGCCAAAATACAAAAATTGGCTTGAAATGGATTGTTTGCGCGGTAATCTAATCAACCTATTCATGGATTTTGAAACTTTTGGCGAGCATCAATGGCAAGATACTGGCATCTTCGATTTCATGAATACCTTAATCCCGGACTGGCTTGCCGAATACGAAAATAAATTCGTTACTGTCTCTGAAGCCTGCGAACTTATGCCAGCTGCCGATGAAATTTCTATGCCAGAAACCATCACTTGGGCCGATACCGAACGTGATTTATCAGCCTGGCTCTCTAACTCCATGCAAACTTCTGCTATGGATGATTTATACGCCATGCGTGAGCAAATTCTCGCCACTAAAGATGCCGGCTTAATCAACGACTGGCGCTACATGACTACCAGTGATCACCCTTATTCCATGTGTACCAAATACTGGAACGATGGCGACGTGCACGCTTACTTCTCGGCCTACGCCTCGCCATACGAAAGCTTCATGTATTTTGAAAACGTCCTCCGCGATCTAGATTATCGTCTATCCAAATACAGCTAAACTTTCGGCAAAACCTCTATAAGCGGTTTATATAGGTCAATCTCTGGCTCGATCTTAAAATCTTTCATTGATGAGTTTTCCGAAAATGGTATCCCGTCATAATCACGTAGAATCACAATCGGCGTACATTCGTCTCCTTCACCCATCAGTAGTACCGCCATCGCAGTCAATGGATCAATTAAATCAACCTTCGTCACTTGCATTTCCCGCCCAAACAAATCTTTTTTGCCACGAATATCATTCAAGGGTTCTATCCCTGCCAACCCTATAGTAATCCCGGTTACGCCCCACCGTAACGGCGTGGTATGAGAATCGGTCGCCACTACCCCCAGCCTTTTGATATTATGGCTTTTTATCAAACGTCGGCGAATTTTTTGACAAAAATTGTCTATGTCTTTTGGCCACAGTACATAATACCCGTCCGCATTGCTCTCGTCTATTCCTGCGGCCGGAATCAGCACATTTTGTGTTACAGCAAGATTCACACTAAAATTGCCCATTGAATTAAAATATGGCAAATACCTATCAGATTCCTGGCGAACTAGGTTGTCTTTCGACACACTGCCGACCTTGCAAGTCCTACCCTGATGGATAGCCATAATTTTTGAAGTAATAAAAACGATATCGCCGTCTCGTATATCCAATGCATCAATAATATCGTAGATATTATCCTTTGGGGCACGGACGATTCGGGTTTTCACTGGCAAAAACTCAATCTTCATAATAGCAACTATTATACATCAAAAATCCCCCTTTCGGGGGGGGGACTATTAGCGTTTCTTTTCCTTGACCTCGTTACGACCTAAGTTTTTCTTAGTCTCTACGAATAGAACATGCTTTCGAAGCACCGGATCATACTTCTTTAAGCTTAGCTTATCAGGAGTATTCATCGTATTTTTCTTCGTATAGTAAGCCCGCACGCCAGACTCTTCTGAAACGAGACCAACCAATTTGCGTTTAGTATTATTCTTCTTTGCCATAATTCCCTTTATTCTACCACACTTCATGAAAAATGGCAAGACTCTCGCCTTGCCATAAATTTTATGAAGACGTCGGTAATATGTAGATCTTACTTGACGCCGCTGCCATTGCAGCATGAGCATCTGTTTCCATTGATTTTGCCAGTCCCATTGCAATTCCGACACTTATTCCAGCTATCAGAACGCCTATAGCTTTGCCTATGAGATTTCTCATCATGCTCTCGCATCAAACGATCTAACTCATGGCTTTCGCCTACAATTACCGCTCCGCATTTTGGGCAAGTTTCGTGCAACCATCTCGCCTCCTTTCAGAAAATAATGGTCAATAGGCTATTTTTTCTTCTTTTGATGTCCACGAATAAGGATAAAAACTACCACCGCAAATAGCAGTATAGCTATACCGCCTATACGGAAACAAAAAGTAGTATAATCTTCATTGCCGCGCGCCAAGGATACGATAACCGATGTAGCTCCACCAAGAGCCAACAAAACGTCAAGGATATAAGCAATCCAAATACCCAATGATCTCACCTCCAAAATAATTAAAGTACAAAATACTTTTCATACTATAACAAAATTCACTATTTTGTCAATTTACCCCTATCGTTCAAGAAGTTTGTCAACAAAATTTTTTATATCTTTTAGTCCCAGCGTATTATCTCCTGGCCTAAATATTTCAGCATCATCCATGAACTCCAGGCTCTCTACTGCATTATATATAGCGCGCATTAATTCAATTAGCTCTTTCTCATCTGTATCGTTAAATTCATAAACCTTATCATACACTTCTTCGTCTTTATCCGGAGTTACAAATAATATATGAGCCCGCTCCACTTTATATTTTTTGTAAGTTGGTGAATTATTTAGTAATAGCTTGTAAAAACCTAATTGCAGCATATATTTATATAATGTTGCGTGCGAACGCCATTTTTCTTTATGATAGCCACCGGTTTTAAAATCATAAATTTCAATCGTTTTAGCAGTGTCATCTACTACTATATGGTCAATTTTACCTGTTACCGGCACACCATCGATAGATAGTTTCTCTGGTGCCAAATTCACTTCCGCCTTACCTTGTCGTAAAATTTTACCGAATTTTTCGAGAGAAACCGTCAAATCCGCCGGCCCTTTTTCACGAATTTTCTGCATTGTTTCACTTGATAAGTCTTTTTTATCCAACTCCGTCAAAAAATATTTGATTGCTTCTTCATTCGAAATCTTACGATTAGTCACCGCCTCAAAAGTTTTATGAACTAAATCGCCAAACGCCAAGGCCTCTGTCTCCGGGTCCACTGGCGCACGTAAAATTTGTCGTTTAAAAAACTCCATCGGCCCAGCATACACTATATCTATAAAAGAGGTTAAACTCGACGCCGACATTCGCCAATTTTTCACCCGCTCCTTATAAAGTGCTCGCATATCAGGCGACGGTTTAGTATAAGGAGTTAGCCAATGTTTTAGTGTCTCTGCATTTTCGGAGCTAGCAGACGCGCTCGCTTCGTAATGACAAAATACGTTTCCCGCTGGGATTAACGGCGAAACTACTTTGTCATCATCTAAGTACTCCCCTAAATATTCTAATCTATCTGGAGACTTATCATTAAAATCGTGCAGCGAATTCGTAATGTATAGTGTCTCCTTCGCCCGCGTCAATGCTACGTATAAAATTCTTAATTTTTCACCATCCGTAATACCGGTATGTCTTATCTGTGCCAAATTCTTCGGCAAAACCAATAAGTTATTGTTCCCTTTGCCTTTTCCCCAAGCTACATGATCCGCCGAAACAATAAACACGTATTTAAATTCCAACCCTTTAGCCTTATGCGCGGTCAGTATCTGTACTGCTTCATCTGCATCTTTGTAGGGGCTAGTCTTATTTAAAGTCATCTCGGCAGCCTCGTAATCGTCCATCATTGTTATTAGATCACCTAGTCTCAAACTTTTTTCACCAAAATGTTTTCTTAATTTACCATTCAGAGCCGCCAAATTTTCATACAAGGTAAAAACACTATATTCGCCTTTATCCGAATAGTACTTTAGCAGCGGAGAACAATATTCGCCCAATTCCGCCGCCCCAATTATATAATTCAGCATTATTTCTAACGGTTCAGTAAAGGACTTTGCAACCAAGTTCGCAAGCCACTCCGCCACCTGCTTGATTTTCACATTTTCCGTTTCACCTAGTACTTCAAATACAGACTCATGGTCCTTCCTTGCCTGGCCAACCAAACGTATCACCTCCAACATCGGTAGTTCGAAAAACGGATACGACAAAATCTCCAAAATCGACGTATTTTCATTCCGTTCACTCGCAATTTCGTGTACAAATCGCGCTAAGGTGAAAATTTCATGTACTATTTCATCCTCGAATAAGTTATCTCGTTTTTCGTAAGCTATCTTTATCTCTGGATGTGATTTCAAGAAAGGCAATAATGGCATAAAATATTTTGTCTTATATGAAATTACTGCAATTTCATCTTGTTTTACGCCCTTTTTAATCAACCTCGCAATCTCGCGTGCAACAAAATCATACTCCATATCAGAAGACAAAAACTCATGTCGATAAATCTGTGTATCGGCTGGCGCCGGTTTATGCGCAATTAATTCCTTATCTGCAAACCGGTCTGCCGCTTGGCCAATGATTTTTCGCGAAAAATCCAAAATTTCTTGTGTGCTACGGTAATTTTCTACTAGTGGTATGACGTTAGCCGAATAATGTGCCTGAAAATCAGTCAAATTAGTCGAAAGTGCCCCCTGAAACTCGTAAATTGCCTGATCATCATCCCCCACCGCCATTATCATCGGCTTCTCATAGTCCGTCAATTGTTTGATAATCATAAACTGCGACGGATTGGTATCCTGAAATTCATCCAACATAATAAACTGGTAACGTTCCTGCAAAGTTAATCGAAAACCCCGATCGGTTTTTAAAATCCGCACCGCTTCTTCAATCATGTCATCAAAATCATATAGTCCATTTTTGCGCAAATATTCATCGTAATCCCCCATTATCCTAGCCAAGCTAGCTAGTTTCTTATTTGCAACACGATCTTTCAACCGATAATTTCCTTTTTCGTCTTTTTCGAAATATTTGTCCTTCCAACTAGATAACGGCTTTATTTTTTCGCTCGTTTCCGCCTCAATCATCGCAGTTTTTAAATCTCGCGCTAACCCAGCAATAGAACGCTCTACCGTAGGCAAAATCGACCGAACTTCAATATAATTAGCCAATATTTCATAAATTGGTTGGTAAGCTTTATCATAAGATTCTCTGAATGCCCGCGGGACAATGTTCGCCAACAACGGAGATATCGCTTCGCTAAGCACCTTAGAATCTTCTAAATTTTGTTCTGCAATTCTCTGCAGGTCATCCGCAGAAAGCCCGGCAGATTTCGCCGCAGAAATCACGCTGATAATGTCTTTTACATTATCTCCGCGCAGAATATCTCGCCCCGACAAACCACTCTGAATCTCCCGTACTATCTTAAACTGCGTTACTTCGTCTATTGCTGAGTCTAACTTCCTATCATAATCTTCTGCGTAATTTTTATATTGCGTCAAAATATCCGTACCAAATGCATGATAAGTGCCAATATTAACCTTCAGCCCGTCTTTACCAACAATGCTTTTTAATCGTTCACGCATATTGGCTGCGCCAGTTTCAGTAAAAGTTAGACACAAAATATTTTCTGGATTGGTATCGGTATTTTTTAATATGTAAGCTACTTTTTCGGACAACAATTGAGTCTTGCCAGTGCCCGGACCAGCCAAAACTAAAAGTGGGCCAGCCAGATACTCTACAGCCTCTCTTTGTCTGGCATTTAGGCCCATCTACCACTCATCTCCATCAATTCACGTAACTTCTTTGCCGTTTGCGGAACTTTTATCTCTCCACGTTTAACCCGCTTAAGAGCTGATATACCTTCTACCGTTTTTTCCGGTCGTGCATCAGGATCCCTGCTGAGCAACAGCCCAAACTCATAATTACGTGAAGGCAAAGCGCAAGTAAGCCTAAGGTCGCCCTTACCACAAACTAATTCTACCGTTTTCGGCTCAGCTCCATTCGCCAAAAGCAACGCCCTCATCTCTTCCTCTACCGCCTTCAGAAAATTCTCGTGCTTCTTGGTGCCAGGAACTAAGTTTAGCAAACCCGCCAATATGGCATAAACATTCTTCAAAGCCCCGCACATCAGCACCCCCAATCGATCGTCCGTTCTGTCAAAAGTCAAATACCCAGTGCCGAACAACCCTTCGATTCTCTCATCGGTAGCAGTCAGTTTGGTCTTTTTGGCTGCTTTAATATCGTCTGCAAACCCTGGTCCACTTAATACCATATAATCATCAAAACTAATAAATGCTTTGTCGGATAATATTCCTTTTGTTGCGACTATAAGAGGCTTATCTTTTGGCAAGTATGGTAAAACATGCGGCGCCGCCTTTGAAGGCACACACAGTACTACATACTCGGCGCTCGCCACTACGTCAGACAAACTTTCACGCTCCAAACGCGAATCGTAATAGTCAATATCATAGCCCTTATCAGCTAATATACCTCCAAGTGCCGTACCAAAAGCCCCCGCACCTAAAATTGCAATCTTCATATACTTATTATATCAAAGCCTTATTCAATACTTATAATTTCACCGGTGCCCTGTTTAAACTTTAGCAACCTCTGATTATTCGAACCCCGAAATCTTAAATTCAAATCTTTCCTCTCCAATATGAATGGTCCGTCAATCAAAGCGTCCAAAGATTTCAAAAATTCCCATGGCGCACCACCATATTCTTTAATAATTTCGTAAGTAAAGCCCGAAAAACTCCACACGTCCCATCCTAGCTCTTTCCTAACATAATCCGCAATCTGTTTACAGGCTTTCGCCTGTACAAAAGGTTCTCCGCCACAGAATGTCAATCCAGCCTGTCCTTTAAAATGTGATAAACTCTCCGTTATCTCGTCTATCGGTACCAAAAAACCATCTTCATAACTCCAAGTTTCCGGGTTCTGGCACCCCTTGCAGTGATTTGGACACCCTTGCGTCCATACCACTGCACGCAGTCCATCCCCGTTCACTATGTTATCATGCTCAAGCGGGCCAGCGAGCCGGATGCACCCATCCGGCGTTTCTAGCTGTTTAGAGAGTTTTTCTAGCGAGATTTTATGCCAATCTACCATTATTCACCCTTAGCACAATTGCATACCTTTTCAAAAGGAAGATCTCCCTCTAGCCGTCCACAGTGTGGACATCTATCTCCCGTGATAATTCCCGAGAACCCACAAACTGGGTCGCGGTCTACGGGATGGTTTACCGAACCATAACCAATTCCTTCGTCATGCATCTTGCGAATCACTGCCTCGAACGCAGCAATATTCTGAGACGGATCACCATCAAGTTCAATATAGGTAATATGCCCAGCATTGCACAAGTTATGATAGGGTGCCTCTATCTCTATCTTCTCAAATGCCGAAATTGGATAATACACTGGCACATGGAACGAATTAGTGTAAAATTCACGATCTGTCACGCCTGGAATTACGCCAAATTCTTTACGATCGATTTTAGTGAAACGTCCAGCAATACCTTCAGCCGGCGTTGCGAGCAATGAAAAATTCAACTTGTATTTTTTACAATATTGATCACACTTCTCACGCATATGGGCAACGATATCTAGTCCAAGATCTCGCGAGTCTTCATCTTCGCCATGATGCTTGCCAGTCATGGCCACCAAAGTTTCAGCTAGACCAATAAAACCAATCGATAAGGTTCCATGCTTAATCACTTCACGCAAGGTATCATCCCACCCCAATTTCTCTGAGCCAAACCAGTTTCCTTGGCCCATCAAAAACGGGAAATTCCTCACATGTTGATTAGCTTGGAATTCAAACCTTTCAAGTAACTCATCCTTTACTAGATCCATCTTTTCATCAAGCTCTTTATAAAACCCTTGCCAATCAGCCTCTTTACGTTCCCCCAAACAAATCCCGTGGTGAATTCCGATTCGTACTAGATTCACAGTAGTAAACGATAGGTTACCTCTACCTGTTACAATCCCATCAGATTCTGGAAATACCGAGGCGAATACACGTGTTCGACAGCCCATCGTTGCGATTTCTGTACGATAATCACCTTTTTTGTAGTACTTTAGGTTATAAGGCGCATCTATAAAACAGAAATTTGGGAACAACCGTTTAGACGACACTTCCATAGATTTCTTAAACAAATCATAATTCGGATCTTCTGGATTATAGTTCACGCCCTCTTTTACCTTAAAAATCGAAATTGGGAATATTGGCGTCTCTCCTTTGCCCAAACCATTCTCTGTAGCCTCCAAAAGATACTTAGAAACTAAACGACCAGCCGGCGTAGTATCAGTACCAAAATTAATCGAAGTGAACGGTACCTGCGCCCCAGCCCGCGAGTGCATAGTATTGAGGTTATGGATGAAACCTTCCATCGCCTGGAAAGTTTCTCGTTCGACATCTTCGTTAGAAGCCTCAATCGCCTCCTTCGGCCATTTAGCTTTTTCCAACTTTTTATCATCACCGTATTCGTAGGTATCCTTGATTTCCAAATCAAGCTTTTTCCCGACAAACTTATTATACTTACCAAGATTTCGCTTTAACGCTTTACGAAAAGACTTGTTTACACCCGGCGCCATCGCATAATCAAAATTCGGAATAGATTGGCCGCCATGCTGCTCGTTTTGGTTAGCCTGAAGCAATATCGCAGCCAGCGCACCATACGAACCAATCGAATTTGGTGTGCGCAAATGTCCATGGCCAGTGTTAAACCCACCGTTTTCAAACAGAACAAACGGATCACTCTGGCAGCACGTCAACGTACCAGTCGCATAAAAATCTAAATCATGAATATGAATATCGCCATTGTCGTGTGCCAAGGCAATATCTGGGCGCAGCATCAAGGATTTTGCGAATACCTTAGACCCCTCCGCGCCAAACTGCAACATCTTGCCCATTGCAGAGTTGCCGTCAACGTTTGCGTTGGAACGTTTCACGTCAGAGTCTTCGCTAGCATCTGCGTGTGAAATTGTACGATAAATCTGCATGAGATCAGATTTTGCTTCACGACGACGCGAACGCTCTTGGCGATAACGAATGTATTCTCGCGCTGTTTTTTTAAACTTCGATTCCATCAGAACTTCTTCTACCAGATCTTGAATTTGCTCAACATTTGGCGTACGTGCAGTAATTTCTTCCTCGGCACGCTTCAAAACCTTCTCAGTCAAAGCCTTTGCTCGATCCGCCTTAAACTCTTCTGTTACAAGCCCAGCCTTCGCGATTGCGTCGGTAATTTTCTCAGGATCAAATTTTACAATCTTCCCATCGCGCTTTACTATTCGTTTGAACATTTAACCTCCTTTTGCGTTCAAATATTGTATGACTTTCTCCATATGTTGCGCCTTATAATATATTCTTCACCTATATACTATACGCCACATATAGTGCTTAATATCTAATATACACCACTAGATATGGATTTTCAAGACTTTTTATGCTTATTCTTGCACAGAAAAATGGTGACCATTGTATAAGAAGAACAAATCGTTATCTCGTTATGCGAAAAAATTTCCTCACAAGCAATAAACCTCTTTTGCATACAAAAAATTTAATGGTTACGCAGTTAGCATAATACTCACCTGGCTTATAAACTTTGTAGACCCTTCTGTTACGCTATACATTGGCGTATTGTTTGTCTTCGTCACCTTATTGTTACAGGGGATCCTCACAATAAAAAGAACACAGGGCAGAATATAACGACCATCCCGGTGCGCGCGACACCGGGATTTTTACAATCTCAACCAAAAAAATACTTCATCAGTTCTTATGGTGGATCTTACTGGGCTCGAACCAGTGACCTTACGAATGTGAATCGTACGCTCTAGCCAACTGAGCTAAAGATCCTCATCCTAAGAAAACCAATGAAGTATGCTATAATTATACCATGGATTTATCAAAAATTAAAACTGAACTACAAGATATCGAAACTTTCCTGGCTCACCCAGATGCCTATAACAATCCAGACTTTGCCGCTAAATCTAAACGCGCCAGCCTTTTGCATGAAATAGTTGATCTAGATGCTAAAATCACCCAAGATGAAGAGAATCTAAAGGAAGCCGAAGAATTAGTAAATGATCCAGAACTCGGCGAAATCGCTCGCGAAGACATCAAAAACCTAAAACAGTCTATTGCCGCCGCCAAAGAACACCTAGAAGAACTTCTGATTCCTCGTGACCCAGCCGATGACAAGCCTGCCATCATTGAAATCCGCGCTGGCGCCGGCGGTGATGAAGCTAGCCTCTTTGCTGGCGAACTGTACCGTATGTACTTAAAATATGCCGAAAACCACAACCTAAAATCCGAATTAATCTCCAAAAACGAAAACGAAGCTGGTGGCATGAAGGAAGTAATTTTTAAAGTTTCTGGAGATAACGCCTACGGTCAACTCAAGTTTGAAGGCGGCGTTCATCGCGTCCAACGTGTCCCAGTCACCGAAAGCCAAGGTCGCATCCATACTTCCACTGCTACCGTCGCCGTGCTACCGGAAGCCAGCGAACAAGATCTCGAAATCAAGTCCGAAGATCTCCGTATCGACATCTATCGTTCCGGCGGTCACGGTGGCCAAGGCGTCAATACAACCGATTCTGCCGTCCGTATTACTCACTTGCCTACTGGACTCGTCGTCGCCATGCAAGACGAGCGCAGCCAACAACAAAACCGCATCAAGGCTATGAATATTCTGCGCTCCCGTTTGTTAGAGAAAAAGCGCGAAGAAGAAATCAAAAACGCCTCTGAAGCCCGCAAATCCTTAATTGGTACCGGCGACCGTAGCGAAAAAATCCGCACCTACAACTTCCCTCAGGACCGCATCACTGATCATCGCATTCACTACTCCCGTAGCAATATCCCAGCCGTCATGGACGGCGATATCGATGATATCGTAAAAGAACTCATCAAAAATGAACGCGAACTTACCCAAAGCCTATAAACTCGGCCATCAAAACTTTTACGGTCGTGATTTTCTCGTTACCCCAGACGTGTTAATTCCTCGCCCCGAAACCGAACAAATTATCGACACCGTTCTAAATTTAGCTGGCAAACCATATCTTCCAGGCGTAAAGCCCGGCAAAAATCAGCTACCAGAAAACCCAGTAATTCTAGACGTTGGCACTGGTTCCGGCTGCATTGCCATTACTCTCAAAAAAGAACTTCCCAACGCGCAAGTCTACGCCACCGATATTTCCGAATCAGCCCTTAAAGTCGCACAAAAAAACGCCCAAAACCATGGCGTCTCTATACATTTCATTATATCACACCTTCTCGATAATGTCAAGTTTACCCCTAATGCAATTGTCGCCAACCTCCCCTATGTAGACGAAACTTGGGACTGGCTAGATAAAGAAGCTCTCTCTCATGAACCAAAAACAGCCCTCTACGCCGAAGACAACGGACTGAAGCTTATTAAAGAATTAATTACTCAATCCGCCGCCCGAAATATCCCCCACCTCATTCTCGAAGCCGACCCCTGCCAACACGAACAGATCATAGACTTTGCCATCAAAAAAGGTCTCCAGCACCTAGAGACCCGTGGTTTTATTCTTACTTTTTATAGCCCTCGAGTGTAACATTCACCGCAATCTCATTTCCCTCGCGAATCACGGTTAGTTGTACTGTGTCGCCCGGTTTATATTCGCCAATTAAGTCAGTCAGCGTCCCCGCTTCCCCCACCTTTACACCATTCACCGCTGTAATAATATCTTTGTCCTTTAGCCCCGCTTTCGCTGCCGGGCCATCTTTTACAATCGCCGAATAGGTAGAAGAACTATATAAATACGCCCCGGAATTCACCGGTAGGTTGTACGCCTTTGCTATCTCTGGTGTAATTTCCGCTGCATATACGCCCAAATAAGTGCGCTCCGCCGAACCGGTCTCGATCAGCTGCGCCAACATACCCTTCACGCTAGAGATCGGGATTGCAAAGCCCATATTCTCTGCCGAAGATGAAACCGCCGTATTAATACCGATCACCTCGCCTGCCGCATTCACCAATGGACCACCCGAGTTACCAGAATTAATTGCTGCATCTGTCTGAATCATATCGCTCAAAGTCTCCGTGCTATATCCCGTCCCATCAGAAGCTGTAATTGACCGCCCTAAACCAGAAACCACTCCCACAGTTACCGTATTTTGATATTGCCCCAAAGCATTGCCGATTGCCATCACTTGTTGGCCCACACTTAACGTCTTTGAGTCCCCTAAAGTCGCCGCTGTCAAATCAGATACATCCTTAATCTTCAAGAAAGCCACATCGTTCAACGGATCCGTCGCTACCAATTCTACATCTTCATAGCTTGTACCGTCGTCTAACACCACACTTATGCTCGTAGCACCATTGATTACATGCTTGTTGGTAAGAATATATCCGTCGCTCGTCACTATTATCCCTGTACCAGCCGCTGCCGACTCATAATCTTGCCCGAAAAAATTCGTAGTTTTAGTAGATGTTACAATAGATACCACGCTCGCTGATACCCTTTCAGCAATCTCCGCAATTGAACCCTCCACAAAATTCGCCGAATTTCCATCTACTCCACTATTCAAAAATGTAAGAGGCGTAGAAGATTTCTGATAAGCCATTATCCCTAATCCTAGACCACCGGCCCCTAATGCCAAAGCCACTATAGATATCGCCATCGCCGCACCACCACTACATTTTCCGCTACATTTTTTTGGCTCTATGTCGATTTCCCTCGGAACCTCACTGGGCGCCTGTTTCACTTCTTCACCTCCGTTATTTTCCAAAACTTTGTTTTCTGCTTCAGAAATTTCGCCCTTTTGATCATTTTTCATTTTACCTCCTTAAATATTAAATATTGGATTGCTAAACCAAATCACGATTGCGCCAATCAAGACCACACCGAACACTACTGGGCCTAGAATATGCTTAAACCTAAAGTCGTCTTGGTATTTAATCATCGCCTGTCGCGCATAATTATATACAAAGGCAAAGATAGTCAAAACTATCGCAACCTGCGGGATCCTCACTCCACTCGCCCCAAAAGTATAGATTATCGACCAAGACTGGCATAGCCACGCCACTTCAGCAAATACTAATCCGCACACCAAAGTCGTCAAAGTGAAATCTTTGTCGCTACTTTGCACCAATATATGCCGGCTAGCCGCATACCCTACCAAAAACGCCAACAGTACCACCACTGTTGCATCCAAATTTGCTGCCATTATGGCCGCTGCGCTCATTCCCAAAAAAACTGCCACGAGAGATTGCACCAAAGCTGCCTTCTCTGAAGACATCGGCTTAATAAATAAAAGCCACGCACAATAAAACAAAGCGAGCAATATATCCACCGACATCAACGCAGATCCCGCATAATATACCAAAAGAACCACACTTACGCCCACTATTAAATCCACTAAATTTGACTTAATGTTTAGCCACAAGTATCGCCCCCGTACAGCAAACACCCGCCACTTAGATACTAGTACTAGCAACAAACCCAACACTGGACTAGCTGACAACACAGTCACCATTACCGCACCCACGCCAAGCAAGATATTCAGAAAAATATGCACCATGCCGCTAGCAATATTGCGCGACTTTCTAGCTAATACATAATCTGCCATACCATCATATTATAACACTTATTTTAAAATAGGCTTAAAAATGTTATAATAGGCTCCATGGAACCAACTTTTTTTCAGAAACATCCACTCCTCAAAGATATACTTAGCTTAGCACTGTTTGTTGGCGCTATCGTAATTGGCACCATGTTCCTAAACACATATATCTACCGTTCGTACAACGTTGTCGGCGGGAGTATGGAAAATACCCTCCATCAAGACGATCGCGTAATCGTCAATCGCGCGGCAGTGTCTTGGGCGCACTTCACCGGGAATGAATATGTACCAGAACGCGGTCAGATTATTGTATTCCTTAATGAAGATGAAGCTAAAGTTGCCGAATACAAGGCTCAAGGCATTTCTAACCCTATGACTTGCACTATACCATCCAATGTCAACGACCAATATATCATCAAACGTGTCATTGCTTTCCCGGGAGAACGCGTCACTGTCAAAAACGGAACAATGACTATCTATAACGAGGACCATCCGGAAGGTTTTGTCTATGACACCGAGTGGCGTACTTCAGATAGTGATGGCCCCAAAGAACATACATCGGGAGAAGTGGACATTATCGTACCAGAAGGCGAGCTTTTTGTCTCCGGCGATAATCGCGAAGGCTCCAATTCTTGGGATTCCCGCAACGGTCTAGGAACTATACCATACTGCCGCATCATCGGCCCAGTCGTTCTACGTCTCTTCCCTTTTGACAAAATCCGCACGTTCTAAAGATTAAATCTCACCAATTAGCTTCACAGATTCACTCTCTGGCAATTCTTCCACGTTTTTGAGTTTTCGCTCTATTTGTCGCGAAGTAGTTTTAGCGCTTTCAATTTTATTAGCCGATTCTTGAAGCTTCTTTTGTACACCTTCTAGTAAGTCTGAAAATTTTCCAAACTGGGTTTTCACCGCGCCAAGTGTTTGCCACACTTCAGCCGAACGCTTCTCTATCGCCACTGTCTTGAAACCCATCAAAAGTCCATTTAACGCCACCGGCAAAGTAGACGGGCTAGTTATAGACACATGGTATTTTTGTCGTACTTCATCACTCAACCCCGGTATTCTCAGAATCTCCGCGTACAAGCTCTCTGTTGGTACGAACATCATCCCAAAGTCCGTCGTCATTGGCGGGTCCAGGTACTTAGCAGAAATCTTCTTCGCCTGCTCTTTCACGTCTGCGGCTAAAGCTTTAGAATATTTTTCAATTTCTGTCTTGTCGCCATTGTCATAAGCTGCTAAAAGCCTAGAATAATTTTCCACCGGGAACTTACTATCTATCGGCAAATAAATCGTACTTTCGCCATCTTTACCTGGCATCTTTATCGCAAATTCCACCCTATCTGCGCTACCTTTTTTAGTGGCAATATTTTCCTCATATTGCGCTTTATTCAAAATGTCCTCAATAATCGCACCTAGTTGCACTTCACCATAAATCCCTCGCGTTTTCACGCCTTCCATCACTTTTTTCAAATCTCCTACACCGGTAGCTAAATTTCTCATCTCGCCCAAACCTTGGTACACTTGCGTGAGCTGTGTAGAAATAGATTTAAAACTTTCATTGAACCTCTTTTCCACACTCGCCTTTAATTTCTCATCTACCGTCTCGCGCATCTCTTCCAGCTTTTTCTCATTACCAGTACGAAGCTGTTCTATGCTCTTAGCATTACTATTTTGCATCCGCTCCAAATTTTCGTTAATCTCCTTACGATTTTCACGAAAATTACGATCTATTGCCGGATTTATTTTTCCCACTTCGCCCTCTACACGAATTAGTCGCTCTTCCATCGCCTTAAAATCCGCCGATTTTTCTGGCTGTGCTGCCTTCCTAAAAATCAACACCAGCAACAAACCAATAATTATTACCCCCAAAACCATTAACACTATATCCATGGCTTCATTATATCATAAAAGTGTGTTATAATATCGTCATGCCGACTTAGCTCAGTTGGTAGAGCAGCCGCCTTGTAAGCGGCAGGTCGTCGGTTCAAACCCGACAGTCGGCTCCACAAAAAAATAGCCCCGTAGGGCCATTTTTTAATAATTTTCTGGTTTTATCTCAAAATACGATTGTGGGTGATTGCAAACCGGGCAAACTTCCGGCGCATCTTTACCAATCACAATATGCCCACAGTTGCGGCATACCCAAATCACATCACCGTCTTTCGAGAAAACCTTTTTATCTTTTACATTAGCCAGCAGTTTACGATAACGTTCTTCGTGCGACTTCTCAATCTTCGCTACACCTTCAAATTTCTCTGCTAATTCCGGAAATCCCTCTTCGCGCGCCGTCTCAGCAAATCCAGCATACATATCCGTCCACTCGTAGTTTTCACCATCCGCCGCTGCCTCCAAATTAATCTCAGTATCTTCTACCGCGCCACCGTGAAGCTCTTTATACCACATCTTAGCGTGCTCTTTTTCATTTAGTGCAGTCTCAGCGAATATGGCCGCAATTTGTTCAAAACCATCTTTCTTCGCCTTTGACGCAAAATAATCATACTTATTACGCGCTTGGCTCTCGCCGGCAAAAGCTTTCTCTAAGTTCTCTTTAGTTTTAGTTCCATCATATTTGGTTTTCATGTTTTCTCCTTTCTATAAATTAAATACAGGTATATCCACCGTCGACTGGCAATACGACACCAGTTACATAAGAGGCTTCTTCCGACGCCAAGAACACCACCGCCGCGTCTAGCTCTCCTGGCTTACCGTAGCGTTGCATCGGCACCATTGTCTTAGCAAATTCCTGAAACCTATCGGTATCTAACACTGCAGTAGTAAGCTCCGTATAAAAATACCCCGGGCAAATTGCATTACAGGTAATACCATCTGTCGCCAGCTCCGCCGCCACTGCACGCGTAAAGTTTACCACTGCACCCTTAGAAGTATGATAAGCCACCGTATGGATCTCAGTATTCCCCACCAAACCATACATCGACGCAATGTTGATAATCCGCCCGTATTTATTCTTCTGCATAATCTTCGCAAAAGCTCGCGTCATCTTAAACACCGAAGTTTCGTCTGTAGCAATAGTAAAGTCCCACTCTTCGTCGGTCATCTCTACCACACCTTTGTCCTTAGAAGATCCAGCACAGTTTAATAGAATATCTACTTTTCCAAACTCTTTTTCCGCCGCCTCAGCTGCTGCGTCAATATCTTCTGTAGATGTTACATCACATTTTAGCGCTAGCACTTTCTCTGCCCCAGCTTTAATCAATTTCGGTTTGAACTCCTCTAATCTCTCTATCCGTCGCGCCAATATCACAAGCGATGCTCCTTGTCGCGCAAACGCCAAAGCCATTTGCTGGCCCAAA
Source organism: Candidatus Nanosyncoccus alces (assembly GCF_004138395.1). Taxonomy (GTDB): domain Bacteria; phylum Patescibacteriota; class Saccharimonadia; order Saccharimonadales; family Saccharimonadaceae; genus Nanosyncoccus; species Nanosyncoccus alces. Next base: position 12,002 of record NZ_PRLM01000006.1, on the reverse strand, counting down.
CCAGAAGACGCTCCCGATACTACTGCTACCCTTCCTTTCAAACTAAACATTTTCCTCCTTTTCTTATCTCTCTATTATACCAAATTCATGCTAAAATCATAGCATATGACAAAACCAGAAACCACCCACAACCACACCGTCATTAAGGCCGGCTCAATTGCCATTTTTGTGAATTTATCGCTTGCGGTTTTCAAAGTCATTGTAGGGCTTATTTCCAACTCCCTTGCTATCATGTCCGATGCCATCCACGGGCTAATCGATACCGCCTCTGGTATTATTGTTATAATTAGCGAAAAACTTGGCACCAGCAAAAAATTTCATAAATCCCATGAAGAGATCGAGCATATCGGCGCATTACTTATTGCCATCATTATCATTATCGTGGGCATTCATATCCTCATTGAGAGTATCGAAAAAATTATCGATCCCGAGGAAGTTGAATATTCTGTTCCTGTTATCATTGTACTCATTGGCAGTATTATCGCCAAACTTCTACTTAGCCGATATTTAAAGCATACCGGCAAAAAAGTAAAATCTAATACTCTCGTCGCCAGCAGTGTAGAAACTCTAAACGACAGCATCATCAGCGCCGCCGTGTTAATCTCCGCTATCATTTATCTCATCTGGCACGTAGATATCGAAGCCTACGTTAGCATTATTATCTCTATTATTATCATTCAATTTGGTCTAGGGCTAATTTTCCCAAAACTCAACCATCATCACCACTAACATATAGTGTAATACATTATATATTAATCGTAAGAAAATGCGTACGAATAATTATTCCTTTCCGCATCATACCAGAAATACACCTTACCACTTCTAGCCTCATCCACTATTTCACCACCATCATCCACCACTACAAAATCAAACGCGATATAAAACGCCCCGTCCTCATCTGATACCCCATAATCCGTCATTCTTGCTACCGTCTTGCCATGCGAACTAATATCCAAATTCTGCACAAAATTCTTCGCCAGTTCATCAAACACCGTCAAATAAGTTTGTTGCTCTGCTGTCATCATCTTACTTTTCATTTCTGTCATATTCCACACGAATGCCGAAGTTATACCTATGATTACCGCCACCAATGCCACAATTACCATGTTTTTGAACCTATCTAAGTTAAACTCGCATGCACCTTTTTTCTTTGTAGATTTTTTCGTAGTCTTTTTCATAATTCTCCTTGCTCTAATTTTATCACATTAAACATAAACTTCATGTTATAATATATTCAATACATAATAAGGAGTCTTATGGGAACTAACAACCTCACTGTCACCGACGCTGCCGTCATTGGCGGAGTAGCTGGTGCAACACTCGGCATGATTGTTGCACTTGGCCTAATACTATTTATTTTGTTCGTCATCGCTAGCTGGCGAATTTTCAAAAAGGCTGGCGAGCCAGGCTGGAAAGCACTCATCCCTATATACAACACCTACATCATGTTTAAGATCGTCAATATGAAGAACTGGTTCTGGTGGATCTTAGGTCTCAGCGTTGTCGGATCTATCGTTGCCAGCATTAATAATTCTGCTAATTTTTATTATATGAGCGGAGTCGAAGTACAAACCACCAGCATCTCCGAAGTCCCGGCCATCGTGATTGCCACTATGCTCATCGAGGCAGTAATTGCTATCTGGACCGGCATCGTTTACGCCTATCGCACATCGAAGGTCTTCGGCCATGGCATCGGCTATACTATTGGTCTAATTTTTCTACCAAATCTATTCTGGCTAATTCTTGGCTTCGGCAAATCCAAGTACGACAAGAAGGCCCTCAAAAAATAAATTCTTTATATGAAATTCCCGGCCACCACAGCCGGGAATTTTTGCCAGAATAGCAAATTTCGACAGAAAAAATGGAGCCGCGAACCGGGTTTGAACCGGTGACCTCATCCTTACCATGATAGTGCCTAGCTGGTTGCTAGTTCTACAAGGTAAGGTGCGAGATAAACGACTCATGGTTTAGCCTCCACTAGAGATTCCAGTTTGTAGCTGAAAAATGATTTGTTATCTTTTACCGAAAGCTTAAGGCTCGCACCTGTAAACTACGAACCCTTTTGTTAAACTTCCGATATCTATTATAACATAAAAGTCGGAAAATTATTCAAAAACAATGAAAAATCAGCCCACTTTTTGGCTGATTTTTATGATCAACTATGCCACTGCGACGGTCGTATGCTTTGACATATGAATCGCGCGTAAATCCTCATCTACGACATGGGTATAAGCCATCGTGGTTTGGATGCTCTCATGACCAAGAAATTCCTTAACGTAAACCACATTAGTGTTATTACGGAGTAGATCGGTAGCAAAAGAATGACGCAAGGTATGTGGATGAACAGATTTACGTAATCCTGCCTTTTCAGCGCAGTTTTTCACTACCATTTGTACCACCTCGTTTGAGATCCTAGCGCCCTTATTCTGTTCAGAGATAAAGAGAGCCGGCGAATTATCGTTTCTTAGCGCCATATACTCGTCAATGTATTTATGGGTTTCATCATCCATAAAACAAAGCCTGGCCTTATTACCTTTCCCGATAATCGTAAAGGTATTATCCCCGGGCTTAATCTGACAAGCATTGATTGCGCATAATTCTCCGTTACGGATCCCGGAACTGAATAAGAGCGAAAGTATTGCTCTATTTCTATATCTTTTAAAACGCGAATACCCTGCCGATTTTTTGAACGACGCCTCGATCAACTTTTTTACCTCATCAACTTCAAGGAAATCGACAACCGTTGCGTCTCGCTTAGGAATCCCGATTAACTCATGATTGATGACCGGGTAACCCTTTAGTTGGCAATACTTAACGACAACTCTTAATTTAATAATATATCCGCGAACGGTATTTGGCTTTTTATTCTTAGAAAGCCAATCTTTCCATTTACGAATTTTGTCGAATGTTAATTCCGACATCATGATATCTTCTCCGAAGAACTCGAGAAGTTGCTTAAGTGCCAGACCATGCATTTCCTCGGTGCGATCTGACTGGTTTTTGTAGACGATTTGCTCCACCCGAAATAGCTCGAAAGCCTCAGTTAATGAAATATCTGACTTCATTATTCACCTTTCTGCTAGGCGAAGCCAGTTTCTCAAACTAACTGCGTCTAGCGTTAGTTCTTAATTGATGAGATAGTAACCAAGACAGATATTTGACCGGGCAACGACCTTTTAGGGCTATTTCGACACAACTATAGATTTGATCTTCTGATAGCTCATAGGCGGCCTTACAATAGAACGCTCGCGCACCAGTGCTACCAATCTTGCGACACACCGTATCCGCAATTCTATCAGCACGCTCTATTTGATCACGCGTTTTTGGTCTTTGTACATTGTCATTGTTATTCCTCTTAGAGGAATATTCATTGACAATGTCATTGAGGCTTGGACTGTTCATAATTACCGCTCCTGAAGAATCTCGCAAAAATACACGCACTCGTACCTCCACGAGAGATTAGTTAATATTAGTGCGCAATTCCTTTCCGGAGAAGAATTGCTGGAAGTCCTAAAAAAGCTCCTATTTTTCGTCATAGGAGCTTTGGCTCCTAAGGCGGAGCCGAATTATACGCAATATCGTTAATACTAATTATAACTTAAGTATAATTATAAGTCAACGAATTCGATCCACGATCGTATTGCCTAGGATGCTATCAAATATGTCATAGAATGACATACATATATCATAACATATTTTGGCATCTATTTCAATTTTTAGGAGATTATGATATAATGTTAATAGATAGCAAGGGCTACATTATGAACAAGATCATAACAGTCAGAAAAACAGATATACTTAAAACTATTTATTTTGTTTTAGGTATTATTCAGAAACAAAAAGGCTCGTCAATGGCCGGATCATTAAGCTCCAAAGGTGACTTGATGGGCGGAATTTTTGATAGATGGATCAATACTTTTCCGGAAAGGATTGTGTTTGAAAAGATTATGTTTCCGGAACTAAAAACGGATAAAATAGTCGAACCAATTTCTGATTTTTATTCATATGATCCTCGAAAAGCAGGTATTGCTCCAGATTTAATCGGAATTAAGGTAGATAAAAAAGTAATACCTTTTTCCATTTTTGATGAAAAGTGGACTGCAGTGTCCGGAATGCCACAGATTGAGATAAAAACATTTAAAAAACAAAAACAGAAAATGGTCTCTTTGAGAAATCAAGGTTATGACGATAAATACCTCATTATGGTTGAAAACGACCTCAGAATAGACTACCTTTTGCCATATTTTATCCCAGAAATGTACTCTGAGGAAATTTACAAAGAAATGACAATGAATAATGAAAGCTTTGTTATTTCTAACGAAAATGGCTTACTGGGCGAACCGGTAAAAGTGCACGATCCTGGGGATGAACTTGGTACGATTCAGCTTATAAAAATAGCAAAAGCCTCAGATTTTATGAAATGTTCAACTTTTTGTGATGAGAAAGTTGGGATTCAAAATATTAAAAATATTGAAGAGAGAGAATCGGTCAGAGGCATAAAAAACGACGAGATATCACCCTTATCAAAATATTGCAGTAAAATGTCTTGGGGATTGTATCGTTTTAATAAAAACTGGTTCGACAATATAGATGATAATGGCATCCCGTATTACATAAAAACCGGAAATAAAGTCCACTACAAATCACTCGATTTTTACGCAGATAATCCGGATAAGATTTCAGTCGTTAAAAAATCTAGAAATTCCATGTATCTTTTTTCCGAAGAAGATAATATGCTGAATAATACGAAGTTAGAAAAAGGCAAATACTACAAAGTAGACTTCGCTATTCTCGAAAGAGGTGGCGGTAGTGAATATTTCTTACAGAAAGAGCTTGTTAAATTTATTCCAGACGCAGAATGTGAACTAATGAATGAATTAAATAAAATAATCGAAAGGAGCTAAAAAATGAGAACAGTAAAAGTAAAATTAAAAAATGGCATCGTCGTCTCTGGTGACGAATTTGACGATAATGACTTTCTAAAACTAAAAGATATTTTCAAAAAATGGCAAAATATGAATTCTGACCTGAATGCATTGAAAGGCAGGAGTTTGAACGTCCCAGATGTTTTTAGTGAAGCACTTTTTTGTTTGGCATTTAATGCCGTACGTACTAATGCTGAACCCGGAGCGCATTCCTATGACTGCGTCATTAAAGATACTGGCGAGGGAGTACAAGTCAAATCGGCCTCGATTCCAAATGACTGCACATCATTCGGTCCAACTTCAACGTGGGATCTACTATATTATGCTGATTTTGCTCCGAATGGCTATGTCGATGGAAATGTATGGTTTTACAAGATAGACTCAGAAGATGTCTACGGCTTAGTCCTGAATCAAGCGAAAAACGAAACATTTGCAGACCAACAAGCTCAAGGGCGCAGACCGCGCTTCTCTATTAAAAGCAGAATAATTAACGCAAAAGGGCTTCAGCCAGTTAAAAAAGTTTCGCTATTGTAAACTAGTGACTATTTTATGATGTCCAAAATTTGTTCTGCGATCATTTTAATAACAGGAACAGAGACTGCATTTCCAGCTTGCTTGTAAAGATGACTGTTTCCATAAGTTTTAGTTCCATTAAAGGATGTCGGGAATACATACCCACGACCAGCCGGTAGACCTTGAAGCCTAAATGTTTCTTCTGGAGTAAGCTTGCGTATACCATTTGGTGTTAGAATAAGAGGAACGTTGTGTCCGCCGGTCCCCATATTCGCAGTTAATGTTGGACAGACGTTACTTTGATTCTTTCTTACATATTGACCGCGACGCAGTTGGTAGAATTGATACATCTCAGTAATATCTTCTTCGAGATTAATGCGAATTCCATCCTTACTTCCATTCTTGGCGAATTCTTCTTCGGTCATAAAATAGTGAGGGTATTTTTCTTTTGTATAAAAATATTTTGGATCATCAACAGAATAATCGATGATGTTTTTGATCTGCGTTGCCCTTTCAGTTGCATCAAAAGTCCTTTTGAACTTATCTAAATTATCATATAGAGTAAATTTGTCTGCATCATCTTTATTAAGAAAACACATAATATAAATTCGTTCTCTGTTTTGCGGAAGCTCAGAATAGGACATAGTATTGAGCACCGCTTCTTTGACGGTGTATCCGCAATCTTCTAGTTTAGATTTAATTACCTTATAGGTTCTTCCATGATCATGCGCTTTAAGATTCTTCACATTCTCTAAAAATAGTACCCTTGGCTTTTTATGGAATTTTTCATCAAGTTGGTTAATTAAATCGATGAATGACATAAATAAGTTGCCACGCTCGTCATCGAAGCCTTTTCTTTCGCCAGCGATACTAAATGCCTGGCAAGGAAAACCGCCATTAATAACATCTATAGGTTCAGATAAAGCCTGTTCGTGTAGCTCTGTATATTTTTCGATGTCATCACTATTTTCTGGATGAAGAACGAAGTTGATATCCCCCTCAATTAATGGGTGAGAGAAGTTCTTTCTATAAGTTTCACAGGCGTAAGGATCTATTTCATTAGCCCATGCTATCTCGTACTTTGCTTTTTTATTTTTCGAATCAAGAAAGCCTTGGCAAATACCACCAATACCGGCAAACAGACTCGCTACACGAATTGTGCGTTTAGCTTCCATATTCCTCCACAAAATATTAACTTATTATTATTATACCATAGAATGATTAATTTCACAGTAATAACTATCATTGATTTTTTAGATATACATCCATTGCCTCCTTAACTCCACATTCTGGGCAAATCTCGGTCTCGTTATCTTCACGAGAGAGCGCCGGATATTCTGTGAACTCTTTCTTGCATTTTGGGCATCGCTGAATTTCCAGAATTTTATAAGTAAGAGTTTTTGGAAGCCTCTCAAGTTCCCATCGTAAAACATCCAAATCGTCATAGCGCCTCGCGTCAACCAAGAACGACGAGTATCGCTCGTCCGTGCGCAGACGCTTTCCATTCGCATCTTTCTCGCCGACATAATACCAGATGTCTTTGTCATGAATAATCCCGATCACATATTCGCAGATTCCAATATAGCTCATAACTTCTCCTTATAAATCAATAATCGAATAGACAGTCGCCAGCCCGAACTTTCGACCTAAGTCTTCCCACATACCATCAGGGTAATCCTGCTGTAGAATATGCCAAACTGGATAGTTATACTCCAAGGCAATCTTTGCGACATCTTTCGGATCAACCATTATGTGACAGTCGTAGCCGGTGGTAGTTTCACCCTCAATCATAATAGGATCGCTTTCTTCGGTCTTGGCGATCTCCTCTAGGTGTTTATACTCGGCCACAATAGCATCATTGACGAGCTTAACCGCCTCGTCGAGCTTTTCGTCGTTGCGGCGCTTAATTGTTTCATCCATCTCTTGGATGGCAGTTTTCTGATTATTTTCCATAGTCCTCCTAAAACTCTACCTCATCGTTCTCGAGCGCCTCGAAGAACTCATCGGTCTTGGTAATATTTAGCGGATCTGGTAGATCCTGCACTTTTTTAACTTGTATTTCCATAATTCTCCTTAGTTAATCTATAACCTGCGAGGCCGCGATACCGCATCGAGAGGAGCGGCCTGCTCGACCGGTTCCACAAATCGCGGCCGGATCCTCGCAGGTGTTTGTATTTAACCTTAATTTGAGATTTTTACAAGTCTTTTTCGGGGTTTTCTTTTCGGTCATAAACTACCTTGGAAATGCCGAAAATAGCGCCTAGAAAGAGCTCTACGGCCGACAGAGTCGTAAGTATAGCTTCAGTCGGCAAATTCCAATGCCAAGCCTCAGCGAGCGTAGCAAAGAATACACCGAGTGCCGGCATGAAAACGGCCACAAGCCAACGCAGGGCTTCATATACCTTATCTGGTAACATTATTTCACCCTCACTTTCTGGCCCGGATAGATTTTGTTAGGATCAGGAATACCGGAAAGCCTCGCAATCTCCTGATAGGTCGTTCCATACTTCTGGGCGATTCCCCAAAGCGTGTCGCCTTTTTGGACGGTATAATAGACCGCGGAACAGTTTTCGGCAGTTGAGGCGCCTGAAGAACCGGCAAGCCTCTGGTTAACGATATTTTGAACAGCGCCGTAATCATATCCGGCCGCGGTTAGACGATCCTTGCGTTCCTGACCATTCCCCCAGTCGCCACGAATGACTTCAGTAGCCAAATCTTCGTTGGATTTTCTAGCTGGAGCCGGAGTAGGCGCTGGTGATGGAGCCGGGTTGCCAGATGGGTTGGCATACTTATCCCAAGCCGCCGCGTCACCCATAAAGACATCGCGATCCAAACGACCACCAGAGCTAGTGTATTGCCAAATAGCGTAGAACTTCCAAGGCGAAACATCCCAGATGAATTGAGGAATATCCCAACTATCACGATTGTCTGGATAACCGGCTACCCAAAGGCCATAATCACCATTTACGACAGATGACCAGTCTGCAGCCTTGATAACACTGGCGCTCATATAAACGAGAGGCTTCACTCCAGTTAATTCCTTAACGTGGTTCAAGAACTTCAAGCACCAAGAAGCGTGCTCGTGATATCGGCCATTCTGATTCTTCTCCCAGTCAAGAATGAGGATAGCCTCGCCGATATATCCTTTGATATTACGGACAAAGAAATCAGCCTCGGCAATAGGATCACCACCCGAAGCGTAGTGGTAGACACCGAGTTTCAGTCCTAGCCTTTTTGCGATTTGGTAATGCCGGTCGCAGGATGGATCGACAAAAGTCGTCCCCTGAGTAGCCTTACAAATAACGAATTGTGCGCCAGTAGAGGCGATATCGAGATTCGCTTGCCAATGCGAAATGTCAATTCCTTTTAGCATAAATACTCCTTAATTAAGTAGATCCGCGATCACATAACTGATAAGCGCGGTAATTATACAAGTTAGAGCCGTAGTGAGAAGCGTTCGCGTTAGTAGACTGCGCTTAACTTCGGCCTTAAATTCGTCTAGCTCCCTACGAGTAACACGATCGTCCATAATTTCGTCGAACTTGCGATTGATAAGCGCGACGGTATCGATAATCGTATCCATCTTCGTCTCGAGTTTAGCGACTTTGACTTCAAGATCGTTTTCCGATGTCACATTTTGCTCCTAGATTTAGTTGGCCAATAAAAAATCGGCATATAGAGCCGCAATCTGGAGCAATAAGGGTACACATGAACTTATTGCTTATGGTTATTATATCACATTTTTGAAAATATATTTTGACGTGGCCTCAAGAAAATCTTCAAACGATGAACCGGAGAAATGGTGATCTGCTCCTCGCTGAATATTTACAGTACCCAAATCCTTAAATAATTCTATATGTTCCACGGAGGGATCTTTTTCCCCAATCAAAATAATGTTTGAGTCTTTTGGGCGTAACTTTAAGCTTTTATAATCATTGAGGTCAAGTAAAGTAGCCGGATTTATGAGTAAGATCTTGTCAATATAATCATACATAGAAGCAACAGAGCCTATCATATAAGCGCCAAGCGAATGGCCTAAGACATGCAAGCGTTTTTGAGTCATATCATAATTCTTCTCGACAAAGTCTAACACCTCAAATAAATTTCTGAGGTGGTATCCTCCTAGGTTGTATGGATTACTCATTCGAATTACAGTAGCGCCATAGTTCAGATTGGTATTTTCTGCAATTTGTAGGTATTTATTCTTGTATCCATCCAAAGAACCATCCACGCCAGGAATAATTAATAATAGCTCGTCACTAGTGCCGTCATGAATTGATATCTCAATATTAACATCGTCATCAAAGTAAGCGCCTTTTTGAACGTAGCTAATTATCGTATTACGCATCATTACTCTAATTATAACATTTATGGTATAATATAAAGTAATCAATTGCGGCTCATAACGAGCCTCTTTTTTTATCAACTAAACAAGGAATACGGAATGAAAAACATTTCACTCCGGGAGCTAGAGACGCTGACGACCACGCGTGTCGTTTGTGACCGCTTTGCTACCCGTAAAGGTAGATACATAACCAAGTATCGGTATCTAGAAGTTCTAGAGCAAACCATGTATGCGCTAGACGATATTTTAGTCGACCGAGGGCTAAATAAAGACTTCTGGGCGCGAGTACGCGGTAAAAGGTTGTACCTTTTCTATCTGCCACTAAACCGAATTGCAATCGAAGTTGGAATCGTCACCGATGAAGCCGAAGATGGCTTCCGGAAACGATTTGAGATGCAGTTTGTTGGATATCGTGGGAAGTTCCCACCGGAAACCATCGCCGACTTAATTGAGATTCTCGAAGAATCTAGTCGGAAATATCAAGAAAGGAGATCTTATGATAGAAATCATCAACGCAAAATCAGATAACGACGGCCAAGTAGTCGTTCATATCCACAAACAGGCTATCGACGTGACAAAAAAGGTTAAAGACGGCGAAGCCGAAATAAATGTTTACGGTAAAGAATATAAAGTCCGAGTTCAGGACGGAAAGGATATCAATGGAATATCGAAAGCTCGAAGATTTAAGAAAATTAGAAAATAATCCGCGCAAAATCAGTAGCGAGGATTTTCAGATTCTTGTAAAGTCCATCAAAGATAATCCGGACTACTTCGAAGCGCGGCCACTTCTTCTCTCCGATCGTACCGGCGAACTTGTAATCCTTGCCGGTAATCAACGATATGATGCTGCAAAAGTTCTAGGCCTAAAAGAAGTGCCAACTTATCTTTTGAAAGGCCTGACCGAAGAACGCGAGCGAGAAATCGTCATTCGCGATAACGTCAATAATGGCGAGTGGGATATGGACAAGCTGGCCGAAGAATGGGGAGATGTCGACCTCTCCGACTGGGGTTTAGATATTGAGCTAGATGAGTCGGAAAAAGAGATCGAGGAAGATATCGCACCGGAGTTAGATGAAGAAAATGAGCCGATTAGTAAATACGGCGAGGTCTATCAACTCGGCGAACACCGACTGATGTGTGGCGATTCTACAAAACTTGAAGATGTCACCAAACTCATGAACGGCCAGATAGCTAGTCTGCTCTACACCGATCCGCCTTATGGTGTGAACTATACGAGTAAAAAATGTGGCTCCATCAAGAATGACGACCTCAAAGATAATGTTCTCTACGATTTTCTATATGACGCATTCTCTGCCGCCGAGGGCTTCGTATCGCCAGAAGCGGCGGTCTATTGCTGGTTCGCGAGCAGCAATCACATCGAGTTCAGAAAGGCGCTCGAGGATGTAGGATTCGTCTACAAAGAGGAACTCATCTGGAATAAGGGTATGACGCTCGGTCGCTACGACTATCACTACGCGCACGAAGCTTGTATGTACCTCTGGCGTAAAGACCATCACGCGAAGTGGTATGGCGGACGCGACAAAAAGACCGTTCTCGGTCTTAAGCGCCGAGATCTGAACGAAATGAAGAAAGAAGATCTCGTAAAGATGCTTGAAAACTTCCGCAACGAGTCAACAGTCTGGGATTTTGACCGCGATAAGGTAACGACCTATGTTCATCCTACTCAGAAGCCGGTCACGCTCGGCGCGAACGCGATGATGAATAGTTCAAGACCAAACCAGATCGTGCTTGACCTCTTTACCGGAAGCGGAAGTTCCATAATCGCCGCCGAGCAGACAGGTCGAATCTGCTACGGCATGGAGCTAGATCCAAAATTCTGCGACGTAATTCGCAAGCGCTACTTCCGCTACATCAATAAAATTGGCCCGGACGAAAGTGACGAGGGCTGGCAAGAATTTACGCCAAAAGTGGAGGCTAAAAATGGCAAAAAAGACTAAAAAATCCACCGATTGTACACAATCGGTGATTAAGCGCGATAACAGGGGAAGATTTGCTGCCGGAGGCAAACCGCAAAATGGCTTCGATAAGCACCCGGAAAATATCTACGATATCACCGCCGACGGCAACTTTAATCCAAAGCAATCTCCGCGTTATCATCTGCGCAAAATCTTCGCCATGCCACGCGAGGAAGCCAAGAAACGCATAATGGCTTCTGAGGTTTTGAAAGACTCGTCATACGGAGAATACTTAGCGCTTAA
>NZ_PRLM01000005.1 GCF_004138395.1 Candidatus Nanosyncoccus alces | reverse complement strand
GTTTATGAGCGATAGCAATATCATAATAAACATAGTAGAACCTGGCAGTCCTGTTACTCCTAACACAGGTCTATTCAGCCAAGGTCTAGATGGCGGCACTATTGCCACTATCAGCATAGTATCATTCATCCTAGTAGCTAGTATCATCAGTCTAGCCTACTACTACCGCAAACATCACAAACTACCTAGATTCACTAGTAGTATTAAAGCCTTCAAACTAAAGCAAGCGAAAAAGCAATTTACCATTGGTCTTTCCATCATTGCTCTTCTCACTTCTGCTTTCACCTTTGCAGGTCTTAAGCACCACTCCAACCTAGGCACTGCTAATGCTGCCGAGGGGGGGGTACCAATACTAGCCTAGATCTTACCGTCTCCGACGTAGTCCTAGACGTAGAACTAGCTGATGAACCAGTCTTCGCTGTAGCACCAGTCACCCTCACTGTAGCAGAAGCTACACAAGCTGGCTATACACTCAAAGCTCACGCTGAAGACACTACTCTTTCTTCTACTGAAACCGATAAAACCATCTCTATGATTACTCTATCAGAAGAAGCAGCCACTTCTGCTCTTTCTGATAACACTTGGGGCTTAGCTACTGAAGAACCAGAAGCTAAAGACAATGAAATCTTCTACTCTCTTCCAGAATCTGACCTTCCTTATGGTACCTATACTGGTGCTACAGTAGATTATAGTGCAGAAGAGAATGCTGTAGCTACTGTAACCTTTGATGGGAATGGTCTATACTTTGATGGTGATGAAGAGCAGACCACTAATGTGGTGAAGTATGTGGCGGGAAGCTTAGGCGAAACTATGTACTCACATACCACTAACTTAAATGACGCAGGGGAAGTTATAGACCAGAATAACCGTATGTACCCGATAAACACGAGTGAAACATTTGTCTATAAGTTTGCCAATATGCAAAATATTTACTTAGACCTCGTGAAGACTGGCAGCGATAGCTGTGGTGTAAGCGAAAATGATGATGCTTATTTTAGCTTTTGGATTGGCGAAAAACCCAACTACACGGCTGCAGATAATTATTCTGAAGGCGTGAAAGTTTTCGGTAATACTACAGGTAAATACGTTTTTGGCATGTATGCCACTAATGAAAGTTTAGAGACTAATATAGATGGAGATAGTCTCACGTTGGCCTACCATGTTGGTGCTGGCGGTAGTTCAAGAGGTTGTAGCTCTGGCTACGGTTATTACGCCAAAATCACAGGTTATAACAATAATGAGATCTTTTCTGGCGAATACGAAACTCCAGCCACCACTGAAACTGAAGACTATGAATTCCTTGGTTGGAGCACGGATCCAAATGCTGGTGCTGCTACATACACTACGGTAAACGATCTCTTAAACCCTAACACTTTCACCATTAGCGAAGGTGGCAACATCACTCTCTATGCCATCTGGCGCTCTACTACTCCATTTAACATTAGCTACAACGGCAATGGTGCTACCGGTAGCATGGAATCCACCGAGAGTGAACAAACTGAAACCTTAAGCCATTCCGATGTCCTACTTGGTGATACCGCTAGCCTTTACGCTCCTAATTACAAAAAGACTGGCTATGGCTTCGTAGGTTGGAGTGCAGACAATGATGCTTGGACCCACCTCACAGATAATGATGAATCTAACGATCCAAAGATCTATGGTCCTAACCAAACTATTATTGTGGACGGTACTATAGTAAAAGGAATAGACAGCACCACCAATACTTCCACCCTCTACGCTGTCTGGGCCCCAGCTGAAATGAACGGCAATGATCCTGTCTATCTCCAAAACTGGACTGGCTGTAGTGCTATGACTGCTACCACCTATGAAGACGGTGTCCTCACAGTAGGTAAAAACACTATCACTGCTCTCACTGATTCCCGTGATGGTGAAGTCTACACCATTGCTAAACTAGCCGATGGCAACTGCTGGATGACTGAAAACTTAAGACTAGATAACTCAGTGGCTGAAGGTGATACCCCAACTACTCAAGAACTATCCACTACTAACACTAACCACCCATCTCTTCCTCTCACCAATGATTATTCTGCACAAACCACTTCTAACCGCCTATCTGCTTCATCTAATAACTGGTGCACGGATTGGGACCAAGCAGCTTGTTATGATCAGTCCATCATTAACACTAATAACTCCGATCTAGGAAACACCGATCTTACAGCTAGCTATAATGCAAGTGGTGATAATGCCCAATGGTACTCTTATGGTAATAACTACAACTGGTACTCCGCCACAGCAGGTAACGGTAAACAAGAAACTGACTCTAATGTCACCGTAGAAGGTGATCTCTGCCCAGCTGGCTGGCAACTCCCATATGGTGGTAGTGGAGATGGCAGTGAAGGTAACAACAAAGGTAACACCAACGGAGGCTTCTACTACCTTAACCAACAAATGGGCGGTAACACTTCCTCCACAGACTCCAATAACTGGCGCTCCTTCCCAAATAACTTCGTCTATTCCGGCTACTGGTACGGTTCGTCGGCGTACAATCGTGGCTACTACGGGTACTATTGGTCCTCTACAGCCAACTAGTTCGGCGTATCGCCCTTCCTACCTTAGCCCCGGGAATGCAAAAAAGGAACTTTCGTTTCCCCTAGATGCAAGGCATCTAGGCGGAAATGGAGGTTCCTTTTTTGCCTAGATTTCTGGCGCCATAGCGCCAGAAATCAGAAGACTGTCAAATAAACATAACTACTTTTTCGCCAAAAATAGGTGTGCTACAATATCAGCAATGGCAAATGAGACAAATGTCGCATTAGACACCCTGAAAAAGATCATGCAAAGTGCCGGATGGTCGCAAGCTGATACGGCCAGCAAGCTAGGCGTATCCGCCAAAACTTTAGGCTTTTGGCTCAACGGTAGGGTTACTCCTAGCACAAAAAACATAGAAACTATTCAAAATTTCTGCTCCCGTTACTTAAAAAATAGTCAATCTCACCCCAAAACCAGTTCCAAGAATAAGCAAACTATCGCCAAAGGCAGTGAAGAATTTACCACTAGCATTCTCAAAGGCATCTTGGTCGAAGCTCAATCCGGCAAAGAACTAGACGAGCGCGACAAACTAGATAAAGATCGTCACCGAGATTATTATAATGGCAAAGTTATCGCCCTCACCCTAGAGGACAAAAATAACTCTCGCCTTATATTGTTCCCATCTTTAGCTGGCATCACCGATGAGTGGTACAAAATGGGCGGGCAATCAGCCTTGTTCTATAAGTACGTCATTGGCCCGAGACTCAAAAAGAAACCAGTTATTCGTAACGACAACGATTTGCGCCACCGGTTTAAACACGGCATAGTGTCTGTGCACTGGGGTGAAAAATTCATCGAAGACGTCGCCACTATCGGTCTTGTCGCCAAACGGATAGATTACGGCATTATTATCGTCGATCTAGAACGGTCATATAGCACCAAAGAAATCAACGAAATGCGCCAACGCGAACAGACCGACCAAGCCAAAGTCAAAAAAATGGTTACGCCCAAAGAAAATCTCCCTGATCTTTATGGCCTCATCAGGCAGCTGTCTCAAATTTTACCCCCCAAAATCAAAAAAATGGACGGCGCCTATCGTGAAACCTTTGGTAATACCATGCTGGATTCGCTAATGAATTTAAACAAAATTTACTTCCGGATGGCAAATGGTCACCTCAGCCGAGCCACGGCCCGTGATGAAATGTTATGCCAGATAGACGATATCACCGCCCTTCTTGCCATCATCGACGAGAACGCCCTTTTTGACCTAGTTACTCGCACTCGCATCGGCGAAACACTAGTAGACCTCAAAACCATCATCGCAAAAAGACTTGGAGAAAACCGAGTTGAAAGAACTCAGATTTGATCAAGATGCCATCGAATGGCTCAAGGATTTTGAAAATAGGCTACAACTTACTTTATATATAGCATACCTAGAAGCCAGAAGAGGTGGCAAACGCTCCACCATGGACGAACAGATGTTTGAGCTCAACGCCGACGAAAACTTGAAATTACTTCGCAAAGATATTTTAGCCAAAACTTACCGTCCGAGTCGTAGCACTGCTCATATTATTTATAACCCGGTAATTCGTGAAATATTTGCTGCCACTTTTCGTGATCGGGTGGTGCACCACCTAATTTTTGACACAGTTTACGACTGGTGGGACAAAAGATTTATCACCGACGCTTATTCTTGTCGAGTAGGGAAGGGCACCTTGTTTGGTATACGTCGGCTCGACTACCATATCAGATCCGTTTCACATAATTACGCCAAAAAAGCCTACGTTGCAAAACTAGACATCCAAGGGTATTTTATGTCTTTACCGCGCCAAAGACTATACGAACAAGCAATTTGGGGGTTAGATCAACAATTTGCTGGCAAAAAAGACACTAGGGAATACGAATTAATGCGGTTTTTGTGGTACCAAACAATTTTTGATGATCCCATTCACGGTGTGCGCAAAAAAGGTCGCCTCAGCGGATGGGACGAGCTACCTTCCAGCAAAAGCTTGTTTGGTCAACCCGCCGGAAAGGGAATTGTCATTGGCAATCTAACTTCGCAGCTATTATCTAACATATATTTAGACCAATTAGATCGGTTTGTTACTTACGACTTAGGCTACAAACATTACGGCCGGTATGTAGATGATTTTTATATTGTAGCCAGTGAAGAAGAATTGCCACAACTCAAAAAAGATATTCGGGCAATTGAAGAATTCTTAAAACTCAGACAATTGACCTTGCATCCCAAAAAACGTATGTTAACCGAATCTAGCAAAGGCATCCCGTTTTTGGGTGCAGTAGTTTACAACAACCACATTGTGCCTGGGCGCAGATTAAAGAAAAACACCAAAATCGCTTGTCGAGAAGTCATGATGGGGATTCGGGATGAAAACAGCATCGCCTCATATTTGGGTCATGCAAAATATCTTAAAAGTACCAAAATGTTAGAAGAAGCCTTTCAGGAAATCGGCTGGGAATATAATATATAGTCCATGGTTTGGCAGCAAGTTTGTTAAACGGGGAGCGAAAGGTAGGAAGGGCGATACGCCGAACTACTACTCAGCAGGAGCTAGACAGCGTACGGAGTTCCCGTTGTTCTTATTGTTGTTGTTCGTACCCGGATTGACGTTGCCATTGTTGAAGTTCAGATTGTAAGCGTTGTTCGTATTGTTGGCTGTAGAGGACCAATAGTTCCCGTTGTTGCCACGATTGTTCGCCGACGAACCGTTCCAGTTGCCGGAATAGACGAAGACACAACTTAAGCCGGCGGCCACCGGCTGATAATAAGACGGGTATGAGAGCCATTTACAATTGCCAAATTCCGTAAAATCAGACAATTACCCGTGGTGTAAGCTTCTTGAAAGAAGCATGACTCTTGAGCCCCGCAAGGCAAGATGGGCCAATAAGAATATGATGTTGCATCATAATTAATATTGTGCTTTTATGCTGCCAATTATATTATATCACCTTGAGGTTGCTTTTCTTGGGCGGTGAATGATATAATAAGCTTATGAATAAACGCGTGGGAAAAAGAGGGGATACTCTAATTGAAGTAATGTTGGCTGTGGGTATATTTTCCATGGTGGCTGTAGCTGTAGTAGCTGTGATGAGCGGCGGTACTTCTAGTGCTCAAACTGCCCTCGAAACTACCCTTGCTCGCGAAGAAATCGACGCTCAAGCCGAAGCCTTGCGTTTTATCCAGACTTCTTATATCACTAGCCGAGAATCAGAAGAGAGCAAATTCGGTCAATTGTGGCAAACAATTATTTCTAAAGCTATAAATAATAACCCTCCTTATACTATTACAGCCGCACAAGAATCCTTGCTCCAATATTCCCCCAAAAGTTGTGATGAGCTATACGATTCAGGGAACAAAGAAGCCAAAACTTACGGTTTTATCATCAATACTCAAAAGCTTGGAGATTTTACGGATGCAAGTGAGGTTATATCTACAGGGGATAAGCTTGCCCGAGCTTCTACATACCCACATCTCATTTTTGGCACTTCTACGAGTAACACGGATGATGATAACTTGGTCTCAACTAACTCAAACTCAGATCTTTACCGCGCCGAAGGCATTTACATTATTGCTGTCAAAGATCCGAAAACTACCAACATTGTTGGCTCAGGCGACACGGCCGCCTACTACGATTTTTACATCCGTACCTGCTGGTATGGCACTGGAGAATCGAACCCATCTACCATCTCTACCGTTATGCGATTGTATGATCCCGGCATCGTCAAAACGGACTAGCTTTTACTTCGTCTCTGAGTGAAATTTTTCATGAATCTCTTTAAGGTGCGCGTCCGTTACGTGCGTATAAATTTGCGTAGTGGAGATATCCGCATGTCCTAACATCGACTGTACGCTCCTCAGATCTGCCCCATTCATCAAAAGATCCGTCGCAAAAGAGTGCCTTAAAGTATGTGGCGACACATGTTTAGCAATACCAGCCAGCCGTGCGTATTTTTCTACAATTCTCTCCACCGAGCGCGCCGTAATTCTCCGAAAATCTCCCGACGTATCTACCGTCTGCGTGTTGCGCGAGTTATTCAAAAACAGCGCCGGCAGGGAATCGGTCCGTGCGTCCAAATAATCTTGCACACGATCTGCCGCCGATTGACTGATAAAGATTGGCCGATCTTTGCTGCCTTTGCCTCTTACCATAAATTCTCGTCTCTCTAGGTTAATCGACCCACGATCCAGGCCAACCAATTCGGAAACCCGTAGCCCACCAGAATACAACAGCTCTATAATTGCCCGATCTCTCAACCCCGACTCCGTAGAGGTGTCAATTTGATTTAACATATCTTCTACTTCGTCGAAATGCAAAAAAGTTACTTGCTTGCGAATCACGTGTGGTAAATCTATCAGTGACGGATCCAAAGATTTGATTTCTCGCCTGGTTAAGTATTTCAAAAAACCTCTTAACGCAATCAGATGATACGTCTGCGTAATTGTTTTAAGATCGTCGCCTCCATTTTCCGACCCGTATCTATTGAGCCTTAGCCGGTACTTGCGCAAAAGTTCTCTATCTATATCAGAGGGTTTAATATCATCCTTGTTCAAAATTTCTTGCGAGATCTCCAAAAACCGCTCTAGGTATAAGCGATAGTTCTCGATTGTTTTTTTGCTTCGCCCACTTTCAATCTCCAGGTGCTCCAAAAAATCTTCAATCAGGTCAGATATGTACATAATTATATTATACCAAATGACAGTACGAACGCACCCCAGAGAGAGGATGCAGACAGTGGCCATTATGTGATATAATAGCGTAAAAGGAGATATTTATGACAAAATCGCAAGATTTTATTCAAAGAAGTTTAGTAGTGTTAAAACCAGACACGGTTCAGCGGGGGATCATCGGTGAAATTATCCAGCGTTTCGAACGCGTTGGCCTTAAAATTGTCGGCATGAAGATGATTATGCCAGATGAGCACCTTTACCGCGAGCATTACGAAGGTATTGGTCAAATGATTACTCGCCGTGGCGAGCAGGTCTTTCGTTATAATGTCGAATACATGATGACTGGCCCAGTAATTGCCATGGTACTTGAAGGTGTCGAAGCGGTGCCGTTAGTACGCAAAATTGTCGGTCCTACCGAACCAAAATCCGCTGAAATGGGTACCATCCGAGGTGATTTCTCGCACATGAGCTTTGGTTACTCTGATGCCAAGGGTACTGGCGTGCCAAACTTAGTCCATGCTTCATCTAATCAAGAAGAAGCTAAGAAAGAAATTGACCTTTGGTTCAACGCCAACGAACTCTACGATTACAGCGATCTTAACGAAAAATACACTCGTTAGATCTATAACACCTTTTCTAAAAACTCCCGCACTCTGGGAGTTTTTGGCTGCTCAAAAAACTCTCGCGGCTTGCCCTCTTCAATGATTTTTCCTTGGTCTAAGAATATCACGCGTGTCGCAATTTCTTTTGCAAAATTCATCTCGTGTGTCACTATCATAATTGTCATCCCAGCTTCTGCTACTTCACGGATTAGTGATAGCACATCACCAATCGATTCTGGGTCCAATGCTGATGTTGGCTCATCGAATAACAGCACCTTTGGGCTCATCATCATTGCACGAATTATTGCAACTCGCTGTTTTTGCCCGCCCGATAAACTAGCAGGGAAGGCATCGGCTTTGCTCAAAAGACCAATGTGCTTTAACAGGCCGCGCGCCCTTTTTTCTGCAGTCTCTTCGTCCATCAATTTTAACTTTACCGGTGCCAAAATCAAGTTTTGCATTACCGTTAAGTTGTTTATCAAGTTAAAATGCTGAAACACCATGCCAATATTTTGACGCATCTTCTGAATATTTTTGTCGGTAATCAAAGTATCGCCAAAATATATTTCACCAGACGTTGGTTCTTCCATCCGATTGATACAGCGCAAAAACGTAGATTTCCCCGAACCAGACGCGCCCAGTATCACCACCTTCTCGCCCTTATTCAACTCAAAATCTATTCCACGCAGCACTTTATTTTTACCAAACTCTTTCTTCAGATTTTTTATCCGGATGATTTTTTCTTCCATATCTCTTATCCTCTCGAATCACTTTTTCTTAAATGTTTCTCAATCCGTTTAATAATAAATGTAATCAGATATACTACCGCCAAATAGAACAACGCCGCCGTAAACATCGGCACAATATAGCTCGCCATATTTTGTCCCGACCCGATGTCTTTTGCTGCCATGTTAAGATCATATAACCCGACCATGCTTACGATTGCAGTTTCTTTTATTACTGTGATAATCTCATTGCCTAGCGCCGGAATAATATTTTTGATAGCCTGTGGCGCTACAATTTTCCGAAACACGGTAAAACGCGATAGCCCCAACGCTAATCCAGCTTCTGTTTGTCCGCTATCCACTGATTGTATGCCGCTACGTATCACCTCTGCCACATATGCCGCCGAATTAAAACCAAATGCCAAAACTGCTATAATAACCTGCGGAAATCCTCTAATCGCAAAAATCACAAAGAACATGATAAATAGTTGTAATGCCATCGGAGTTCCTCGGATAATCGTGGTATACACTTTGCAGATGAATTTCGGCAAAATCATCCACTTAGATTTTTTTGCCGTATCTATTAGCGCAATAATCGTTCCAAGCAGTAGCCCAATGATAATTGCAAAAAACGATATTTGCATAGTTAGCACGAAACCATGCAGTAAAGATTCTATATATTCTGGTGTCGTAAATAGCTCTACTACTTTATTGAAAAAATCATCCATGTTACTTCTCTTCGGTTAACCCCATATATTTTAATATTAGTTTGTCGATCTCGCTTTTGCCGTCCTCGTCCGGTTCTAGCATTTCTACTAGAACCTCGTTAAAGGTGTCAAGAAGTTCGGGCTGTTGTTTGTTTACTGCTATAGCATAAGACTCTTCCGCCGGGTAATCTTCTTCTATCGTTGCTCCTTGATAATATAAAGGCAAAGCAGCTAATTTTGGATTTTTTTCTACAATAAACTGTGCAGCTAGTTCGTCCGCGATTGCGTAATCTATGATATGCGCACCTATTGCATCTGCTGCTAGCTGGTGCGAATCAAATCCCTTAACCACCGTGCCAGTGTCCTTCAGCACACCCTCTCCTACCTCATCAGACATAAACAGGTAACCTGTGCCACCCATTTGTGAACCAAGCGTTTTGCCGGCCAAAGCTTCCCACACAATATGATCTCCTCGAGTTTCCGGAGGATTTTCCTTGTTGAAAATTACATATTGTACTGAATCATAGTAGGGAATACTGAAATTTACTTTCTCTGCTCGTGCCGGCGTAATAGTAAGCCCAGCTGCTCCAGCATCCGCAATCACTCCGTTTGCTACGTTATCTATGATCAAGTCAAACTCTACGTTTTTGATCTCAATTCTTGCCTTTAATTTTTCGGCCACACGTTCAATAATTTCTATATCTACTCCCACAATTTTGCGATTGTCATAATACTCAAACGGTGCAAAGAATGCATTAGTCTCTACGACATAATCAAATGTTTCGATACTTTGTGCAAAAAAGTACGTGCTAACCCCCAGTATAATCAAAGACAAAACAATCATTCCGTTACGCAACGAAAAAACCTTTCGCCACTTGCTACGTCTTGACCTCCTAACCATAAACTTATTATACCGCAAAATTCTTAAGATTGGGGCAAAACGCGAAGTATTATATAATGTCAGATAAGCTAGTTAATATTTATAGCTAAGTACTTTAGGAGGTGTTGTTATTGATTATAAACGCAGAAAGGGTATCGGAGAAACTTCATGAAGAGTGCAGCAAAGGTAGGTACACCGGCGTTACTATCAAGTTCCGCAAAAGCGGCACCACTAACAAATTCTTCGACTACACCGAACCCCTCGATGTTGTATCATTGTCTTCAGACGAATGGCACGAAGTCATCGATAGGGGCGAAAAACACTGTGCCAGAGAGCACAAAACCGATATTGACAGAGTAGAAGCCATAGTCTTAACCCCGGCTCAAGGAATACCTATCAATATCATCATCTAGCGGAGGCCACTTCGGCCTCCTTTTTCACTTCAAACAAAAAATGGTGACTTCGGTGCGAGTCGCACCGCTAGGTTCGACGAGCTGCTACAGGACCTGAACAAAAAATGGTGACTTCGGTGCGAGTCGAACGCACAACCTTCTCCTTAGGACGGAGCCGCTCTATCCATTGAGCTACGAAGCCAACACAAATATGCTATAATTATACCATGAAACTACCTTTCAAGAAAGAAGAGAAGAAAACCGAGAAAGAAAAGGTTGAAGAGCGTCGCGAAGAGGTTCTCGCCGCTGGTCGCAAATTCAAATACCCTCTCCAATGGACTCGTCATCGTATCGTTATTAATACCATCCTTATTGCACTAGTAGTATTTGCCATGATTTTCATAGGTGGGTGGCTAGCGTTGTATCGTATAGGTATGACGGACCAACTTTTGTTCAACATCACTAAAGTTCTGCCCGTCCCGGTCGCTTCGGTAGATGGTGAAAATGTTCGCTTTTCGGACTACTTGATGTTTTATCGTAGTAGTATGACTTCTATCGAGCGTCAATCTGGCAGTCAATTCGATGAGGAGTCTATTAAAGACCTCCAGCTTGAATACAAACGCTCTGCCTTATCTGAAGCCGAAAAATATACCTATGCGATTAAACTTGCCAAGGAACTAGGCGTTACCGTGTCAAACGAAGAAGTTGCCACCGAATTTGACCGCCATCTTAAAATCGGCGGTATAGACCGCAGTGAAGAAGGCTTCATCAAGATTATCGAGGATAATTTCGGCCTTAGCAAGAGTGAATATGAGCGTATGCTTTATCTCACACTCCTCAGGGTCAAAGTAGAAATGGAAATCGACAGCAAGGCCAATAAAATCGCCGACCAAGTCCAAAGCATTTTAACCTCAAACGACAACGACTATCAAAACGCTGCCGAACAATTGGGAGACAAAATTATATACGAAGAAACCGACGGCTTGGTAGATAGCAAAAATATTGACGGTGGCCGTGCTTCTGAAGCCATGAAGCTAGAGCCGGGCCAAAGCAGCGGCCGCTTTGTGTCTATGAGCGGTGATGGCTACTACTTTGTAAAACTTATCAAGAAGACTGATTCCGAAGTAGATTTCGCGTCCATCAAAATTCCATTTACTGAGTTTGCGGAACAATTTGCCGCCCTCGAAGAAGAAGGAAAAATTACGGAGTATATTGACATCTCTGGCCCAGAAGACGCCACGGAATAAAAACAAAACTAAGGCCTGCTTAAGAGCAAAACAAAAACGCCTCCGAAGAGGTAGTTTATACTCACTGGTGCACGATTCTGTATAGAGTTCGTACTCTATTATTATACCATAGTTAATCCTATCATATCTCACGATAGGTTAAACCCTTGTATTTTTACCAATTTTATGATATAATAACAAAGATAGCGTAAACATCTATAGAACATTGAAAGGAGTTGATTAACGATGGCGAAAAAACACGTCTGGAGAGTCAAAAAAGAATACTTCCGTCAACTCAAAAACGGGAGCAAGAGTCTTGAAATCCGAGTAGGATACTCACAAATCAAGAAAGTAAAGCAGGGAGATACCATTGCTTTCGAGAACTACGGTCCAAACGAGTTCGACGTATTGCGTGTTAGTGTTTACGACAGCTTCAAGAGAATGCTTGAAGTAGAGGGGGTAGACAAAGCACTTCCAGGTATGACCTTCGATGGGGCACTCAGGACGCTTCGTGACATCTATCCGAGAGATAAAGAATCCCTTGGCGTTTATGTCTTTGAATTGAGGTTCAAAACGAATAACACTAAGAAGCCCACGCTTGAGTTTCTGAAGGCCTCTGACTTATTGAAAGCGGAACGCAATAAAACTTTCTCAAAAATGATTGCAGAGAGCTACATGATTACGGATTGGATTTGTGAAGACTATCCGTCGCATTGCAACCACTTCTACAGTAAGTATGTGCCCGGCATCTTTGACGGTAAGCGTGAAGTGATTTCTTGTTATACTGATGGCAAAATCGCTGCAACTGCTTTTCTCAAAAAAGATGAAACGGAACTCAAAATCAGCACGCTCTTCGTAAAACCGGAGTATCAGAAACGAGGTATTGCTACCGCTTTAGTTGAAAGATGTTTTGAATGGCTCGGCACAACCAAACCGCTCATCACTATCGCCGACTATAAACTCGACCAATTCTCGGGAATTATCAAAAAATATGGCTGGGAAGAAACTCAAGTTCTTGATGCTGGCTATTACAATGACCATTCCAGAGAGCACGCCTTCAACGGAACCATCTAATCAGCAAAAAGACGCCCTGTTAGGAGCGTCTTTTTCATTAGCTAAAGCAACTTCAGTCTAATACCAAGCACTCCAAACTCAGCTTGCTTTTCTGGAGTATAAAATTCCGACAATACACCAAGTAATTCTTGCTTCGTCATAGATTCGTCGGCAAGTACTGAAATATCAAAATCTTCAAACAAATCATTAAATGTATTATAACGAAGAAGTCCAATAACCTCTGCTTTAAATTTTTCATCTTCTGATTTAGCGAATTCAATAATATCACCAAGCTGAATTTGTTGACGTTTTTCATCAAAGAGACGGAGCTCAATTCGTTTTGTGCCATCTTTAATAAAATCAAAGTATTTTGGCTGTAAGTTCATTTCATGCGTTTTCATACTATGATTATACCATATAGCAGGAACAATTCTTACAGAACAGATGGAAAACGCCTCCGAAGAGGCAGTTTATACTCACTGGTGCGGGTACAGGGAGTCGGACCCTGATCTCATCCTTGGGAAGGATACATAATAGCCGCTATACGATACCCGCTAACTTCCCCTATTATACCATATCCCTATAAATATGGTATAATAATTTCATGCAAGAAATTCAGGCTCAGCTAAAAAATGCTATCAAAAATCTCTATGATTTCAATTTTGAGCCCGATTTTTCGCCTTCACCAGATAATATTAATGCTGATTATTCTTCTAACGCCCCACTTAAACTCGCCAAAGAGCTGCATAAGTCTCCTATGGAGATCGCAAATGAGCTAGCAACCAACCTTCAAGATGCTACTGCCTCGAACCCAGGCTTCTTAAATTTTAATTTGTCAGACGAATATTTGGCTGAGCAGATTGACAATCTTAGCACAAATTTCAGGGAGAATATATCATCAAACGAATATTCTGGTAAAACTGTGATTTGTGAATTTAGCGACCCCAATCCTTTTAAAGTGCTACATGTCGGTCATCTTTACACATCTATCGTTGGCGATTCTATTAGCCGGCTATTTGAATATGCTGGCGCCAAGGTGATTCGCGCTAATTTCGGTGGCGATGTGGGCCTTCACGTTGCTAAAACCCTCTACATTCTAGAACAAAAATCCCCGGCAGATTTCACCATTGAAGACATCGCTAAGTGTTACGTCGAAGGTACTGCTGTTTACGAAGACAACGTAGAGGCTCACGTCAAAATCACCGAGTTGAATAAAAAAATTTATCAAATCAATCAAGAAAACGACCATAGCACCAAGCTAGCCAAACTCTACTGGAAAGGCAGGGAATTATCCTACGATTATTTCAAAGATTTTTACGCTCACATTGGTGTAAACTTTGATAAATTTTACCCCGAATCCACCGTGGCAGATCTCGGCCTGGAGAAAGTCAAAGCAGAGCTAGAGAAAGGTGTCTACGAAATCTCAGACGGCGCCGTAATCTTTAATGGCGAAAAGTTTGGCCTCCATACTCGCGTCTTTATCAACAAAGAGGGCGTCCCCACCTACGAGACTAAGGATGTCGGCCTCATTTTTACTAAGTGGCAAGATTATCATTTTGATAAATCCGTTGTCATCACTGGCAGCGAGCAGTCAGACTATATGAAGGTAGTACTAAAATCTGTCGAGCAATATGCCCCAGAACTGGTAGACAAAACCACCCATCTCACTCATGGCCTAGTTAAGCTACCCGGCAACATTAAGATGTCTTCCCGAAAGGGTAACTTCTTAAAGGCTGTCGACGTGCTAGATATGGTCAAAGACGAACTGAACGCCGAATACCATTCTGCCGACGAAACTATTTCTCTTGCCGCCACCAAATACGCTTTTCTTAAGTATAAAATGGGCGGCCATATTGTCTTTGACCCCAAAGAATCCGTCAAAATGACTGGCAATTCCGGCCCGTATCTACTATATTCAGCAGTGCGCGCCAAAAAGATTTTGCAGAAGAGTGGTAGCAAAACTGCAAAAGCGGCATCCTATGATGAATACGAGAAAAATCTTGCTAAAAAGATCTTAGAGTATCGTGACACTCTGAAAACCGCCGTTACCGAAATGGCACCACACAAAGTTGCGAGCTACTTGTACGAACTCGCTCAAGAATTCTCGCGTTTCTACGAACACTGCCCTGTGGCCGGCAGCGATAGGGAAGCCGAACGCACCACACTTGTTAAAGTCTACCTAGATGTTATGGCCCACGGTCTAAATATTCTAGGTATCAACATCCCGGAGGAAATGTAATGAAAAAAGCCAAACTACTATGGGTAGATTTAGAAATGACTGGCCTAGAACCAGCCAAAGACAAGATCCTAGAAGTTGCCGCCATTGCCACAGACATGCAACTCAATGAAATCGCCAAATACGAAGCCATAGTAAAAGTCGATGAAAAACTTATAAAATCCCGCATGGTGGGCGATTTCTGGGAAAAAAATAGCCAAACTCGCGACGCCCTCATTGCACAAAACGCAAACGGCAAACCAGTAAAAGAAGTAGAAAAAGAACTGCTAGATTTTATCGACCAAAACTTTGGCAAAACCATTTACCTAGCCGGTAATTCCATCCATCAAGACCGCAAATTCATAGAACGTGAAATGCCCGAGCTAGATAAAAAATTGCACTACCGCATGCTAGACGTTTCCGCTTGGAAAATTTATTTCGAAAATGCCCTGAATAAAAAGTTTACCAAGCCGGAAAATCACCGTGCTCTGGACGATATTAATGGTAGCATAGAGGAGCTCAAATGGTATTTGACATTTCTAAAATAAGCGGCATTGGTGAATTTACCGTTCAAAAAGAAAAAGACCGAGAACTTTATCTCAAAAATGGCCGCACTTTTCTCGTTTTGCATCGCAACACAATAGAAATCCGCTGCGATCAAAAGCTCAGCAATTTGCTAAAAGAAAAATACGAATCTGCCATGGAATCCCGCTATTTTGGTCGCGGTGGGCTAGAGATCGTTCTTGCCGGCCAACTTTCCAGCATCGAACTTGCCGACCTGGTCCGCCTTAGTTATAACCTTACTGCTTAGCCACCGAGAATAATTATTTCTTTGCAGCCTTGGCTTCTTTTGCTGCTTTTCTCGCATCTATCCTGCGATTCATCCGGTTCATAGCCTTAATCACCATAAAGATCACCCAAGCGATTACCAAAAATTGCACTACATTTTGAATAAAATTACCATAAGCAATCACCGCTTCGTCGCCAGTTCCGAAAAAATTCGGTACACGAATCGCCAGATTGGTAAAATCTACGCCGCCAATCAATAAACCTACCACGGGCATCACTATATCATTAACTAGGGAATTGACAATCGCTGTGAATGCTCCCCCAACTGCCACACCTACCGCCAAGTCTATCATGGAGCCACGGTTGATGAATTCGATAAACTCTTCTTTTAGCCCTTGTTTTTCTTTAATTTTTGCCGCTTCTTCAGATTTTGCCATTATTTTTTTTACCTTTCTTTAATTAGTTTCCGAAAAATCGTTAAACTTACTATACAAGTTATCCAAGCTGTTATAAGAAGTTGTCAAAGCTTGCTTCAGTGTTTCGTTCCCGGCTGATCTAATCAATTGCGCCTCGCGCGTAGTAATCAGGGAGATCTCGTATGCCATCTTGTGCGCGTAAATGCGGTCCAGCACTCCGTTGATTTTTGCCTCAAACAGCTCAGACTTCAAGCCATCCTTTGACGTGGTCTCTTCCTCCACGATGTTTTTGTCTACGTCTTTAGCCTTAAAATTATATTTTTCGGCAGCGTAGTTAGTCAAATCTTTACTAGTATTGGACAAGACGCCATTTAGTGATGCGCTGTATGAACGTAAATCAGAAGACTTTACATTGGACTGATACTCACCTATTACCTCTGTGGTGTTGTCAATATGCAAAATCAGAGCAAAGAGCTTTTCTTTGTCGCTAGTTTTACCACCACCCAAAATCGCTCCTATGATAAGAATAAACACAAGAGCTGCGGCCCCAATTACGCCCGCCCAGAAGAATTTCGAAGCAAAAATCCCACTTTTCGGTTTTTTTGCCGGGCGATTGACTGCAGAAATCTGGTTAAGATACTCTTGCCTATCCATATGCTATAATTATACCATATGCAAGACGCGAAGGAGGAAATAAAATCCCGACTAGCGGTGGAAGATGTGGTGGGGCAGTATGTGGAGCTAAAACGATCTGGCCGTAATTTGAAAGGCCGCTCTCCTTGGGGTGTAGACAAAACCCCCAGTTTTATGGTCTCGCCTGAAAAAGGCATTTGGCATGATTTCTCCGCCAACAAGGGTGGCGATATTTTTACTTTTATTATGGAAGTAGAAGGAGTCGGTTTTCGCGAAGCTTTAGAAAAGTTAGCCGGTCAGGCTGGAGTTGACCTCACCAAATATCGTGGTGGTGACCCTCAAGTCTCCCGTAAAAAATCTCGTGCACGTGAGGCCTTAGCACTTGCCACAAAATATTACCAGGTCTGTTTGACTCGTAGTAAAAATGTCTGCGAATACGTTTTTTATCAGCGCAATCTCAACCGAGGCACCGTCAAAGAATTCAAAATCGGTTATGCGCCACCAAGCGGCAAAGCTTTGTTGGAAGTACTCAAAAAACGCGGTTTTACGGAAGAAGAATTAGATGCAGCAGGTTTACTCAACCGTTTTAAATCAGATATGTTTCGCGACCGTATGATGGTGCCGTTTATCGACACTACCGGCAACGTCATTGGTTTTACTGCGCGCATCCTCGGCAAAGGCGAGCCAAAATACCTCAATACTCCCGATACTTTACTTTTTAATAAGTCTCGTTTCATCTTTGGTTTGTATCAGGCTAAAGAGTCTATTCGCCGCAATGGTTTTGTAGTGATAGTAGAAGGGAATATGGATGTTATATCCTCTCACCAAGCCGGCGTCAAAGAAGCCGTAGCCACAAGTGGTACCGCCATGACCGAACAACATATAAAAGCGCTTTCTAATCTCACTTCGGATATCCGACTCGCTTATGATGGTGACGCTGCCGGCGTTAAGGCTACCGAGCGCGCCATTATGCTAGCCGGTGATTTAGGCATTGATCTTACTGTAATTTCTGATTACCATGGCGCCAAAGATCCGGACGAACTTATCCAAAAAGATCCGGCACTCTGGCAAGCTGCCGTACAAAAAAGTGTCCCCGCCGTAGAATGGCTACTTAAGAAATATGAAGAGAGCGTAGATTTAAGTTCCGCTCCTGGCAAGCGTAAATATTCTGACGTTGCATTAAAACTACTAGATTATATCAAAGACGAGGTAGAACGTGCTAGCTACGAAGAAAAAGTCGCCAAGAAATTGGACATTGACGTGTCAATTTTGCGCGAAAAGGGTGAAAGATTGAATAAAAAATTAGAACAATCTAAGAGACACCTTAAAAAACCTAAGACCGAAGTTAAAAACGACACCATTAGAAAATTAGAGAACAATCTTTTGGCACTTAAAATCTTTGGCGGTGTTAGCAAAACTCAAATTCCGCTCGAAATCCCCGAGGACGAAACCCGACTCGCCGAGCTTGAACTAATTTTTAACTCAGAACACCAACTTTCCGATAATACTGATTACGAACGTGAAGCCAAAGAACTACTAATCCGTTACAATGCCATGACCAAAAAGCAGAGAATCAAAGAACTCAGCGAACAGCTAGAAAATTTATCCGAAGACAATGAAGAATATGATAAGGTATTGCGAGAGATAAGAGATTTACAACAATCAAAATAACTATTTTGATTGTCTGATATCCCTATGCTTGCCAAAACTCCTAAATTAGATTATACTAAACCTAATGAGCTCTAAAAAAGACAATATTTTGAATGCAAAAGACTTAACAATAGACTTAGACGAACCAGAGACGGGCGATCTCGAAAATGAGGAAGAACTCTCTGATGAAGAATTAGCTATCACCGCTGAAAACGTCGATGCTTTTGCTGACGATTCCGTGCGTCTCTATCTGCGCGAAATCGGCAAAATACCTTTACTTACTCCAGAAGAAGAAGCCGAACTTGCCCAACGCATTGTCAAAGGTGACAAAAAAGCCAAAGACAAAATGGTTGAATCGAACATGCGTTTGGTCGTATCCATTGCTAAGCGTTACGGTGGCCGCGGCCTAGATTTTCTTGACCTCATTCAAGAAGGGAACACTGGTTTGCTCCGCGCTGTTGAAAAGTTCGATCCGGACAAAGGCTTCAAATTCTCCACCTACGCTACTTGGTGGGTACGTCAGGCCATCACTCGTGCTATTGCCGACCAGGCTCGTACCATTCGTATCCCCGTTCACATGGTTGAAACTATCAATAAAGTGCTCAGAACTACTCGCAAACTTACTTCTGAACTCAACCGTGAGCCCACCAACGAAGAAATCGCTAAGGCCCTAGACATGGAGCCAGACAAGATCGACTATGTCATGCGTATTAAACAAGACATTGCTTCTCTTGATGCTTCCGTTGGTCGCGAGGGCGACGACGAGGATTCCGTTCTTGGCGACTTTGTCGAAGACGAGGAACGCGCTTCTCCCGAAGATTCTGCTGCCAACCAAATTTTAAAAGAACAACTTTCCGAAATTATCGCAACATTAACGGATAGGGAACAAAAAATCATCCGTTTACGTTTTGGTATTGGTGGTGGTCGTCCGCACACTTTAGAGGAGGTTGGTAATGAGTTTGATGTCACCCGTGAGCGTATTCGTCAAATTGAAGCTAAGGCCCTTTCCAAATTACGCAAAAATAAAGACACCAAAAAATTACACGAATATTTAAGGTAGGAGGTATATGAAAAAAATCTTATCAATCATTGCGGCACTTGTCCTGGGAGTTTCTGTTGTTG
Source organism: Candidatus Nanosyncoccus alces (assembly GCF_004138395.1). GTDB lineage: Bacteria > Patescibacteriota > Saccharimonadia > Saccharimonadales > Saccharimonadaceae > Nanosyncoccus > Nanosyncoccus alces. Next base: position 12,963 of record NZ_PRLM01000005.1, on the reverse strand, counting down.
CTAGCACGCCAGTAATGGCAGAAGATTCGAAGGCTAGCGTCTCAATATTGGAAAGTTGCGCTACTGACAACGGTAAAGGCAGTAGTATTTTTTGCGTTCTCAACTTCGTTGTCGACATCATGACTATTGGTATTGGTATTCTTGGTGTTATTGGTATCACTATCGTTGGCATTCAGTATCTCACTGCTGGCGGCAGTGAAGAGAAAACTCGCAAGGCCAAGCGCCGCATGTTTGAAATCGTTATCGGTTTGGTCGCTTACGTATTGATTTATGCTGCCCTCAAGTGGCTGCTCCCAACTTTCGGAGGCTAATTCCCACATGCAACGTCTTATCATCGTTTATAATCCTCGTTCATCACGCTTTATTGATGTGGAGAAAGAGATTCTTACTCCAGCTAAAAATCTCAAGGGCTACATTATCGGTAAGTACAAAGTCGAAAACACTGACGTCGACCAAAATGCCGATAAATTTGCCAAAATTATCAAAGACGGCGACTTAGTAGTTTCCGCTGGCGGTGATGCTACTGGAATTATCGCTTCTAACGGCATCATCAAATCCGGTAAAGACGCCACCCTTGCCGTGTTGCCCTACGGTAATTTTAACGATCTTTCTCGTACTCTCGGAACTAAGACTCTTGCCGATGTGTTAAGTTCAGAATCTACTGTTAAAAAGCTCTATCCTCTGGAAATTATCGTGGATGGTAAATTCTTCCGCTATGCTACTTGTTACGTTACCATCGGTATGACCGCTGAAGCTTGCGAACTTTTCGACGAGCCTAAGTTCCGCAAGTCCATGCAAAAAGGGCACAAAAGCTCTTGGCGCTCGTATTTAGCTCTCGCTAAGTGGTATTTCAAAAATCGTCATAAAAAAGTTTTTATTCCCGAATTTACTCTAAATGGCAAGAAAACCGCTAAGGGAATCAGCGACTACTGTGCTTTAAGTGGCAAATCTATGTGTCGCGTGATGAAAGGCGGCGATGATTACCTAAAACCCAAAGTTTTCCGTAGTGAGAATTGCCGCCTTACTAACCTCTGGCGCTTAACCAAGTTGATGGTCGCCGCCATTTTCACCCGCACTCCTGGCACGCCTACTACTGACGACATTCTGGAGTTTACCAACCCCGCCACCGTAGAGCTCCAAGCCGAAGGTGAGTATAGAACTTTCAAAGACATCAAGAGTATTGAGATTAAAAAGGGTGAGAAATATATCAAAGTAATTCATAAATAAGGGAATTACCATGCAACAAAACTCAGAACTTGCCAAAGTCATTGAATATATGAAGTCTCACTGGCCTAGTCAAGTCAAGCCAGAGTGGCAAGTTAGTTTAGACGAATATCCAGCTATCCTAAAAAAAGCAGTGGATGATTTTACCTTATCTGCCACCAAGAATCACCACCTCATCCGCATCGCAGGGCTTTCTGGCTCCGGAAAGACAACACAAATCTTGCCAGCCGTAGAGGCATATTGCAAAAAAAATAATTTTGAACCTATCCTCATTGCTGCTCGTTGTTTTGTGGAGTATCACCCACATTATCGGGAAATTAAAGAGTTTTATGGCGATTCTAATCTTCGTAAAATGACTGACGAATTTGCCACCATCATGCTTTTCCTCACTTTAGCCGAACTAATCAAAAATAATTACGATATTACACTAGACGTAACTCTCTTGGACCCAAAAATCGAGGCAATTTTGCTAAAAATGCTCAAAGGATCAAACTATGAGATGTTGTTCTTAATGATCGCTGTTTCTCCTGTTATTACTGCGCACTTTCTTTCTAATCGTGCTTGGCGCCACAGCAAAGCTACTGAACAGGAATTTGCTCGTGCCACTTCGTATGCCCTTGATTTTTACGCCAAAAACGCACCAGATGTGCGAATTATTTTGTGGAGCGTATATGACAAACCCCCTATCTACGACGGCCCAATTAAAAATTGTATAGATATTTTTACTGAGTACTCCGCTCGCGAAGATCTTCCTGCTACGGATGACGATATTCGCCGCGACGCCAAAATTGCCTATCTCACTAATAAATAATTATGCTATAATTTCTATAGCTAAACGTTCACAATTCATTTTTGAAACTTAAAGGTAGGAAGCGGCCATATACGCAACTGAGCCTTTAAGTCCGGTTGTGAACGTTTAGCGACTAAGTATATGGTCGCTTTTTTGCGACAGAAAGGGAAAAATGCAAAAACAATATTTAACAGAAGAGAACTATCAGAGGGTCAACAAAAAGTTTAAAACTATTTCGTTGTCCGTTTTTATCGTTGGGTTGCTTATTGGCTTAGGCTTAATCATCCTTGGCATTATTAAAACCAACGAAGCCGGCCAAATTAATGCCGAAAGGGAAGCTGCTGCTACCACAGAAGTGCAAGCTAAAGTTGCTGCCGCCGAGCAGAGGCTAGGTGAAGTTGAATCCGAGCTTGTCTCTTTGCAACAGCAATATGATGTCAAAGAAACCGAATGTGACTCTATGGACATGGGGGATTCAGATTGGTTTGCTAAGCGTAACCAATGCCAAAGGGAAGCCAGCAACTTACAAAGTCAAATTATGGACCTAGAAAGCGAAGCATTTCAATTGGAACACGCCAACTACACAGTATATTATGATAAGGAAATGCCAGAGCAATATATCCCACTTTATGCATTTGGCGGTTTTTTTATCCTAGCTAGTGCCGGCATAGCATTGGCTATTTGGCTTATCACTAAGCGACGCGCACTCTTGGCCTATCACGCACAATCCGTTATGCCAGTTGCCAAGGAAGGGATAGATGAGATGACCCCGACCGTAGCAAATTCCGCTGGCAACATTGCTGGTTCCGTCGCTGAGGGCATCGCCCGCGGCATTAAAAACGGTAAAAAAGATTAGCCGAACTGACTTTAGCTAAAAATACCCCCAAACGAGGGGGTATTTTTATAACTGGTTCAAATTAATCTCAGGAAAATTAGCGCGAATGTGCTCGGCATAGCCATTATCGATATTCTTCCAGGCCTTTCGCATCCTTTGGATTTCGTTCTGATTATCAAAATATTTTAAAAACTCTTTTTCAAACTCTTCCGGTGCTGGGCGTGACACCATTCGCGCGACATCCATATTTGAGTTACCCGTTCCCGCAAAGCAAAAATCTATCACGCCTATCACTTTGTCATTCTTGTCTAGCAAAATATTACCTAGGTTCAAATCTCCATGTACTAAGTTTCGCATTTCAGTTTCTTTAATATATTTATGGTCGGCATCTATGTGCTTATCATAATGTTCGTAATCTAGCTCGTGTAAAAAATCACTTAAAGGATACTTCACTTTTTCTGGCGCGTCACGCAAATCTATGCCAGAAAGCTCCTTAATAAACTTTGCTACGTCATACGCCGCGCCAGTTAACGCCGTGTGTGAAAGATGGTAAATCCTATCACCCAACGTATACCCTTCGATTTTTTGATGAACCGAATACGGCCGCTTTTTTTCGTCGTAATGTAAAGCCATTTGCGGTGTATAAAAACTAGTCTTACCATCTACAAAATTACAGACTGCTGCGTCTTTCACGATCATTTTTGACCAAAACGGATTGCGAGGAAACCTAAAAAAGTACGCACCATCATCAGTAGTAACTTCTATTACGATATTCGTCCACCCGGTCAAAATATGTTCAGTCTTCTCAATTTTTTTCTCAGGAAAAGTCTGTGCGATAATCTTATCTAACGGGTCTTTGGTAGTAAAAAAATTCGCCATACCCTATTATAGCATAGATATGCTATACTTATTGTATGGAGAACGTAAAAATCCTAGCTGTTGTCGGTATGAGCGGCAGCGGCAAGTCTGTCGTCGTAGACCACTTGACCAGCAAAGGTTATCCAAAAGTCTATTTCGGAGGTATGATCTACAAAGAAATGGAAAAACGGGGAATTGCTCGCACTGAAGACGGCGAAAGCGAAAAAGAATTCCGCGAGATGATCCGTGATACCGAAGGTAAGGATTGGGTTGTACGTCAAGTTATAGCAGAAGCCAAAGACCTCATCGCCGCCGGCCAAAAACGCATTGTGCTAGATGGGGTTTATTCATGGACTGAATATAAAACCTTAAAGCATGAATTTCCTAGGAATCTCACTTTTCTCGCTGTGGTAGTAGACAAAAAAATACGTTACAAGCGCGTGGCTAACCGTCCCGGTCGTGCCTTCGACGCCGCCGCTATCCGTGAGCGTGACCGCTCTGAGATTGAAAACCTAGAAAAAGGTGGCCCGATTGCTGCGGCAGACTACTATATCCTTAATAATGGCACTATAGAAGAAACAACCACAAACCTAGACAAGATCTTAAAGGAGATTGAATTTTGAGTGGCTCCGCTGAGCTAACCTCTATTGCTTACAAAAAAGGCAATTGGATGCGCTATACTCTATGGGGCACCGCAGCTGTGTGTATTGCAATACTACTTTCCACTTTTTTAAGCATGATGAACAGCGAAATCTCTGCTGTCATACCAGTGGGATATAAATTTTCCGTCACAGATAATTACATCGAAGGGAGCAATGTCCGTACTACATATTACGTGTATGATGATAGTATCTTTGTTGAAGATGAAAGTTTCGAAAAAAACACAGTTAATCGCACCGTTCTAGTCTATGACGGGATCAGTACCGCTTCGCTTAATCTTAATCCAGAAGACACCACGGATATTTGTGAGCTTGGTTCATGTCACCAAGTCCCCAAGATTCTCCCAGTAATCAAACAATTAATTGCTCGCCGACCAGGCCGCGAGTATATAGGATTATAATGAAACGCTTAGTGCTTATTGATGGTAAATCTGTTTTCTATCGTGGTTACTATGCCATGGGCCCTTTAAGCCTCTCGGATGGCACCCCTACTGGCGGCATTTACGGCTTTGCCGCTATTGCTATGGAGATTGTCAAAAAGTTGAACCCTACCAAAGTTATAGTGGCCTGGGACTCGAAAACTTCTGTTAGCCGTCGCCGTGCAATCTATCCAGAATATAAAGCTGGGCGTACCAAACCTGGTGATGACTTTTATGCTCAAATCCCACTTCTCGAAGAGTTGATTTCTAATCTCGGTTGGACTTTCGTAGAAATTGACGACTACGAAGCCGACGATATCATCGGCACGTTAAGCCGACAGGCAGACGAGACTCTAGATTCTTCCGGCAAGTGTGAATACGAAACTTACATCATTTCCTCCGATCTCGATATGCTTCAAATTGTTGACGACAACACCTATATGTGGCGTATTCTCAAAGGTTTTTCCAATATCGAACAAATCAACGTTGCTGAAGTAGAGGAAAAATACGGCATTAAAAAATCCCAATTTTTGGATCTAAAATCTCTAAAAGGCGACTCTTCTGATAATATTCCAGGTGTACCCGGTATCGGCGAAAAAACTGCTGCCAAATTATTGAATGAATACAACGACTTGGATAATATCTACAATAATTTAGACAAAATCACCGGCTCTGTCCATGATAAACTTAAGGCAGGGAAAGAATCTGCTTACATGTCGCGGGATTTAGCCAAGATTATGTTTGACGCACCGGTCTCTCTGGCCAAAATTCCTGACTTTCGTTTCGATCGCGACCAAGTCATCGCCGGTTTAAAGAAATTAGAATTCAACTCATTAATTCGAAAGATACAAAAACTTGATAGTATATCACGGAAAACTCAAGTTGGGGTTCAAAAGACCGTGTCCCGCGAGTCTCACGAGGCAAGCGAAGTGAGCGAAGCCCATAACGATGGGCCTGAGCAAACGAGGTCGAATGAGCCCCAAATGAGTTTTCCGATAGACGAGAAAGATATTATTATTGGTTGGGACATTAAGTCTATCATGCACAGCAACGACAAAATCGTCGCTGAAATTTTATCCGGCAAGCCTTTCTGGGACTTATCTCAAGCTGCTTTTCTCCTCAATCCACTATCTCGTGAACAACCCACCCTATCTATCCCAGAAGAAGAATACCAAAAGCAAAAAGCCGAACTAGAAAAATATCCTAGGCTATATAATATATACACCGATTTTGACCTCCCGCTTATCCCAGTTCTTTACAAAATGGAACAAAAGGGCATGCTGATAGATCGAACCTATTTCAGCAATCTCAGAGCAGAATATTCCGCTGAAGTCGACAGAATCGAACATGAAATTTTCGCTCTTGCTGGCAAAGAATTTAACCTCAACTCACCTTATCAACTGGGTGAAATTCTATTCGTTAATCTCCAGTTGCCAGTCAAAGGTATCAAAAAAACCGCCCGTGGTTATTCCACTGGTGCCAAAGAGCTTGAAAAACTTAAAGATTTTCACCCAATTATTGCCAAAATTATCGAATATCGCGAAGCGGCCAAACTGCTTTCTACTTACATTATTCCCATGCCAGATTTAGCTGACGCTAGCGACCGCATCCATACTACTTTCACCCAGAACGTTACTGCCACCGGTCGTTTATCTTCCCAAAACCCAAATTTGCAAAATATCCCGGTTCGTACAGAGGAAGGCAAGCGTATTCGCACTGGCTTTATCGCGCCAGCCGGCAAAGTATTGGTTTCCGCCGATTATTCTCAATTCGAATTGCGCCTCGCCGCCATTTTAGCTGGCGACCAGGCGCTAATTAGTGACTTTAACTCCGGTATTGATATCCATACCAAAACTGCATCCGAAGCCTTTAATGTACCATTCGATCAGGTCACCAAAAATCAGCGGCGAGCTGCTAAGGTAATTAACTTTGGCGTACTCTACGGCATGAGTGTTAAGGGGTTGGCCGATGCCGCCAAGATGTCTATCGCTGATGCCAAGCAATTCATCAACAACTATTTTGAACTTCGGGCTCCCATCAAACGCAAACTTGAGAGTATTTTGAAACAAGCTCGCGAACAGGGTTACGTCGAAACTTTTTATGGTCGCCGTCGTCCTACACCGGATGTCAAATCTGCTAACTTTCTTGTCCGTCAAGCAGCTGAACGTGCTGCTCAAAATATGCCGATTCAGGGCACCGAAGCCGATCTCATGAAGCGCGCTATGATCAACGTCGACCGCGCTCTTCCGGCTGGTGCCGAACTCGTAATGCAAGTACACGACTCACTTATTGTAGAGTGCGACGAAAACATATCTAAAGACGTAGCCAAAATCCTCAAGCACGAAATGGAATCTGTCGCACCCGAGTTGGCCATCAAGCTCGCCGTCGATGTCACTACCGGTCACAATTGGGGCGAATTATAAACTGAACTTGCACAAAAAACGTGCAAGTTCAAATCAAATATGCTATAGTGTAAATATGAATAACATCGAGTTATACAAAATTAAAAAAGGTGACATTATTTTTAATGTCGATAAGGAGCAAGAGACCATCTGGGCGGCCATCGATCAAATTGCGAATCTATTTGATGTTACCAGGCGTAGTATTGAGATCCATCTCAAAAACGTTTACAATGACCAAGAGCTCGATGAAACTCGAACTGCGAAAGAAATTTTCGCAGTTCGCAAAGAAGGGAACCGCGAAGTTCGCCGTAAAATTAAGGTATACAATCTCGACGCCATCATTTCTGTTGGCTATCGGGTCAATTCTAAAAAGGCCACCGATTTCCGTATTTGGGCCACCAAGGTCTTGCATAATTACGTGGTAAACGGCGTTGCTATCAATCAGCCTCGCCTTAAGGAGCTAGATGCCAAAAAACTCCACGAGATCGAGGGCGCTCTCGGCATTGTCAAACGTCTAGTCTCTACTGCCGAGTTATCGGCCGGCGAAGCGGGAGGCATCCTAGAGGTTATCACTAAATACGCCCCTAGTTTTAAGGCTTTACAAGAATTTGATGAGGGCTACATCTCCTTCGGGAAGGGGAAGAAGGCGACCAAAACCCTAACCCCAGCTGAGTGTAATAGTATTATAACACAACTAAAAGCAAATGTCAATGGAAACAGCCTCTTTGGTAAACCTCGTGGCAACGCCTTTGATTCTAGTCTTGGCGCCATCTCGCAAACTTTTAATGATAAAGACGTCTATCCGTCTATTGCCGAAAAAGCCGCTAACCTCCTTTATCTTATCATCAAAGACCACCCCTTTTACGACGGCAACAAACGCATCGGCGCGCTACTTTTTGTAGTTTTTCTTACCATTAACGACTACCATCTTACTAAAAACGGCGAAACCAAAATCAGCGACCGTGCTCTCACCGCTTTGGCGCTTCTGATCGCCGAATCCCACCCATCAGAAAAGGGCCTTCTGGTGGCCCTCATCTGTAAGTTGCTCGAAAATTAACGTGTCGCGTAGGCGATATTATGTTCCATGGCTTGGGTCTCTAGTGCCACCAGCCGCTCGGCGTCGTCAATCGCAGAATTAACCGAATGTTTTACACGGGCCTTTTCTTCGGCTTTTTTGGCATCGTTCCAACGATCCAAAGTCCCCACAAGATACCCAGTAATGCGGCGAAGTCTTTCAAACTTACCCTCATCAAAGTATTCTGCGTGTGCGTCGAAATATTCTTTTGCCGCATCTTCGTCAGCTTTTTCGCTGATTAATTTCACTCCAACCTCTACCAAGCAGGACGCGTGCATTGTTTCGTATTGGTCAAACTCTGCCAAAGCTTCTTTAGCTTCTTTCTCTGAAATTTTCGCATACTTGTTTAGCGACTTCAAAAACCTCTTCATGTCAAAATTTTCGATGTCGTTAGGGTTGCGATAAACAATTTTCTTCATGATTTTTCCTTTTTATGGCGTTACCACCACTTATTGTTTTTAGTATTACCGTTATGTTTTTCATTATAAACCCCACATATAGTGTGAGTCAAGTACTTTTTTACGCTAAATGTGGTGTTTTCCACAATTTTATTAAAATATGCTAAAATACAGGGAAAGGAGCAAGAATGCCAGAACTGCCAGAAGTGGAAACTATCCGTCGTGGTCTCAAAGAGTTTATTTTAGAAAAGAAAATCACTAAAATCGAAGTTTTTTGCGATAAATCTTTCCATGGCCAACCAAAACTAGCGGAGAATCAAACCATCAAAAGTATTCGCCGCTTCGGCAAAGCGTTGGTTCTGGACTTAGACAATAACCATTCGTTAATGATTCACTTGCGCATGACTGGCCAGCTTATCTATGATGGCGATCGGCCCATTTCTAGCGCTGGTCCTGCACCAAAGCGTTACGCTGCCGGGCATCCCAGCGAAAACTTCCTAGCCGAGCTTCCTAATAAGCAAACTCGCGTAGTTCTCAAGTTCTCAAACGGCACTCTTTATTTCAACGATCAACGTAAATTTGGTTTCATTAAAGTTCTCCCCGCTACAGAGGTAGAAAAAGATTCTTTCATTCAAAAACTTGCCAAAGAGCCTTGGGCTATGACCTCAGACGAACTTTACGACAAACTCCAAAGACACAAGAATTCACTCATCAAAGCCACCATTTTGGACCAATCTATCATTTGTGGACTTGGTAATATTTATGCTGATGAGTCACTTTTTGCTGCTAAAATCCATCCTAAGCGACGTTCCGGGACGATTACTAGGGAAGAAGCCGAAAAACTGCTTCAAGCTGCTCGTGAAGTTATGACTAAATCTATTGAATCTGGTGGTTCTACCATGGCTACCTACGTCAAAGCGGACGGCACCAAAGGCGATTATCTAGAAAAATTTGCTCAAGTTTTTCATAAAGAAGGCCAACCTTGCCCAAGGTGCAATACCGAAATCATCAAAATTCGTGTGGCGGGCCGAGGCACTCATCTTTGCCCGCACTGTCAAACCGCACCTGCGAATACGGTAACTAGCACACCACGAAATTCCGACAAGAAGGCCAAAAATGATTAAGCTCTTCTATGGTGACGATCGTGTTCGTGCCCAACAGGAAATTACTAAGTTTCTCGGCACTACAGACTACGAGATTATTGAAGGAGCCGACCTCACCCCGGCAGATCTCCCCAGTATTTTTCTCGGTAACTCACTTTTTGCAGATAGTCGCGCTATTCTTATTCGTGATTTTACTGCCAATAAGCCAGTTTGCGAAAAACTTTCGGACTATTTGAACACCCCCCACAAGGTCGCAATCTTGGAGCTTAAGCTAGACAAGCGCTCAGCCACCTATAAAACTCTTAAAGGTCAAATTGAATTCCAAGAATTCACCCTCCCCAAAAATCCTAACCTTGGTTTGGTCTTTGATATTTACCGTACTGCTAAGCATGATGGCGCCAAGGCCGTCCAGATGCTAGAAAAAATCCAAGCCGAAGAAGACCCAATTATGTTTTGTGGTCTCATGATTTCGCAAGCCCTGAAAGACTTTAAGCAAAAACAGGGGATCAAAGAAAAGAGAGCCCTGCGTGAACTCTCTAAACTCGATCTAGATCTTAAATCTACTTCTATTCAGCCTTGGCTTTTGGTGCAGTCTTTTTTGTTGCGGCTTTCTTCGCTTTAGTCTCAACCTTTTCGGCAGTCTTCTTCACGGTCTTTGCTGCCTTTGCGGTAGTCTTGGCAGCTTCCTTTTTTACCTCAGCGGCCTTCTTCTCCAACTTCAAGCCTGCGTCCTTCGCAATCTTGTGTAGTTTAGCTTTGCGACGAGCAGCGGTGTTTTTCTTCATCAAATCTTTTTTCACGGCCTTATCGTACTCAGATTGTGCCTTAGCGAGAGTCTCTAGAGTTGGGCTAGCCTTAAAAGCCTTCAGCGCGGCTTTAATTGCTTTTTTGATTTCTACGTTATGCTCGGTACGCTTTTCCGCCTGCCGGGCAGCCTTCTTGGCAGATTTAATAATCGGCATTTTCTTCCTATTTAGATTAAAAATTAATGACTTTTGCCTATTATAACTCTTTTATCTCAAAAAGTAAAGAGTAAATCCCTGAACAAGCCTTTAAAACGACTTGCGGTTTTTTTGAGCTTATGCTAACATCTAAGTATGGATCAAAATTCGGCTTCTACTAATCCAGTTACACCAGTCCCTGAGGCCTCGGTTTCGGATGCGGCAGTATCAGACGCACCGATGCCTAACCCTGCGGCAGCTTTTGTCCCGCCGGCTTCAGACACCATTGTTGAGCCTACCATGCCGTCTGCTGCCGATGCGCCTGTCGATTCTGTACCAGATCCAGATATTCAGTCAGAAGTTGTCAAAAAAATTGCTGAAGCGCAGAACGTCCTAGTAGCCTTATCTAGCGACCCGTCCGTAGACGAAATGGCTGCCGCTATCGGTTTGTCTCTCTTCTTAGATAAACTTGGTAAGCGTGCCACGGCCATTTATTCCGGTTCTACGCCTAACGCTCTCGAATTTCTCAAGCCAGAAGAAACCTTCGAGCCAACTGCAGATACTTTGCAAGATTTCGTCATTGCTCTGAATAAAGAAAAAGCCGATCATTTACGCTACAAACTGGACGGCGAATACGTCAAAATCTTCATCACTCCATATAAAACTCGCATTGGCGAGGAAGATCTTGAATTTTCTTACGGCGATTATAATGTAGACTTGGTCTTGGCGCTTGATGTAGCTAACGGTATAGACTTGGATTCTGCTCTGCGCGAACACGGCCGTATTATGCACGATGCTGTGATTATTAATATTACCACTGGTAATCCTGGCAAGTTTGGCGAAATTGAATGGAGCGATAAGTCAGCTAGCTCCGTGTCCGAGATGATTGCGAAATTACTATATAGTATCAATAGCAAGGCCAAGATCGAGAAAGAAGAAGCAACGGCATTCCTCACCGGTATCGTTGCCGCCACTAATCGTTTTTCCAACGCCAAAACTACTCCGAACACCATGCAGATATCGTCTCGCTTAATGCAATCCGGGGCTAATCAGCAACTTATCTCCAAAAACATCACTCCAGATGTAGACAACGAACTCTACTCGTTGCTAGGTGACAACTCTCCTAAGCGCAATACCGATCCTACTAAGCTTGACATTGAGCACGGCGACGCGGAAAACGTCGACGAAACTAAAGAAGTAGAAGCTCCTATTACCGAAGAAACCTCTACTCTCTTAGATGACCTCAAAGCCGCAGAAGCTAGCTTGGCTACCGCTGGCAGTGAGACAGTTCCAGATACCAGCAACCAACCAGTTAAATTAGATAGTAATCCGTCTGATACTTCAATCGTAGAGAGTGAGCTTAACAGTGCTCCAGCTATTGAGGCGCCAGCCCCGGTAGCTGGAGCCGAAGTTGCACCTAGCGAACCAATGCCTAATTTAGCAGAAGACATTCCGGTTCCAACTGTAGCTCCAACTCCGGAACCGAATTTGGCAGAGCCTAGCGAGCCGACGCTTCCTCCAGTATCGCCCGAAGAGCCTCAAACTCCTGGGGAAGAAGGGTTCATTGGTGATAGTGATCGCCCCGAAAAAGTTGTTCAACCACCAGCAGATATGGATCTCACCACCCCAGAAGAAGGTTCCGAAAAATACGGTAGAATGTTAGAAGACGCTATTTCTGGTTTGGGTGGCAGCATGCCCACTCCGGCCGCTATGCCTGGCGATAGTAACCCTGCTTCCATGATGGCGCCCCAAGTTGCTAGTACGCCAGAGATTAACGGCGTTCCCGAAATTAATTATATGCCTATGCCAGGCGAAGAAGTTTTGCCTCCGCCTCCAGCTCCGCCTATCGATATGTCTACCCCTGCATCCGAAGCGACCGTTGCGCCAATGGAGCCAGTAGCGCCTATCCAGCCCGCCGCTCCGCCGGTAGAGCCTACTCCTACCTCGCTCGGTTCTCAACCAGCGATGCAAGATCAAGTTTATGCCCCTCAAGCCTCCGATCCTGGCGCATTCAAAATTCCTGGAGTTTCTTAGAACCCACAATACACCCGCTAAAAGCGGGTGTATTTTTCATCCGTCCAATTTTCCTCCAAAAACCCTCTTGCTTTCTCCACCCCACTTATGCTAAAATTAAACCATAAAGGTTATACAACAATCTAGACAATAGAGAAAGGTTATAAAAAGAGAGGTTTCGTTTATGAGCGATAGCAATATCATAATAAACATAGTAGAACCTGGCAGTCCTGTTACTCCTAACAC
>NZ_PRLM01000004.1 GCF_004138395.1 Candidatus Nanosyncoccus alces | reverse complement strand
GCGTTGCTCCATCAGGCTTTCGCCCATTGTGAAAGATTCCCTACTGCTGCCTCCCGTAGGAGTCTGGGCCGTGTCTCAGTCCCAGTCTGGATGATCATCTTCTCAAACCATCTAACGATCGTCGACTTGGTAGGCCGTTACCCTACCAACTATCTAATCGTACGCAGGCCAGTCCCAAACCGGATAAATCCTTTAATCCGAAGATCACATGCGGTATTAGCCACTCTTTCGAGTAGTTATCCCTCAGTTTGGGGTCCGTTCCCACGCGTTACTCAGCCGTCCGCCGCTCGTCAGCAGTTTCACTGTTCCCTCGAATTCTTCCACTTGCACGTTGGCCAAGTGTGTCAAGGAAACGGTGAAACCCTGTTACCGCTCGACTTGCATGTATTAGGCACGCCGCCAGCATTCATCCTGAGCCAGGATCAAACTCTCCATTAAAGTGTTTAGTTTGATTGTTCAAGCGTTCGAGAGAAAAGAAACTTTAGTTTCTTTTCAGAGAACGCGAAGAACTATACTTAGCTTTGCTAAGATAAAACTCAACATAAAATATAAACTGACGATGATTAATTGCACAACTAAATTGTTAAAATATTTCCAAAGACTGTTAAAATAACTACTCGCAGCTTTAGACTGATACCATCTTATCGCAGTCCGGGTTTTTTGTCAATACTTTTTTTGAATTTTTGTCACGTTTCTTGAAATTTAAGCCGGTTTATCTTGCTCTTCTTCTGGCAAAACTATTCCAATGGAAGCTACGCTGTCGCCTTCACTCATTTTCATGATGCGAACACCCTGGGTAGCACGGCCGAGCGTCGGGATCTCTTTCATCGCTACGCGGATAGCCTGGCCCTTGGTAGACATCATAATTACTTCTTTGGCGAGTGGATCTAGAGTATGAACTGCCACAATCGGGCCGGTCTTTTCGGTAACAGCAGCTACCTTAATGCCCACACCGCCTCGCTTGTGTGGTGGGAAGTTAGAAACTAGGGTGGCTTTGCCGTAACCGTTGGCGGATACCACGATGAGCTTTTGCTTAGGATCAGTTACTACATCCATACCGACAATTTCGTCCTTCGGGCGGAGGCGCATACCACGCACTCCCATAGCAGCGCGACCCATGGCGCGAACTTCTTTTTCGTTGAACCGAGTGGCCTGGCCAGCAGAGGTGCTAATAACGATGTCGTTTTCGCCGGTGGTTTCTTGGACCCATTTGAGTTCGTCACCTTCGTCTAGCTTAATGGCAATCAGACCGTTGCTACGGACGTTAAAGAAGTCTTTGATTGCAGATTTTTTGATAGTGCCCTTCTTGGTAGCCATGAAGAGGTAACCGTTAGCGCCAGCGTCACCCTGTTTGATGATGGCAGTGATTTTCTCTTCTGGGTGCATATTGAGCATGTTAACAGCGGCAGTACCCTTGGCGGCGAGAGAAGCCTGGGGCACTTCGTAAGCTTTCATGCGGAACAATCTTCCCTGGTTGGTAAAGAAAAGTAAGAAGTCGTGCGAATTGGCAGTAAGAATCTGAGCGATGACGTCTTCTTCTTTGGTAGTCATACCACGCTTACCTTTGCCACCTCTATTCTGTTTACGGAAATCGGTCTGTGGTACGCGCTTCATATAGTTTTCGGAGGTGAGCAAAATAACACTCTCCTCTTCTGGGATGAGTTCTTCTTCGGAGAATTTACCAACTTCGTGATTGATAATCTTGGAACGACGCTTGTCACCATATTTATCTTTGAGGGCGATAAGCTCTTCCTTGATGACGCGTAGAATTTCGTTCTCGTCGGCAAGGATAGCTTCGAGCGTGGCGATAAGCTCATGAAGCTGCTTTAATTCTTCTTCAATTTTGTCGCGCTCTAGACCTTGCAAACGGCGAAGTTGCATCTGTAAGATAGCGTTGGCCTGGATTTCTGAAAGACCAAATTTGCTCATCAATTGTTTATCGGCGTCATCGTAAGATGAACGGATGACTTTGATAACTTCGTCAATATTATCTAGAGCGATCTTCAAACCTTCCAAGATATGAGCGCGCTCTTTGGCTTTTTTCAGCTCAAACTCGGTACGGCGCCGGACAACCTTTTGGCGGTGCTTGATGAATTCACCTAAGATTTCCTTTAGTCCTAAGATACGCGGTTGAACACCGTCTACTAGAGCTAGCATGTTGTAGTGAAAAGCGGTCTGCAAGCCAGTCATCTTGTAGAGCTGATTTAAAATCTTTTTTGGGAAGGCATCTTTTTTGAGTTCTACTACAATGCGGATTTTACCACGGGCGGATTCGTCACGAGCATCGGCAATGTGATCTAATTTTTTAGATAAGACAAGCTCGCGAACTTTCTCGATAAAGCCCTCTTTACTCATGCCGTAAGGAACTTCGGTAACTACGATGTTGTAGCGGCCATTTTTGCGCTCTTCAATATTAGTGACGGCGCGGATAACGACAGAGCCTTTACCGGTGGCGTAAGCTTGGCGCATTGGGGCGCCCCCGTAAACTTCGGCACCGGTTGGAAAATCTGGGCCTTTGACGTATTTCATTAGTTCATCTAGGGCAATTTCCGGGTTATCTATCTGGGCAACGGTGGCATCTACTAGCTCGCCAAGGTTGTGCGGTGGGATATTGGTAGCCATACCTACGGCGATACCCATCTGGCCGTTTAAGAGAATGTTTGGCAAAGCGGCCGGCAATACTACTGGCTCTTGTTCGGTACCGTCAAAGTTGTCGCGGAAATCTACGGTGTCTTTCTCTATATCAGTGAGAAGTTCGGCGCCAACCTTATCCATACGAGCCTCGGTGTAACGGTAAGCGGCTGGTTCGTCGCCATCCATTGAACCGAAGTTACCCTGGCCTTCTATCAGAGTGTAGCGCATTTTCCAAGGCTGGGCGAGGTTAACCATTGCCATGTAGATAGACGAGTCGCCGTGTGGGTGGTATTTACCCATGACGTCACCGACGATACGAGCGGATTTCACTGTAGCATGGGGGGCTTTCCAGCCGTTTTTATTCATCGTGTAGAGAATACGGCGGTTTACGGGCTTGAGGCCGTCGCGGACATCAGGGAGTGCGCGGTCAATAATAACGGACATGGAATACTTCAGGAAGTATTCCTCCATGGTGTTTTCGACGCCACGGCGCTCGATACCATCAACAATAGTGTTAGACCCTTCAGAATCATCTCCCTCGGACACACTCGAGGGCGCTCGCTCAAGCTTACGGTCCTCGGAAGATAATTCTTCAGGGTCTACATTTTGGTTATTTTTACTCTTATCGTCTTCCATATTTTCTCCTTAGAAGTCTAGATCATCCAAATCCACGCTAGCAGCGCCGGCCTGGATGAAGTTTTTGCGGAGGTCGACCTGGTCTCCCATTAACTTCGTGAATACTGCGTCAGCCTTTTCAGCATCATCGATGTGTACCTGGACTAGGATGCGGTTTTCTGGGTCCATCGTGGTTTCCCAAAGTTGCTTAGCGTCCATTTCGCCTAGACCCTTAAAGCGCTGCTGGGCGGTGTAGCCAGCTTGCTTAAAGCGCTCTCCAGATTCGTCGATCTTGGTACCGTTTTTGCGACGTTCTTCAATTTTCTCGGTTAATTTATTTTCTAGAGCAACTTCGTCGTAGAGATAATCTATCTTGCGGGTACTACCGGTGCCTTTGATTAAACCAAACAGAGGTGGTTTAGCTAAGTAAACATGTCCTGTCTCTATTACTTGAGGCATATAGCGGAAGAAGAAAGTCATAAGCAAAGTGGCAATATGAAGACCGTCGACGTCGGCATCAGTCATGAAGATAATTTTGTCGTAGCGCAGACCATCTATATTGAACTGTTCCCCGATGCCTACGCCGAGGCCTTTAATCAGAGAGACGAGCTCTTGGTTGGCGAGCATTTTATCTAGGCGGGCACGTTCGGTATTTAGTACCTTACCGCGAAGGGGCAAGATAGCTTGGATTTGCGGATTACGGCCTTCCTTAGCAGAACCAGCGGCAGAGTTACCCTCTACGATGAAGAGTTCGCAATCTTCCCTGTTGCGGCTAGAACAATCGGCGAGTTTAGATGGCAAGTTTAGACCCTCAAAGGCGCCTTTTCTAATGACGTTATCTCTGGCGGCGCGGGCAGCTTTGCGAGCGCGGGCAGCGAGAGTGGCTTTGTTGACGATTTTTTTAGCAATGGCGGGGTTTTCTTCTAGATAATAGCCGAAATATTCGGTCATTACCTTGTCTACATAGCCGCGGACCTCTGGGTTGCCAAGCTTGTTTTTGGTCTGACCTTCAAACTGAGGATCGGGCAGTTTTACCAAGATAACAGCGGTGAGGCCTTCTTTGATGTCGTCCCCTGTTAAGTTGTCTTCTTTCTCTTTCAAAAGACCGTTTTTGCGGGCGTAATCGTTCACCGTGCGGGTAAGGCCGGTGCGAAAACCAACTACATGCATGCCACCATCTGGGGTAAGAACGTTGTTAGCAAAAGGTTTCATGGTCTCGGCGTAGCTGTCGTTGTATTGCAAAGCAATTTCTACAGCCGAGTCACCGATTTGCTTGTCTACATAGAAGATATCATCAGAGAGGACTTCTTTGCCATTATTGAGGCGTTTGACGTAACTTTTGATACCGCCCTCAAAGTAGAAAGCTTCGTGGGCACCGGTACGTTCATCTGTGACGGTGATTAGGATGCCCTTGGTAAGATAGGCCTGATGACGGGCGTAGTTAGATACCCAGTTATAGTCAAAAGTGGTGGTTTCTTTAAAGATAGAGGGGTCGGGATAGAAAGTAATAGAGGTACCAGAATTACGCGGAGTGCCCTTGGTGATCTTTAGCTCAGAAGTGGGCTTACCGACATCAAACTCAATATGGTGAGATTTACCGTCGCGGTAAACTTCGGCTACCATATGGGTAGAAAGGGCATTTACTACTGAGGAGCCTACACCGTGTAGGCCAGATGAGACCTTGTAACCGCCGTCGCCGAACTTACCGCCAGCATGAAGCACGGTAAGAACCGTCTCTAGAGTGGATTTACCAGTTTTGGGATGGATGTCTACAGGGATACCGCGGCCGTTGTCGTCGATACGGACGCCGCCGTCTTTTAGGATAGTGATATCAATTTTGTTTGCGTAGCCCGCGATAGCTTCGTCGATAGAGTTATCAGCGATTTCCTTGATAAGGTGATGCAAGCCATCGTAACCGGTAGAACCGATATACATGCCAGGGCGTAAACGGACAGGCTCGAGGCCCTCTAGTACCCGAATTTCTGACGAGTCGTAATCTCCCGCTTTGTCAGCCATTTTTGTTATACCTCTTCTTAATATACCTCTCTAATATACACCTTAAGGGCGAAAAATTCAAGCGTGGTATAATGTGGGCATGGTTTATTTAGACTATGCAGCAACGAGCCCGCTGTTACCTGAAGTAATGAAGGCAATGCACCAGGCGGAAACGCGGTTTTTTGCTAACGCATCAGCCCTGCATACCCCTGGACATTTAGCAATGAACCAAATAGAACATACGCGCGAATTACTGGCGCGACTGATAAATGCTGAGCCAGAAGAGATTATTTTTACTTCGGGGGCGTCAGAGAGCAATAATACTGTAATCCGCACTTTTGAGGGGCATCAAATAGAGACTTCGCCTCTGGAACATCATTCTATTATAGAGACGGCGCAAGAATATAGGGGTGAAAAATTGCCAAAATTATACTCTTATATGCTAGTAAATAACGAAATTGGAGAAGTTTTGAATTTGGCTGGGGTAGTAGAGCGGGCCGGTAGAGATAAGGTCATAGATTGTCCAGAAATGTTTGATAAGAAGAATGGTTGGGGGAAGCCACTAGTAGCAGTAAAAAAAGGTGCCTACGTGCATTCTGATCTAACCCAGGCGCTAGGTAAAATGCCGATAGATGTGAAAGCGTTAGGGGCGGACTATGCGACATTTTCCGCGCATAAAATAGGCGGGCCAGTGGGCGTGGGGGCGCTATATGTACGAAAAGGGGTGCCTTTGAAACCTTTGATTATCGGAGGTAATCAGGAAAATAAACGGCGAGGTGGCACTTATAACACGGTGGGTATTGTAGGGTTTGGTGCGGCATTAGAATATGTTTTAAGAGAAAAAACCTGGAAGAAATACGACACTACAATACGTGATTTAAGGGATGAGCTGGCTGAGAGAATCCTAGCCGAGATTCCAGGAAGCTCGCTTAATACAGACTTAACACCGGGTGTCTCCCTACCAAATATCTTAAACGCATCTTTTCAGGCAGCGGAAGGTGAATCTATCCAGTTATATCTAGATGCAGAGGAGATAGTGGTTTCTACTGGTTCAGCCTGTGCGGCCGGAGACACTAAGCCATCACACGTACTAATGGCAAAAACTGGGGATGCCGAGGTGGCGCATTCTTCGATACGGTTCTCTTTTGGGTTAGAAAATACCAAGGAAGACGTAGAGGCGGTAATGCGGGTGTTGCCAGGAATTATTGAAAGACTACAACAAATTAGCACTATTGCTGCCGATAATTCTCGATAGCGTTCCTTAACGCATCGTGGCCCAAAACAGAACAATGAAACTTGTGCTTGGGGAGTTTCCCAAGGTAGTTATCAATATCTTCGGCAGAGATCTTGAGGGCTTCGTCTAGAGTCTTCCCCTTAGCAAGTTCGGAAAGCGCTGAGGTAGAAGCGATGGCTGAAGCGCAACCGTAAGTCTTCCAGCGTAGGTCGGTGATTTTGTCGGTTATCGGGTCAACTTTGATAAACATTTTCATCTGGTCACCACAGATAGGGTTACCTACTATACCGGTAGCGTCGCACTCAAACTTGCTCTCGTCGCCCATAAGGAAGTTGCGCGGGTTCAAAAAGTGGTCTTTTACGGTATCGGTATAAATCCAATCTTGCCCTTCGTTCATGGTCAAGATTATAACATAAATATCCTAGCGGACTCTAAACACAGCTTCGTCTGGCCGTGATTTTGGTTCTGGTTCCGGGGTGGAGTCTGGGGTGTTTACTGGCGTGGGGGTCGGAGTTGGTTCAGGCGATTTTGGGGCGGGGGTAGGATTTTTAGCGATCCAGTCGTCTAAAAAGCCTTTTTTAGACGATTTTGGGGCCGCTGGAGCAGTTTTAGGCGCGGAGCTAGTATTCTTACCATTTTTAGCAGACGTCGCGTCTGTGGGGCTTTTAGGAGGCTCTGGCGCAATTTCTGAAGTTTCGGCCTTTTTAGCCTTTTCGGCGGCGCTCCAACGATCCTGGATTTCTTTTTCTACTTCGGCG
Source organism: Candidatus Nanosyncoccus alces (assembly GCF_004138395.1). Classification (GTDB taxonomy): domain Bacteria; phylum Patescibacteriota; class Saccharimonadia; order Saccharimonadales; family Saccharimonadaceae; genus Nanosyncoccus; species Nanosyncoccus alces. Next base: position 45,726 of record NZ_PRLM01000004.1, on the reverse strand, counting down.
CGAGTTTTGCCAAACTTAGTAGCAGAATAGGCCTTTAGGCTATCCATTAACTCCTCGTTTGGTTCCCCCATCGGAGCGGGTAATTTCATTGTGAAAGGAGCGGATGGCATATCGAACATCATCACCTTAGCCACAGCGGAGAAATTGGGAGTCTTAGTGAGATCTTCGGCGGTAAAAGTGGGAGTAAAGGCTTTCACCATCAAATCTGCGTCTGTTACACCGATACGGCCACAAATAATGGTGCCGACGTTACCAAGTAACGCCTCCCGAATTTTCTCGGTAAGCTGAGTCATGAACTGGTTGGCTACGATAAGGTTAAGGCGATATTTTCGAGCTTCCGAAAGAATAGATTCGAAGCTATCAGTAGCGAAATTCTGAAACTCATCTACATAAAGACAAAAATCCTGACGTTCCTCTTCTGGAATATCTTGACGGCTCATGGCGGCCTGCTGAAACTTCATGACAAAAATCATACCGAGAAGGTTGGCATTGATATCACCGAGACGCCCCTTGGAAAGGTTAACCAGGAAAATTTTTTTATTGTCCATGATTTCGCGGATATTAAAGCCGGATTTTACCTGTCCGAGAGTATTTCTCATAATGGTATTAGAGATGAAGGGCCCCCATTTGCTAGAGAACCAAGTGATAACTTCCCCAGCATCGTTACTCTTCTGAGAAGCTGGAAACTCTTTAGTCCAGTAATCGTAAACGGCTTTGTCTGTGACATACTTAAGTTTAGATTTAACAAATTCGGCATCAGTGAAACACTGAGGGATGTCAATAAAGGTAGCGCCGGCAGGGTCACTCATCAGAAGAAGAGCCGCATTTCTGAACATGTGCTGGCCACGAGGGCCAAAGAAGCCTTGGTTATTGGGGTCAAATAAGGATTGGAGCATACTAATTCCCTCTTGTACAATGAAATCTTTCTGATCGGCAGTAGTAAATTCAAACATGTTCATGCCGACCGGGTGTTCAATATCGGCCGGGTCGAAGTAGATCACGTCGTCAATACGTTCCTCTGGCACACGTTGAAGAAGGGCTTCTACGGCATCGCCATGGGGGTCGATAAAGGCAAAACCACGGCCATCGCACATATCTTGGAAGGCAATGTTTTCAAGAAAGACAGATTTACCCATACCGGTTTGCCCAATGACATACATATGGCGACGGCGGTTTTTCTCGTCAAGATAGATAGCTTTTTGGGTGCCACGGAATTCGTTGGTTCCCAAAAATACACCTTCGGTAGCTAGCCGAGCTGGACCGTCTACTTGTTTGGTGAGCTGACGTTCAACCTGGGAGTTAGGAATAGAAGTTTGTTCCGGCAGATGAAAAATAGAAGCTAGCTCCACACTATTAAGGATATTTGAGCGCATCCGGAGTGGGAAAAATCTAAAAGTATAGTCAATAGCGAGTTTTTTAGGATCTTTAAAGGTATTAACTTTGAAGCCGTTGAGCTCTGGCGAGTTAAACTGAGAAAAGGCCGAGATGATACCGCCCACAATCGCTTCTGAGCGGGGTTTATTTTCGGAACTGGCTATAACACGAATCAAGGTTTCAAAAGCTGGAAAACGCATTTTATTGGTAATGGCCGTAATCTCGTCTTGTTTAATATTAGTTATAGTTTCCTGTTCATGTTTTTCGTGCTCACCAGGTACTTCCCAAGGGGCCCGAATCAGATCCATGGCAAAATCGCCAATTCCGGACCCAATAGTCTTTTTCTTTTTGCCTTTTTGCATGTTTTCGATGTATTGTTTGGCACTTTCTGACCAATTTTTTTGTGCAGGACGGAATAAAATTTGTACGGAAGCGCCTTCGTTTTTACCCACACTAGAGAGCGCGTTCAGAATAGCCATTTGAGCATCGCGTTTGGTATCTTCATAAGTAGCAATTGGATAGTAAAAGTCTTTACTTAAAGTAAGTTCGGCTCCCGCTACGGCTTCAACACCGGCACCACCCTTAAAAATGTTGTCTTCGCGTTTTTCTTCGAGGCGAGCGGTGGGATAGGCCGACTGCACAGCTTGGCGTACCGTCTCTTTAAGAACCGCCGGAACTATCGCATAGTATTTGATAAATCCGTTCTTGGCTATAATTTCCAGAGAAAAATGGCGTTGTCCGTAGAGTTTGGTCTTAAGTCCTTTAGTAATAGTAGAAGAGAGGATTGAGTACATCACCTGTGCTTTAGAGATTGCTTCATTAGCAATGTCGCGCTTATCACGACCGCTAGCCTCAATATCATCGGTAGTAGGTGGTAGGTGGATTAAAAGTGGTACCATCTTGAGGCCACGCTCGTATTTTTTAGCTCTGCGAAGTTTAGAGATACGAGTGCCACCAAAAATCGCGGCGATAACGCCGATTGCTAGAATTGCGACGAGTACCACCACCCAAGGTTCCATTAGTCCCGATACCTTTCTTCAAGAAACGTATTACTAAATAACCTAACTAGGCAACACGGTTTAGCTGTTAGTCCTAGACTGTTGTAAAAAATACTAAAACAGGTACAGATCATACGTCTTCCTTCCATGCCGAATTGTTGCCAAACGAATTGGTGAGATTTGCGATAGTCATGTTTCTGGCAGCATCATAAAAGTCGGCGATGTCCCCGGTGTGGTCGAGTCGACTACTAGCTGCGTTTATTTCTTTAAGAGCGGCGGGGTCTAGTCTGTCGTCAGTCTTAATTACGGTTTTATCAAAACTATGTTCTATGGCTTTAGTTTGATCGATGATTTCTGGATTGAGTTCTTCAGTTGCACCCGGAGGCATGGTAGGCTCAATTACGCCGAGCTCAACGCTGGGTGGATACTGATCGCCTTGTCGGTCCTTGTCATAATTACTAGATAGGCCTATAAGTTTGTTGCCGACTTCCTGAGGGTTGCGCTGCCAAGAAATTGAGGCGTCGTCGGCATGGAGACTTTCGTTGGTGTCTGGGTTGGAGGATTCTGGAGCTACACCGGCACCCTCTGTAAGGCCGGAAGCAAAAAGATCAGAATTTGCGATTCTACTGTCCGATTGCCCATTCTGACCATAGTCCATATGCTTATTTTATCACACTAGATGCGTTTTGCTACTAGAAATTCTGCCAAAAATATAAACAAACAGATCAACGCTGTAGTCCAGAGGTTAATAGCACCAAAAGAGCATGCCATCAGGAACATGATCGGCCCAAACGCCAGTACTGCAGAGTAAAGGTAATCTTTGCCGCGAAAAGTGTCTTTTTTGAATGCTAGATACATAAAACTTTGCATGATAAGCGTAATTATTCCAAATGCCACTAAATAAACTGTTGTAAAAAATAATAAAACTCCGAACGGTCCAATTTCCGTCGGAGATGTGAATCCTAGCATACTTAGTAAAGCTGCGAGTCCAACTATGCTAACGATAATAACAACACGGTTATGTTTCATAACCAATATTGTAACACAAAACTGGTAAGCCCCCAAGTGTTTATCTATGTTTTGTGGGGGGCGGGGGGTTATCCGACTCTTATAAACACAACTATTGGCCGCAACCCCTGATCCGCTTTTCCCTATTGACCGCTTCACGCTAGGTGAAGCATTGTCCTTGCTGCCGTTTTCTTTCATTCTGGTTTATGGTTTGCTTTATGGAAGGTGCTAATGAAAGATTTGACTGCGCGCTCTACGTCTTTGACCTTTGTGGTCTTTTGGCGGAGCTCTAGGTAATTCCTATTTGTAATTTATGGCTAGAAATTACCTTTTCGCCCGCCAAGCTTTATGGTTTATTTCTAGCTTTGAATCTCTTCTTCTTCATGCTTTCCTTTTGTTTTTAGTTTTTGTTTTAGTCATCTCGACTGTCTTGATATTAGCATAAAAATTATAAAAAATCAATAGATTTGTTCAACTTTTTTAGAGTATTTTCTACAACATTTTATCTATTTATTCCCTGTTCTAAATTTTTGTACAAACTGTTGTAAAATTAACAACAGTTTAGCTATTTTGATGTTTTATTTTTGCAATATTCGTGTCGACCCGACCGTTGAAGCTTGGTTCAAGTTGTGCTTAGATGGGGTTTATGGTATAATGAGATTAGTTGGGGCTGACAAAGCTTAGACGAATTGTTAACAGTTGTGAGGCGTGCCGATTGAATACCGTAAGTATTAATAAGTGTAAAAAACACAAAAACCGCGCATGTTGCATACATGCCGGCTTATGCCTAATTTATTTATAGGCTGGTTCTGGTTCAAGACTCCGTAGGGCTAGGATTATTATATAACGGAGATAAGGTTATTTAATTAGCGAGAAATAATTCGAAAATTAGCTATGGCTATTGTTAGTTTCGTTTTCTGCAGCTAGCAATGTGTGCCAAGATAAAACAGAAAACTATGTGCGTAGAATCACAACCCTGTGACAGTACGGACGGGGAGGCAGTATCCCCCAGCTCCACCACGGAAAGAGCGAGGAAAAACGTAGTTTCTTTCTAAGCGAGTTTGTAAAACTAAAAATCGAGAGCTTGCTCTCGTATTTTTGTTCTAGAGTTTGCGGAAAGTAGCGAAGGCGCTTTGTCTAGGCGACTGGCTGTGGTCTCGTTCGCAAAACGTGCAGACTATACTTTTAAAAACCATAGAAAGAGGCCGGTAACTGCGAGGAAAACCGGCCTGCTTTGTAGAGTGTGGAGTTATTTTGGCTAAATTTTTGTTTTGACCTTTTGAATAATTTTTTTATTCAAAAGCTATCTCTATAATATCGCGAAAAAATGCTAATGTCAATACATTTTTTGAACAATTTTTTGTATTTTTTAGCGAGTTTTCCACAAGCATTTTCATGTTCTGAAATTGTCCATTGTTTGTTTTTCGGTTAAACCGTGGCTAAAATAAGCATGGGCTTGAAGCCGGGGGTTGAAAATTTAATATTGTCATGGTAGCTAAAGCGTATGATCGCTAAAATTCATTCTGCAATCCCCTACGGCTTCGGGGGCAAACTAGTAGAAGTCGAGGGGGACATGAATAGGGGGTTACCGGCGTTTAATATCGTTGGCATGGCCAATAAAACCGTCAGTGAGGCAAAAGAGCGCGTGCGTAGTGCGCTAGTGAACTCTGGGTTCTTTTTCCCTGATAAAAAAGTGACGATTAGTCTAGCGCCAGCAGAACTTTTGAAAGACGGAGCATATCTAGATTTACCAATAGCGTTATCGGTATTAGTGCTCTCAAACCAGTTAATCAAAGGAGATGTAGCTGGCAAGATGTTTGTGGGTGAACTATCACTGAATGGCGAAATACGGCCAGTAAAAGGTATTATAAACGTAGTCGAGGCTGCACGAGACGCCGGATATACTGAAATGTACGTACCAAGGAGAAACTTAACTCAGGCCTCGTTGGTAGACAAAATAAACATTTACGGCGTAGATACGCTGCGAGGTCTATTTTTGGCTCTAAAAGGCCAAATAGCACCCCCTGTAGCTAGTGATGCTGGTGTTAACCACAAAAGGGTTGCGAAATGTCTTACGGGTGAGATATTGGACCACATTCGAGGACAAAAACTCGCGAAGCGAGCACTAGAAATTGCGATTGCCGGACATCATAACATTTTAATCTCTGGGCCACCAGGGGCCGGTAAAACTTTACTAGCTAAGGCAGCAGCGAACTTATTACCAGAGTTAACCCCAGCGGAAAAAATTGACATTACTAAAATTTACTCTATTGCTGGAATATCTAAAGATGAGATAGTGGGGGTTAGACCGTTTCGTAACCCTCACCATACGGCGAGTGCTACCTCTATAATTGGCGGTGGGGCAGCGGCCAGTCCAGGGGAAATTTCCCTAGCACATAAAGGGATTTTGTTTTTAGATGAAATACCAGAGTTTCAACGCTCTGTATTAGAGGCATTGCGACAGCCTTTAGAAGATAAAGAAATTTCCGTCTCTAGGGCAAACCATAAGACTACCTATCCAGCGGATTTCATGCTAGTAGCCACAATGAACCCTTGCCCTTGTGGATATCTGGGTGATCCCGCCCATGAATGCAAGTGTACCGAAGTGCAAATTCAAAATTACCAGAAGAAGCTATCTGGACCGTTGTTTGACAGGATAGATATGAATATTAATGTCGAAAAGGTAGACAATACGGATTTGCTAAAAGACTTGCCAGATGAAGCTAGCGAACATAGTGTTGTAAAAAATAATATAACAGAGGCAATCAGGAGACAAAAAGCCCGGTATGGGCGGGATGGAGTTTACAATAGTTCCCTGTCTAGCTTCCAAGTGACTAAGCTGTTCAAAATGGAACCTGCGGCCGAGAAGCTACTAGCTGGGGCTTCGGAGAGTTTAAGCCTTTCGGCTAGATCATATTTTAAAACCATTAAAGTGGCACAGACGATTGCAGATTTAGCTGGAACCGATAAAATTTCAGCCCAACATTTAGCCGAAGCTTTGACCTATAGGAAACGGTAAATTTAACGTTGTTCCCCACCCATATTGCTCTTGTATTTTTGCATAAAGTTTGGTATAATTATCACCAGGTTAATTCAAGAGAAGAAAGGACTATCATAAAAACTACATCACGCACCCGCCTCAATTCGGAAATCCGTTATCCAGAGGTGCGCGTAATTGGTGCTAGTGGAGAGCAGCTTGGCATTATGTCGAGCAAAGAGGCCCAGATTCTCGCGAACGAGCAGGGGGTGGACTTAGTGGAAATCGCCGCTAATGCCAACCCACCGGTCGTTAAGATCATCGACTGGGGTAAATACCAGTACCAGAAGATGAAAGAAGAAGCCAAGAATCGGAAGAAAGCTCGTGAAAAGCAATCCGAGCTAAAACAGATGAAGATTGGCCTAAAAATTAGCGACAATGACCTTAACATTAAAGTCCGTAAGATGCGTGGGTTCCTAGACGACGGCGACCGAGTAAAAATTTTAATAATTTTTCGTGGGCGCGAAATGGCGCACAAAGAGATCGGCCAAGATTTGCTAAATAAAGTGGTTGATTTACTGGGTGAAGGCATCGTCATGGAAGGCAAGCCGCAAATGAACGGGCGTAACCTATCGGCACAAGTACGGAAGAAGTAATTTCCTACTTCCACGGCTTCCCGATTGAACTTTAGGCTATGCGTTGTTGTAAATTTTACAGAAACAGATTAGCCATAAGCAATATTAACCAATAAAAAGGAAAACTATTATGCCAAAGTTAAAGACGCATAAAGGTACCGCTAAGCGGATCAAGATTACCGGTTCTGGCAAGTTGGTGCGTGAGCGGGCGTTCGGGAATCATATTCTCGCAAAAAAGTCTAAAGCCAGGAAGCGCAACATGAAAACTGCTGCTACTATCAATGGCAAAATCAATAAGAATATTAAGAAAGCGTTGGGGGTTTAATCATGAGAGTTAAAAGAGGTGTCGCGGCGCACGCGAAACACAAGAAGATTTTAAAAGCTGCTAAGGGGATGCAACACGCTCGCACTCGTAGTTACCGCTTGGGTAAGCAGGGCGTGATTAAGGCTTTGCAATACAGCTATCGCGATCGTCGCAACAAAAAGCGCGATCTTAGGGCGCTATGGATTACCCGCATCAATAACGCTTCGCGCGAGCTTGGTGTTTCCTACTCGCAGTTGATTGCTGGGATGAAAGCCAAAAACATCAACCTAGATCGTAAAGTTTTGGCAGATTTAGCAGTCAATAATCCTGAGGCGTTTAAGGCAATCGTTAATACGGTAAAGGAGAAATAAGATGGCAATTTGTGAAATTACCGGCAAGGGTAAGATGTACGGCCACAATGTGTCGTTCTCCCAACGCCATACTCGCAAGGTGTTTAAACCAAATGTCTCGAAGCGGACTTTGATTATTAATGGCCAGAAGATTAAGTGCAACGTGTCTACATCGGCACTTCGTACTTTGAAGAAAAAGGGTCTAATTGAATCACCAAAGGCTCGTGCCGAGAAAAAAGCGAGTAAATAAATTATTGTTTTATCAAAAAATCGCCCTTTCGGGCGGTTTTTTGTGTCGTTCTTTGCTTAATGTTGTATATGCCTGATTCGCTTTGCAGTTTCGCTCTGTTTGATTTCGTTAGCAATATACTCCTGAATATCCTTTTTGGTTTTGTTTTCGTTTGGGGACGTTGAGGGAGCTTCGCCAAGGCAAACTACTTCTGTAACGATACCAATATTTGTTCCTTCTGGTATATCCCTGGCGATCGAATTGTACGGCAGCGGTTCCCCTATGGTAATGCTTGGAAAGCGATAATTCGGGTCGTCTTGTCTTCTTTTCAATAAATCTACTTTTTTGTCATTGCCATGATCCAGAAAAACTCCTTGCGAGATATAGTATTGATTGCCGTCATCAGTTCTGATACCAACGACGGAGTTATCATAATCTTCTTCATTGGTCTCGTGGGGAAAATCATCCACTTTACGAGTATGTTTTGTTTCTCCGAAGACAATAGTATCGCCAATCTTACCAAAGTAAACGTTCCCATCTTTATCTTTTCTGTAATCTGGAGACTTTGATGTTTGCTCTAAGGATCTGTCGAATTTAATTTTTTCTGTGTCCAAATTTTTTGCGATATCTCGGCCAATTTTGTTATCTATTCGTGTTAGATTCTCGGTATCCATTGATTTAATATGTTCTTCGAATGATGGAAATTCGGCGGCATCCCCGTCATCTTGATGGGCAGGGGTTTGCTCCCCACTTGGAAATGAATTGTGGTTCATTTTACCTCCTTTATTTTATTATTATTTCGTCGCTTACATAAAAAACGACAACCGTTCTCGGCTGTCTACACCAAATAATGAGCCTAAGCTATCATTTTTTCGAACGGTTGCCGTTCTCTGCTTAGGCAAGTTCGAAAAATATATTATTTGATGTAGACATTTACATTGTAGCATATTTTCAAAATATCAAAAAATCTCCCTTTCGGGAGAGATTTTGATATTGAGCCGTCTATAAGCCGGGTTCTGTAACCATATATAATATATGGTTGGCGACCATCTATCTTGACGTTACATTGCTATAACGTTCTAGCGGTGAGCGCACATCCTCGAGCGAAGGTGTATAGTGCTCCTTGCAACAGGTAGGGTTTGCCTCCGCACCGTATCGCTACAGCGCGCTGTGAGCTCTTACCTCACTCTTTTCACCCTTACCCCTAAAGGGGCGGTATTGTTTCTGTGGTACTTTCCCTATCCTTACGGACGGTCGCTGTTAGCGACTACCCTGCTCTGCGTTGCCCGGACTTTCCTCTTATGAAAAGCGGTCGCCTTTCAGGCTCCCCTATATTATAACATATAAACTAGGATTACTTCCGTAATGTTTCATCTATAGCGGCGTTAGCCTCAGAATCAGCAATCATATTTTTGCTACGAGGGACATGAGTGAATGACACTGCGTCGAAATTCTCTATTTTTTTCTGGATATCTTTATAGACGGGGATAATGTCCTGGTTTTTTATATGAAAGATGCCGTTTAGTTGATTTACCACCATCAGGCTATCTGAGATGAAGCGAACAGACTTGTATCCGAGTTCGATAGCGCGTTCAATGCCTTTTCTCATGGCGTAATACTCAGCCATGCGTGAAGTAGCAAAACCAATAAATTCGCCTCTGCGTTCTGTAATCTTGCCATTGTTATCATGGATGCAGTAACCAATACCGGAAGGACCAGGGTTGCCGCGAGAAGCACCGTCTACGCTAATGATGACGCTGTTTGCAGTATCGCGGGGTGAAATACGACCTGGAGTAACTTTACCCTCTTCAATTTCGAGCACTGACATGCTGGTTTCATTGAGACGAACACTAGAGGCAGTGAAATCTTTGACGAATTTATAGGCTGTGTAGCGATCTTGCGGTGTGGGCTTTACCGGGTTACTTATACCAAGCTCATAAATAATATACAGATTGCTGAGCTGGCTAGACCCTTCGGGAGCCAGAAAGGTAATTACATCTTTGAGCTTAATCTGTGAAGCATTTAAACCAGTATATTCCGTAAGCGAGCGAACCATGGCTTCTTCGGGCTGTTCGCCAAATTTAATTTTACCAGTGGGAAGCTCCCAAAAAACCGGGGCGTCACTACGGCCTCGGCTACGCTTGAAAACCAATACCCCTTCTTCGTTTTTAATCAAACCAACTACGCGAATTCTCTGTTTCATTCCCACCTCTTATCGTAAAAGCCTCACCAGCCTGTTTTCCCCGTAATATATACAAGGTGGGTAAAATCTTATGCGATACACCCACGGGTGTAAGCCACGAAATCCCTAAAACATGATTATTCAGGAAAATCATGTCGCCAGTAAGGCTAATTTAATTATACCATACTAGCGTCCTACTAGAAAGTAGAAGAAGTCCAGTACACCGTTCATGCCATTCACCATAAGGTGAGAAAAAATTTCACCAAAAAAGAAAATTAAGAAGTAGACGATGATAATACCGTAACGTTCCATAGAGGCCAGAACATTGCGAAAGGCGTCTGGAGCGATGGCGTAGAGTATGCGCGAGCCGTCTAGAGGCGGAATAGGGATAAGGTTAAAAATCATAAAGCCGAGGTTTACATAAATGAGTTCGGTAAAGACAAAACGCCAAATTGCACCGCCGCTACCAGCGAGCAGACCAGTAAAGTGGCCGATCAAAAAGAAGGTAAGGGCTAAGAGAAAGTTGGTGAATGGGCCCGCGAAAGCCACGAGTGCCATTCCCCATTCTTTACCTTTGAGATTACGATAATTCACCGGCACTGGTTTAGCTCCGCCAAAAACTGGCGCACCGAGTATATATAGTACAACCGGCACCAGAATAGACATATACGGGTCTATGTGTTTAATAGGATTAAAAGTGAGGCGACCGGCATCCTTAGCGGTATGGTCTCCTAACCAATAGGCTACAATTCCATGTGAGAGTTCATGCAGAACCACCGAAAAAAGTACAATAGCTAAGATGATGACAATATAGCCAAAATTAAGATTCATCTTAATTTAACACCACCACTTCTTTAGTAGCCGGAAGGCTATCCAGATTCTTGACTTTAAGTTTCTTCTCTGTACGAGCAGTAAGCTTAAGATCCGCTACCATGCCGTCCACGTTGCCCATAGCTATGATTAGTTTTGGTTCAATTTCGCGGATGGCCCGAACAGATGAAGTGCAGAGGATATCGGCTACGATGTCGTCTAGATTTTCTTCTATCCCGCCGATGATACCAGTATGAACACCGCCAACTTCTACGTCATAAATAGTCTTACCACTCTCGGTAGCAATACCGCGGATGGTAGCATCACCGATTTCGAATTCGCCTGAGCCAACAATGTTGCCGACGGGTAAATTTGCGTCAATGATGGCATCTGCAGTATTAAACTTAATGGTGGTCTTTTTGGTGATAATAGTGATCTCGTCTGGAGATTTGCTTTCAATTTCAAACATCCTTGCTCCTATTCTTTAATTATTTTTTCCGGGTCGATGATTTCGGTAATTTCCATTTCAAAGATTTCTGCGATGAATCGATCACGCACACTTTTGCGATAAGAAAAATCATCTGGAGACATGATTACATAATTGATGGGCTTTCCTTGTTTCTTTTCGATAACTTCAGCCCAGCGGGTAAGTTTTTTGGTTTTATCATTGCCGACAATTAAAAGGTCTATGCCGTCTTGGCCAGGTAGACGATTAGTAACAATGAGACCTTTTAGATAATTTTTGACTGGACGACAGTATTCTTCCCATGTAGTTTCTTTAACGTCCTTTTCGCGAGCTGTATCAATTTTTTTCGAAAAAATATCGATCATTGGACGATAAAACGGGTGTTTGCTGTTGGCCGAGTAATAAACTTTATTATCAAAAGTTTCATTTTTGATAATACCAATACTTTCAAGATTAAGTAGTTCTCTCCGGACCGAGTTAATCTGCTCGTCTATTACTCTAGTCATCTCGCGAACATAAAAACTTTTTTCAGGATTTTCGAAGAATAGCCTTAAGAGTTTGGCGCGAGTTTTGGACCCGAATAATTTTTCTGTTGGCGTGTTAGTTTCTTTACTCATTATGTATATATTTTAACACATATGGATAAACTTCTTCAAGCGCCAGCCAAATTATTTCTGGATTACGTTTAAACCACGTCATCTGACGTTTGGCTAAATGCCAATCTTCATAAAAACATTGTTCTTTGGCTTCTTCTAAAGTGAGCTTATCGTTCAAATATTTCCACGCGTATTCGTAAATATCACTTTTCATTGCTTGGTTGCCCCAACCATATTTCTTTACTAAGTCCTTGGTCTCTTGATAAAGCTCCGGCGAAAACATAGCATCAATACGCTGTCTTAATCTTTCCCTTAAAACTTCGGAAGGCCATTTAATTCCAATGACGAGAAAATCACCTTTTACCTCTGTTCTGTCTGAACAACTTTTTTGTTCAAAATCGCCGATCTTGGCGCCGGTAGGGCCCTTGAAGTGATAGTCGTAAATCAAGGCATCGATGTATAGCCCAGTACCACCGGCAACGATTGGAACTTTACCACGCGCTTTAATTTCGGCTATTTTGGTTTCAGCGTAAACCTTCCAATCAGCTACGGTAAATCTTTCACCAGGTTCTACTAGGTCTAACCCGTAATGTGGCACACCGTCCATTTCCTTTACGGTAGGTTTGGCGGTACCTATATCCATACCTTTATAGATAGCGCGGCTGTCAGCAGAGATAATTTCGCCACCGATGGTTTGAGCGATTTTGATAGAAACGCCGGTCTTACCGGACCCAGTGGGGCCCAGGATAACTATAGTTGACATAGAAATTCGGCGAGATTACTTAGCGCAACTTTTTCCTCTCTGTCACGCAAACGTACGGATACCACCTTTTCCTCAACGTCTTTTGGCCCAACAATTAGGACGGCTGGAATTTTCATACTAGTAGCGCGGCGGATTTTCTTTCCGAGTGAGTCAGCCGAATCGTCCACCGTGTAACGGATTTTATTGTGCGAAAGCGGACTATTTAACTCTACGCCGTTTAGGATATCAGTGATTTCTTTAACATAATCTGCAACCTGATCGTTTACGGTAAGGATGCGGACATTCTCGGGAGCGCACCACATTGGCAACCAGCCGGCAGTGTGTTCCAAATATACACTCATGAAGCGTTCAATAGAGCCAATCAGGGCGCAGTGTACCATAATTGGAGTCTTCTTGGCGCCATCGACGTCAGTATATTCCAAATGGAAGCGAGCCGGCATAGCATAATCTAGCTGCACGGTAGCTAGTTGCCATTCGCGCCCCAAAGCATCTACTGCCATGAAGTCCATTTTAGGGCCGTACATGGCGGCTTCGCCTTCACCGATAAAATAATCCATCTCAAACTTATCAGCCATCTCCTTGATGGCATTCTGAGCTTTCTCCCACATTTCTGGGGTACCAATATAGCCATCGCCATCATCGCGGAATGAAAGGCGAAGACGTAATTTCATATCAATCTTCTGATATAGATCTTTGGCCGCGGCGATTAGCTCGCCGAAAATATCGCCAATTTGATCCTCAGTACAAAAGACGTGCGAATCGTCTTGGGTGATAGCACGAACGCGTGAGAGGCCGCCAAGCTCGCCTTTGCGCTCGTCGCGATAAACCATAGTAGTTTCAAGGTATTTGATTGGTAAATCTTTATAGGAGCGTGGTGAGCTCGCGAAAATCTGTGAATGATGTGGACAAGAGACCGGTTTAATGGCTAGATTGTCACCACTTTCTTGAGAGACAAGCTGTAACATCTCTGGGAATTTCTCATAATGACCGGAAGTTTTATATAAGTCTACATTGGCAATATGCGGAATACAAACTTTTTTGTAGCCGTTCTTCAAACGATAACCCTGAGTAAAATCATTAAGTAAGTCACGCAAAATCGTGCCGCGTGGGGTAAATAATGGTAGTCCCGAGCCGACTAAATCAGAAAAACAGAACAAATCTAGCTCTTTGCCGAGTTTGCGATGGTCGCGGGCTTTGGCCTCTTCTTGTTTTTTGAGGTAATCCTGTAGTTCTTCTTCAGTAGGAAAAGCTACGCCGTAGATACGAGTGAGCATCTCCCTCTTTTCATCGCCTCGCCAGTAGGCCCCGGCAATACGAGTAAGTTTAAAGGCACCAAGTTCAGAGGTATCTTCAGCGTGCGGACCTTTACAGAGGTCAGTAAAGACATCGCCTAGGTCATAAAAAGAAATCTCTTCCCCGTCCGGTAGATCTTCAATTAACTCGATTTTATAAGTCTGGTTGCGCTCGTGTGCCCAGTTTAGGGCCTCGTCTTTAGAAACTACACGTTTAGTCATTGGTAGTTTACGAGCAATAATGCCGCGCATCTTTTTCTCTATTTTGGGTAAATCGGTGTCGGAAATTTTGGTATCGCCAAAATCAATATCGTAGTAAAAGCCATTTTCTATTGCTGGTCCGATACCAAATGTTGTAGTAGGATAAAGCTCCTGCACCGCGGCAGCAAGCACGTGGCTTAAAGTATGTCTCATTTTTTCTACATTTTCCATGCTTTATCCTTTCTTTAAATTACCAATATATTATAATTTATAGAGAGGAAAAAATCAACAACGGGGCTCTGGAGCCTGTGTTAGCTACGTTTCTTTTTCTTACCTATTCCTCCACGAATTCGGAGAATTTTGCATGCTTCTCGCAAGGTGTCGTCGAAGCTGTCGTAGATTTTGGCTTTATTGCCAAAATAATGCCGAAGGGTAGGTTTAATATCATTAAATTGAGAACAAGCAAGGATAATGTTCTTTGGTTGGTTCTTTTCTCCTAGCAGGAGAGTTTTGAGCGCCATAGAGATATCGTCATCGGTTAGCTCCCCGTCATCTATTTTGCCAGGCCAGGCATCTAGAGTTATAGTTTTAGTATGACATTTGAGGTGAAAAATATAGTTACGATAACTTATGGTCCTGGAGACGGCTTTGGTAGTCAGAATGAGTGTACTGCACTTGGACTGGCAATCTGGGATTTTTAGGGTTAAACCGAGGAATTTTTGGCCAGTATATTTGCGCTGAAAATATTTTAGACTCGTAATAGACAACAAATAATTGGCAAAAATGATCAGATCTACCCTCCCGATATAAGGGAGGACGGCCTTCTCCGCGGCCTGACGGGCAGTGCTGGGCTTAGCTAAAATCTTATCGGAGTTGCGCCAGTCTATCACCCTAATAATATCTACGATGGGGATATTCTCTTGCAAATAGTCCGCGAACAATTCCCCGCCGTAGCCACTATCAAAAACTACAATTTTTAGCATTAAAATAACGCTCCTTTCCTTCTGGGGTGATTTTATCATGGTTAGTGGGGGCGAATTTTGCGAAATTTGGTTTAATGCGACAAATGTCTCATTAACTAAAATTTTAAAATGTTTATGTTTTTATTTCTGTCTTATTTTTAGTATAATTGGGATAATTTGGAGGTAATTATGAAAAAATTCTGGCATTATTTTGATCTCGTACGATTATCGGCAGCTGCGAGCCTCCTAATCGGCCTGGGAGATTTCGTCTTATTAAAGATTGGCGAGCCAGTAGGGCCATTTCTGTTTGCCTTCGGGCTGCTAGGTGTATGCGTACTTGGGCTAAACCTCTTTACTGGCAAATGTGGGTTTTTGGTGGAAGACGGAATCAGGGTATCTGATTTGGCGACAATTTTGTTAGTTAATCTGGTATGCGGATATGCAATTGGGGTGATATTTAGCTTATTTGATGCAACGATTGTGGGGGTGGCTGAGGCAAAAGTAGCGAGTTGGGGCGTGAGTTTAGAGTTCTTCTTAAAATCCGTGATGTGTGGAGTGATTATGTATCTTGCGGTAGAGTTGTACAGACGTGGGACAAGTTTAGGGATTTTACTAGGGGTGCCCTTGTTTATTTTTTGCGGGTTTCAACACTCGATCGCCAATGTAATTACAATGGGCGTAGCAGTAGATTTTAGTTGGACAATTTTATTATGTGCGGCGGGCAATTTCGTAGGGGCGATTGCAGCGTGGGGGTGGTGCAGGAAAAATACTGAACAAAAAAAATAAACCCTAGCGGGCTTATGGTGGGTGATGAGGGGCGGAGGAACCTCGCTTCGCTCGGTGCGAACCCTGGGCTCGAGCCATATTTATCAGGGATTAAATAAAGAGCCTGCGGCCCTTTCTTTAATCCCTGGTGGGTGATGAGGGGCTCGAACCCCCGACCTTCTCGGTGTAAACGAGACGCTCTAGCCAACTGAGCTAATCACCCGTATTGCATATTATATCATAGAATTGAGTTTTTCGGAAGTATTATTTCTTTTTGTCGGCTAGCCAATCTGGCAGGGGGACAAATTCGATATGATCCCAATGATCCAGACCAGCATTGATATCTTCTTCTTTGACATCATAATAGAGTTCATAGATATGCCCCACGCTGCAGTAGAGAGCATTCTCCATGTTGAAGCCCAATTTCTGAGAAACGGCCGTCATGTTTTCTACAGAGGTGCCTTCGACCTCGACATAAGTGGGGATCCATGGCCAAGTGTCGATACAAACTTCAGCACCGTCCAGTTCCCAGGTTTCACGCATAGATTCCTCGTAGGATTTTTCATGAAGGCCAAGAACTCGTAAAAGTTCTACTGCGTCTTCATAGTCGTTGACTATGAGATTAATTTCTTTGACGCCAGTAGCACTATCGTTATCAAATTCTTTGTACGTTACTACAATCTTGTCGCCCTCGTCACGAACACGCGCAAAACAATGCTTTGGGTTGTGCGGTAAATGAAAAACCGTACGGACCATTTTGCGCTCAGGAACAATAAGCCTAGCGCCGAGGGATCGTAATTTTTCGCGGATTTTATTCTTGTCGATGCCACAAAAGACAGCCTCAATCTCAAGCTTCATATTAATATGATATCATTAAAAACCAAATTTCTCTTGTTCTTGGCCCATAGCAGTGTCGTAGTATAGGTTGTAACGGCCAGAAGAAAGCTCTAACGCTAGAGACCAGATAGTCTCTTCATTGTATACATAATGTGAACGTCGGAGGATAGGCCAAATGTCAGTAAACTGGAATTCAGTATTATTGTTAATCCCTTTAAGCTGGCAAGTGATTAACTGCTCGGCTTCGGCGTAGCGCACATAAGTGTCATGGACAGGGTTATCTTGACGAACTTTATCAAGTTTTTGGATTTTAGGAGTCAGGGCGTGGTTGGTAAGAATTAAAACTCCGCGCTGATCAGGACGAACGACTTCAAAACCATGAGCATAATGCTGGACTATAGTCATGTCGCCAGTCTTGTCGGCGATCAGGAAATTCTGTGCACAGTTGACCGGAATTTTACGAAACGCCGTTAATGCTTCTTTTGTGGTGCGGCAATGTTCGGCGATATATCGCAAAATATGTAGCGAATCCACCCCGTAAGCCCATCTATCTATATGAGAGAAGGTTAAGCCAATATAGAGACCGTGCTGGTTGATGGCGTCTTCGGTGGCATATTCCCAGGTTTTGTGTCCAAGATGACCAGGCCAAGTACTCTGATCACTAAAGGCGAAGTAGCGATATTTCCCTGCTAAATTAACATCGCATTTTTCAAAAATCATCCGGACACGCGGCATCCAGTCATAATTGCGACCGATAAAAACTTGCCTACCTTGACGAACGGCAAAAATAGTACAGCCCTTTTTGGCAGCTAATCGACGTTTCCTAGCTTCTAGGTGGGTGGCAATTTCATTATAAATAACTTGTTTTTCTGGCAATCTAGTAACGTGAGCAATTCCCTTAGCCTGTTCTAGCATTTCTGGGTAATATTTTTGATAGACTTTGAGCTGGCGGCGCATAATATTGTCATTCATATCCACGGCGAAATCGTGATTGTTCTCGATAAGCTGGCGACCAATATACTCGCCAAATTCGTAGTAGGTACCAGTGAATTTTAACATGACCTATTTATAACATGTTGTTATCTAGAATTTTGATATTTGGCGTGCGATATATGTCAAAATTATCGGATAGAAAAATACAAATCTACGCCATTTGAGTGATAAAGTTCAAAGTTGAGGCCTTTTCCGACCATAAAGTTAGTGGCCGGCAGCCATTGTTTATAGACTCTTTCTTCTAACTTTAAGATTGCCTTCTGCTGACGAGAATTGAGGTGAAAAACAGCATATCTGCCCCCTGCCAGGCGAAACTCCATAAGACCAACATCCTTATGCTTGGTGCCGGCAAAATAGCAATGGGACTTGTCGGTGTAGTAAACGCCGTATCGGCCAATCTTATCCCAATTTTGATATTGACCCTTGGCACGAAGTTGATTATATAGACACCGGATTTTATATAATAAGCCATCGTAGTCATCACTGACAACCATAGCTCCGTAGAGTGTGGTAGTTGGGATATTTATGATTTCTGCTTCTAAACCACTATCTGGGTGGGTATCACCCTGGAACAAGAGCTTAGGAAAAATTGTGATGCGTTTACGGCTTTTGCGAGCCTGAAGTGGAGTGAGGCTAAACTCTTTCTTGAAAGCACGCGAGAAAGTGGCAGTGGAGTTATAGCCATACTTGAGAGCGACATCAATAATTCTGAGTCTAGTATTTCTAAGATCTTCATAAGCCTTGGAAAGACGTCGCTTGCGGATATAGTCATACATTGACATATGAGTCAAAAATATAAAAATGCGTGGTAAGGTGTCTTGGCTGACGCCGGCGATCCTGGCAAGATGATGCAGCGAGATTTGCCTGTCTAGGTTACGTTCAATATAATTGATAACTTTATTTAGTTTATCCATTATTTCTTGATGACTTTGCGAGTGACGTCGAACTTTTCCATATATTTACCAAGCATCAAACGAGTTTGAGCATAGTAGGCAGCAACAGATTGGTAGAGGATAGATGTGATCGGCATTAAAATCCACTGGATTATCATTAGAATGTTTCGCCCTTTACGATAGCGAGCGGGACGTTTAGGTAGCATACGGAAAGAAACCAAAACTGTAATAAGTAGACCGATAGAAGCAACCGTCTCAATGACGCTAACTATGTTAGGAAGGTTGTAAGCCACCATAGTATGAGATGAAAGATTCATAATCATGGGGACCCAACCGCCGAAAGTAATAAGTGGCGCCATAATGGCAAGTGTGATGTGGCCGTCTAACAGACGCCAAAATTTGGGAAATAGTTGCCAAAACGGCATGATGCGTTGGCCACTTTTAACAAATAGCCTCGAGCCGACGTAAGCTACATCTGATGCACCATAATACCAACGTCTAACTTGTATAAACTGCGCTTTGACTGTTTTCCAAAAGGTATCGTCCATAACGGCATCTTGATAAATAGGTATACGAATTGGTAACACTGAGTAGTCGCCTGAAAAGAAGAAAAGGCTGCGCCAGTATTGATGGCCGTCTTCTACGATAGTGCGCTTGCTCCAGAAATCCATGGCTTCTAGAGCTTGTAAAGGCTGTGAATGAGAAGCGAAGTTGCGTAAAGTGTGGGGACGCATAGTAGAAATAACATTAAAAAACGAATTGGAGACGGCGATGACACGGGTGGGAGCGGGAGCGTCCCAAATATTGTTCATAAACAGCGAAACTGGCTGGTAGCTGAGGCGTTGACGGTTGGGGTGGGTGATAAATTCGTAGGCAACGGAATCTAGGTATTTAGACGCCATATGGTTATCGCTATCCAGGGATGTAACGATAATGTTTTCTACTGGCAAATGTTTTTCTTCAACGTATCTAGCAACAGCTTTGCCAGCATAGGTAAGATTGGGCCCCTTACCAACTACCTCGCCAGAAAGATTAGCTGGATGTTTGACTAAAAGAAAATCGCGGAAAACGCCCTTATATTGAGCTTTGAGATGCTTGGCAGTTTGTTCTATCGCTTCCCCACCTCGCTCTTCATAAGCGAGAGCAAAGATAATGCGATCATTGGGAAAGGTGGTGTTTTGCACTGCCTCGATAGATGGGCCTAAGACATCTTCGCCTTCATTATAGGCAGTCATGATTACTACATGATAAATTTTGTCTGGGTTAGGGTATTCCTTCCCCATTGCTGCCATCATCTTGAGATTTTCGATATGCTCATCAAAGTGGTAGCTTTTATTGTCATCATCGCGCAGGCGCTCAAAAGCCTCGTGAGGATGAGACAAATCTTCTACTCGTTTGTGCCAATCAACTCGCCCGGCACGCTTAATAACTTCGTAGCCTTGAACCGTGCGGTAAGCCACGCCTACAGCTTTCACTAAAGTACTAGCGATGAGGGCAAACAAATAAACTGCGCCCAGCACCGGATCAATTAAAGACAAAATGAACAACAGGATTATGGCACCATATGAGATTGCCCCGGGAAGAATCTCAAGGAAACGATATAATTTAGTGCGTTTACCCTGGGGGATTTCTAGATTTCTACGCATTACTAGCTTTCTCCGAGAAGGCGAATTAGTACCAAAAACGTCCCAGCAATGAGGGCAGCAGTTATGATAAGAAAGAACTTAGTCATACCACTACCACGCTTATGAAAGATACGAAGTGCCAGTAAATTATGTAAGATGCCAAAAATTGCTGCAAGTAGTGGGAAAGCCAGCATATCCGTCCAAGACCCGTCACGATACCCACCGATGTCGCCGTAGCCAACTTTTACCACGGCGCTGTTGGGGTTAAGATTGATAAGAGAAAAAATTAATAGAGCAATAGAGATTAAGAGGTTAAGGATCATCAAAATTAAAACGCCACGTTCGGTTTGGTAGATCTTAATAATGTCTTCTTTGAAGGTAAGTCTCATATTACTTGGTAAGCTTTTCTATAACGGTATTAATCTGCTGGATAAATATGATGTCGCCAACAATACCGACGATGCCAGTCAAGATCATCATCCAGCCGATAAGTTGCACGACAGCACCGGTGTTGAAAGTAACAAAAATTCCCAAAGCTAGCATCACTAGGGCGATAATCAAAATATAACTCCAAACTTTAACTCCGGTAGCGTGGAGTTTAATGGAAGTATTAACACGTACTAAAGATTCGTAAATCATCCAGATGCCGATAATAATACGGAAAATATTGGCGATGTCTTCACCGATTACGATAGCAGCGATACCAATCAGTAACGCCACTACGCCCGTAAGTAGGCCATTGTTGAAGAAGTCATTTTGTCCTTTAACCACAAAATAATTGATAATTTGATAAATACCGCTAACGATAAAGACGGCACCGAGAACATTAGCCACAACTACCACAGTGATATCTGGCCAAGCGACGAACAAAATACCGAGGAACATAATTATTAGAGATTCAATAGCAGCCGACCACGCAGATTTTTTAAGGTCCCAGCCGAGCCTTTCTACAGGACGTTTAATAATTTCCACCTTAGACATAATTTTCTCCTTAGTTATTCTGATTATATCATAAATGTGGTATAATTTAGCAAGTGCTGGCTGTCAGAGTTTAGCTGATGTAGTTTAGCACTGGGTGCCGATGTAGCTCAGTTGGTAGAGCAGCTCATTCGTAACGAGCAGGTCACAGGTTCGATCCCTGCCATCGGCTCCATAAAAATTGCCAGACCTTTAGGTCTGGTGATTTTTATGGATTTAATGGCGGGGACGAGCTTTTTATTGAATAACTTTATGCTTGACGGCGTATTCACTAATTTCAAGGAAATTTTGATCGTAGCCGACAAGCTTACGGTCATAAATTGCGAAAGCTTCAGGCCATGGATAATTCTTAATAAGTTCTTGGACTTCTGCATTGCTCGTAACTTCGTTATCTGGTAAATCTTGGAGATTGACACATCTCTCTTCATCGTATATTTTAACTTGCAACTCGGCTTCTAGTTTGTCACACTGGTAGGCGAATTTAGATTCTGCCGTTTCGTGAGCGTCAAACTCGAGGAAATATTTTTCAATATCGTTATGCTTGATGAGCCCAGCAAGAACCTTATGGACGGCTTCGTGTTCAAGGCGTTCTTTCTCTTCATGTGGAATACTAAAAGGCGTAAAGTCGCCAATAGCAGTCTCACCGATTTCATGAATAGCAAGCATAAAAATGACTTTCGTGATGTCAATGTCATAGCCATACTCTGAATATATGGCTAGCGCGAGCATTTGGGTACCATAGACATGTTCGGCGACAGATTCAAGACGCGGTCTTTGAACGTTCCATTTTTTCCAGCCAGTACGGATGGTGTCTTTTAGCTTATTGCAAATTGCGTAATAAGTTAGAATATTTTGCTGTTTGCTCATGGTCTATATTATAACATTGTCTAGATACACATACTGGCTCATATCGTAAGAGAGGTTTTCGTCAATCATTTGCTTGGCAAGTTGACAAGCTTCGGACATCCTGGCTCCCCGGCAAAGCGGGTCAACATAGCGGATTTTGGCCGGGTGACGGATATAATACGTATTTTTTGGTTGAGTGTTTGAAGCTTTTATAGATCTAGCATTACGCCATTCATCAAACGCATCACTATATTTGGATTGTTTAATAATGTCTGTAATTTCGCTTTCCTTTAATTTGTATAGGTCTGTTTTACTGATGCATCCGGCAACGTTTAGTTTCTTCAGGATATCCGCCAGAAATTGCAGAGAATACCGCGTGCGATTTTCATGAAAAATGGTCGATAGCATACAAACATTCCGAATAAAATCTCGTGCAATTTTTTTGGTCTTGAATCCAAGCTCTAGCACGCCTTGTTTATCTTTTTCAATTTCAATATCTCGATAAAATATCTTGGCCTGGTCAAAATCGATAGTTCGATAGGTGAAGATGCCATGGGCTAAGAAATATTCTAGGCGGTCTGCACTTAGCTTGGGCGTGTCGTTGTCGGCAATAGGATAAAGATGATAATTATCTACTTCGGAGATTTTGATCTTGTCACGAGAAAGTAAGGCAGTAATTTCTAGCGAATTCTCAATAATTTGGGTAGTGAGATCTTCGGTACTTTCTTGCGTCATATAGTCTCCATTCATAAAGTCTATGCAATGCTTAAAAGTAGGTGTAGCGATATCGTGAAATAGGCCAGCTAGAGTCTGCTTTTTATCGTGAGTAAAATGCCAAACAATCAGTGCCACGCCAACAGAATGATCTAGATTGGAGTAGAAAAAATCTGATTCAAAAAGGTTAGAATAGATAGTGCCACAAGTGGTGCTAATATATTGCTGATGCAGCATTTCTGGAGTATTGATATATTCAGAAAGCCAAGTCGGAAAGTTTGGCTCTAAAACATTAAAAAATTCTTGGATTTTGGAGTGTGGTATGTAATTGGTAATACCAGGGCTGGGGAGATTGGCTATGTTCTTCATACCTTGTAGATCCGTGGCGTCGGCTCCTTATAATCACAAGTTTTAGAAATTACCACGTACGGATGGTCTTTCCGAAAAATTTTGCGTTCTTCTTTGTCCATTCGCAAAATTTCTTCTGCTATATCTATATGTAACACACCGTCTAAGTGGTCTATCTCGTGCGCCACTACTGTAGATTCAAAGCCTGTCAGGGTTTTGAGATGTTTATTACCTCTTTGATCGTAGTACTCAATTTTCATCTGGTACGGCCGACAAACTAGGCCTGTGTAGTCTAGGCAACTCACGCAAGCTTCCCAAAACTTAGCAGCTCCTTTCCGAGAGATAATTTTGGGATTTATCAGAATTTTTGCTTCGTTATAAGATTTATCTTTATCATAAAGGGCCAACGTTGTGTTCTTTAGATAAATAATTCTTTTAGGAACACCGACTTGCACAGCAGCTAAAGCCAAGCAATTATTGCTGTCTTTACAAAATTGTCTGAGCAAATTAATGTCGCCTGCGAGATTTGGATCTTCAAATAAAACTGGTTTGGAAATTTGACGTAAATATGCTTCGTCATGTTTGATAGTTTTTTGAATAACTTTATTCATGTTTTTGCATCTATAGTTATTTCTTGCGAGGCTTGCGGGATTTTTTGGGTTCTGCTGGGCTGGCAGAGCGGTTGAGGCGATGGAGGAGTTTTTGGCGAGCGTGGGCAGTGATAATACGGTCTAGCCAAGAAGTATTCGGCTTCTGGTTCTTAGAGGTAAGAATCTCGACAATGTCGCCCTGTTCTAATTTTTTGTTCAGATTGCTCATCTTCCCATTGATTTTGACGCCCACCACGTGGTCGCCAATTTCGGAATGCAAGCGGTAGGCAAAATCTAGTGGCAAAGCGCCGGCGGGCAAATCTATAATATCGCCCTTGGGAGTATAGACAAAGATTTTGTCGGCGAAGAGATTGAGTTTGAGTTTTTTCAAGTCTACTTTTTTGCCCTCACGAAGCTTGGCGGCGGTCATTTGGAGCTCGGTAATCCAGAGAAGGTTGGTTGGCAAATGTTCGATCTTCCCTTTTTTGTAGTTTTCGGTAAGTTTTTGCTCATTATAGTAGAAGCTAGCAGCCAAACCGCGTTCAGCATATTCATGCATTTCACGAGTGCGAATCTGGAACTCTACCACATGTTTATCCTTAGTGATAACTGTAGTGTGGAGAGATTGGTAGCCGTTTTGCTTGGGCATAGCGATATAATCTTTGATACGGCCACCCATCGGTTTGTAAAGAGAGTGAATTACGCCTAAGGTGAGGTAGCAATCGGTAATATCTTCAACGATGACACGCAAAGCGGTAAGATCGTAAATCTCGTTGATGTTTTGGTTGTGCTTAGCGAGTTTTTTGTGAAGGGAGTAAACAGACTTCACACGGCCGGAGAGTTCAAACTTG
Source organism: Candidatus Nanosyncoccus alces (assembly GCF_004138395.1). Classification (GTDB taxonomy): domain Bacteria; phylum Patescibacteriota; class Saccharimonadia; order Saccharimonadales; family Saccharimonadaceae; genus Nanosyncoccus; species Nanosyncoccus alces. The sequence continues at coordinate 21,139 of NZ_PRLM01000004.1, read as the reverse complement.
ATTTTTTCTTTTTTTAGAGCAGTAGTGATTTCGGATTCAATTTTTTGGAGTGATTTCTCGGCAGATTTATTGTGTTTGGCGATGAGGGTTTTGAGCTCATTAAAGCGCTTCGGGTCCACGTACTTGAAGGAAAGGTCGGCTAACTCTACCCGGAGTTGGCCCATATTGAGTCGGTCTGCTAGGGGTGCAAAAATTTCGAGAGTTTCTTTAGCGATTTTCTTTTGTTTATCTGGCGGGAGAGCAGAAAGGGTGCGAATGTTATGTAGACGATCTGCCAGCTTAATGATAAGAACGCGGATATCGTCGCCTAAGGCGATCATCAAGCGGAGAAAATTGTCTTTTGTGGCGGGAAGATAGGTATCAATATCGCGCATACCGGTGCGAGCGTTAGAGAGTTTAGTAACACCATCTACCAAAAAGGCCACGGATTCTCCGAATTCTTTACGGATATCATCTAGAGTAAGACTAGTATCCTCTACGGTATCATGCAAGACGCCAGCGATGAGAGTGTCCTCGTCCATCCCCCATTCCTCTAGGATTTTCTTTACGGCCAATGGGTGAATAATATATGGCTCGCCGGTTTTGCGGAACTGACCTTCGTGAGCCTGCTTAGCTACATCTATAGCATGATTTATGCGTTCAGAAGATTTCTTCGTGTCAGTAGCAGGCTTCATATTTTCATTATAACATCTCTAATGAAAATATAATGCCAAGTAGGGTTATTTGGATAAATTTTTAATTAGTGATTTAAGATCTTCCTCAGTTCTACAACGAAAGGTAAGGCTACGGCCAGAGATACGGGCTACAGCGTTATATTTGGCACTAAGCGCGTCTTCTTCTTTGTGATAAGCATCACGCTTAACCAGGTTTGCAGAAGATTTTTTCTTGTTATCAGCAAAATAGCGTTCTGCTTTGCGAGCAGTCCAGCCTTCCTTGATGATTTTGGGTAAGACTTTTTTGATAGTTTTCTCGTCAGCGGAAACGAGAGGCCGCATCACTCCTTCGGACAGCTTTTCTTTAACCATGATTTTCTTAACGTCATCGGGGAGATTAAGTAAGCGCATAGTGTTTTGAATAGAGGCCTCACTCTTCCCCACTTTGGCAGCAATGTCCTTAGAGGACAAGTTAAACTGAGTTTTAAGTTTGGCATAAGCAGTAGCCAGCTCAATAGCATTAAGATCTTCACGCTGGGCGTTCTCTATGATGGAGAGTTCGAGGCGATTCTGACTGTCTAGTGTGCGGATAATCGCGGGAATTTTGTCTAGGCCGGCAATTTTAGATGCGCGCCAACGACGTTCACCAGCGACGATTTTGTACTTACCGTCTTCTTTGGTGACGACAATAGGCTGCAACACGCCGTGTTCTTTGATGGAGGCAGCGAGAGCTTCGATAGCTTCTTTACTAAATTCATGGCGTGGCTGATTTTCATCACGGATAATGTCGGAAATTTTGAGCTCTTTTAGTTCGCTGTCTTTCTTATCTTCTGCAGCAGTAATATCGAATTCTTCGTCAATCAATTCAGTAGGAATTAGACTTTCAAAACCTCTACCTAAACCTTTTGCCATATTTATTTTGTCCTTTCTAATACTTCCTTGGTAAATTCTTTATAAGCTTTAGCTCCCTTACTGAATTTGTCATAAGCTCCTACTGGTACACCATGAGACGGAGCTTCGGCTACACGGACATTACGTGGGATGGTAGTTTTAAAGGTTAGGTCTTTGAAGTATTTTTTGATCTCTTCAAAAACTTGAGCAGAAAGGCTAGTGCGTTTGTCATACATAGTAGCAAGTACACCGAGAAGCTTAAGACTAGGATTGGCCTGCTTCATGACAAGCTTCATGCTTTCTAGAAGTTGAGCTACGCCTTCTAGGGCATAAAATTCGGTTTGGACTGGAAGTAAGAGATAATTTGAAGCGATCATGCCGTTGACAGTAAGGAGAGAAAGAGAAGGAGGAAGATCAATGATAACGTAATCGTAGTCATTCGTTACAGTGCGTAAGCAGTCACGCAAACGAACAAATTTTTTCTGCATGCCAGTAATCTCTACCTCGGCATTAGCGAGCTCTGGAGTGGCAGGAGCTAGATCGAAATTCTTATATTTGGTAGGATGAATAGCTTGCGCTAGTGGGGCAGCGCCAAGAATTACGTCCGTCATGGTAGTGCCCAGAGCATTCTTGTCGGTTTTTTCAACGCCAAGTCCAGAGGTGGCATTGCCCTGAGGATCAAAATCTACAAGTAGGACTTTTTTCTTGTCTTTGGCTAGATAATATGCAAGATTTACCGCAGTAGTAGTTTTGCCCACACCGCCTTTTTGGTTAGTCACACATATTACCTTCGCACTCATAATGCTTATATTATAACATAAAATAAGCCCCGGAGGGCTTATTTTGTTTAACCGATCTTGGTAATTTCAATTTCGGAGTATTTCTGGCGGTGGCCAGTTTCTTTGTGGACGCGTTTTTTAGCTTTGTAGCGAATAACGCGAACTTTGTCACCTTTTAGCTCGGGCGTGACTACTTTTGCTGAAACCTTCACGCCTTTTACTGTCGGAGTGCCAACCGTGGTCTTATCACCGTCAATAAGAAGCAAAGCGTCAGTTTCGAGCTCTTTGGTGCCTTCCGGGAGGAGGTCCACCCGTAGGGTCTCTTTTTCCTCGACGAGATATTGCTTCCCACCTACGAGGATAACTGCTTTCTTCATATTATTCCTTGATTAACTCGGTCTATTATACCATATCATTTGGTTTTTGGGAAGAGCCTTGGCCAGGAGTGTCTTTACCGGAAACTGAATCCTTAACAGTCTTCAAGGTCTTTTGCGTACGATAGAGATAATATCCTCCGCCACCAATGCCAGTGATAATAACAATGGCCATAATGATTTCTACTGGGCCAGTATTAGGGAGCTCTTGGCAGCCCTCCATCTCGGGATTGGTGATACAGTTCTTCTCTGGGGTGCTACAGCCTTCAAGACCTGGGTTAGTTTCACAGTTATCTAGCGGGACGTCCGGCTCCTCACAGTCGGTTTTCTTGACGGTGATGGTAGTAGAATCAGATTTGGTATCACCAGACGTTGTTTCGCTATCATAAGTAAGCGTAGCGTTGTTGGTAAGTTCGGTACCCGTACAATCAAAGTCGGTACCAGCGGTGACTTTGTATTGAATATACACGGTGTTACCAGTGCCGATAGTGCCAAGATTATAGCCAGTGCCGAAAATATTGTCGGATAATTGATCCCAAGTCGTGGATTCATTAGCGCGAAGCTTGACACTACCTGGGACTAAGGTAAGGCCAGCCGGGAGGGTGTCCTTGATAGTGGCGTTAGTAAGGGCTATATCGCCAGTGTTGGCAATAGTTAATTGGAAGATAGCTTCTTCGCCGGGAGCAAGATTGACGCTTTCGCCAAAGTTAATGCCATCTTTTGAAACTGTTTTATCAATAGAACCACCAAGTTCTTCCGCTTGAAGTACATAAGTGACTACACCGTGGTATTCCTCGCAACCGGGGATTACACCATTTAAGGAGTTAAGTCCAAGTAAAGTACCTTCTTCGGTAAACAGGCTAGACGGCATAACTGAACCGTTAGCTTTCCAATCATTGTAAATTTTGGCGGAGCCTGCAACATAGCGCAATAGAACTTTATCGGTAGATGTGGTCATGTAGGCTTCATCCCAGACTGAGCCAGGGTTGGAATTGTCGGCCGTGATAGTAGCCGAAATAGTTCCCTTGTTAGATGGCGTTAGCACAGTGGAAAAAGCTGAGGACATGCGGGTGCGTAAAGCTACGCCAGAATTGTTGTGAGCAGAATCGTTAAAAGTAGCCGAGGCGTTATTGTGGAAATAAATGTAGACTAGATATTGCCGGCCTGGCACGACAATAACTTCGTTTTGAAGGTCAGTGACCTTGGCATCAATCTCGCCGACACGCACAAAGTCGCGCTCATCACCAATGGTAGGATTGTTAGTGATCGAGTTGAAAGTCGGGTAAGTAGCCGGGGTTTCCATAGTGAAGGTATCACGCTGTGGGCCCCAAGCGAGTGCTGACTGGATATTAAAGATACTAAAGCCAAATGACGCAGCAGCTAATCCTAATATACTTAATTTATTTTTGAGTGTGGTGTTTTTCATAGTTTCCTTTCCCTCACCCTTAGTTTATTCCTAGTTCACCTAAAATATCGTTTAATTCTGTACCGCCAGTTGGAGCTTCATCAACTGGAATTTCGGCAGCGTCAGCGGCATCTTGAGTAGCTTGATCATCTTGGACTGGGGCGTACTCGTCGGCATTAGCCCCGCCACGATCTTCGCTATAGTTATTCTCTGGGCTAACTTGGTCTTGAACTGGTTCAGCTTCTCTGGAATCGTCGTTTTGAACAATATCTGGGCTAGTACCCTGGTAGTCATCCGATGACGGTCTGTCTGTGATGTCGTTATCGCTAACACCCGGGTTAGGAGTAACACGAACTTCGTCTGTGCCGATATCTTCTGCAATGTCTTCTTGGATTTGTTCGTCAATACGAATGAGGTTATTGGGGTCTTTTGGCTTGATAGTCTCGGTTGGCGTGTCAGGTTTATCTGGAGTAGGATTATCCGGGGTAGGATTACTTGGAGTCGTAGGGTTCCCAGGGGTCGGGTTGTCAGTGACTGTACTCATACCGGTGTAAATATTGGAATGAGTACCGACTGGGTTGACGACCTGCATACAACCGCCAATAATATTGCCATTATCGTCACGTGTTATTTTGACTGTCATGGTACCAATAACCTTACCATAGGCAGTACCGTCGTCGGTCCAGTATAACTCTACGGCTCTAGTGCCGCTTTCATGGGTAGTGCATTCGACTAGTTCCATGTTGTCGTGAGTAGCCGGCTTTGAAGGGTCAATCAAACGCATATAAGAGTTATGGTAGTCGCCATCAAGCGTAACATCGCGAGTAAAGGCTCCGTCTATGATGCCGTCAAATTGTTGTTTGATAGCGTCATATTCCTCGTCGGGGAGGCTTTCAAGTTTTTTCTCAGCTTCCAAGATGGTAAGGCCTTTAAACCCTTCCGGTTGCAACTCTTCAGGAAGGTTAGCAATGTAGTCGGCATAACTTTCAACTTGGTTTCGTGAAGTATATTTCATCATTTCACATTCGTCGTCGTCGCAAGCTTCGGCAGTCTCCTTGGCAGACGCAAAGTCATAAGTACCACCCTTATTCTCGGATAACCACATACCTTTTTCGCCATAACCATCATAGATGCCTTTGGCTTCTTGGTTTTCCCCTCCCCCGAGAGTAGCGTCAAATGCTTCTGTAGAAATGGGTTGATCTGGCAGATTAGTCTTATTCTTGTCGCCGTTGAGATGGAACATTGCCCAGGTACCGGCAGCGATTATCCCAGCCAAGACTAACGATACCGTAGCAATCAACACCCCTTTCAGACCACGGTTTTTCTTGGCTTTTTCAATCGTACTTTGGAGATTTTCTGGTGATGGTTGTTGCTCTGAAGATGCGGGGTTATCCTCTGGGGTTGTAGGATCTTCTGGTGACTGCTCCCCGCCCGCGCTGGCTTGCTCTTTTGCCGCAATGTTCTCTTTCATTCTTTGACTTATACCTATGAGTTCTTGGTACCGGGAAACTAGTTCGTCGATGCGAGCTTGCTCAGCCTTGGTATATTGCCTTTCGCCGGTGGCAGCATTTTCTGCTTTTTTCTCGTTAATCACGGTATTGTTGGCCTTCTCACCGCGCTCTTCGTTGATGTAACGAGGAGTTTCGCTGGTGAATTCGCCGGAACTTGTCGTACTGCTATTAAATTCTGGGGCTTCTGGATTAGGCATTTTGACCTCCTAAAAACTGTTCACTAAATTTAGTCATCGTTTCGCTAGTAATTTTTTGTAGGTCTACACCAGCGTTTTGGAAAAATTCTTGAAAAACTTCGGGTTTTTCTTCGCCACTGTCAAGAATTTTATTGATTTCTTCTAGTTGCGGAGCCGTTAAACTGCCGAAGACGGCTTTAGCAATCTGGTCATCAAGAGCTTTGATATTTTTCTCTCTCAGAGTATTGAGTTCTTCTGCAGTGCTGGCTGGCAGTGGTTTTTGTTTCATGAGTTCGTCGACAAATTGTTCTAAAATTTCTCGATCGATAAGATATTCATCCATGGTATTTTTTATTTAATAATGTAGACCTTTCTGGCTTCAGTTTAACATAACCTTTTTTTAAGGTCAACTTTTATTGTATGATTGGCCGACTTTCCTGGGCATTTAAAAACCGAACATGATGTTCGGTTTTTAAATGTAATTTATGGCTTCTGGTGATGTCTATCTTATAGGCGATTCCTTTCTCTTAAAGTTTATGGGATTTGTCTTACATTGGCTTGTCCTTTCTTTTGGAAAACTTTGACTTTTGACTTATCTATGAATTGTATTACGCTGTAATTTTTTCGTTTTTGCTGAATATACTAAGTACGTTGCGGCCACGAGCGTGATTTAACTTGCGGGCCTTAATTCTCTCGATACTCTCTTTTGAAATTGCGTCAGGCGAAATATATTCCATTTCTTGTTTTGGGGTGCCGTAGGTTTCGTAATCTACGGTGTCGTCTTTCCAATCAGAGTTGATCACTTTGGTTGGTAATTTGATAGTTTCTGTCATTTTGTTTTCCTTTTTTGTTGATTTTTATTTTTGTTTGTTAGAATTTTTATTTTATTTTCTAACTTGTCTTGAGTATAGCACACATGTGTGATTTTGTCAATAGTATTTATGCTTAAAAATATCATTTTTGTCAAATATACAGTGGTAGTTTATACGAAATTTTTATCAGCTTTGCAAAAAAACAACGTCCAAAAATCTGGTCTAAATCTCATTGTGCTGACAAAAATTTCTTATAAACTACACTTTTTCTAACGAGATTGTGATATTTTCGCTGTTGATTTTAGCGATTTCATCGTGAGCGTAATTTTGGTCTTGAGAGACTTCAATGGCATTTACCTCTGCCTTAATTAGATCTTCATAATCTCTTGGTAGTTCCGTGGACAACGAAAGCTTGATTTGGTCGTCAACCTGGAGGCCGGCATGTTTACGAGCAGATTGGATGGCGCGGATGAGTTCACGCGCGTAGCCTTCCATTTTTAACTCTTCGGTGAGGGTTTTATCCAGGGAAAGTTCTTCCCCATTTTCGACAGACTTAACGTTAACCTCTTCGGCAATAATTCGTTCGTAGAACTCTGGTAGCTTTTCGCCAGGGTAGGTTAACTTAGCGAGAGGCTGACGGATTTTGATTTGCTGCTCGGTTTCGGATTTTTGCATACGTAAGGCTAGAGCATCGGTGATAATACTACGGGTGCGAGCCATTTGTTCTAATACCTCGCTGTCTACTTCGGTATTTTGTGGATAGTTCAGTAAATGTACCGAGCTGTCCGAACCGGTCATTTTTTGGTAAAGTTCCTCAGACAGGAACGGTACAAATGGCGCCAAGACGACGGCCGTTTTGGTTAAAACCGTGTAGAGAGTCCAGAACGCTTCGGCTTTATCTGACGAGTCGTCGTTTTTATTGAAACGGCGGCGGCTACGACGTACGAACCAGTTGCTAAGATCGTCGATGAATGGCAAAACTCCCTCGAGAGCCTTTGGAAGGTTATATTCGGCCATGCCGGCAATAATCTCTGCCTTGACTTGATGAAGGCGCGACAAAATCCAACGGTCTAGCGGATTTTCTAGGGCAGATAGACTGTGGGAGGCTGGCTGCCAAGCTTTCTCGTTATCCCAACCTTCAACCTCAGCGTAAGTAGTGAAGAAATCGTAGACGTTCCAAATCATTGCTAGTTTACGGTTAACGTCGGAGACGTCTTTATCTAGCAGGGCAAAATCTTCGCCCGAGAGGACCGGCGAACTAAGCAGTAAGAAACGGAGACTATCAGCGGAATATTGGTCCATCAGGGCGTTCGGGTCGGTGTAGTTGCCGAGAGATTTACTCATTTTGCGGCCATCGTTCCCCGCTAAAGTACCGGTAGTAATTACATTTTTATAAGCGTTTTTGGCGCCGGCCTGGGCCTTTTTACCAAAGGCGCCGATTTCGGCCAAGGTAGTGTTTACAGCGTGGACATAGTAAAACCAGGCGCGGACTTGGCCGACATATTCCACAATGAAGTCAGCAGGATAATTGCGTTCAAATTTTTCCTTGTTTTCAAAAGGATAGTGCAGCTGCGCGAACGGCATAGAGCCAGATTCGAACCAGCAGTCAAGCACTTTTTCGATACGGGTAAAGTGTTCGCCATCGATGTCGAACTCGATTTCGTCTACCCAAGGACGATGATAGTCTTCAAGTTCTTTGCCAGAGAGCTCTTTAAGTTCAGCGTAACTACCAACTACCCTAATGCTGCCTTTATCACCCTTCCAAACTGGCATAGCGGTAGCCCAGAAACGGTCACGAGACAAATTCCAATCTGGCGCAGCTTCGATGTTCTTGGCAAAGCGGCCATGCTTAAGGTAGCCTGGGAACCAATGAATGTTTTCGTTTTCGGCAAGCATCAAAGGTTTTTGGCCTTCGACATCAAAGAACCAGGATGGAAAAGCACGGTACATGATGCGCTCTTTACTGCGCGGGTTGAAAGGATATTCGTGTTGGATATACTCAATCTTATAGATAATTCCCTTTTCTTCTAGAACTTTGGCAATAAATTTGTTGCCAGCCCAAGCTTGGATGCCGGCTTCGTCGGTGTCACGCACGCCAAGTTTATGCAATTCTTCGGCCATTTCGGGTAAATAATAGCCATTTTCATCTAGCACATCAGCAAAGTCCACTTCATATTGTTGAGACAGAGCGTAATCGTCTTCGCCGTAGGCAGGAGCAATATGAACAATGCCAGTACCATCTTCGGCCGAGACGAAATCACCCGGCAATACAGTATAGGTATCTTTGCGAGCCACTGTGCCTTTATCGCCGCGTAGGCCAAGATCATAAAGACCGTCGGCTACTTTGATAATGGGCTCGTATTCTTTACCGATTAGGCTTTTGCCTTTGAACGCTTTTTCGGGTTTGATATCCTTGAACAAAATTTTTGCACGTTCTAAAGCGACGATGCATTTCTCGTCATCTACATTATATACACCGTAATCCAAATCTGGGTTGATGGCTAAACACATATTGGCTGGCAAGGTCCATGGAGTAGTGGTCCAGGCTAAGAGATACTCGTCGGAGCCTTTTAGTTTAAACTTCACATAGGCGGAAGGGTCAGTAACGGTTTGATAGGCATCGTTATCCATGGTGACTTCAGCTTTGGACACTGGGGTGGCAAATTTGGTATCGTACATCAAAACTTTGCGACCTTCGTAGATTTTGCCGGCAACGTAGAGCTGTTTAAACGCCCACCAAACAGATTCCATAAAATCTTTATTCATGGTGCGATAGCAATTATCAAAATCTACCCAGCGACCAACGCGTTCGATGGTACTGCGCCAGGCTTCAGAATTGGCGACCATAGATTCACGGGCTTTGATAATGTAATCCTCTAAACTCCATTTGGTACCAATGTCACGGCGATCGGTAATGCCAAGTTGCTTTTCAACGAAGTTCTCTGCTGGTAGGCCATGGCAATCCCAACCCCATTTGCGTTCTACTCGGTAGCCTTGCATGGTCCAGTAGCGCGGGACAACATCCTTAACGATGGAACTAAGGAGTGTACCGTGATGCGGCAAACCAGTGATGAATGGCGGGCCATCATAAAAAACATAAGACTTATCAACTGGGCGATTCTCTACTGATTGTTCAAAAATTTTGTTCTTTTTCCACCACTCGGCAATGGCTTTTTCGTATTCTATGGCTTTTCTTCTTTGCCCGGCTTGATATTTCATTTTGCTCCTTTTATTAAAAAATCCAATGGTTCTGCCATTGGAACTCTTAGGGAGCGGTACCATCCAATTTCCGGTTCTTGCCGGCGCTTAATTTATCTCTTACGCGGATTCACGAGCGGGTCTAATCGGGGATTACCTTTCTTCCGCCAGCTTGCAGGTGATAGCTGCTCAGATGCTTTCTTTTAGTATACCATATTTGGTAGATAAAATAAAACGTTAAAAGCCTATTTCTTCTGGTGGAGATTAAGCTGGGTGTAGGGAACGTGGATTTTGTGGGCTTCCATGGTGGTGTAGATGGCACAGAGAGCATCGCGACGAGCCTGGAGGCGATCTGTAGGATCACAGGTGACAGCTACTTGATAGTCGAGCGCAGAGGTGTCAAATTTAGTGATTCCCTGGTAGGCAGCGGTGGCAATTCTTTCTTGTTTTTGCAGATTTTTGACTATTTCATGCATAATTTCTTCGGCTTTTTCTACTTTTAGCTCGTATGGCATGGGGATTGGGATATAAATATAGCCTGGGTCTACCTCTACCTTATCGACATTGCGATTGGCAATAGAAACAATATTCATAGTGTTGATATCTTGGATTTTGGTAGTAAGTAGGCTAACCGAGACTACTGGGCCGAGATTGTCACCAAATTTGATAACATCGCCGATTTCATAGTAATTATCTGAGACAATAACGAAGCCGCGGATAATATCTTTTAATGAATCCTGCAAAGCAAACCCAATAACGATACCAGCAATCCCGACGCCGGCTAGCATAGAAGTAACATTGACTCCATAGATTTCTAGCACCATTAAAACCGTAATAATGCTGAGGGTGCCAGCAACTATGCTTTTTAGCATTCGAATAAGCGTTTTGTTCTTTTTGTTGCTCATGATTTTGGAGCTTCTTTTTTCCTTAGCGGTAAGAAACCTAGAAATAACGTGGTAAATTAGTAGACTAAGTAGAACTACGATGATTGACCAAAAAGCGCGTTGGAACCAGGTGTTACTAATAATATCTTCTACTAATTGCATATGTTTATTATATCATATAGTATAAAACTTCGTTGATGAGTGGCAAATCGCGGCCACGCCAAGAAGCGCGGACGTCGCCCATCTCGCCCAGTGCTAAAATAGTGGGGTACTCTACTACGCCGTAGGTTTCACAAAAACTAATATTCTTATCTGGGTCCATAGTTTCTATCTCTCGACCGGTTTGGCGGCGAAAGTTTTCGAGCCATTCGTTGACAGCACGAGAGTAATCTTGATTGTCGCGATAAATGCATACCACCCGCATAAATTATTTTTTCCTTTTTTGTTCCTTTAAAATATTTTCGAAATCTTCTAGAGTCTTAAATTCACGAAAGACCGAGGCGAAACGAACGTAAGCAACCTCGTTTACTTCAGCCAATACGTCGAGGACGGCTTCGCCGATTTGTTTCGAAGTAATTTGGTCGATGCCATAGCCGTACAGTATGTCTGATGCGCGGTTGACGACATCTTCTACTTCTAATTCAGAATTAAAAAACTTCCCGACACTGCGCTTGACAGCTAATAATAGCTTGTCGCGATCGTAGATTTCTTTATTGCCGCTACGTTTAGTTACAGTAAGTGGAGGCATTTCAATTCGTTCATAGGTAGTAAAGCGATGGCCGTCGCTAGACTCCCGGCGGCGGCGGATCAAGCGACCGTCCCCCGTCTCGCGGCTCTCTAGAACTTTGCTGTCTCCGATACGAAATTTTCGTTCCACCCGCGTCTCCTTTTGGTAAGTTATTTCCTTTTCTTGCCTTTTAGGCGCTCGCGCAGGGATGGTGGAACATCCATGTCGTCGTCGCTAGCTACAGGCTCTGGCTCGGGCTCATTCTTGATAGAGTCCCACATGTTGGATTTGTTCTCTAAGGCAAAATCTTTGGGTTCAGAAGCGGGCTTTTCGTCTTTAAAGCTAGTGGTCTCTAGCTCTGGCTCGGGCTCATTGTAATAATCAGAGTCAAAACCAGTAGCTACCACAGTAACGACGATTTCGTCTTCGAGCTCTGGGCGGATAGAAGCACCAAAGATAATATTGGCATCTGGCGAAACGGCACCAGTGATGACTTCGGCAGCTTCTTGGATTTCGCTCATAGACATATCGTAGCCACCAGCCACGCTGAAGAGCACACCACGGGCACCCTCAATCTTTACCTCAATTAGTGGCGACTCTACAGCTTGTTGTGCAGCAATAACAGCACGGTTCTCACCAGAAGCACGGCCGATACCCATGAGGGCGGAGCCGGCGTTTTTCATAATGGCTTTGACGTCGGCGAAGTCTAGGTTGATAAGTGAATGCTCGGTAATAAGTTCGGAGATACCTTGAACGCCTTGGCGAAGGACGTCGTCGGCAATCTTGAAAGTTTCGAGGAGTGGAGTGCGAGGATCAATGGTTTGAAGTAAGCGATCGTTTGGAATGGTGATGAGTGCATCTACTTGGCGAGCAAGCTTGTCAATAGCGAGGTCGGCATTAGCGCGACGGCGAGCGCCTTCAAAAGTAAACGGCTTGGTGGCTACGCCTACGGTGAGGATGTCCTTTTTACGAGCTTCTTCTGCTACAATAGGACCAGCACCAGAACCAGTACCGCCACCAGCCCCAAGAGTAATAAATACCATATCAGCGCCGTCTAGAGCCTTTTCGATTGCTTCTCTGCCTTCTTCGGCGGCTTCACGACCTTTTTCTGGGTCGCCCCCAGCACCGAGGCCTTTGCCAATGTGGACTTTAGTGTCGGCAGGTGAGTGATGCAAGGCCTGTGCATCAGTGTTGATGGCGACGAATTCTACACCAGAGAGGCCTACTTCTTTCATCCGTTCCACAGCGGAACCGCCGGCGCCGCCGACTCCTACAACTTTAATACTGGCTTTGCTTTCCACCTCTGTCGGTTTTACCTCTGGCATAATTTATCCTCGCTTTAATATAGTATTAGTATATATCTATTCTATGGGAAAATCAAGGGGCATTATGTTATAATAAAGATATGAAAAACGAAGAGCTGGCTAGCAAAAAGCGCGCCGTGGAGTTGTATGACAGTGGCAGAATTAATGAGTTTGAGGTGGGCACCACCAAGGGGCTACAGCAGATTCATCGATTCCTTTTTCAAGATGTCTTTGATTTCGCTGGGCGAATTCGTGATGTTGACTTAGCTAAGGGAAACTTTCGTTTTGCGCCAGTAATATATTTAAGCGACACGCTAAAAACAATTGATAACCTGCCAGAGAATAGTTTTGATGAAATCGTAAAAAAATATGTGGAAATGAACGTGGCGCATCCATTCCGTGAAGGTAATGGTAGGGCAACTCGTATTTGGTTAGACCAAATCTTGAAAAAAAGACTAGGTAAGTGCGTAGATTGGTCCAAAATTGGTAAAGAAGAATATCTTTCAGCAATGGAGCGTTCGCCAATTAATGATCTAGAAATTAGGACCTTACTAGAATCAGCTCTGACGCAAGACATCGATGACCGAGAAGTCTATATGAAGGGGATTCAATCTTCATACGATTACGAAGAGCAGTCTGAGTACGATGTTCATAGGTTATTTGACGAGTAATCAACTCTCTAGTAAAGTTGGCGGAAACTAGAATTTTGAAAAGAGTTTTTTCAGCAAACCGGGCGTTTTTGGCATTTTAAGGCCCTTTTTAGCCTTTTTGCCACCAACTGGAGTGTATTGGCCCTCTTCGGCAGCAAGCATAGCTAGGCCTACGGCAGTGGCAAATTCGGGCTTTTCTATGGCGTCAGACACGCCACCAAGCCCTTTCGGGGTGCCGATTTTGACGGCAGCCTCAAGGGATTTTTTAGCAAAAAGATCGATATCACGCATCTTGGCACCACCGCCTACTAAGATAATTCCCTCCGGCAAACGCTGGTCATATTTGGCAGCCTTGAGTTTTTTACGAATTTCGCCAAATATTTCGTCGAGGCGGGCTTTTACGACCTCTTCTACTTCTTTGCGGTCGAAAACACGTTCATCTTTGCCTTCCCGGCCAATTTTGATGACGGGAGATTTTTCGGTATCGAAATTGCCAGTAACAAAACGTTGTTTGATCTCCTCGGCAAGGCTAGGATCAATGGCAAGGACGATAGCGAGGTCATTGGTGACATTATTGGATCCGGCTGGAACCACGCCAACGTATTGTAGGTCACCCTCTTCGTAGACCGCAACCGAAGTTGTAGCGGCACCCATATCTATTACGGCAACGCCGTTTTCCTTTTGGCGGTCAGAGAGCACAGCTTTGGCGGCGGAAATTACGCTAGGAACTAGCCTTTCGGCCTGGACATCAGCGGCGGCAGTGGCTTTTTTGAGATTTTCACAATTCGGAGTGAGAGCGGAGACCACACAAGCGCGCATTTCTAACCTGGCACCAGACATACCGAGTGGGTCTTTGATTCCCCCTTGGCCGTCCAGGGCATATTCTAGCGGAACTACATCCAGAACATCACGGTTGGCTGGGATACGACCAGATACGGCGACATCTTCAACGCGATCCAAATCTTCCCCGTTGATCTCGTGTTCTACCGTGCCAACGGCAATCATACCTTCGGTACGAGTAGATAAAATGCTGGAGCCATTAATAGAAACATAAGCGTTGCGGACATCATAGCCACCCATGCGTTCAGCCTCACCAAGCATTTTGTCGATAGCGCTGGCAGGACCGGCAAGATTAGCGGGAACACCCTTTCGCATACCGGCGGATTTACCTTCGTTGTAGCCGACTACGGCTAAGTGGCCGTCTTTATCCACCGAAGCAATGACGGCGCGGATATTTTCCGTACCCACATCTAAGCCAGTAACAAAGCGCTTGTCGTTATCCATAAGCTTATTATAACACTATTTTTCGTTTTCTCGAAATTTGAGCTACTGCTCTTGATATATCTTTTGCAAGCTTTGGTAAACTTTGTTGCCCTGCATTAACTCTCGGTGTTTCCCTTTGCCGACAATTTTGCCTTTGTCTATGACGATGATTTGGTCGGCAACACGCATTAATTCTGGTTTATGAGTGATCATGATAACGGTGTGGTTCTTCTTAATTTTCTTGAGCAAGGTCATCACTTTGTCTGTAGTAGAACTATCTAGTGAAGAAGTGACCTCATCAAATAGTAAAACTTCAGATTTAGAAAGTAGTATCCTGGCCAAAGATAGCAGTTGCTTTTGCCCGGTAGATAAATTATTACCGTCTCGCTCTAAAACCGTGTTGTATCCTTTAGGTAACTTCATAATATCATCGTGAATACCGGCTTTTTTGCAGGCAGCAATTTGATGTTCGTGGTTGCTGTCTATTAGACTTAGATTTTCGCGTATCGTCATGTCAAAGATAAATGGCTTCTGGGACATTAGACTCACGTTGTTTGCATAAACGTCTTCTGTGTAGTCATAAATACTCTTTTCATCCAGCAAAATTTCACCATTTTCTAATTTATAAAATCTGAGGAGTAGACGAAAAATAGTAGACTTACCTGAACCAGATTTGCCAACTATCGCTGTTAGTTTGCCTGGCTCCGCCGTGAGCGAGACATCTTTGAGGCCAGAATGTTTTTGGACTAGTGGCGCCAAAACTGTACCGTCCGGTGAAGTCTTGGGGGCTTCTTTATAATCAAAGCTTACTTTTCTTAGTTCCACTGTGCCCTTGATTTTGTCGGTTTTATCTTCTCCGAATTCAATTGCCTGTGGGGTTTTGTAGTGCAACAAACGGTACAACCGATCTATCGCTACGTAGCTACGCGAAATGTTGTCGATATTGTCACAAATTTCGTCATACTTATCAATGATATCTTCATAATACCCAATTACCAACACTAATACCGCTATATCATACTCACCATTTAAAATTAAGCCGGCCGAGATTAAGTAGATCAATATTCGGCCAATGCCCACGAGAAGTGGGGTGACCGATGCAGCAAAATCACGGTGAAATCTCTGGGCGCGATATTGTTTATTCCAAATAAATTTGAATTTCTTTTGATATTCAGAAAGGTTTTCTTCCAAATTTAGTGTCTGCACTTCTTTGTAGCCGTCGATCATCTGCGAGTAGAGCCCCGATAATTCGTCGGAATAGTCAAGCATCGTGGACATAAACTTATCGCGTTTTTTGGTATGATGCATAAAATCAATAAACGAGAGGATTAGCAAGCTCAAAACAATCAGGCCTATTCTTAGATCAACTACGCATAGAATAATAGTACTAATTAGAATGCCAAAAACCAGGACTACGGCATCACATAATTGATCCGGAGCCTGCCGCGCTCGGTCAACATCTCGAAAGGCTGTACTAATTAAAGTTGATTTAGAGACGCCGGCCGAAAAACAGACATCAAACTCGATAATTTTGTCTAGGATTTTTTGTTGCAAAACGTTGTGGATGCTATTTGCGTTAATATAATATGCCCAGTAATTATAACGATGACAAATTATATACAAAATTGCGCTTGCCGCAAACAAACCAATCGCAAAAAAGGTGTACTGGTAGTTTTGGTCTTCTAAGCCTTTAATAACCTCTGATGCCGTAAGTGGAATCAGAAGGAACGAGAACGTTCTAAGGGTCGCTGATATTATTAAATGCGTTATGTAACTCTTCTTTGTTACCTTGAGAGCGAAGAAACGCTGCGCAAACTTAAGATAGTAACCGTGTTTAAGCATTGCGCGACCTCCTGCTCGAAGAAGCGAATTGCAACATACGATAAGTCTCGTTTTTTCGGATTAAAGCCTTGTGCGTACCAATAGCTTCGACTTTACCCTGGTTCAAAACGACGATGCGGTCGGCCGTAGTCATTAGTTCTGGTTTCTTGGTGACCATTATTACTGTATGGTCTTTCCTTAATTTTTCAACTAATTTTGGAATGAATGTCGCAGTGTCTGGATCTAGTGAGGTAGTAATGTCATCTAGCAATAAAACCTCTGCGTTAGTGAGGATCGTACGTGCAATTGAAATCATTTGTTTTTGCCCGCCAGATACGTTAGAGGCATTCTCTCGTAAAATCGTATTGTAACCTTGAGGCAAAGTTTCGATAAAATCATGGATCCCCACCGTTTTGCAGGCTTTGATTTGCGCTTTGATGTCGGTGTTAGCAAACCCCAAATTATCCCGAATTGAGATATTAAAAACGAACGGTACTTGATTTGCTACGGCCACTGAAGAAGTATAAATCTCCCGCGAAAATTCATTGATGTTAATATCATCTAACAAAATTTTTCCTTTTGTGGGCTGTTGCAATCTAAGCAACATATCCAAAATCATCGTCTTGCCTGCCCCGGGTGGTCCAACAATTGCTATTACTTCGTGCGGTTTAATTTTTAAAGATAAGTTGTTGATGATTTTCTTTTGGTCCAACTTCAAGGTAATATTTTTAAATTCGATTTCGCCTCTGAGTTTTTCGATACCAGTACGACCAAATTCGATTTCTTTTTTTGGACGATAGTTTAGGATATCTTCAATTCTATTTAGGGAGATGCGTCGCGTACGAATGTCATCTATCCAACTAATCATTTCGCCAACATAAGAATTAATAATGTCTTCATGATAAGCAATGATCATGATCAATACGTTTAATTCTATTTTGCCATTTATTAAAAATGTCGCTAAAACTATATACAATAAAGTTTGAAAACCATAATAGATGAATTTTGAATCAATGCCCCAAATTCTACGGTAGCGTCGTTCCCTTTTGTAGTATGCACTGTAGCGATTTTGGATAATGCTCAATTTTCTACGTAGCCTGGGCAGCATATTAAAGGATTTGACTTCTTGCAGGCCATCGGCAACTTGGCCTATCAGATTGCTATAGTTGTCATCCTCTTCGCGTTTTTTCTCCCACAAGGTATTGAATTTACGATCCGCTCGGTCGCAAACGATAAAGTAAAGTATCATAGAAATTAAAATCAGCACTGCAGCTACGATATTATATGATCCTACGATAATTAAGATAACTGGAACTTGTATTGTCGTTAGAAACAGTTCAATAGTGTAAGTGCCAATCTCGCTGACATTAAATAAGTCGTCGTTGATAGTGTTCATAAAACGACCTTTTTTGACTTCACGCGTAAAATTGCTATCTATGTTGATAATTTTGTTGAAAATTTTGTCGTGCAGAATGAGGTAATCCCGGCCAGATTCTTTAGAATAGAGTCTCCAGGTGGCAAATTCGGCCGCCCGATACCCAAACGAAACGCAAAAATAGATCAAAATATATAGATAGGTAGCGTCGGCGTCTTGGTTCATCAAGGCTCCAATAATAAAAGACGCTACAAATGGCCTGGCAATATCGCAAGCGTAACAAATCAAAGCAATAGCAAAATAAATACCTAGCAGCCACTTGCTGGGTTCTACTACCTGACAATACTTTTTGTAGTTCCGCCAATAGCTCTTAAACATTAGCTTAATTATATCACTAATGTTTATCTGTTGGTATCCTTGAAGGGCTAGTCGGGCAAGGTCAAAACTTCGTAGCCGTCTGCAGTAACCAAAATCGTGTGTTCGCAGTGACAGCCGATGGAGCCATCTTTCATACGAACGGTCCAATTGCTGTCTTTGTCCACGTAGTTAGTCGGCTTACCAAGGCAAGACATTGGCTCGATACAGATGGTGTCGCCCTCTACTAGTTTGTAGCCGTGGCCTTTTTTACCATAGTTAGGGACTTCAGGAGCTTCGTGCATAGTTTTGCCAATACCGTGGCCGATGTAATTTTCGATCACACCGAGATGACCTTTGCGTAAAACCTTTTCTACGGCGTGCCCGATGTCGCCGATATGAGCGCCAGGTTTTACCTGTTCGATACCTTCCCACATGGAAGACTCCGTGACTTGGATCATCTTTTTCACGGCAGGGTTAGCCTTTTCGCCAACAATCATAGTAAAAGCAGAATCAGTAAAATACCCTTTATAGTAGACATCCAGATCAAAGGAGACTTTGTCGCCTTCTTCGAGAGGCTCGTCGGTAGGAGCGCCGTGAACCAAGGCGTCGTTTACCGAAATACAAATAGCCCCGGGAAATTCTTCTTCTAGCATGTCGTAAGCGACACCGGCACCGCGCCTCGTGATTTCTTGCCGGACCCAAGCGTCGATTTCTTTGCCAGTCATGCCAGGCTTTACATAATTCTTGAGATCTCTCAAAAGGTTCCCAAGGATTTTGCCACCTTCACGCATGGCAGTGATTTTCTCTTGTAAGGTCTTGGCATCGGCGGTTTCTTTATTCACCATAGCTACGCTCGATTTCTCCACCGTTGACGTCGCTTTCTTGTTCGGTTGCATTCGCGTTTAACTCTTTTGTCACCCCTATAAGCCGATCGGTAACTTCTTCTACTTTGCCTACACCGTTTATACGCTTAATTGGGATATTGGCATTTTCAAGCAAAGGTAAGATTGAACTAATATTTTGTTCATAGATAGCAAAGCGACGTTCAATACTAGCACGCTCTTTATCATCATCGCGGCCACGAAGAGCCAGACGCTCTAATAATTCTTCCTTTGGTACTTCTAGGATGATAGCTCCGTCGAGCTTTTCCGGCATGTTGTCTAGTAGCCATTTGGTCTGGACCGCATCGCGCGGATAGCCGTCCAAAATTACATCAAACCCTTCAGCTTCGGCTTTGGCGATTTGTTTGCCCATCATTTTGATGACGTCAGCATCCGGGATCATATTGCCTTGGTTAATGATATCGTCATATTCGTTGGTTTGGCGAATAGCCTCACCCACCGAAAGCCAGCGCCAACCAAAAATTTCTGCAAGGGCGCGACCTTGTGTACCTTTACCTGAACCCGCTAAACCAAATAGAATAATCATTATGTTTTCCTTTCGGGTTTATTATAGCATAAAAAATCCCCCTTTCGGGGTGATTTTTACTTTAGTCCTAGCTTGATTCGCTCGGTCTTTTCGGCCTTGCGGGCTTCGCGGATAATAGCCTTTAAGCGACGCTCGCGTTTAGAGATAGGTTTGCTAAAACGCATTTGCGACTTCTTAAGAGGCATCATGCCACTCTGGAGAACTTTGCGGTTGAAACGACGAATGATGTTTTCGTTCGCCTCGCCCTGATCTTTTCTAGTAACTTTAATAGCCATATTGAGGTGTATTATATCACAGGTTTAGAGATATGGCAAGAGGTGATGCAGGCTAGATTTTCTCAATGGAAACTAATTTATATTCATCGTCGTCATTGACAAAATTAAACTCATAGGCAGAGAGGCTGTCGCGAATTTCCTCCAGAACATCATCAGCCATGATTATTTCGTAAAACCATTTTCCATCCCCCTGGCTGGATTTGCCTAAAAATTCTTCTGCGTCTTGCTGAACTCTAGAGTCTATCGTAACTGCTAAAATTGTGGCCTTGAAACCATCTTTTGTGGCAGTAACATTATTCACTTTGCTCAACAATCTAGTAAAAGAAACTCCGCCTATCCCATCTGGGAAATAAATGTCAAAGCTATCGTTTTCTGGACGATAAATGATTTTAGAGATAACAGAATCAAGTTGATAATCTTTTTTCTCTAGTGGCTCAGTACTGCCAAAATAGTAAACGTAAGTATTATTGAAGTCATCAAATGAAATATTTTGAACAGCAGCCGGTATGCCATTATCCCAGAGTTGATAAATCGTAAAGAGAATTTTATCTGCTTGATTTAATTTTTCTATATATCTAGGCCATCCGTCGATAAATACTGTTTCTCGGGCGTCGAACTTGTATTTGTCCCTTAATAATGATTCGACTTGAGCTATGGACACAGTATTGGCTTCTGGTTCATTTTCGGGTTCGGTAGGCTCGGTAATCTCTGGCGTGGTATTTGGGGTACTGGCCAGTGTTTGAGAGTTATTGCTGAAATATAAATAAGCGAATACAGCAGCGGTACCCAATGACAGGGCAAAAAGAATAGCGAGAATAATAATTAATGGTTTGGTAGACTTAGTTGATTTGGTTGCTTGATTTTGCAGATTTATGGTTGGTGTTTCTTCTGGTTCTGTAACTTGTTTTATACTGTTTGACAGTTCGTTTTCCATTAGCCTCCTGTTTCTATGATTTTAGCATAAAAGTTTTATTTTATTACTACAAAATGGCAAACAAAAATTAGTCCCAAAGGGACTATCTTGGCGGATCCGACGAGACTCGAACTCGCGACCTCTGCCGTGACAGGGCAGCGCTCTAACCAACTGAGCTACGAATCCAGCTTCTTTATTATATCGTACTTTGGGAAAAAGCGCAAGGCTACGAACTTTCCTCTTCTCTCTCCTTCTGATTTCTGGCGCTATGGCGCCAGAAATCTAGGCAAAAAAGAGAACCTCCATTTCCGCCTAGATGCCTTGCATCTAGGGGAAACGAAAG
>NZ_PRLM01000003.1 GCF_004138395.1 Candidatus Nanosyncoccus alces | reverse complement strand
GTTTATTATGATATTGCTATCGCTCATAAACGAAACCTCTCTTTTTATAACCTTTCTCTATTGTTTAGATTGTTGTATAACCTTTATGGTTTGATTTTAGCATAAGTGGGGTGGAGAAAGCAAGAGGGAAATTACACTTTTTGGAAAAATCAAAAAAACTTGGCCAAATCTGGCCAAGTTTTCCTTTATCACTTAGAATCCCTTTTTCTTAAAACCTACTCTATGAAACAGACTCTTCCGATTTTTATATGCTACCCAGCCAAATAGGCTCGCTGCAATCATACTAGCTATCGCAACCACGCCACCAAATCTAGCAAAACTATTTTCACCCGTAAACAACCCAGTATTTGGCGCAGTAGCATCCAACACCACCTCGTCTACTCCAGCCGTATTCGGCACCACTATATCATCACCCGTAACATACACAGTCACCGTCCTATAAGCCAAGTCCTCATTGTCAAACTCCTGCACTTCGCCAAACGCTTTACCTTCCACCTTTACCTTAAAAGTTCCAGTCACCTCTACCGGCGATTTTAATTCGACTGTTTCTTGTCCCATTTCCCCCATTGGAATTATCACACTTCCCTCTTCTTTATAACTATTGCCAGTTCCAGTCGGGTCAACGTACACTACATACTCCACATCCGCACTATAAGCTGCCAAGTGGGTCGCTACGGATATCGCATCCACATACTCCGTCGCACCGTCGGTAGAAAAGGTATAAACCGACTCTGTACTCTTACCCTCTGTTCCAAGCCCTTCTGCCTGGTTGATAGAATCATAGACCTTGTCATAATTATTCTTCTTAGTCTCCTGAATCGAAGCAAAATCTACCCAACCGCTTTCAGAATCATCAAAATCATATCCAAACCACACGTATTCATCTGCATCATAATTCTCCAACATACCACGCACTTCCTCTTCCTCATCTTCACTAAATTCGCTTTCCGCATCAAATGCGGCCAAAAACAGGATATCATCAATATCTAAAAATTCTTCGTTACTGCCATCAAAGATATCGGACCTTCCCCAAGAATTCTGTAGCAAAAACGCTCCCGTCTTTGTGGAACCATCTGACGGATCAGTATAGGTATGATTATCATCCCAACCTACAATCGCCATAGCATGTCCACTCTCTTCTGAACAAACATTACTACCGAGATCTACAATAGTTTTTGTGTCTTCGTCATAACAATCTTCTGTGCCCGGAGCAATCGTCCCAACATAAACTGCTCCGTACTTATAAACATCTTCCTTAATCGTCTCAACTAAGTCCTTATCACCCATATAATGACGATATTTGGCTACGGTATAATCCGGCTCGTCCATCACCGATTCAATATTCATTGGCTCAGTATAAGAACCTCCAGCAAATCCATTGTCAAAATCAAAGTAGCTATTCTCTATCTCATTCAACATGGCATTCTGAACTAAATTGGTCTGATATGCGTACCAGCTCGAATAATCCTCCAGCTCAGGGTCATTTGTCTGCATCTTTGCAAAGAAATTCTTCTCCAAAATCGGCGTAGATTTTCCACCCGCCGCGAAACTAGCAATCGCAAAATTACCACCCTCGCCAAGCGAACGCGAAACGCCAAAGTTATCATGCAAAAAACTATAGTATGGTGAACCCTCTGCCATCAAGTAGTCTAACTGTTTCGGCGAAATTTCCGTCGTAATACCTTGAGTCTTCTTCAAGTTTGATTCAATTGCTGTCGTTGTAGCAAAAGCCCAACAATCGCCATCAAACCCCTGATTCTTTAACGTGGTGCCATACCCATCTTCAACTAAATTATAACTCGCTGGCAAGGCTGCATCGCTTCCTTTACCACCATAGTCCCCAATATATTTATACTTATTTGGGATCAATTTCCAGTTCGCACCTCTCCCAACCGACACATCTTGCAGGTATTGCTGATACACCGGATTTACCACCATAGCGTCACTATGACTCATAGCTGAAACACTATTGCCAAACATTAATCCGCCAATCCCCAACACACCAGCTATCATAGCTATTTTTGTCAACCCAGAAACTCTTAACTGCTCCGGAGCACCCTGAGAAGCATTCACTTCAATTTTCATTTTGATTTTTCCTTTTTTATTTATGTATAACCTTTATAAGGCAATTATACCCCCCCCCCAGGAATGTCAAGACTTTTTTATTGTTTTATTTTCAAAATCTCAGCCTTAGAGTCAATCATGCTCTGGAGCTCACGACCTTCCATCGCATTCGCATTATAGTCATCTATTTTTTCATTATACGCATCCACTAACTCATTGATTTCATCATTCAAAGCATTCAACTCATCCTGCCTCTCTACTAGAGCTGCCCTCCGTACATTAAAATCATTCTCATTTTGAAAACACCCCGCCACTTCCGCACAACTATTAAAACTCACAATATCCGCTTCTAGCTGGCTTAATTGTCGTTCGTATTCTGCTATCTTCGTCTCAATTTCGCCCTTCATTAATTCTATCTCTTCCTCTAGCGTTTCCATTTCAGTCTTTATTCTTTGAAACACCACGATATAACTCTCATAAAAATCTACAATCTTATCCTGATCCTTAAATATTTCCGCAAAGTGTTTTTCTAACGTCTCAGGCAAGTCCTTTACTTCCGTCCCCGCTCGCACATATAGTTCTTCCTGCTTCTCCGAAATATCGTAAGAATCAATTTCTTCTCCCAACATTTCTTGATTTGCTTCAAATACTCTAGTCAAAGACTCCGTGAGCTCTCTTTGTTCACTCTCACTCATTCTTGCCCAATTTGCATGCAGCAATTCATGCGCTGTCGTCAGCTCCCGAATCCCCGCTATTTTCGCATCCTTCACATCGTATATATAAATATTCCCCGCCGTATAACACCCCAGCACCGCCACTTCCGACTCGTCCTGCCGGCAATTCAAATTAAAATCCGCCGCTGTGTTTAACACTGGCTGTGCCGCGTTAAACAAAAACTCTCCTCTGTTAGTTAGCCCTAGCTCATCTCGTATTGTCACCATCTCGCTGGAAGGCTGATAGCTAACCCCACGATACCAGTCATAAATCCAATCCCGCTTTAGTACTACCGTAGCAGCTACCACTACCAACACCACCAAAAACACCCCTCCAAATATATGTCTCTTCCGCGTCTTCATCTGAGGCAATTCTGTCATTATTATCATTATACTCTATATCTTTTCCTCTTGCAAATTATCCAAAATATACTATAATTGCTCCATGCATTATCGGTGCATATTTTTATGCAAAAAATGCAAAAATGTACCTTAAAAAGGAGTGTGATGAAAAATGGTACAAGCTTTAGTACTAGGTGCCATCGGTTGCGCTTTATTGCTAATGGTTTTCAACTACATTAGTCTGAAGAGCCTTAACGAAGGCACTACCGAGATGGCAGAAATCGCGAAAATCATTCGCGACGGCGCCAAAACTTTCATGGTCGCTGAATACAGAACCATCATCGTCGTCGTGGCAATAGTAGCTATCATGTTCTCTCTCTTTATTGAGAAAACTTCTGGGCTCACTTTTATCCTCGGCGCAACTATGAGCAGTGCAACTTGCATTATTGGCATGCGTAGTGCCACCTACGCCAATGTTCATACTGCCAACAAAGCTTACGAGACCAAATCCATCGGCGAAACGGTCAAAATCGCTTTAATGGGTGGTAGCGTCAGCGGCCTCTCTGTGCAAGCCTTTGGCCTACTCGGGTTACTGTTAATCATTATGATTACCGGTGGCATCGACCTCAACGGCACCGGATCGGGTTTCATCCCCGTTCTCAAGTGCAACCCCACTATCATGTGGTTAACCACTTACTCACTGGGTTGTTCGCTCGTAGCCATGTTTAATCGTGTAGCCGGTGGTAATTACACCAAAGCAGCTGACATCTCGGCAGATATCGTAGCCAAAGTTCGCAACGATATGCCCGAAGACGACAGCCGTATGCCAAATACGATTGCCGATTTTATTGGCGACAACGTCAACGATGTTGCCGGTAATTGCTCTGATCTTTTAGAGAGCTTTGTCGCGACTATCGTTGTCAGTCTCTTGATCGCTGCATCTATCGCAGAAAGCAATACGGCAGTATTCCAAGCCACTATAACTTATCCGTTAATATTGGCCGGCGGGGGTTTGCTTGGTTGTGTAATAGGATTATTCTTTACCTTAAAGCACAAATCTGGCAAAGATCCTAGCCACGAACTCAATATCGCCACTTACATTTCGGCAGCGTCTGTCATTCTCATTGGCGGTATAGCAGCCTTTTTCACTTTCGGTCAGATAAAACTGTATAACAGTTTTATCCTAGGCTGGGCTTCGCCGTGGATAGCATCAATACTTGGTATCGCTAGTGGTGTAGCTATCGGTAAAATTACTGAATATTACACCTCTACCAAATACCGCTCGGTCCAAGGCCTCGCCGAAATTGCAAAGGAAGGCTCCGCCTTCGTAATTACCAAAGGTGATGCTATTGGTTCCAGATCTTGCCTCTTACCAATCTTGGTAATAGGGCTATCCTTATTAGGATCCGGCATGCTTTGCGGCGTATACGGCGTAGCTATTTCGGCTCTTGGCATGCTATCTTTCGTAGCAACTACCGTGTCCATCGATGCTTTCGGCCCAATCGCCGATAACGCCGGCGGTATTGCCGAATCATGTCATCTGGAACCTGAAGTTCGCGACATTACTGACCAGCTCGATGCCGTCGGTAATACCACCGCAGCTATTGGCAAAGGCTTTGCCATCGGTTCTGCAGCTTTCGCTACGGTATCGTTGATTTTTGCCTATGTGGGCAGTTATTCTGTCACAACTACGCCAATCCTCAACATTGCCAACTTCGTCGTAATTGCCGGTGGTCTTGTGGGAGGCGCACTTATCGAGTACTTCTCTGCTCTATTGACCGACAATACTATCGAATCGGCACATTTAATGGCTGACGAAGGCTCCAGACAGCTAAAAATTCCCGGCATCATCGAAGGCACCAAAAGACCCGATTACGAAAAATGCATTCACATGGCCACCAAACAGGCTTTGCACAAAATGTTAATCCCGTCGCTATTGGCACTACTCATACCGGTAATCGGTGGTTTATTCTTCGGCGTAGAATTCGTCGGTGGTTTGCTTATCGGCGCTACAATCGTTGCTATTCCCCGAGCTATTTTCATGGGGAATTCCGGCGGTGCCTTTGACAACGCCAAAAAGCACATCGAATCTGGCGGCCTCAAAGAGTGCGGCAAAGGCTCTGGTCCTCACAAAGCCTCTGTCGTTGGTGACACCGTCGGTGACACCAGAAAAGATGTCGTCGGCGTGGCCCTCGACATCTTCATCAAAACCATGTCAACAGTAGCCAATACCCTTGCGCCACTGTTTGCATCATTCCACATCTTCTGATCACTTCAGCACATTAATAAACCCCGGCCCATACCGGGGTTTATTTTTATGTCCGCCACTCCAGTTCGATAAATCATATCACGCCCATCTCCATGTTATAATCAAGTCACATGAATCTTTCAAAACATAAAAAACCTTTAATCGTCTTCGTATCCATTGTTTTACTACTTACCACCATCTTTATTATCGTTAGAATCTCCACTACATCAAATTCCAACAACAAATATTATGCCGACACGTTATTTGACGGATCTTACGTCCATAAAATCAACATCGAAATCCCCGAATCTAGTTGGCAAGATTTACTCACCAACCCCACCGAAAAAACCAAATACCAAGCCAACGTTACCATTGACGACTATCAAATCAATAACGTCTCTTTCGCTACCAAGGGTACCACCTCGCTCACCGAAGTCGCTACTTCCAATTCTGACCGTTACAGTTTCAAAATCAATTTTGGCAAATACGTCAAGGATCAAACTTACTATGGTTTAGACAAGCTCAACCTCAATAACTCCATGTCCGACACTACTTATATGAAGGACTATTTGTCATATTTCATCATGCGCGACATGGGAGTCGAAACTCCTCTTGCCAGTTACGCCGAACTCTCCATCAATGGAGAACCATACGGATTATATGTTGCCGTAGAAGAAGTCGAAGATTCTTTTCTCGCCCGCAATGGCAACGCAGCAGATAGCGTTCTCTACAAACCCGAAAAGCCCGCAAGGCAAGAACCAGCACCCCCAATCAACCCAACGGCCGAAGTATCTCAGCAGAATCCACCACACTCAAACAAACCCACTCCGCCAGAAGAATCTACCACTAACGCCGGTGCTGACTTAGTCTACATCGATAACGATCCAGCCAGTTATAGCGATATCTTCGATCACGTCGTCAACCAAGCTACCCGAAAAGATGAAACAGAACTCATTCAAACTATCAAAGCCTTATCCGATAACAGCAACATCGAAACTTACTGGGACATAGACGCCGTTATCAACTATTTTGCTGTTCACAATTTCCTGCTCAATTTTGATAGCTACACCGGAAGCTCTATGCATAATTACTACCTATTGCAAGAGAATGGTTTCACCACCATCCTACCCTGGGACTACAATCTTGCCTTTGGGACTCTCATCAATAATACTAGCAACAAAGACGTGACCTACTTAACCAGACTGATCAATTGGGGCATAGATTCTCCCCTATCCGATGTCGCAGAAAATCAACGTCCACTCTGGCAAATCATCGCCCAAAACCCCGAATATTTACAAAAATACCACAATAAATTAGCCGAGCTAATCTCCAAATCAGATTCTTACACCACCGAAATCATCCGCATCTATTCGCTCATTCGTGATTACGTCGCAAATGACCCTACCGCTTTCTTTAATGTACAGCAATTCGACCTCGGCACTCAAACTCTCAAAAATTTCATCGATCTCCGTTCTCAAAGTATCACCAAGCAACTCTCTGGCGACATTCCCACCACCAACACTTTACAAGACAATGACCCATCTAGCCTAATAGACGGCACCATCGTCAACATAGAAAACATGGGCACCCAAGGTGGAGATGGCCACACTTGTCATATACATGTTACAGCAAAAACATACTAGATTTTTACGACAAAGTATGCTATAATTAAAGAGTATTACGATGAGGGTAATGCGAACGGAGAAATACCTAAGCAAATCCCTCTTTTTTGAGGCAATGTCGATACCGATATAGTCTTCTCGGTTATGAAGAAATTATACAAACATGAAGATTTTGAAAAGATTATTCTAGTTTCCGGTGACGGCGATTATTACAAAATGGCGAAATTCCTAGTCGAAGAGGATAAATTATGCAAAATATTAATGCCAGTCAAAGGTCGCGCTTCCTCACTTTACCGTCAAATCCCTGCAAGATACCGAGATTATCTCGATAAGCCAGAAATTAAGAAGAAGATCGAACTAAAATAACGGAAAGGAAAAGGTTGGTTATGAATCTAAAGATAGGAATCTTGAATTTCTAAACCAACCTGATTTTTATATCTCGTTCTCCCTTAAAATCAAATTACCAAAACCAAAATGGAAAAACATAACGATTTTTATTCCAGAATCAAATAATTTATAATAATATAATGCAAAACAAACGAAAAACTGGAATTTTTATTGCACCAGGTCGCAAACCTTGGCCTCACGAGCTGCGAGTGGCAGAAATTCTTTCTCTAGCTGGCCATTACGTTGAATTCTTAGAGGAAGGCAACTTGCATACTGCGGATATAAAATTAGATGGTATAGAATACGAAATAAAATCTCCCAAATCAGCCAATGCGAACTCACTGGAACACTTGCTTAAAAAGGCTTTAAGGCAATCGCCAAATATTATTATAGACACATCTCGAATGAAAAACTCGCGCGACGATAATATTAGAAAATTCTTGGTTTCACAAATAAAATCAAGAAAACAAATCAAAAAACTTATTATGATAACAAAACGCGGTCAAATTATTGATATTTTTGCACTAATTTGATATAATATAAACATCGAAGCACTCGCACGGCGCCGAAGGTACCTACCGCGAGAGCTTCTTTTTTATGTTATAATAACATCGAAAGTCCGTCAGGCAACGCTGGATTGCGTAGGTTCGGGACTTTCTTTTTGTGATATAACATAAGTGTCGAAGTTCTTGCAGGGCGCAGTATGTGCCGAGCGCAGGAACTTCTTTTTATAGTAGAATAAATTTTCACAAAAACCCTTCTCTTTCAAAATTGAAATGGTCTTTATTAAATCTTTTGGGATGAAAATTTTTACTTTTTTATTCATCTTATACAATTGTTTGTAATATTTTTCCGGCAATTCAATAGTAAAAATCATTATTTCGGTTTTTTCTAACATATCTACAAAATCAAGATAATGAAAGGTGGCATCGGATTTAATTTTTTCGTCAAAAAAGCAAATTTCTTTTTGCCCTATTATAGGTAAAATATCATTGGCTATATTTTTACCAATTAAACCAAAGCCAATTATATCAGTAGGTCGACCAAAAGGCTCCTTAAACTCTCTCAAAACAGCCTTTGCAATATCCATACCTTACATTATACACCAAAATATGTTATAATTATACCAATAATAACAGATACACAGGTTGGTTATGAATTTAAAGATAGGAATCGTCGGTCTACCAAACGTCGGTAAATCCACATTATTCAACGCGCTCACCAACGCTGGTGCTTTGGCTGCTAACTACCCTTTTGCTACCATCGAGCCTAATATCGGCATCGTTCCAGTCCCCGACGAACGTCTTAATACTCTTGCCAAAATGTACGAAACCAACAAGGTCATCCCCGCCACCGTAGAGTTTGTCGATATCGCTGGATTAGTAGCCGGAGCAAGTAAAGGCGAAGGCCTCGGCAATAAATTCCTCGCTCATATTCGAGAATGTCAAGCCATTTGCCACGTCGTTCGTGCCTTCAAAAACAACGACATCGTAAGAGCCGACAATAAACCCGAAGATGACATCATAAAACAAGCCAAAGATGATATCGATATCATCAATCTAGAACTCCAGCTCGCCGACGAAGAAACCAAAGCCAAAATCACCGCCAAGCGCAAAAAAGATCCTACCGACGAGAATATTCCATATCTCACCGACAAGCCCGTAATCTATATGTTTAACGTAGATGAAAACGGCCTCACCGACGAAAATTTACAAGCCCAATTAAAAAATCTCGTCGCGCCAAACGAAGCTATTTTTGTGAACGCCAAACTAGAAGAGGAAATGTCTGGCATGGATCGCACCGAACGCCAAGAATTCTTACAAAGCTACGGTGTAAAAAACGATGCCCTGGGTGAACTTATCCAGGCCGCCTACAAAACTCTGGGGCTGCAATCCTTCCTTACTGCCGGCAAAAAAGAGTGCCGAGCCTGGACCATCAAACAAGGTGCTACCGCGCCTGAAGCCGCCGGCACCATCCATACCGACTTCCAAAGAGGTTTCATCGCCGCATCTATTTGTAACTTCAATGACCTCAAAGAGCTCGGCTCCGAACAAGCCGTCAAAGCCGCCGGCAAACTCCGACTAGAGGGCAAAACCTACGTCATGCAAGACGGCGACGTTGTCGAATTCAAATTCAATATCTAAGCTCCAAATAGCTCCAAAAAAAAGGCCGCAGCAAATGCGGCCTTTTCCCATATTATCAATCCTATAACCCACTCACACTCGAAATTGAATCCACTTCAGCTTCCGTGTTCGTTGCATTTACATCGGACAAACTTACCGTCACATTCCCGCCATTGCTGCCACTTTTACCCCACTCACTCGTACCTAATGCCGAGACAAACTTTTCAGACACATCAAACGAAATTGTCGTACCCGTCAAATCAATCGTCGCGTCTGTATTCGTAATGAAGAAAAACGGTGTCGCATCATATACACCAGAAGAAGATAATACCATCAAAGTACAATCCGTCGCCGTAAACGACCCCGTTCCCATCGACGCATCACCACTCATACTCTGATATATCATCACTCCAGCATTATCTACGCCATTCCTATTACCGTTGCCATTCGCCGAAAACTCACAACCCTGTAAATTAATCGAATTCTTTCCCTCCACTACCGCAATTTGCGCTCCTGTTGCTGTGCCAGTAGAATTTGTCACCGTAATTTTGCCCGTAGAATAAATCAATGGCGACCCAGCTCCGGCCGTAGACAAAGTCATATTATCTGCCACCACCGTACCGGCTCCACGATCAGTCGCCAAAGCCGCACACGACCCGCCCTGAGTAGAAATGTTAACATCATCCGCATTAATCACACCGTCGTACGTTGCATGTAATCCCCGTGAATTATCCTTCGTAGTAGCAATCGTAGAATTTTTAATCACCGCCGTTGCACCATCCGTTGCTACTACTGCATTTGCACCAGACACACTTGTATTAATTTTTGCACCATCTATCTCTACCGAAGAATCCTCGCCCACCACCACAATCGCCGAATTCATCCCGTAAAAACTATAATCATCACCCCGCCCGGCAAAATCTTCACTACCAGTTTTGTCAATCGTCACATCACCATCAATTTTTAAACTTCCGCCGTTGATCACTAAGAACACCACTTCGTCATCACCCACCGACTCATATATACCCGAGCTAATCGTTGCCTCTATTCCATCCACAATATAGGCCGCGCTATAGGTAATAGACTTACCGCCAATCGTAGTCGTCACACTACCACTAGCAAGTTCCGTATTTTCGCCTACGACTACCGTTTCCGTAACGCTAGTTGAGCCAGCACCTCCATCTTGCACTCCATCATTCTTCATATTCATCACAATCACTGCCACAATCACCCCTATTACTACCGCTACCACTACTCCAATCCCTACATACATCCCCCAATTCGATCTTCCCCCTAGCTTATACGTAGCTTTTATTTTCTCATCTTTTGGTAAATCTTTTTCTGCTTCCATACTCATATTATATATGAAAAAGCTTAACCTTACCTAAAAAATCTCAAACCAATCTCGCACCGCAAAATCTTTCCCCGTTACGTCTGCCACCGCCAAAACAGGATCCAACTCGCTAAATTCCCTCTTATATTTTAAAAACGACTCCGCCGCATATCGCATTCGACGCTGCTTGTCACCATTCACCGCCGCCAAACCACCACCATAATCATCATTTTTCCGATATTTTACTTCCGTAAAATAAATTTTGCCTCCACATATCGACACGATATCAATCTCATAAAAATATGTTTTATAATTTCGCGCTACAATTTTATGCCCCTGCTGCATTAAATACTCCATCGCAGCATCTTCTCCGAGTGCGCCAATCTTAGTCGTATTTTTATGGGCACTTTTCTCTTTTGAAAACCCAGTTAAACTTTTGCACGGCTCAAAGCTTCGCCGATGTTCTGGGCAAATCCCATATTTATCAATCGCTGCACGATGCAAAGCCGTTCCGTACCCCATATGTTTTTCAAACCC
Organism: Candidatus Nanosyncoccus alces; assembly: GCF_004138395.1. GTDB lineage: Bacteria > Patescibacteriota > Saccharimonadia > Saccharimonadales > Saccharimonadaceae > Nanosyncoccus > Nanosyncoccus alces. Next base: position 106,440 of record NZ_PRLM01000003.1, on the reverse strand, counting down.
ATATTCTGGATATTTTTCCGCCAGTTCGCACATGTACTTATCTCGCGCAACCTTCGCCACAATCGACGCTGCCGACACTTCTCTTATCAAATTATCTGCCTTTATCACCGTAGACACATATTTTGCTAATGGCGTGTCAACTAAAAAATTAACTTTTCCATCGATTACTATCTGTGAAAATCTCGTATGAAGGCTCTGAACAGCCTTCACAGCTTTCCGTGTCGCGAGCCTCAACGCTTCCGATATCCCCGCTTCATCTAGCTCCACATTAGACACCCAACCAAGCCCTACAACCGCCTCCGCCCAAATCATTTTACTCAATTCCTCTCGTTTCTTCGCCGATAACTTTTTCGAATCTGCCAATTCTCCATACCACCCTTTCTCCTCCTCCGGCAAAACCACCGCCCCCACAACAAGCGGCCCCGCTAGGGGGCCGCGTCCAACTTCATCTATCCCAAGAATTGCCATTAAGCCTTAGCTTCTTCAGTCTTGGCTTCTTCAGTCTTGGCTTCTTCTTTTGTTGTTTCAGTCTCTTTTGCTTCCTCAGCAGGAGTCTCTACTACTTCAACTTCCGCTTCCTCTACTAGTTCTTCCGGCACCGTCACGTCATTAACTTCGGCACGATCAAAATCCTTGCCACGCAATCTTGCTGACTTGCCAGAACGCTGACGCAAATAACTCAAATTATTACGACGCACCTTTGAGCGCTTTGTAATCTCAATTTTCTCTACCAATGGAGAATGAATCAGATAAGATTTTTCCACACCCACACCAGAGGTCACCTTGCGCACTACAATCCGTGCCGTGTGAGACTCCTTGCGATCCACCCGAATCACTACACCTTCAAACATCTGCAAGCGGAACTTACTACCTTCCTTAATTTTTTGGGTTACTTTTACGGTATCACCAGACCGGACATCTACGACGGCTTTCTTTTTTTGCGCGTCACCAATTTGCTTTAGGATAGAAAAACTCATATTTTACCTTTTATATTAGACAATTACCTGTTATTTTACCATACTTGTTTTAATTTTTCAAGGCCAATTTCACCCGTTCCCCAACTGGCAAAGAAGGATCCACTTTTTCTAGTGCCGCCGTAGCCTCTTTTAGAGGAAAACCAAGCGCAATCAAGGCGTCCAACGCCTCATCATTCACTGTCGTCGCCACTACAGACTTCACCTCAGTCGCCCCATAATGCGAAGGAATCCCCACCTTATCGCGCAAATCCACTATTACCCGCTCCGCTGATTTCTTCCCCACTCCCGAGGCCTTGGATATGAACGCTGCATCTGCATTCGCTATCGCATTGCGCACTTCCTCCGCCTCTGCAAGAGACAATATCGCAATCGCAGCCTTTGGTCCAATTCCCTGTACACTGATCAAAAGCTCAAAAATCTTCTTCGCAGCCAAACTAGAAAACCCGTATAGCTCTTCCGCATTCTCCCTTACCACGTGATATGTAAAAAACTTCTTTTCTTCACCTAAATTCACCCCCTCAAAATCCGGCATCGGCACTGCTACTTCATAGCCCACACCATTCACATCAATCGTCAAAAAATTCCCAAATTTTTCTTCAACTTTACCCCGAAGATGCGCTATCATCACCGCCTCCTACTGTTTGAAAACTTATCTACCTCTATTATATCATCTTCTCGGTATAGCAAACTACACGTTACTGCTGCCGCCAAAGCATCTGCCGCATCATCCGGCTTCGGTTTTTCCTTAAGTCCCAAATGTACACGAGCCATCTCTTCCATTTGTGTTTTTGTAGCCGAACCATACCCAGTCAAAGCTTTTTTAATCTCATTTGGTGTATATTCACGAATCTTCGCACCGTATTGTTCCGCCACTAGCAAAATCACCCCGCGCGCCTCTGCCACTGCAATCCCAGTTGTAATATTCTTCGAAAAAAACAATTTTTCCACTGCTACTACGTCCGGTTTTGTCTGTTCAAAAACCAATTTCAAAGATTCATACAGTTCTTTCAACCTTCCTGGCATCGGCGCATCTACTGTCGTAGTCACCGCCCCATAATCCAATGCCTTCGCATCCGCCCGACTAAATGTTTCAATTAGCCCAAATCCACAAATTCCAATCCCTGGATCTATCCCTAAAATTCTCATTTTACATACTTAATTAACGTTTCACGCAAGTCCTTTGCCGGAATCACAAACGGATCTTTAATAGCCCTCGGCGCTATCGCATGCTTAAAGCCCAGCTTCTTGGCTTCCGCAATCCTCTGGCTTGCCCGAAATGCCGACCGCACTTCACCTCCCAGTCCCACCTCACCAAACACCACATATTCTTCACTTAGCTTCCGTCCCGCCACTGCCGATGCTATCGCCATACACACCGCGAGATCCGCCGCCGAATCCTGAAGCTTCATTCCACCTACCACATTTATAAAAATATCTTTGTCGCTTAGCCTTAACTTGGTCCGCCGCTCCATTACCGCAATCAACAAATTTAATCTATTAATGTCAAACCCACTCGCAGTCCGTTTGGGATAACCATAGTTAGACTGCGTCGCTAACGCCTGAATTTCCACTAGTATTGGCCGATTTCCCTCCATTGTGGCCAAAATTATTGAGCCATCCGTATTTGTCCTCTCTGCCAGTAACGCCGCTGATGGATTTTGTACTTCCTTTAAGCCAGACTCCACCATCTCGAATATCGCCACCTCGTTAGTTGACCCAAACCGATTCTTCACCGCCCGCACCGTCTTAAATCCACCATATCTATCACCTTCAAAATTCAGTACCACATCCACCAAATGCTCCAACACCTTTGGTCCAGCCAAAGTCCCCTCTTTCGTCACATGTCCTACTATTATCACTGCTGTATCCGTCGCCTTTGCCGCCCGAATTATCAAATTTCCACAATTCGTCACCTGCGAAACCGTACCAGGTGCTGATGATATTTCATCCATCGCTAATGTCTGAATGGAGTCCACTATCACTAGATCGAACTCACCAGTCTCTATGGTCTTTGCAATATCATTACCCGACGTAGATGCTGCAAAATTCAGCTTATCAGACTTAGCCCCCAGCCTCTCGGCTCTCAACTTCACTTGCCCCGCACTCTCTTCGCCAGATATGTATAATACGCTGTGTTTTTTTGCTACTTCTGCACATATCTGCATTAATATCGTAGATTTTCCAATACCTGGCTGTCCAGCCAATAACGACACACTTCCCATTAATATCCCCCCACCTAGTACCGCATTCAAATCATCAAATTCAGTCAAAAGCCTCGCCTTCGCGTCAGACGGCGTCACCGTATTTAGCTTCACGAAGTCTAGCTTCTTGCCAGATACCCGCCCTTTTTCAATCGCAGATTTTTTGCCAAGTTCCACTTCTACTACTTGCTCTACTAACGAATTCCAACCGTTACAATTGGTACACTGGCCTACCCATTTAGCATAACTTGCCCCACACTGCTGACAAACAAACTGACTTTTACTCTTCATTAAGTCAATTATAGCACGCTCTAATACCGTGGCGCCAACTCACGCACATACGTTTCGGTGAGCTTACCCGAAGTCGTCGCATCAGCCTGCTTATTCGCCCACAAGAAGAGGGAAGTATCATAATTAATGATTTCTGCCGGCTCAATCGAATTTGCCCCCGTCGCCGCACCATAAGTCCTGTTCAAATTCAAAGTATCAGAAATAGTGGAGCCATTAATTATCAAAGGTACAGAGTTATCCAGCCTATTGTAATTGCCTTCAGGAGTCTCGCAAGTGTCAATGTTTTTTTCCGCAATTAACACTGCATCAACCCGCGTCACACTACAATCTATCTTAATACTATTCCCATAAATAATAATCTTCGGGATACTCTCTAATTCAGAATAACTTCCATCCCAATAAGTAATATTCCCTTTAATCGTTATGTCTCCGCTAGCGGCTATCACTTTTGTGGTTTTGGTCTTCTGCTCCGTGCCTTCGCCCACCGTCACTCCACTAAAGCCTTCCATTGCCTCAATTTCACGATTACCAACAACCGAGTCTAAATCGTAAGTATCGCCACTACCCCCTGTAAACCTAGAAATCAACGAAGCCTTACTAGAATCACTACTAGTCCCACCTAAACCACCAACACTACCTTCACCGTTACAACCACTGTTAGCAAAACTGAGAGTACTCCTCAAACAATAGTTCGTTGAAGCACCCTCGGCACTACCACCCGGACTCGCACTAAAGCCTAGCCCATCATACCCAGTACCAGCGCCACTAGCAAGACCAGTCACTGCACCGCCAGCCACCAAACCTAACTCTGCCCACGAGCCGAATACACGATGTTCATTGCTACCAGAAATCGCATATGAATAACCCCAAGGACCAGCTAAATTATTTTTTCTACTCGCCGGAACTTCAACTTTTCCAGCTGAATATATACTACCACCCCACACCTGGAAACTCGGTCTCTTAGCAATAGCAAAGCACTTAGACGCCGAAATATGCCATGTCCCACTACCATTCGGGTCTAAATTCGTATCGCTACCACTACTAGAAGGATAAACCGCCACCGCCGCACAAATTTTCGAGCCAGCACTCACGTCTGGAATATTAAACTGCGAATTCGAAGTCGGCTTGTTGTTGTCATCGACATTAAAAGTCTCATCATCTTTAGTAGTAGCATAACCACAATTCACATTATCATTGCTCTTACCATAATAATTGCACAAATCACTACCAGAGTTACCGTAATTCTCTTGTTCCTCCTTCTTGTCCCCAAAGTAGATTATTGTACGAACCTTCGCGCCACTCATACTGGTTGCATAAGCCTGATCTTGAGAACCATCAGTAGTTTCACTATTGGTCTTCTCTAATACCGAAATCTTAAAATCTACAGAACCATCCTCCCCAGCATAGAAGATTTTACTCTCGTCAGTCTTTATTTCCACGCCAGTCCTAAAATTGTACGGTACCTTTGCCGCAGCTATTTTAGAAACGGACTCAGTAATTACATCGCCCCAATTCTTATTACTGTTATTGCTAAAAGTTACTTGCCGTGCTGTAACCTGGTCGCTCTGCAGAGGATTGGTCGAACTCAATGCATTTCCATCCTCTTTTGCAGTATTTGCAGTATTTGTCGCAGCTGTTTCTTCCAGAGAATCCCCTACATTCCAGTTTTCCACAACATAATCCTCTAACTGCTCAACCCTCTTGCTACTCTCACCCAGGTCATATATCTTCGCATAGTTATATTTGGAATAGCTAGAAAAGTTGCTCTTTAACCCAAAAGCATTATTCCAGCACTTTATTACATCACCATTGTTAACATTACATCCATTCTTGGCATTAAATAACGCACCCATCAAGCTGCCACTATTATCATATACACTCCCGCCATCTATACTCATTTTCTCCGGTTTTAGAAAATAAGTATACTGCAAAACCGGATTATAAGTAGCCCGCCACGAAATATGATCTCCCGGCTTAGCATAAACAACTCTCTGGTAACTACCATATTTCTCTACATCGGCGTTTCTTACTTTTATGTTAATGAACGAAGTATCACCAGACAAATTATCAGGATCTTCCGGAGTATCTGGGTCCGGATCACCTGGCTGTGCATTACCAAGCGCCGATACACAAACTCGCGTATATACATCATTGACAGTCTGCGTTGTGTCATTACTCGGCTTAAACGTCAATTTCTCACAAACCACCATACCAGGATACAACGTAATCTCTCCATCCGTTTTTACCACTTCTTCTGCTGCACTAAAAGTCCCTCTACCTAAAGCCGCATCACCCTCTGCATTGCCCACAGCCCTATCAGAACTAGAAGAAGTTAAATTCGACGTCCGTTCAACCACCCAATTTGTAGATCCAATACCAGCAGTTCGCTTCAAGGAATGTTCAAACGAAACCTTACATCCATCTACCGGTGAACAGTTATTTATAGTTACTAGCTGGTCACCCTCAGAGCTCGTTGTGTTCCTATAGCCATCTGCCTTAACTGCAGCCCCAGAAACGCTAGTTCTACCTTCAAAAGTAGAAACCTTCGCCGACATACAAGCTTTTGCGGTCCTTGTAGTAGTGTTAGACAAACTCCCATATGGTCTAAACGTAATGTAATAACAGGCGCTGCCACCAGGATACAAAGTCTTGGTAATTTCTTTAATTTTTGTTCCGCTAGTACTTGGAGCATAAGGAGAACTATGCAACAAACTAGATGCATTAGAAGAGAAGTTAGTCTTACCAGAACCAGCTATCGTCTTCAAATACAAATCATACGTTGCCTTACACCCACTATTTACACACTCCATGTCAGCGTTTCGTGTACTATCAGAATCCACATATCCAGTACTAGCCTTTGCATTTCCACTGATAGAGTCACCTTCAAAAACTCTAGCCTGACCCTTAAAATGATTTCTAGTATAGTATGCATAAACATTAGTATCAGCAGTAAGATTATTCCTCGCGCAATCACGCGTTGTTGCATCATCACAACTACTTCCCCACTTATACCACGAATAGCCGGTAGGGTTAAATTTACTAGTATCTACCTTTGCATTGCCACCATACTTAACCTTGTCACTCTTAGTCCAACTATCACCACGGTTAGTTGTAGTAGAACCCTCATCCGTCAAGTATGTCCTCGTATCATTGGTAGCATTAAATGTACCCCTCACCGCCGCATAAGCAGTCAAAGTCCTGTTACTCGGTTTCCTTATTTGGCCACAAGCAGGTTGATAACTATTACTACCCGGATACAAAACTATGTTGTAATAATCATATCCATTATAAGAGCCTGCGCCCGTCTCACTAATCCAGCCCGGCGTACCAGTCCACTCAAGCTGCGAATGTGTACCACAACACTGGAAATCATCACTTATTTCGCATCCACTACCACAATCTATCGTCACATAAAAATCCGTTATCAAATCATTACCATACCAATAAGTATCATAATCATAAACATATGCCGACGAAACCTCGCCAGCAAAAACATCCGAACTGCCAAACGCGCCACAACAAATAAGACAAAAACAGCCAACTATCAAAAATTGGTATAAACGCTTCATTATATTCCTCCTTGCATAAACTCAGCATCGACGTCATATTTAGCCGCATGCTCCCTTATTGCTGCTTCATTTTGTTCCGCAGACTCCTTAGTCCAGTCCGCCAACTGCCGGTATTTAACTGCTAAATCATTATTGCCCAAATCTTGTGCCAAATTGACAATCAAATTATACCAACGATTCTGCACACTCGCTGGAAATATATCAAAGTCTATTCGAATTAAAGAATCTAGTGCTTCTTGTTTAAATCCACCAGACATCAAAATATTGTACTCTGCAACCATAAATTCTTGTGCACTACTATAAGTTCCAGCGGTCATATATTCGTCCATCGCATTCGCAAAAAGCTCCTCTATAGCCAAAACATTCACAGGCGGCTCATTTAACAATTCCTGTGCCTCCGCCAGCACTACATCGTATTTTTGCTTAAAAGACTCGTAAGCTTCTATCTGCTCCGGTGTGGCCGTAGAAGCAGCGTATTCTACACCCGTAGAATCAGTCTCCACAACAACCTCTTCGCTATCACTGTTCAACATCACCGCGCCAATCCCAACCACCAATCCTACAATCGCCACTACCAATACACACAACAAAATTACCAAGCCTTTGTTCTCGAACTTCGCCTTGCCCTCTTTCATATACTACTATATTAGCACAAGCCCAATAAAATTCCAAACTTTTTTCAGCCAAAATTAGTCTAAATCAATATTATTTACTAAACTTTTCTCTTAGCCACCCATCCGCCGGGCCAGCCGTCATCAAAATCACTAAATAATCCTCGTCCACATACTTTTGTAATCTCTCTGCCAACTCATCCGAGATCTCCGCCACCTCCGCTACATCTTTATTCACTAGCCCATCAATCAATTCCGCAGGTGTCAACACCGGCAACTCCGGATCTTCCCGCGTTAAATACGTTGGCAGCCAATAAATCTTGTCCGCCCCCACAAAAGCATCCGTATACCCATTTCGCACTTCATGCTGCCGTGTATTCTGATGTGGTTGATACACCACTATTATCCCCTTTTTGCCGTGAAGTCTTTTTTCGTCCTTCACAATATCCATCGTCGCCACAATTTCTTCTGGATGATGCGCATAATCCGTATATACATTCTCCGCAATTTTCTCAAATCTTCGCCCCACCCCCGGAAACTTATTCAAAACTTTCACAATTTCCGCTCGCGCAATCTCCGGCGCCATCGCACTAATCGCCTCTGCCGCTAACGCCGCATCTTTCCGTCGCACTTCGCCAGCCAGCTCAAATCCATCAGCACCAAAACTACTTTCCTCTACTACCCTCTCACTCTGCGCTTCAAACTGCCCAAATGCCGCCTCGTAATCTTCCTTGGTCGGGTAAATATCCGGATGGTCGTAACTCACTGCCGGTATCACCGCCAACCACGGATGGTATTTCAAAAAGTTCCGATCGTATTCATCCGCTTCATACACAAAACATTGATCACCTTCATTGTACGACCCGCTCGGCGCGAACCCTAACGTAGTTCCCACAATATATGCCACCGGTAACCCCAATTTCAACGCCGCCCACACAATCATCGCTGTGGTGGTAGTCTTGCCGTGCGTTCCCGCCACTGCCACCATTTTAAGTCCCAATTTCTCCACCAAAAACGCCGTAAAATCATCTCGTTTTGTGCATTTCACTCCCACTTCGCGCGCCAACACCAATTCTGCATGAGTTTCCGGCAAAGCCGAAGTATACACAAACCAATCCACACCCTCCGCCAACTTCTCTCGCAAAAATCCCCCGTCTTGTTTCCCAATATAAACTTCAATTCCCGCTTTTACTAGTTCATCATACACCGCCCCTTTTATCAAATCCGACCCCCACACCGTGAACCCGGCCGCCTTTGCCATCAATGCCAACGGGCCCATCCCCGTTCCAGATATACCAGATATATAAATATTCATGCTATAATTATATAATGATTATCAAATCCGAGCAAGAAATGCTAAATTTCGGCAAAAATTTTGCCAAGTCGCTAAAAAACCATGTTATCGAGCTCATCGGCGACGTTGGCGCCGGCAAAACTACCTTTACTCGCGGACTAGCCGAAGGCCTCGGCGTCAAAGAACCCATCACTAGTCCTAGCTTCACTATCTCAAAATCTTACCCTTTGCCAAACCACAAAGGCCATCTGATCCACTATGATTTCTACCGTTTACCAGACCCCGGTCTTATGTTAGATGACCTTCGTGAAAACTTAGAAAACCCCGACAACGTCATCGTTATCGAATGGGGCAAATCTATCGAAAATACGCTCCCCAAAAATCACACTAAAATCGAAATAAAATATAACGAAAACAACACTCGCGAGATCTCCCTATGAAATTATATCTGGATACCAGCACTCCTGAAACCGTTTTGAAACTAAACGATCAAGAATACCGTTACACTTTCGCCAACGACCTGGCCGAAAAGTTACTGCAATTCATCCATGATAAGCTGCAAGAAAACGGTAAAACCTTTCAAGATATCACTGAAATTACCTTCATGTCCGGCCCCGGCTCCTTTACCGGCCTCCGGATTGGCGCGACCGTCGTCAACACCTTAGCATCAGAGCTAAACATCCCCCTCTACAATCACCGCGGGGAAAAACACCCAATCATCACCCCAGACTACGGCCGTCCAGCCAACATCTCGAAACCCCGCAAATAATCTAAATTATTTATCAACTCTTCGCTTTATCATCAGTCGTGCTACCGATACCACTAATACCGATATCGCTACGATTACCACCCCCTCAATCGTTGCCATCACTATCAAACCTTTCGTAGAATCTGGCCGAAACACCGAACTCTCACCCAGTGGTGCTACATACGTCGGGTCATTTGGATCATATACTATCTGTACCCCGCCATCATTACCTTCCGCCAACTTCGTATCCGTCACGCTCAAATTCATTCCCGCAAACTTCACACTAAAAGTCGAACTTGCCGAATCTCTATCTGCGTGAAAAATCCGCACTATCGACCCGTTTCCTTTCTCAACATTCACACCCGAATATGCCAATTCTTCGCCGTCCACTCCCACATATACTTCGCCATCCTCATGAATTACAAACTTGCCAGTCGTCGCATCATGAACTCCACCCATATCTATTGCTAGTCTATCTCCCACAAACACAAAAGTATCATCATCTGCCGTCACCGTGAACTCTTCCATGCCACTACCTAATACCGTAAACGGCACCGCAAAATTCATCGTAAACAAATGGTTGTGTCCGTCACTATTCACTGCATCCCCAACACTAAATTCCACTCTATCCAGCGGGTAAAACTCTTTGTCTTCAAAAGTAAATTCCGCCCCTCTCGCTCGATACTGCATTTTTAGCGTCCCGGCATAGCTAGAGCTCTTCCCATCCACAGCATTAAACCACCGCGTCAAATCAATCCCCCGGTTCGGCGTCAACTTGCCACCCACCGCTACCGGCAAATAATCACTACCTAGCTCGAACTCTACCAGCCCCTCTTCTACAGCCTTGTTATAATAACCACAACCCGTCCACTCAAATTGCCTAGCATAAAGGGCCTTGCTCAGGCCCGCATCATACAAATCCACACATTCGTCCGCTCTTTGATCAAAGTAAACCACCGGGACTGATACTAATTCTTCTTCACTCACCCCAGCGCTCACCAGTATCGCATCTGGTGTTTTCGATACTGCCTTCTCTGCAATATCCGCCACAGTATTAGACAGGCCAAAAATCGCAGCTATCGCACCAACTCCTAATACGCCCAAGGCTACTATACCAAACATTTGTGATTTATTTTTCTTCTGTTTCATCTTGGTTTAAGTATAAGCCCTTTCTAGCAAATTAGCAAGTTATTCCTCTGGGCTATCCGGTTCAACTACTGGTATACCCAAACGCTCATCCGATAATGCGCTCTCATCAAAAGGCTGCTCATAGGCATCTATCGCCTTTATCTCTGCTTGCAATCTTTCCAAATACTCCGCCAGTATCTCGGCCGTCAGCTTACCACTCTTCTCAAAACTATACTCTTCAACCTCATTCTCTTCCTCATTTTCAATCTCTTCTTCATCCGGTAAATACCCCGGCCGCGACCGATCCAAATATATATCCCCCGAATTATGGTAAATCGCCAAACTCACCCCCGTAGTCATCACCGCCAGAACCGTTGATACTACCCCCAAAATCACCAAATTCCGTCCTCCGTGCATTATTTTTTTGCTCTTCTTCTGTTCTGGTTCCATCACAACTCTCCTTTCAGCGACTCCACCAGCTGCACATGCCCCGAGATCAAACTCCTCATTCTCTGTACATCTTTCACCATGACCTGCCGTCTTTGTCTCACCGCCGTCAACTTATCGTAAAAATCTGCCGGTTTCTCTTTACAATCCATTCCCACCAACTCTTCTAGTTCTCTCTGATATTTTACAAAATCATCCGCAAAATCCGCCTTCACTGCTGCAAACTTATTCTGATTTTCCACCAAACCTGCACTAGATAAATTATTTTCAACCAACCGTACATTTAGTGGCACAATAAATTTAGACAAAATCGTCTCATAATACCCCCCAAGGTATACCCGCACTCTAGAGTCTTCCTTCTGCACCCTCTTCAAATTTTCCCGAATCGTCTCACAGTGGTCCTTTATTGCCGCACTCTGTTCATCAGTAATCGCCCCCACACTCGACACAAAGCACTGACAAAGCATAAGCACCGTAGCACAACAGAAAGCTAACCCTTTCTTCTTCATATCTTCATTATAACACGTTAATCTCTTTTCAACATCACCGTAAACGCCTCGCTTGGAATGTCAACTTTACCGAACCGTTTCATCCGTGCCTTACCACGCTTCTGTTTTTCTAGAAGCTTCGCTTTCCTATCCCGATCCCCAGTGTGAATCTTCACTGTCACGTCTTTACGATACGCCCCAATCGTCTCCCGCGCAATAATTCGCGCCCCAATCGCCGCCTGCAACGCCACTTCGTAGTTCTGCCGCGGAATCACTTCTTTCAATTTTTTCGTCACTTCTCGCCCGATTGCTTCCGCCTCACTCCTATGGCACATAATAGATAGCGCGTCCATCTTGTGCCCCGCCACCAAAAAATCCACTCGTACCAAATCTTCTGTCCTATATCCATTCAACTCATAATTAAACGACGCATACCCCGAAGTCGCCGACTTCAGCTGATCGTAAAAATCCGTCAACAAATTCGCCATCGGTGCTTCAAAATCTATCACCGCTCGGTCCTCAATGTATGAAAGATTCGTCTGATGGCCCCGCTTCTCATTGATAAGATTCAATACATTGCCAATCATATTTTTTGGCAAAATAATCTCACCCTTTACCCACGGTTCGCGAATTTCTTTTACCTCCGAAACATCCGGCAAATCCGCCGCCGACTTTATCTCCATTACTTCACCATTATTCATCACTACTTCGTAATTTGTCGATGGATTCGTCACAATCAAATCCAGTCCAAACTCTCGTTCCAGCCGTTCCCGGATAATGTCCATGTGAAGAAGCCCTAAAAATCCAATCCGAAGGCCAAACCCTAACACCGGTGAATTTTCTGGCTCGAACCTCAACGCCGAGTCAGACAAACTCAACTTCTCAATCGCTTCCCGTAAATCCTTATATTGATCGTTCGATACCGGAAAAAATCCCGCATATACAAATGGCAATACATTTTTATACCCCGGCAAGGCTGCGTTTGCTGGTTTTTTCGCCAAAGTCACTGTATCGCCCACTTTAGCCTCCCGCGTAGTCTTCAGGTTTGTCACAATATAGCCAATTTCACCTGCCTTCAAACTTTCCCGTGGCGTCATCCTAGGCGTAAGCACCCCCACTTCTAGCGCCAAACCCTTCGTCTCTGCCGCCATCATCAAAATCTCAGCATTTTTCGCAATCTCTCCCTCAAAAACCCGTACATATAGCACCACTCCGCGATAATCATCAAAGTAAGAATCAAAAATTAGAGCGCGGCAAGACTGTTCAGTTGAGGACCGTAAGCTCGGGCGAGCGCCCTTGAGCGTGTCCGAAACTGAATAGTCTGCCGTGCTATCTAAATTTATAATTCTATCTAATATTTTATCAACACCAAAACCAGTTTTACCACTCGCCTCAATAATCTCATCCCTAGAACATCCTAGCAAATTCATAATCTCCGCTGCGGTCTTTTCCACTTCTGCCGCCGGCAAATCTACTTTATTTATCACCGGGATTATCGTAAGATCCTGTTCAATCGCTAAATACACATTCGCCAGCGTCTGCGCCTGAATCCCTTGCGTCGCATCTACCACCAACACTGCCGCTTCCACCGCTTGCAACGACCGCGACACTTCATACGAAAAATCCACATGCCCCGGCGTATCGATCAAATTCAAAGTGTACCCCTTCCACTTCATCGTCACCGGCGCCAATTTAATCGTAATTCCTTTTTCGCGCTCCAATTCCATCGAGTCCAGTAGCTGCGACTTCATTTCTCGCTTTTCTACCGTCCCAGTTAGCTCCATCATCCGATCTGCGATCGTTGATTTCCCGTGGTCAATATGCGCAATAATGCAGAAATTCCGAATTTTTTCCAAACTAGTCCAATCCCTTCATCGTGAGAGATAATCTGCCTTTATCATCAATCGCTACTAGCCGCACTCTTACTTTATCTCCCACATGTAGCACTTCTTCTACCTTCTTCAACCGTTTATCGCTAATCTGTGAAATATGCAACATCCCATCAATCCCCGGCAATATCGTCACAAACGCTCCAAAATCTTTGATTGACGCTACCGTACCATTATAAATCTTACCTACCTCTGGCTCCTCCACCAACCCACGAATCCAATCCAACGCTTTTTGAATTTTCTCTGGGTCTGTACCAGATACAGTTACAAGTCCAGAATCTTCAATATCTACTTCCGCCCCAGTCTCTGCAGTAATCTTATTAATCATTTCGCCACCCTTGCCAATAATCGCTCCAATCTTATCTGGATTCACCATCAACTTCTCAATTTGAGGCGCATACTTGCTAATTTCTGCCCGCGGTTCAGGAATCACGCTTACAATATGATCCAAAATAAACATCCTCCCCGCATGGCTCTGTTTTATCGCCTTCTCAAGAATCTCTACCGGCAATCCATGCACTTTCATATCCATTTGGAGCGCTGTTACACCCTCCGTCGTACCAGTCACCTTGAAGTCCATATCCCCCGCAAAATCTTCCGCATCCATCAAATCCGTTAACACATATGCCTTGTCAATATCCTCAGCCGTAATCGGTTGCCCCTTCGGCACATCTACCATTAGCCCCATTGCCACACCAGACACCGGACGCTTCAAAGGCACACCTGCGTCCATCAACGCCATACAAGACGAACAAGTCGCCGCCATGCTGGTAGAACCATTCTGCGACATTATCTCAGTCACGCTGCGAATCGCATACGGAAAATCTTCTTCACTCGGCAACACCGGTATCAGCGCTCGTTCTGCCAAATACCCGTGTCCAATCTCACGTCGCCCCGGCGAGCCCATCCGCCCTGGCTCACCTACCGTATAAGACGGCGCATTGTAGTGGTGCATATAGCGTCTCTTGCCATCCGTCACCTCCATCGTATCTACCTCTTGCGCATAAGACAAAGGTGCCAAAGTCACAATATTCATCGCCTGCGTCACTCCACGAGTAAACAACGACGACCCGTGTGTTCTCGGCAAAATCGATACCTGCGAACTCAAAGGTCGCACCTCGTCCAACTTTCGTCCATCTGGCCGCACACCCTCTTCGACAATTCCCCGTCGTACCTCCTTATGTACTGCTAGCTCAAAGGCCTGATCATACACATCACGCAAGTTCTCATCATACCATTCTACTTTCTCGTTATCCGTCTCGCCCTCGCCATGTTTTAAGGCCATCTCATCATGCATCGCGTACTTCAATTCATCCAAAATCTGTGCCCGCTCCATTACATTGCCACGCACTTTCGAGCCAAACTTACCATCCGCCCACTTCATCACCTCTTCCATTACCGCTTCATCTGGCAATACCAACTCATATTCTTGCTCTTTAGCGTTCACCTGTTTAGCCAACTCTCTTTGTAAATCTAATACCGGCTGTACCTTGTCTACTGCCCAATGCATTGCTTCAATGATTGTATCTTCTGGCACCTCATTCGCGCCAGCTTCCACCATCATTACTTTGCCGTCTTTACAAGCCACTACCAAGTCTAGCGGCGAAGCTTCACGTTCTTCTTTACTTAAGAAACCCTTAAATTCACCACCGGTCCGCCCAATTCGGATCCCGGCTACCGGCCCATCAAACGGCACGCCAGCATTCATAAGAGCAGACGAAGCTGCAATCATTGCTACACAATCCGGTCGAAATGCCGGATCCATCGACAACACCGTACACACCACCTGTACTTCTTGACGATAACCCTTCGGGAACAGTGGACGAATCGGCCGATCAATCAACCGTCCTACTAGCACTGCTTCATCCGCCGGCTTACCTTCACGCTTAATAAATTTCGAACCCGAAATCTTTCCCGCTGCATAAAATTTCTCTTCATAGCTAATCGATAACGGGAAGAAATCTTGCACTACCGGCTTCGTGCCTACCACTACGCTACCCAACACTACCGTATCACCATAGGTCACTAACACTGACGAAGTCGTCCGAAAACCCACTCGATTCACCTCTAAAGTCAACTCGCGCCCCAACCACTCCGTTGACACTCGAATTGTCTTTTTACCACTCGGATTTATAATTTCCATAAAAATATACCCTTTCTCGGGAAAACTCCAGATATAGGCCCCCTCCCTATATCTGCCGTCTTCCCTGTTAACTTACTACCCCCATTATACCACACATTATTTACGCAATAAAGCAAGCTTCTCCAATCCACCCTAACCAGGCAACTCCCACCTAAACATTGACATTTTATTCAAAGTGTGCTATAATAGAAAAGTTAGGTTTGTTCTTGCTTCAAACCTCGTATCTTACTATCTCAAAAGGAGGAATCAACCTTGGAACAGCTTCCAAACGTTAATTTCATTGAAAAGTTCGAAAACGGCTACGGTCGTATCATTATCCTCGGGCTAAACAACCTGCCTGGAAACTTTCTCCCTGAACTATGGAGTAAGTTCAGAAAACACTACCTCAGAAAAGAATTTTGCGTTGATGCAGCCGCAACTTTCATAGTAAAGAAAGACTTTATCGACTGCTACGCCTTCTGCAACTCCGCTTATGCCGAGCACCACGAAATCCCCGCCAAAATCTACACCAATAGATTTTGTCAAACGTTCCAGTATTGGGCCAATGATTTCGAAAATCTTCTCGAAACCATCAGTGCGGATGCAGATTTTTGTCAGCGTGATAACGAAACCGATATTAGTTACTCTGAACGCCTCCTTAAAATAGCTTTTAACTACCTGCCTATCCTCGGTAACACCACAGTTAAGGCAGCTTACGAAAAAGCAGCTAATAAGCAAGACGCCAAATTGGCGTAGCTGCAGGTCCTCACGGACCAAAAACCCGCCGGTTTATCCGACGGGTTATTTTTTATTACTATTTCCTGAGACCTAATTTCTTCACAGTCTTCTTATATAGCTCAAAATCGGTCTCTTCCAAGTAGCGAAGCAACTTCTTACGCTTCCCCACCATCTGCATCAAACCTCTTTTGGCCATAAAGTCATGTTTGTTCTTCTTCACATGCTCGGTCACTTCTTTGATCCGTTCAGTGAGAATCGAAACTTGAACTTCAGGAGAACCAACATCTGCCTTGCTACGGGCGACCTTGGCAATAGCCTTGTCTTTATTCTCTTTTGTTATCATAATAAACCGATTATATCACAAAGTCCGTATCTTGAAAACCCCTACAAATTATTATATATTTTATACAGGGATTGGCGAATTTTAATTATTAGGTGTCGGATGAAAGGAGGGACTTATGGAAGAGCTTGACCTTGAATACGTTATCGTAAAATTCAAGAAAAAGAAAACTCCTCGGAATAAAACCGAAGAGATTTCCTAAATCCTAAATTGATTCTAGCATACAATTTTTAAAAATCAACTATTTTTAGTTTACATAAATTTAGTTGTATCGTCAATCCCCTTTACGTTTAATTATGGAAGATCAGATTATTTTAATAGACAAACCCGCCGGTATTTCTAGCTTTGGTGTGGTTGCCAAAGTCCGTGGGAAACTAAAATCCGAATTTGGCCACAAAGTCAAGGTCGGCCACACCGGCACCCTTGACCCATTTGCCACCGGCCTCTTAATTTTGCTCTCCGGCAAAATGACCAAAAAATCCGCTGAATTCTTAAAGCTCGACAAAATCTACGAAGCAACTTTAAAGCTTGGCTACATATCTTCCACCGGAGACCCCGAAGGTGAGATTCGACAATATACAGAAGAGCAGACCCAACAGCATCCAAACGAAGGGGGTCCGGAGCTTGGCAAAGCGAGGATTAGCGCCAGCCGCCTGTGGCGACAGGCCGGCTGGACGCGCCCCGAGTTGGATACTGTTGGGTCTGTCACTAATTCGTTTATCGGTAAAATCACCCAAACCCCTCCTCGTTTCAGCGCCATCAAAATCAATGGCCAACGCGCCTACAAACTAGCCCGCAAAGGCGAAAACTTCGAAATTCCCAGCCGTCAAATCGAAATCTACAGTATCGATATTCTAAATTATAATTATCCAGAACTAAAAATTCGCGTACATTGTAGCAGTGGCACCTATATCCGCACCCTCGCCGAAGACATCGGCAAGCAACTCGGCACTGGCGCCTATCTTACGGCTCTCCGCCGGTTGCGGATAGGTAACTACAACGTCGAAGACGCTGAACAACTTGTGTTATAATTAGCTTATGTTAGTTGCAGCAAACAAACTCATCGGTACGCCAATTCTTAGCATGCAAGCCGGTGGCGCTATCGGCCGCATCATAGATTTTATTGTCGACCCCGATACTCTTAAAATTATCGCCTTCCGGCTAGAAGGCCCCGTCATCAATAGAAACTCCAATATTCTCGATGTTTCTTCGGTGCGCGAATACTCTAATTTTGGCATGGTTATAGACGACACCGACGAGCTCGTCGCACCAGACGACGTCGTTAAAATTTCCAAAATCTTGGAGCTCAACTTCAGTCTCATCAGTCTCAAAGTCGAAACCAAAAAGGGTTCCAAACTCGGCAAAATTATAAATTTCACTGTTACTTCCGAAGATTTCACTGTCCAACAGCTTATCGTCAAACGTCCTGCCATCAAAAGTTTCATTGATCCAGAACTCACCATCCACCGTAAAGAAATCGTTGAAATCACCGACTACAAAGTAATCGTTAAAGACGAAGAAAAAATCCTAAAAGAAAAGGCCGCCAAGGAAGACTTTGTTCCTAACTTTGTCAATCCTTTCCGTGAGCAGCAACCAGACTTTGCGCCAGCTGATACGGAAACCCCTGCCGGCAAAGATAACTAACCAACTTCTCATCGTCATATTTTGCTCGTTTTTTCGCGATAATCTTCAAAATCTCTTCTTCGTCATCTCGCCCATCCAATACTTCCTCAATGATTTCTGTGTCCACGCCTTTTTTCATCAACTCCATTTTTAATCGTTTCTGCGACACACCTTTTTTTACAAACCGATTCTCCACATAATATCGCGCGAATTTCTCATCATCCACATAACCTCGCTCGATCAACCTCTCTATTATCAACTCTTTAAAATCATATTTTATTCGTTTCTTCGCCCGCTCGGTTCTCCTTTCTAACCGCTTTGCGTCTATATCTTCGCCTCTCGCAATCAAATCCGCAATCTCCCGATCTCTTTCCCAATCCTTTTTTCTTTCTTTTGCTTCACCTTGCATTTCACGTCGTTTCAAATAATCCTGCAATTCTCGTTTGCTCCGTGGTCGCATTAACACCCACTCTAAAGCCCGCTGGTATGCTTTACCAAATTCGCTCGCTTTTTTAAAATCCGCCAACTCATCTTCGCTGACTATCCGCCCGACCTTCACTCCCATATCTACCACTTGCGCCACATCTAACGAAAAAGAGTACTTTCCGTTCACAAAAACATTCACACGATTTTCATTCTTTACCGCCTGTTTAATATCTGTAATTTTTAGTACCGCACCACCAGAAACTCCCACGCCTCCCGACGCCTCTGGTTGCACTACTCCATACTTATGGTTTTTTACCAATCTTGTCGAATTTTCCTCTGAAATTTCATCACTCAGCTTGTAAATTTCCATAATATTCCAACCAATACTTTGTCAGCCCCAAAGTATGATACGCCCCCTTCAACGACTCTTTAACATTTCCCCTTACAAATTCATCAAATTCTTCTAACGCCACCCATTTCACCTCTGATACTTCATTATCATCAAAGTGAAAACTATCCTCTTGTCCAGTCCAATCATAAAAATATCCATATACTAATATATTGTAACCACTGGACCCTGCCAAAGAAAAGGAATATTTCAACTTTTCCTTATCAATTTTTACTCCTATCTCTTCTCTAGCCTCACGTACTGCTGCATCAGTAATAGACTCACCATAATTCACGTGACCACCAGCTGAAATATCCCACTTGTCTGGATTATGATCAACAAAATGCGACCTCTTTTGGAAAAGAACCTCTATACCACGCTCGGTCTTACGATACAACCACAAAACAGTCGCCCCCACCCATACATCTTCTTCACCACTCTTAGGATTACCATCCTTCGGCGAACGTCCCCCGTCCATTATCCGATCACCATTAGGATAAAATTCTTGCCACATTTCGTCGTGATACATTCTCCCTCACTCCCTTCTAATCTATTGCCCTCTCGCGCACCTGTTTTTCGATCTCCGCCATCAACTCTGGCTTCTCACGGAACAATTTCTTCACCGCTTCACGCCCTTGTCCCAAGGTCTCACCATTATATTTAATAAATGCACCGGCTTTCTCCAACACGCCATACTGTACACCAAGGTCCAAAATGTCCCCAGTCTTAGAAATTCCCTCATTGTACATAATATCAAACTCCGCCGTACGGAATGGCGCTGCAATTTTATTCTTTACCACCTTAATCTTAGTACGGTTACCAGCAATATTATCGCCATCCTTAATCTGTCCAATCCGACGAATATCTACTCGCACCGAAGCATAAAACTTCAATGCATTACCACCCGTAGTGGTCTCCGGATTGCCAAACATTACACCAATCTTCATCCGAATCTGATTAATAAATATCACTGTGGCACGCGACTTAGAGATAATCCCGGTGAGCTTCCGCATCGCCTGGCTCATTAGCCTCGCCTGAAGCCCCATCTGTGCATCACCCATATCGCCATCAATCTCGGCCTGCGGCACCAAAGCCGCCACCGAGTCTACTACAATTAAATCCACCGCATTGGAACGCACCAAGGTCTCGCAAATCTCCAGCGCTTGTTCACCATTATCCGGCTGCGAAATCAAGAGATTGGCTGTATCCACCCCAATCTTCTTCGCATAAGCTGGATCCAAAGCGTGCTCTGCATCAATAAACGCCGCCTGCCCACCCTGCTTCTGCATTTCAGCAATCGCATGCAAAGCCAACGTCGTCTTACCAGAAGATTCTGGCCCATAAATCTCAATAATCCGCCCTTTCGGCCAACCACCACCTAGCGCCAAATCTAGCGACAAAGAACCAGACTTCAAAAGCTCTACATCCATCTTTGGCGTCTCACCCAACTTCATAATCGAACCATCGCCAAATTGTTTCGTAATCTGCGCAATTGCAAGTTTCAGTGCCTCGTTTTTTCCATCTTCTTGTTTAGTGTTTTTGTTCTCTGCCACCGCATCTTTTTTCGCCATAATAGTATTACCTTTCTTTTTATATTATATGATATAATCGTGTTAGGAAACAGGGTTGACTTTCACGATCTCGTATGGTAGAATCAATTCTAGGTTGGGATTTCTCTTCGGTTGTTACATTCCGAGGAGATTTCTTTTTTAGCTTGATTATCACATAGTCTAATTCCAGCTCTTCCATAACCCTCCTTTCTCCGTACCATTGTTTTTAACATACGCCACCCCATTTCCTGCACCCTACATAGCACAGCCCCTATGACATTTCAACCCCCATCTTACGCTTACGCTTTATCATCCCCACCGTAACCAAAACTTAGCGCAAAATATGTTATAATTTCACCATGCGAGTAAATGAAAATATCTTGATTTCTAGCCTCACTACTATGCGGCTCGGTGGCCCTGCCCGCTACGTTTTAGAAATTGAACGACCAGAAGAAATTCCTGATGCTTACGGCTTTGCCGCCACTTATAATCTCCCCGTTTTTGTACTCGGTTATGGAGCTAACACTATTGGCCACGACGAAGGTTATAATGGCGCTATCATCATTAATCGTATGCATGGCATTAATACCGAAGAGACTGACACCGGCACCAAACTTACCATCATGGGTGGCGAATATTGGGACGATATTGTCGCCTACGCTTGCGACCAAGGTCTCACTGGCATCGAAGCACTCAGTAAAATCCCTGGCCTCGCCGGAGCTGCACCCGTACAAAATATCGGCGCCTACGGTCAAGAAATTGCCGACACTCTAGAATCCATCGAAGTCTACGATACTGCCAGCAACACTTTCAAAACCCTCACTCACAACGATCTCGGTTTCTCTTATCGCAAAAGCATCCTCAATACCACCGAACAAAACCGTTATTTCGTCATTTCTATTACGTTAGTCCTTCAAAAAGGTCAAATGTCCGGCCCTTTCTACCGCTCTATCGAAAAATACGCTTTCGATCACAACCTCAGCGATTTCTCTCCTCAAGGCATTCGTAACATTGTTAGCGCCATCCGTAAGGACAAACTTCCCGACCCTCTAGAAAAAGCTAGCTCTGGTTCTTTTTTCAAAAATATCTACCTCACGGATTCCGAAGCCGAAGCAGCCGAAGCCAAAGGCTATCCAGTTTACCGCGGTAAAGACGGCAACAAAATTAACTCTGGTTGGCTAATTGAAAAAGCCGGTTTTTCCGGCAAACTCATTCACGGTATGCGCATTAGTGATAAAGCTTCTCTTGTTCTCATTAATGAATCTGCCAAATCTTACACCGATCTTGCCAAAGCCCGTGATGAAATCGTCGGCACAATTTACGATATCTACGGCTATTGGCTCGAACAAGAACCCGTCGAAATCATCAACCCACCCAAAACCACTCCAGGAGTCAATTAATGAAAGTCCTCAGTGGCAAAGATCTTGCTGGCTTCATCAAAGAACGCCAAGCCCATCAAGTTGCCGGCCTAAGTCAGCCGCCTCATCTTCTTATCATTCGTGACAGCAACAATCCGGTGATCACCAAATATGTTAATCTCAAAATAAACTACGGTCATGACATCGGCATCAAAGTCACCGATTACCATGCCACCAGCTCCTCGGATATTGCCGAAAAAATCACTACCGCCAATCAAGACCCTAAAATTTCCGGCATCATCCTCCAACTTCCTATCACCGAAAAAGCCAAAACCGATGAACTTTGCAATCTCATCTCGCCCACTAAAGACGTAGACGGCTTAGGCGTAGACGCTGCTTACGATTCTGCCACCGCTACTGCTATTCTCTGGCTCCTTGCCGGCTACGATATCAAATTAGACAACCAAAAAATCGCCATCGTCGGTCGCGGTAAATTGGTTGGTGCCCCACTATACCACATTTTTACCTCATCAAATTACGACACCACCCTCTTCCATCGTGGTGATGACTTGACAAAACTTAAGCAATTTGATATAATCATAAGCGCCACGGGCGTACCGGGGTTGATTTCTGGCGATTTCATCCCTCCCGGCGCTACTCTTATTGATGCTGGTACCGCCAGCGAAGACGGCGTGATCAAAGGCGACCTGTCGCCCGATATTTACAAGCGCACCGATCTTGCCGCCATTACCCCAACCACCGGCGGAGTTGGCCCACTAACCATTACTTGCCTCTTTGACCACGTCATCCAAGCTGCTCAAAGATAACAAACTCTTATTTTAATTCCGTTAATCCCAAGTACCTTGGTCGTCCCCTTCACCCGGATTCACCTGCACATCATTTTTGTTACCAGTATTACCAGCAGGACGGTTCTCTCTCGGCACTTCAAAGGTTCTGCCCTCTTCCGCCGACCCCGGCGCAGTTACAGGCTTCGGGCTTGACGCTGGCGGATTACTTGGGCCGCCCGCTAGCGGAGGTTCATAATCCCGTATTCTTTGCAACTTAGACCGCACTTCCGGTTTGATATTCAAGTTACCACTCTGAGCTTTTTCTAATGCCCTAGTAGCCGTACCCTTAAGGTCCGCCAACCCAGCGCCCGTCAAGCTGCCATTCTCAACACTCTGTACCAACTTATCCAGAGCCGCATCATCCGCCCCAGCAAGCGACTCTTCTGTATATTTGCTAGTGCCGGCCATACTATAGGCTCCACTACCACCCATCACGACATTGCCATTACTATCCAAACGATCCAACTTACCTTGGATAGCTCCAGCTGCTTCACTAGTTATATTCCCATCTGCTCCCACGCTTGCTGTAGCTAAATCCGCAATCATAGCATGCTCACCACGGTTCACAGACTTATACTTATCTCCATATTCACCCAACAAATGCGATGCTGCTTGGGATAAACCGCCGGTCTGGCCACTACGTACGGCTTGCTCAAGATTATTCTGTACTTGTGCTCTACCTTTATCAGTCTTCGATAATATATTCTGCGCCGCCTTTATCTTAGCCATCGCCGCAGCCCTATCAGCCTCACTTTGAGCCTTCTGATATTCCGCCAACGATGCAGCGTGATATTGTCCTACCGATTTAGCATCATTTGCGTTCACTCCAGCCACCTTGCCGTTCATCAATAACGACTCATAATCCGCCACCCTTTGAGTATCCGCCCTAGCTTCGGCACTCGCCAGCGATGCAGCAAACCCAGTTCCAGTAGTTATATCCTCTTCACGATTTCGCCCTTCCAAATTCTTCGCATATTGCATTCGTGAACGAGAAAGTCCTTTTCTACCACCACGTATGGCTCTTTGGAAACCATTAAGATCTCGTTCGCGACCCTCTCTATCTACACCGGCACGAATTCTGGCCCTACGTTCCGCACCACGTTCTTGCAACCCCTTATATTCTTCTCTATTCCGCATCCATTTAGTCGCTGCACCACGCGCATTTGTTCCAAACCCGGCAATCTTCGATCCAATCGTCCCCATCGCCGCAAAAGCACTCTTGAGTACAGTTGGGATGAAGAATATAGGTATAATACCTACTATCATAGCAGTAAACGTGCCAAAGAAATCCTCCCCCTCACCTGTATTTAGTGTTACGAGCAATAGTCTAGACACAAAATCACCACCGCCAATCAATAAACCACAAATTGGATACAATAGCAACATTGCTTTCCAAAGTTGCAGCCACCTATCAAACAACTTTTTCGTGTTTGGCAAGAGATAGCACACAAAAGCCACTGGCGAAACAACCGTCAAAACCACTATTGCTGCCTTTCTCGCCGCCAAAAGCACAAACAAGAAAAAGATTGAGATTAGTACACCCAAAACACCCACAAGCAATGTCAACAGGAGCGCCGGATTCTGCCATATAGCATACCCAGTAAGCAACAACACACCTACTAATGCTACTGCGGTTATAGTAGTGGCCCCAATAGCATGAGCATTCCCATCATAATCCGTAAACGTCACTTCAGAAACATCAACACCTAACCCATTAAATAAACTTTGAAAGGCATTACCCAAAATATTAGATAAATCCACGCACAACAAACAAATTAAGTAGGACAAGTTTACCAAGACTGCCACTACTATCAATTTTGGTAGCAGTTTTTTAATACCATAATTGTCTATACCTACACCAGTAAGCTGCGAAAAGATAACCACCAAAAACAATATAATAAAACAAACGTTCGCAAACCCCTGGAATATCGTCCACGCATCCTGCGTAGGGTTACTACCATTGTTCTCACCAAAAAGATCCGACTGCACCTCAAGATTTGGTTTTACATAACTATTGTATGCCCCCTCCGCCGCAGATTGCATCCAATCCAAAATTGGGCACACTATCCAACCTAAAGAACCAGCTCCCCCAGAATTCGCACAAGTAGGATCAACTTTCCCCTCACCATCTCCACCATCCTCAGTAGCACCAGTAAAATCATCAATATCGTCCTCTAGTTTATCAAGGTCCATCTTATTTACAGCCTTAACGATATCAGCCAACGACATATTTCTTTTAGTGAAAAGATACGAACCACTAGAAAGAGTGTTCGTCGTTGGATCATATGAACCCGAATAATACTGCCCGCCGGTATACAATTCCTTAGACAGCTCCCGCACATGGCATGTATCATCAATCTTGCCATTTCTCTTCATCTGTACCGCTATCCACTCATACGAATCACCATCATAGTCATACGATGCGTCGCACGACAATTTAACCTTACTTCCGTTCGTCAAATATTTTTGATATATATTGTATACTTCTGCCTCACTCAAGAAAATATTCCCAGAATAAGTAACAACCTTCTGGCTCGAATTTCTCGAAAAAGTCGTATCAAGTGTCACCTGGCTCGACACACTTCCAGCACTAGTAGACTCTACGCTTAGGGCCAAATTGCCCGTCACGCCACCAGCATTTTTATTGTGATCCGCTAAGGATGAATCAAACTCACTCTTAAAAGTTGTCCATTTTTTCATAGTGTCACCATCCTGTACCGTAACCGAAAACTGTGGATTATATCCAGGGCCTGAGTTTAGTACTACTTTATACACATACGAAGAGCCAAATGCTCCTCCACTAGTATCTATTTGAAGTTCATACTGAGTCGTCGAAGATGGTTTTTTTGATTTCTCACCATATTCCAAAGAACTCCCCCACATATATCCCTGATCGTCCACACCTACACAAACAGATCCAGATTCGAAGCTACCAGCACTACCCGACGCAGAAGTCTCATTCGGATTAGTCCATGTGACTTTAAAACATTTCGTACTAGGAGCCACACTTGCATCTTGAGTATACCCAAGCTGCTTAACATAATTAACCGCATCATTGATACTTGGGTCACTATTGCTTTTCTCTCCTTTAATCAACGCGCTCCAAGACTTATTGCCATACCAAAAATCCCAGCATGATAAAGTTGGGCTCTTGTCAGCCGTACCAGCCATTACAGTATTTGGTACTGGTACACTGCAACTAACACTCTTATCAGCAAAACCGCTAGTACCGTAATGCAAAAAATCCGCAACTGACCGAACCGAAGTAGGACTCTTAAAAATCTTTATTGCTTCGCTAGCATTATATTTAGTTATTTTATCCATAACCGTATCCGCACCATTACTATAACTATAAGCCTGCGCTCTTTCTATAGTGGCAAAAAACGGAAAGACCATACACAAAAGAAAAACAACTATACCGTACCTTTTATTAATTTTCATGCCCATTCTCCTCCGCGATTAAAGTACTCAATTCTATAACATTATTCACTAGTCTTGTCTCAACATTCAACGCATACTGAAAAGTCTCCCTGTCCACACTAATAACATCATCGTAGTACTCATTACCCATCAGCTGCCTCTCTTCCACACATCCTGTATCTTCCTTAGCATCAACTATACAACCCTCTTGACTGTATAGCCCCAAAAGTTGAATCGCGCTAGCTACATATGCATCTTGGATAATCATAAAATCCTGAAACACCTCCGAATCCTGCCGAAAATCAGAATAATACTTTGAATATTCATCCATCAAAGCATCTTCGCCACCATAATAATAGGCCTCCAATAATTTACTACCAGATATCAGCCCACTATTAGCAAACTTATCAAGAAAAATTAGTTCATCACTAATGTCCGCTATTTTATTATTTATCTCCTCATCTTGTTTAGAATAGGTGTTTTTAAATGCATCCCAATATTGCATCGCAAGCGGATAAAATTCCTTGGCCCTATTAGCATCATAAAACGCGATGCCCCTCAACGTATACTGATCATCGTCACCAATCTCTAAACTTTGCGAGTTATCAAACTCTCCATATAGAATATAGTTTGCAAAAATATTGAATTTTTGCCCACTTCTTTCCCTATTTATATTTGCCATGCCGCCTATTACAAACACCGCCAAGACGCTTAGTAAAACCACCGATGCTATCACCACCCCCACAACCACCCCCCTCCTCGATTTCTTCGGCCCGGCACCACCTAACACTACGTCTTCCGTGCTAGACGAAACTACCTGCGGTTGGAACTGCATCGAACCCGGCGCCTGTGGTTGAGCAACCATTTGCGGTTGTGTCGCCTGTGTACCAACAAAACCCTGCGCTTGCACAGGGGCAGACTGTTGCGGGCCAGCGATAGTGTCAGTTCCAGAGGCCACCCCACCATTTTGTGTACCGGTTGCACCAGTACCACCAAAATTGCCACCAGAACTAAAACTACCAAAATTCGACGGATCCATATGCCACCATTATAACATAAGCATTTTCAAAAATTTACACAAAAATTCATAAAAACACAAACAAAAATCTCCCCAAGCCGAAACTCAGGGAGACTTCTTAAGTTTTCCCGCCCTAGAATGAAGCGGTCAACTTATTTCATTAACTTCTTACGGCTAGCAATATAGTAACCAAGCATCGTCACTACCGAACCAGTACCCACTGCCCCAGTCACAATTGTGGCAGGACCAGTCGCTACGATTGTCGTAGGAGTATCAGTTGGGTTATCAGGTGTTGGCGTAGGAGGAGTTGGCTTGTCTTTACAAACATCACCACTCTTATTTACCATCACCGATGCATCATCTTTACCCACTACTGCACCATTCACAGTAGAGTTAGCCCAGTTCACCAATTGGTTATCACCACAGGCAAGGGTCTTGTCCACTACTTTACCAGTAAAGCGTACATACGCATTACCTTTTGCAGAATAGCTGCCAATATTAATACCAGAAGTTGTCAAAGTATTATCTTTGAGCAACAAACCATTTTGGTATTGTGAGTTGTAAAGATAAGTTGAATCTTTCATATATTCAACGTTGGTTGGCAGAATATCGCGAATCATCACGTTATTTACCTGATCAGCAAGCAAGTTTACATACTCAATTTGATACTCAACTTCATCACCGACCTTAGCATTTACCGACTCACTCCAAGTCTTAGTACCTTTAAGTCGTACCTGCTTAGAAACCTTCGCAGACACAGATTTGTGTACCTTCACGTTGATGGTCACCACACCAGAATATTCATAACAACCTGGAATTTCACCGTTCATCTTGTCAAACCCGAGTGTAGCACCCGAAATGATTACATCATTAGATAAACTAAAAGTACCCTTGTTGTTATTATATTTAGCAGAACCATCAACGTATTCAAGATAGAAGTTGTCGCTAGATTTTAATGTCACTTCATCCCAGTAACGATTAGGTGTAGCATTGGAAGAATCCAAATACCCGATAATCGTATGAGATTTAGCCACTGTCGTAGGAAGCGAGAAAGTAGCCTTTACACCCTTCGCAATCGCATCCATACCCTTAGGACTGTTATTGTGAACGAAAAGACGAATCGTATAAGTTTCGCCATCCTTCACTTCAATTTCGTTGGCATTCCAGGTTTCTACTGTTGCACCAGCCACCTTTGCGCCTACGAAGTTCTTCTCATCCCCGATTTTACCGTTTGAAATCGAGTTAAACGTAATGGTATCACCAAGTTCACCATTATTAATTTGATCAAGCGTATAGCTTGGACGGCCATTGGCCGAATCGCCCCAAGCACTTACAAATGCTGGAGTCAACGTACCTGCGAGCACTACAGCTGCCGCAGACACTCCTAAAATAGATTTGTAAATCTTATTCATGTTATTCCTTTCTAATTAATATAGTTGTGCTAGCCGAATTGTTAATTTTCGTCTATACAACCGAATCATCCCAGTCTCAAATTTATTTTTGGATGAAGCCCGGCAGCAAAAGCCGCCGGACTCTTGATAATGTGCTTGGGCGTCCAGCCCATGGGCTCCACCCAAAATTTAGTGCTATCTTGCTTTAACCCGTAGGTCCTCCCCAGGATCCTGCCGGGTTATTGGGGTTATTTGAAATATCCTCTCCGTCACTACCCTGTGCCGGATTCTGTACCGGAGTAGCATCATTAGCCCCTCCGTTTCCCGTACCATTATCGCCGTTATTATCAACGTTGGTGCCAGATCCGCCCTGCGTAGAAGGCGTATTGTCATCATCGCCCGTACGCTGATTATTGTTGGTGTCTTGCATATCCTGCATGTCCTCACGATAATCATCGTAATTCTCGTAGTGATCCGAATTGGTATCACGATCCTCACTCGAATGCTGAGCCCCATCACCATTATTGGTGTTCGGCCCAGGACCAGGATCGTCATTTTCTTCCGTGTTTTCACTCGGAGCCTTATTCGGATCCTTATCATACGTCGGGCTTGGCGTCGTTGGTTCAGGAGTAGTAGTCGGTTCAGGCGTGGTAGTCGGCGACGGAGGATTATCCGGTGGATTCGTCGAATCCGGTTTGCCAGGAGGATTGCTTCCTCCTCCGCCAGACGGCGTAGTTTTAGGCACATTCACGATTTTCGGCTGGTCCTTCTCGCTAAAGAATTCCGGCCGCTTATCATGAATATTAAAGCCTATCACCAGCAGACCTTTGGCATCCTTTTTGCCAGCTTCGTCTTTTCCAATATAAGCCAAAATTAAAGCTTCTTTCTTATATTGGTACGATGCCTTGATGCCGGCTCGATCGTTGTTTTTCGCTGAACCATTCAGCGGCCAATTTTCAATCGTTTGCCGACTTTGAACACCTTGATCTACCAACCTTTCGAGCAGCGTACAGAGTGTCGCTGCGTAACAACGATATTCCGTTGTTACGTAAATAGTACTGGTATCGTTATTGCGATACTCGCACCAGACGAAAACACCCTTTTTGTTTCTCTCGACCATCTCGTCCATCCAGGAGTTGAAGGATCCAATCGTTTTATCACCGATTTTCTTATCCTTCAAAGCATTCGCTACGGTAACCCCGTAAACGGGGTTACGGAGGATCTCCTCCTCCAACTCCAGGAACATCTTTTGGCTATCCTTAGCTTTAAAACCGTAAGTCAAAGCGTCAGAAAAGCCTGTCGATGCCGTACGTTCCTTGTCGTGTGGGCCCAAAGACGAAGCCAAAAGCTTCTCGGATACTTCCGCGTACTTTTCAGTATTCAGTTTCTCCAAATCTTCCGGCGTAAGTTTCGTCACAGTCAGGTTATTGATCGCTTCCTCAGTTACAGCTTCCGCGCCGCAACCAGCAAGCACACTCACCAGAACTACTATTGCGACTAAAATCGCCACGCCTCTTGTTATCCAACCAGAAGCGCGAAAACAGTCTGCCTTTGCCTTCTTTTCCTCAGCAACCTCCGCCGAATCTCCCTCTAATACTTCATTATCATGATAATGATAGAAAAGCATATTAGAAATTACTATTGCCCCAACAGCAAGAATCCCTAATATCGGAATCACTCCGGCGACTTTTGTTAGTATTAGATTGTCCCACAAAGCCGACATCACTCTCATGTTGTCGAGCCAAATAAAGGTCAATCCTAATGATATTAGTAAGAAGAGCACCAACTCTTTGATCGCAGCACCGTTCTGTATCCACCATATGGTGAGGTATACCAGTGCTCCGATAATTGCCAAATTAATCGGCAAAGCCAACCACGGTTGCTTGAAACTCCATGCATTGCATACTCCAAAAAAGTATGTCAAACCCACGGCAAAAGATATCATCCAACCGGTAACGCCAGCTTTAGTTATGCCCATCTTCCTGTCGATAACTTTCTCACCATTTACTTCAACAATGACCTTTTTAAAGACCTGTCCGCCGTAGTTAAAATAGTGAGCCAACGTTGCTGTCGCCAAAGTAGCAATAATGCTAAAAAGCAAAGCAAATATTGTAGCCAACATATTAATTACCTCCTATTATATTTTTCTGGAGGTACCGCCCCCAGTCGGTTCGGGGAGCAGTTTAAACAGATAGCACCCAGATTTCATTTGAAATCTGGGACGATTCGGTTGTTAATGGTCTTCGTTGTCTTAAAACACACTAAAACTCAGACTAATCTCATTGTATCACACTTTCGCTTTTTTGTCAATATGCACATCAGATTTTAGCGCTTATGTCTAAAAAATTTTCCTGTGAAAACCCCGGCCATTTAGCCGGGGTTCCCAAATGTACTGTAGTCACAGCTGGCGCCGGAGATTCCGGCAGAAAAAGGGTTTATGAATAGTCATTAAGTTCGCTGGAAGGAATAACCTCCAGCTTGTCACCATTGCGACGGCATTTGACCTTCACGATCCTAAAACCGCCGCCAAGCTGGCAAGCCTCCCAGTAATCTTCAATCGGATCAGACAAAGGCTTGCTGAGATCACCGCCGGGATAGTAACGGAATCCTATAACGGAGGGCTTCTTGCCGCCAGTCTTAGCGGACTCTTCAGCCACCTTAACTCTCTTCTTGAGATCATCAACCTCCTTGGTAAGAGTGTCGGTTTTCTCCTCGACAGACTTAAGTCGGTTACCCTGGTCGGTCATGACGACTTTGATGTCTTTAACATCACCAGCCATCGCTGCACACCTCTTGTTTGTCTCGGCTACCATCTCTTCCCAAGACATAGTTCTGGGACTCGAAGGATTCGCCGCCGCGGAAATGGGGTTACTTGTAGTATGGTTTTTTCCATTATTCTTTTTCTCTTTCGGCATATCATCATCTCCTTTTATAGCTCGCCGAACATATATATATGCACTCTTCTTATCTTCTATACTTACTTGACCCTTTTTCTTTTAGCCAAACTGTTAAACTACAATGCCCTCATTATAGCACACATGTTTATTTTTGTCAATACTTAAAACATAAAACAAAAAATCACCCAAACCGGGTGATTTTCCTATCTTCTATCATTATTCCCTTGTTCTTCTATAAATTATTGCCGCCACAGCACCAGCTACACTCGCCATCACCACAAAAACAACAAAAAACAGCCTAAATCAGGCTGAATTTAACACTTGTCTCTGCACACCTCTTTTGGCTCTATAGAAGTTCTTCCTCGCTACAACACAAATTTGACACGGATAGAAACATATGATATATAATGCACCAGTTTTTCAAACCCTATTTTAAAGATTATATCTTCGCTATAACAATATCAAGAAAGCTTTACAGATTATTATAACAATTCTTGCATGAAAAAGCACCACGTTTTATTACGCAGTGCTTTGTAATAAGGTACTATTCTAAGGTTATTTCCTGCTGGTTCCCATTCTTCAAATTAAATAAGAACTTTCCGTTAGAATATACTATTACGTTCTGTACCAACTCGTTCCATAGCTTTTCGGTAAAGGTTAGATCGGGATATCCGAGTTTCGTTAATACCTTTTCAAATGCAGCTTTGATCTGTAGCTCATTCAAGGTTTGGGTACTGCATTTAACCTCGTTATTATACTTCTGATTGCAGTACCACGAAACACGGCAAGGCTTGCCTTTCTGTGAATATCTCGTTTTTCGTCCATAAAATCCACCACAATCTCCGCAAATAATTTTACTGGCAAATGGACTGTAATGTTGAACTCTGTTGGTTTGTTGTTCGTATTTTTTCAACTTTTCCTGAACGAGATCAAATACTTCGGGTTCAATAATCGGCTCATGGGAGTTTTCTACGAGATACTGCTTCATTTCGCCGTTGTTTTTCTTTACCTTTTTCGTTAGGTAGTCCGTGGTATAAGTTTTTTGAAGCAGGGCATCGCCTTTATATTTTTCATTGGTCAGGATACTTCTAACGGTGCTGAAATACCAAACCTTTTTGCCGGTAGGAGTAGGGATATTTTGTTCAGTAAGATAAGTAGCGATATGCTTTGGGGTTAATCCATCAAGAAAAAGCTCGTAAATTTTACGAATAATTGCGGCTTCTTCCTCAATAATCTCAGGTCTGCCATCTTCTCCTTTGCGATATCCGAGAAAGTGAGAATAAGCTAAACTGACCTTACCTTCTTCCATACTGCGTTTTTTGCCCCAACGGACATTTTCACTAATGGAACGACTTTCCTCCTGAGCAAGTGAAGCTAATATAGTTAGCATCATCTCGCATTTAGGATCAAATGTATGGAGATTCTCTTTTTCAAATCGCACCTCAACCCCTGCAGTTTTCAACTGACGGACTATTTGAAGCGTATCAACCGTATTGCGTGCAAAACGAGAAATGGATTTTGTAAGGATCAGATCTATTTCTCCGTTTAACGCTTTTTCAATCATAAGATTAAAGCCGTCACGTTTTTTGGTATTTGTACCAGTAATACCTTCATCAGCAAATACCCCGACGAATTCCCAATCAGGATTATTCTGGATATATGCGGTGTAATAATTCACCTGAGCCTCATAACTGGATTGCTGCTCCTCCTGCTCTGTGGAAACACGAGCATAGGCAGCAACACGTAGCTTTTGTGAAGCATGGTCTTCCGTTTGTTGAATCAAATCTTTTGTAGATTCAATTACGGTTATCTTCATGTCCTTGCTCATTTTTCCTCCTTTCCGCATTACGCTTTAGTGTTTTTTGCCGAGCTTTTTCTTTCATTTCCGGAGTCCAGCTTTCTTTGCGAGATTTATGCTCCCATACTACATACTGAACGGAACCGTCTTTAAACGTATAGCGGAGATGAAAATGTCCCGTAACCTCTATGTTAGAGATTCTTGCTTGTATAGTCTCTCTGTCCAAGTTATCTATCCCTAATACCTCTTTGGTTTTGCCAATAAGAATATCCTCAGGGATTTGCTGTGATGAGCAATATTGTTTACCAAGATCATAGTATTTACCACATATCCACACATTTTTAGGATGACTACTGGAATTTGCTATTCGTCTGCGATACGGAGCTCCGCATAATCCACAGTGAATAAGTCCCTTAAATAGTGATATTTGTTTGTTAGCAGGTTGGATCGAGAAAAATAACGCTTGTCGCCTTTTCATCTCTTCTTGAACAGCCATAAAAATATCTCTATCAATAATTGCTTCATGGCTGTTTTCTACAAAGTATTGTCTTAATTCGCCTCTGTTTTTAACTTTTCGTTTTGTCCTAAAATCTGAACGATATGTTTTTTGGAGCAACATATTGCCTGTATATTTCTCGTTATGAAGGATTACACTGAGTGTATTTGCTCTCCAGTGGTCAGAATATCTAGCAGGAAAATCCATAGAATTTAATTTTTTGGCTATGGTCTGTAATCCCATCCCTGACAAATAGTCATTAAAAATCATCTTTACAATTTCAGCTTCCTCCGGCACGATGATCATTTTGCCGTCTACCAGTCTGTAGCCGAGCATATCTCCAACCCACGGCTCGCCGTTTTCAAACTTTTTGCGAATGCGCCATTTCTGATTCTCGCTGGCAGAGCGGGCTTCTTCTTCGGCATACATTGCAAGAAGTGTCAAAAGCAATTCTCCGTCCGGGCTGATACTGTGCATATTCTCTTTTTCAAAGAATACGTCTATATCAAGAGCTTTTAACTCACGGACTGTTTCAAGTAGGATAACCGTATTCCTAGCAAAACGAGTAATAGATTTGGTAACGACTAAATCTATTTTTCCGTTTCGGCAATCCTCCAGCATCCGCTGAAACTCCGGGCGGTTGATAATGGTTCCTGAGATACCGTTATCCGAGTAAATATCTACCAAAGTCCAGTTAGGATTCTGTCTGATATATTCCTCATAGTAAGCCTTTTGAGCTTCTAATGAGTGAAAGGCAGCGTCTTTGTCAGA
This sequence comes from Candidatus Nanosyncoccus alces, assembly GCF_004138395.1. GTDB lineage: Bacteria > Patescibacteriota > Saccharimonadia > Saccharimonadales > Saccharimonadaceae > Nanosyncoccus > Nanosyncoccus alces. The sequence goes on along the minus strand of NZ_PRLM01000003.1, from coordinate 71,613 downwards.
GGATACACGGGCATATGCTGCTACACGGATGGTTTTTTCTTCTTGTGTTTTTGCCGGTATTTCAGTGATTTTCATTGATATTACCTCCTAACAACACACATTCACCCTCTGTTGGGGAAAATAGTCAAGTCTATTTTTCAATGATTCTGAAATTCTGTCTGCGCCATTTAGTACGGCAATAGGTAGAGCAAAACTTAGCGTCGCTTCTCATACCTTCTGGTAGCGGCTTGTGGCAGCATTTACAGATCGGCGCTGCTGTTTTTTCATCCTTTGTCTTGCGCTTGCCAAAGGCTTTATAGCCCTTTCTGTGACAGATGGATTTTACCGTATTCATAGACAGCTTCAGCTCATTAGCGATAAAGCTGTACGGATAATTCAAGCTGCGCAGAATAGCGATGACTTCTAATTGTTCAGCTGTCATCATATCATTCCTTTCCATGGTTTTGTTTTGGTTATCCCCAGCCTTTTCAGACTGGGGATATAATGTACTTTACGTTCCAATGATGCGTATCCTGTCTGCGCCATAAACAACGCCGAGTCCTGAGCCGCAGTCCCAGTTGACAAAAATCGTTCCTGCATCGTCCACGAAATCTACAGTCCCGCGATCACCGGGTTTGAGCTTGCTATACGGATCATCCATTGAAACCAGCTGGACGCGGGTTCCTTTTGGAAAACGCTCCCTTAAACAAGCGATGGTTTCTCTCTTAGGTAACGGATTCACTTGCGTCTTCACCTCCGGTTGGTGTACCGTTTCGCCATGCGCTGTTGCCGGAAAGATGGCGAAGCAGAATCTTTCGGGTCTGCTTATACTCATCGCCTTTCATATCAAGCTGAACCAGAAACAGTCGCATTGTGAATTTGTCGTTATTGCCGTCATATGGTTTTGAGGTGATTCGCTTTCGTTCCTGTGCCATGCGGCAGAGAGCAAATACGAAATCACTGTAAGCTTTCGCCTCGCCGTCTTCACCATAAACGGTAAACCATGGAAAACTGATCTTGTCATCTGATTCTTCAAGCGAGATTACATTTGTCTGAAAAGCACGTTCAAATAAAACGGCTTTGTTGCAGATGATCTGCCTGAGACGGAGCAAAGCATCAGTGGTGACAGTTTCCTTTGGAATACTGATGGTTAGAGCGTCTCCCTCAACGGATTCCGGGACAAAGCCTTCCTCCTTTAGCAAACTAACAAGCCTGTCCAATACATCTTTTGTCATGCCTGTAGGACAAGTAATTGCGCCGGTTTTGTCTACAGTATAGTTGCCAACCTTGTAAGCAAAGGTGGGTGCTTTAGCGTATACCGGCGCCCATAACGTAATCTTACCTAACTCATAAGCCAAATGCTTTCTTTCTTCGCCTGTGACATTGTAACGGATAATCATTTTTACACTTCCTCTCCAGTCATAATGAAATGAAAATACTTACTGCGGTTTTCTTCAATATACACGACTAACTCATAGTAACCCTCACGGTTAGCAATAGACTGTACCATTCTGTAGTCCAGCATATTGGTTTCACCGCTGTCGCGGATCGCGAGGATCTGGCTTTTGACTTTTTCCGTCATATTGCATCATCTCCTTTTAATGTGCTATGCGACAAATGTCGCATTAGATAGATTTGCCGAGCTTTTTGATACTGACAATGCGGATATGGAACGCTGCGAGCTCCACCGGCTTTCTCTGTATCTCCAAGCTCGTTTGGTCTTTGAGCTTAGCCCGAAACACAAAGTTCCCGATATGCTTTAGCTCAGCAATATCGTACTGTGTTTCTAAAGCTGTTCTCAAACCCAGACCGTCGTTCGCGACCTTTAGCCCAATCAGACCGCTGTTTTGCATGGTGTGTGCCTCCTTTCTTGTTTTTGATTGTTATTCGTGGCGCTCCCGAGGGAGCATATTGGTTTGTTTTGTATTTAATGGTATAATCTTCGCTATGAAGAAAATTAAAGGTCAGATCATTATTGATGAAGGAGTAAATATTTGGAACCATGAGCTATTCATTGCCACTGGTCTTGCTAACATTGGCTATAATGTAAGGTTTATTCCTAACCACCCCTCTGCTTGTTCAGCAGATGCTTTTGTAAACAATACGATTTTTGAATTCAAAGCTCCTGAAGGTTCAAATATAAAAGCAGTTGAAAGAAACCTAATTAAAGCAGTAAATCGTCAATCCCCTAATATTGCTATCACTTCAATCAGGATGAAGAAAGTGCAAGACCGAAGTATTATCAATTTTTTAACTTCTAAACTAAAAGAAGGAAAAGGCATTAAACATCTGATTTTCGTAAAACGTGATGGAATAGCTATTGACATAAATGATTTAGTGCGATAAAATTAAGCTAGCGAAGTCTCCGAGGGTGAGCATTCACTGAGCCGGAGGCTTCATTTTTTATCTCAAACCAGTAATTTTTTGTTAAGGCACTTTGTGGTTAAGCCTGTCTTACACATTTTTACCTCCGTCAGCATATCTCGCCGCTATCTATATACTGTCTAATCATCTTTTCCAGTTCATCCGGTGTGATGACTAAGAACATTTTCGGCTGACCCTTAATGCTTTCACGGATGCATTGCTTGATCTTCTCTTTGCGAGTGCTATCTTTCACTACCCAAGTGACAATCGGAAAGACGCCGGTTTCCTTCTGCTCAATACCGGTGTAGAAATACTCTAAATAGGCGTTACATTTCTCTATGATCTGCGAGGACGATTCCGTACTGAGATCTATTTCTATAAACCAGCTATCCTCATATTTTTCATAACTCGTGACTACGAAAACATCCGGTTTGAGATAACACACTCGCCCATCGGATTTGTATTTACGCCAGCAGGACGGCTCGGTGTCTACTGCATCCAGAGACAGGTCATGGCTGTTGCGGCAGATAAGCGTTAGCTGTACCACGCACTCAGCGATAGAGAGCGTATGCTCCAGAAACATTGGTGAAGGCTCAGAAAAGCGTTTCCGTTTATGTTCGCCCGGCGTGTTAAGAGTCAGCAGTCTGAACCCGGCTTCGGTGAGATACCAGATTTGCACTGAGGAACCGCCCTGATAACCGCCGATCCGTCTTGCCAGCGGGCGAATCAGTCCGTGATCTGACAGACGTTTTAAGAGCAGATTTTGATTCCGTGTCCGTGAAGTTTTGGTAGAGCAATTAGTAAAATACAATCTACCAACCTGATCAGAGGTTAGGAAACGGTATTTTCTGAGAGCCTGTAATACCGAAAGGTCTCTGGCGGATAACCGTTTCTCCAACTTCTCCAGCTGCGCCCTCGTCAGTCTTCTCTTTTTATCAGGGGCGGCTCCCGCCGCTGAGTTAGGTGGTATCCCCTGAAAGGGGATAGAGTCGTCTCCCTTATACTGCTTATCTGCGCCATCTTCAGCCATTACTGCGCCTTTGAAGTCCAAGCGATTGGATGGGCGGTTGGATGCCGTAGAAACAGATATAAAAGCTTGATTTTCGCCGTTATTATTGTTTGGCTTCATATTATTTCTTTCTCTTTCTCCCGATAGGGCTGTTAATTATGTTAGGGTCTGGTTGCGATTCTTGCTTTGTCATCATCTGAATGAGCTCAGCTTCGGTCTGCTCCGCCGGCACTCCATAACGCTTCATGCTCTCGGCTTTGAGTTCAGCCGCTAAACGTAAGGGTGGTGACGGCGGCAAGGTCTGTCCATTTATCCAGCCGGTGCTTCTGCCGCCTGACTGAAACGAAGTATAGATGTGGTATCGCGGTAAGCTCATAAAATCTAAAGCTTGAAGCTCCGGCGCTTGTTTCGCCATATCTTTTGCGTCATCAGCGTTTAGCCCGAAGACAATTTTGTTACGACAGTTTACATCAATCCCTGCTTTGATATCCGGCGGCAGTTGTCCTCTATACTGATGAGCAACTGTATATGCCACGCCGAGTCCTCTCGCTTGCGCTAAAGCATCGCTAAACGACGTCGGCAGGGCAAGATAATCCTGCAGCTCATCTATGTAGACGGATACCATATGCCGCTTTTCCGGCGGTATTTTCGCCCGTGACAGCGCCAGCGACCACGTCAGCCCTACGATCAGGCTGCCGAGCAGCTTCGCCGACTCTGCGCCGATAATGCCGCGATTCAGCGGTACCAGCACGATCTTCCGCTTGTAGAACAAATCGGTCAGCGAAAACTTCGGCTCAGACTGACCGAGTACGTTCCTCAGTCCCGGTCTGTAGGTGATCTGCCTGAGTTTATTAAGTACCGGAGCAATTTCCGTTCTGCGCTCTGAATCCTTCATCGCCTCAAAGTGTTTCCAGAACGGCTGTAAGGCGATAGGGTCGTTAATATTAGAAGTGATGCGCTTGCGAAAGCTCTCATCCGTCAGGAGCTGTGGGAGCCACAGCAGATTCGCTCCTCTGACTTGCGCTAATGTCAAAAGTGCGCCGGATAAAATATCCGCTGATCTGATACCCCAGTTCTGAGAGAAGATCTCTTGGAATACTGCAAGGATAGAATCAGCGGTGAGCGATGGGTCTTGATTATATGCCAAAGGATTGAAACCAACCGGGGAAGGATCGGAAGGGTCTATTACCACTACGTCATCCTTACGCTCATTTGGAATACGCTCCAGAATATCTGTAACAAGATCAGCTTTTGGATCAATCACCAGCACGCTCCGTCCGGCTTTAATATCCGATATAATTAAGTGTTGAAGTACTGTGCTCTTACCACTTCCGGTGGGACCGAGTAGTGAAGTGTGCTCCAAAGCGTCCTTTGGTGAGATACTGAGCTTTTTGTGCTCGTTATCAGTTGAAACAGCAAACACACGGCTGCTTGTATTGCTGGTTGGCTCTTTGTGCCATTGCGGCGGTAATAGTGGCTTCGGGTGCAAGCTGGGCGTACCGGGGATTTCTTCTTCACCGGCAGGAAGCAGCAGAAAACACGCAGCTTCTTTTACCGATAATTTTAGCGGCATTCTCCAAGGTAAAGCTATATTATTGAGATTGTCCGGCGACTCTTTCTCAGCATGAATATGTACCCCTGCTGATTCCAGCGTCCGCATAGCGGATATGATATTATTCAGCCTTGTCATTGTATGCTCGCCTGTCATTCCTACACGAATCACAGCCTCAAAAGAATACTGGTCTGCTTTATCTTTAGCGGCACGGCGACACTCCTGTGAAGCGGTTTTGATGTTGCCGAGCAGAGTGTCAAGCCAAGTAGAATTTGGATCAGGGAGATTCTTAGGGACGGTCTTCGGGGCGAAAGCCGCCCCAAAGATAATTTGTACGACAGATTCCGTCTCAGCTCTTGCCCCAAGCATAGCGGCAAGTACTGCTCGGATCATCGCTGATGATACTTCGGTATTGAGAGATAATACCGGTTTTGAGATGCGGATTTTCCTCGCGTCCTCTACAAAATCCCTGCGCTCTGCTTTGGCAAACTGCACTTCGCTATGTGCCTTGAAAACCTCTTGTACCTTGCTGATAGATTTCTTTGGGGTTCCAAGCAGATATCTCACTTTGCCGTTTTTACAGCGCACCTCCCACACAATAGCTCCACGCGATGAAAGGGTGGCGATATTGGTGAGTATGCTATGTAAAATCTCCGCTTCATACGGGCGCTGTATAAAAATCTCGTGAAAGATGATGCCCTTAGTAATCATCGTGATCCCTCTTGTGTTTGTAAACACGATAACCGATAACGATTGCACCGCAGATTACGGCGATAATCAGTAGTGGGATTTTGACGGAGAGAATGGATTCTACGCCCAGCTTGATAACGAAACCGAGGACAGCGAAGACGATAACGCCCTCTATGATGCGACTCATCAGTCCGCGTTCCGTAGGCTCGTCCTTGTCGTCTTTTCTTCTCATGCATCACACCTCCTCCTGTTCACCGCTATTTTGCTCAAAGGAGTATTTGGGGACAGGGTATCCGGGGATAAAGAAGTCCGCCCCGCCCTCAGTTTCCGATCCCCAACATAGCCATTTCTGATTGCTCGATGGGCGCTTACGGCAGAAAAGTTCCATATACGGAGGGTCGCACAAACGTTCAATAATCGGAATAAATTCTCTCGGCTTCTCGCTATGTATGGTTGTCGGCATGATCCCCCAGTTCATTTGGGAGTGATTATTGAACTTAACTTTTCCGCGTGTCGCCACGACACATAGCTCTGTGCACTGGCGGAGATATTGAGAACCGAGCCCTAGTTTAGCTTTACACCATACGTAGTAACCGCGATAGGTAAAGCCTTGTTCATTAATGACTTTCAGAGCATCCGGTAAACAGGAATTTGTTGTCCACAACCACAATGTACAATTATCTGCAGTGAGATCTTTAAGTGGGAATTTAAGAATGCGATCCATAGACATCAGGTCATATTTTTCAATGGCTCCAAAATGCCCACCCTGTCCTTTTGACCACGGGAAATCTACCAATATCGTAGCCGCCTTAGGAATTGCAGGAATATTCTCAGGCACACGATAATCATTCGGTGCTTCTTTCTCAATCTTATGTTTCGGCATAAATATTTGCCTTCCTTTCTAAAATATGTTTTTAATGCGTTTGCAACGGTTATATCATAGCCTTTAGAGTTTCTTGCCGATGGAATAACCAAAAAGTAACCATTTTGGATACTTTTTGACTATTCTGTATCGGCTGGAATCAAATTACAGATCTATGTCGTCAAACATAGAATCTTGGTGAGGCTGTTTCCAATGCTTTTCCGCCGCTTCTGACATCTGGCGAAAAGCCTCCATCTGCATCATATTGAGCTTCAGACTCTTACCGGCGGCGTTATATACCGCCTTAGCCTTTTCATACTCATAATCATAGTGCTGATTTTTATGTTCTACGCGCGGTGGATCATTAGAAGAATAGTTGTTGAAGTCAGCAAGCCAATCACCGAGAAAAGCAATTCCAATAACGACGGCGAGAATCAGTAAAAGCAGTCCGATTATTTCCCACATTACCAGTCACCTCCTACAATTTCTGCCAACGCTTTACGGGCATAGGTTTCCACGATGAGGCGGTATTCAGCTTTACCCGTAGGCGCAAGTCTGATAAAGTGTTCCTCCGCTAATGACAACACAGCCGTATTATCCATTGCCTGTTTAGCAAGAGCTGCTCTCAGCTGATCACGAAACGCATCCAATTCTGCGGCAGCGTAAGTCCTTTGAGCAAGAGACCCACCTGAATTCTGTACGTTAATAGGGGTAACGGAAGTGCTCTTAGATTCATAGGGAACAATTCTGTTCTTCATTGTAAAAATCCTTTCATTCAGATATTTGAGAACAAAAAAGACGGCAGGAGATACCATTAAGGTATCTGCACTGCCGTCTTGCGGTCTCACAGATGATACTATTTAATTTGGAATTATGATAGTGCGTCTACCAATGCTCTATCATTGATGTTATAGTTGATGATGTTCATATCACCGTCATCATAAAGGGCAAGTCTGGTAATGATCTCCTTTTTCTTAACCTCTATGATCCAGTTCTTGTCTTTGTAGGTCGCTCTGAACAGCAAGCTACCATTGGAATTGCGAACCTCATAGGTCGCTTCTGATTCCGGCAAAATAATATCTCCTTGCTGTTCCAAGTCGCAGGCGATAGCGTTATCGTGTTCTTCCGTTAGTACGATATCTAATGCCTTAAGGATTTTTAGAGTATCTACCTCGTTGCGGGAACACCACATTGTTATCAGCATAGAGATAATCGTACCAAACTGATCACATGGGAGTTCCTTTACAGCGTCATAGGTACCTTCGGTCAGGGTTTTCATCTTGTTGATGATAAGGTCTTCGGCGAGTGTGTTTTCGGTAATCATTTTTAGATCCTTTCCGTCTCGGCGCCGGGACTTTGAATTTTTGTTTTTTCTCTTGAGCTCGAGCTCATTTTACTGTACAAATAAACAAAGGTCAATTCAATTTCTCGGTAATTCTATCACAGCAGAAAATAGCAGAAAATAGCAGAAGAAAACTACACAAAAGAAATAGAGCCCACGTTACCGTGAGCTCTCCTGCTTATACTTCCTCAATCAGTTCAAATCCGCCGTTTTCATCTTCGCCGATTGTACTTGTTCTCAGCAGATCTTTGCCTCTATATTCCTCTACCAATATATCCATTTTGCCTATTTCGGTTGAAATATTTCTAATAACGTACATCAGATCATCATTTTCAATGGAAATCCTGATACTGAGGTTATGGGGCAGATAAGTAATCTGGATCCTTTCGGCGGTGTCAAAGTCGCCGTCTTCGTCAGCGTGGAAATATACGAGCATGATTTCAGAATCATAAGGTATACCAATCAGAACAGGCTTCCATTCAGGCACTTTACCTCTGACTATTTGACTATAGTTTTGAGTAAACCAGAAGTCATCCTGTTCATCACAATCGTACTTAAAGCCGATTGGATCATCATTTGAAATACCATCTTTTCCCTTGAGCGTCACGAGCTGATCGTCCACTGAGGAGAAAGATATTTTCATCTGACTGAAATCAGCAACTGAATAATTGTATGCCTCATGTTCAAGTTCGTGAATTTCGTCAGCGTCTCCGTCCTTTAAACCGCAAATGATCTTTCCGTAGAAATCATCCCAAAAATACTGTTTGAACTTCATTGATATGTCCCCCTTATTTATAATAATAGATTATTGCATCATCGCCTGTCTACAATAAACAAGCGAAATCTGCAATAATCCGGGGACATTCAGCAATAAGCTTTTAAGTTGCTATAGAGCTTTTAACATAAGCTCTATGATTGTATTATAGCACACATTTGAAAAAATGTCAATATATTGTGTTTATGCTATATAGCAACACAATATATTGTGCTATCTCTGCTGAAAATGATTAAATTAAACTACCTGTTGAAAAAAGTCTCTAAATAGACTAAAATAATACTAACGACATTACTGCAGGGGGTGAATTTGGTGCCGAAACAAAAACCCACACAATTATACACCCATATTATTGAGGCGCTTAAGGAAGGCTGCTATCTTCAAGCCGCAAAGTTTCTTTTCGAAAGAGCAAAAATCGGTTATCCACAGATGAGCTCAGACCAATACGATGAAAAAGAATGTGCAAAGGCGTTTTGGATTGGATTAACATATGACAAGTTTGAGGAGTCCATCGACTCTGAGATTGTTTTTTATTGCACGGGACTGTATAGCGATTATTTTGCCTTGGGAGCAGAAGCAAGACGACAAAAGTTTTTTGTTGAAAGTAACTACAAAGGCAAAAGAAGTGATCTTGGCTCATTATCTGTTAATAATAGAGACCTCCCTAAAAACAAGTTGAAATCTAAGGCGAAAGATTTATATAAAACAGAGGATGCACGACTCAACAGCCTAATCCAACATTTTATGGATAAACCGGAGAAAGCTTCGTTTTTCAAGTATGCTTGTATTAAATATACAATGATAATCCCCGGTAAAAGAACTCGCATAGCCATTACATTAAAGTCAAAGTATGCAAATAAGATTTTCTTTGTAAATCGAATCGAAAACCTCATTTTCTGTGGACGTGAAGATATATTAAATAAAATCAAGGAAAACTTTGATAATGACAATAGCCCGTGTATCCAGTTACTGTATGGTATGGGAGGTGTTGGAAAAACACAAATTGCATTGAAATATGCTTATCTTAACAGGGACGAATATAATACGGTAGTCTGGATAAACGCAACTGATATATCGAAACTTATTGATGATTGCAAAACCTTTTTGAAAGAAAACGATAAAGATTCTGATGTCAACACATTAGATGACTACGATTCTGTGTTAATTGCTTTCAATCGTTTTATTAACTCAAGAGCAAACTACCTATTGATTATAGATAATGCAGACTATTTGGATAAAGATAATGAAAATGCTGTTATTGCAAAAAATGCTCTTACGAAACTAATATCCGCTAATACAGGAAGAGTGTTGATTACAACTCGCTGTAACAGCGAGTTTCATGGGATCAAACGTATCAAAATTGATTTGTTTAATCCTTCGTTAGCATTGGAGTATTTAGAATTAAAATCAGGACGTAAACGAAACGCTAACGCAAAGCAGTTAGCCGAAAAACTTGGTTATTTACCCCTTGCGCTTGATTATGTCGGCTCATATATTGCCACACAACAGATATCCTATAAGGACTACTTAGACTTGTGGGATAGGCAAGGAACAAAGTTGTTTGATAAAAAAGACTACGCCGAAATGACTATTCGGCAAGCTTTTAAAATCACTTTGGATAAATTAAGAGAGAACCCTGAAGAATATAATAAGGTACTATATCTGCTTGAAATCTGCGCAAAGTACAAACTGGAATATTTCCCAATCAAGAGCTTTTCGGATTATTATAAGGGTCTGAAAGACGAATTGCTGCAATATTATCGTACTTTGATAAAACAAGGCAAAAACCCAACCAATTCCTTTGAAGATGGTTTTGTTGGGAACTCCTCTGTACATATGTATAAAATGATTGAAGCTTGTGATGATTATTCCGAAAAATGGGAGTGTATATCAGAAGAAAACAAAGGAAATATCATCATTGAGTATCCTAGCGAATCATTTTTAATGCTGCAAGATGAATTAGAACGGGGCGAAGCCATACGGTCATTAACAAAGTATTCGTTAGCCAGTTGGGATGGTGAAGTGTTGATTATGCACCCTATGCTTGCAGAAATAATAAGGGATGAGTTTGCAGTAGGACAAAAAGATGATTTTTCAATTTATTCATTCAAAGCCGATATATATGATTATCACGGCGATAAAGAGTCATATAACAAATATGAGCGACTGGCGCTTGAAAATAAGATGAATATTGTTGAAACCGTTATTGATTCAATATCCGATCACCCCATAGATCCGGAGTTTAACAGTGTAGATCTTCTATTAGAAGAAACCGTAAAGCTATATCCCGTTTTTGTCCGTTTGCTAAAGTATTCAGATGAAGATATGATAAAACGCGGTATGAGTATTTGGTTTAAAATATCAAAATACATTTACGGTACTGATGATATCACCCATCTTAAAGAAAAGATGCTCTACTACGAAAGAATCTTTTATAACCGATTGTCATGGCAATTAGGAAATTTCATTATCTGGAGAAGATACCCAACGCCCTCTGAACGTAGGCAATCACAGACAGATTACATATATGAATGCACTCAAATTCGTGATTTCACCGATTCTCCCCGACTCCCATCCGCTAAAGCAGCAATAGATGTGTGGGATAATGATGAAACAGATTCATATAAACTAGATGGAGATCCCTCTTGGCGTGTATCAGCGTGTAAGGATTTATCCAAATACAATCTTCAATAACTGAATAATAGTGCTTTTTATAGTAGCTTCATCTCTAGATACGCCTGATCCAAATCATCCTGCTCTACGCCGAGATAGCGTTTGGTGACTTCGTAATTGCTGTGATTATAAATATCCATAATAACAACCGGGGATACCTGTTGGCTTGTCCATGCATGGTATCCCCATGTTTTTCTTAGCCCATGACAAGCGATAGTATCGTCAATCCCAACGTCTAATGTGGCTTCATGCATAATACGCCACGCCTGTACTCTACTGATTGGTTTGCCACGTCCGTTATCAAAAATATATTCGCTTTTACGGCAGGGTAGATATAGATTTAAAGCTTTAATGACATGATCGTTTAAAGCAATTGATCTGCGCTTACCGGTCTTGTGCTCAACTAACGACAAATGCTGCCTAAATTCATCTCTTTCCTGATTATATACATCTTTCCATCTGAGATTGAGAAGATCACTGATCCTAACGGCAGTATATATCCCCATGATTAGCAAGGTATAATTCCGCAAATTTCCCTGCCTCAAAAAGTATTCGCTTAATGCTTTCAACTGTTCTTTATCTCTGATTGGTTCGGTTTTAGCCATAAATAATAGCCCCCTTATCTTAGTGTAAACACATTGTAACGCACTAAGGTAAGGGGCTTTTAACACTCTTTGGAAATTGTTACATTTCTTTAGGGAGATTGTCCAATCACTTGGCGCGTTAAATATGTAGTAATTGGGGAGTTTCACGTAACAACTTCTTAAAACTTTTGATATCGTATTGAAAATCAATAGGAAATATGTTATAGTATTTAACAGAATCCAAAAAATGTTACATTAGAGATTGTATACTCATTTTTCTTTAGAACAATTCACTTACATCTCATAGAAGCTTCGGATGTAAGAATCAAGAGTCGCCTGACATAACGTCTGCTTTTATGTATGTTGCATTTTGTTCTAGAGCCCCATCTGCTTAATATCTCAACGCACATATTTAAGTACATATCAGCTTTTTCGCTACCTATTATCGGAGACGGAGCGTTCAGCGGGAACCAAATTATACTTAAATGTGGGAATGTTATTTTCATCATCTCAAATAATATCGTGTGGTTGGCTAGGTTATTACATATTGGGATAAAAATATCCTTGTTGTGCGCCATAAATATCATCATAATATAAAATAGCCGCTCGTTGTTATCAACGATAATTTTTGACAGTGAACTATACTGATTTTTAAGTTCAATTCCATAGCTCTTTGAAATCTCCTTTTTTATTTCCTCCGGTGCATTGTATATATTTGTGTAATGAGAGTAAAGAGTTTTTTTGCTTAATTTTGTTTCTTTCGCAACTCGGAGAACAGTAAATCGTTTACGTGGATTCTTTGTCAGATTAAGTATGACCTTTTGAATAGTCATATGGTTGCGTTGATATTTTTGATTCCGCCGAGAATTAGGCAACCTCATTTATTATAAGTTTATCACATGGATACTCACATTATCCTTATAAACAATATGTTTAAAATAAAAAATCAAATTTTAAGGGGAAAATTTAAATGAATAAAGCGTTGTCAATTATCATCACATTTGCAATGATAGTGTTATTAGTTGGTTGCTCAAAAACCAATAGCGACACTACATCAGAGCATACCGAGGCTAAAGGATCTAGTGTACAGCAGGCTACCGAGCGCATAACAGAAGCGCCGACTGAAGCACCCACAGAAGTCCAACCGATTGTAGAATCAAGACATTCAATCAAAGAGATAATCACGCCCTTCTCTGAAGATAGAGCGTGGGTAACATATGTAGATAACGATAATGAATTAAATTACGGTGTTATTGATACAAATGGTTACCTAGTGTACAACATTAAACAATCCGAAGTTGGAGATGGATGGTATTCAATAACGGCATCTGAATTTAAAGATGGCGTTTCCTGTCTACACGTAGACAATAGCAGCAGATTTTCAAAAGCCAAACCGGGAATGATTATTGTTAACAACAAAGGAAATGTAGTTTTTGACAGTCGAGAAACTGACGATACAATAAATTATTTTTACTGGGGTTACGGTGATGAAACTATTCTGATTGTAAAACAGGTTGCAGACTTTTCGTCAAATACTGGATACATATGCGAAATGAATACATCCGGTGAAATTGAGAAAGAAACAAAGCTGGAAGAAAAGTATGTGTTTGATGATGACTATCAGAGCAAATGGCTTACCGGTTCGTTTAGGTATTATGGAGAAGGGATTTTCCTTGGCGGTTATCTTGATATGATCTACAACAAAAACAATCAAGAGTTGTTTCAAACTTACGAAGAAACAGGTGCAACTTCTAAGGGTATTCCTTTCCTGCGTTTTTATGATGTATTTGAAGATAGTAAAACTATTGGATCAACTACAACTAGTGATAGATGGGATGATTCAGTCAGTGAAATACGCTCTATTGCACCAAGCGATTTGACTAACTATGAAAAGTGGATGAGCTATTGTGATAATCAAAAGATTATTTGGGGTCCAAATATAAAAATAAACTATTTATCGGAAGGACTCATTAATAACACTGAGGATAACGAATACTACAAGATCAAAAAAGGCATCTATGATTACGATGGAAGATTGATAGCCGAATACCCATCTGAATGGAATATTGAGCAGGGTGATGGCTTTTCTAATGGATTGGCTGCATTAAAAATTAAAGGTGCGGACAAAAAGTATTATGTTACTGTGGTTAATAAAAACGGAAAGGAACAATATAAACCAATAAAGGTTGACGAATGTACCTTCCCGGCGTGGCACGGATATATACAAGCAAAAATTGACAACGAAGATGTTATCATCTCACCCGCTGGAGAAAAAACATCATTAAATGAGATAAACCAATTGAGTGAAGATTATGCTATTGGTGAAATCACTGTACATAATGGTTTTCGAAAGATTAAAAACGCCAAAACCGATAAGTTTGATAGTTTTTCAGGTATAGATGGGTCAACGATAAACACGGTTATCATACTTAGCAATTATGAAGAGGTATCGAAATCAGGAATAAAACCTAATGCAACAGCTACAGAAACGTCAGAAACGATAGCAACCAAAATCTATCAAACTATCAACGAGTTTTCCATCGTCGGCAAGTGGAAAAACGTAGGAGAATACACTTTTGGTCAAGCGCAGAAAGGTTCTATCATTTCATTTGACGGAACAAACTGCAACTTCTTCAGCCCGAAAGATACATACGCTTTTTATAAAAACGGCGATAACTATAAACTCGACTGCACCAGTCCACTTGCTGATACTGTTAGCTTTACGGTTAAAATCATTGACGAGAACAATATAGATATATTCAACGGCTCGGATATCGTTGAATTGACAAGAGTTAGCTAAAAATTAGGAGGAAATCCAAAATGAAAAAGAATATATCTTTAGCAATTTCGATGATTATAGTTGTACTATTATTTGGGTGCTCAAATTCCAGCACTAATAGTGAAAATGGATATAAAACACCGACCTCGGTTATTTCTTCACCCACTTTGAACACAGATGAGGAGCTTTTTACAGATGCTGAACCTCAAATCATAGGGAATATTTCTGATTCAGGTACATGTGGAGATAATTTGACATGGAATTTAACGGATGACGGTGTACTTTATATAATCGGCACAGGACAAATGGATGAAATCAAATGGGGTACAAATTGGCAAAACAATTTTACAACTCAAATGATAACTTCGATTGTTATTGGTGATGGTGTTGAGAGCATTAGTAAAAGAGCATTTGCAAGATGTAGTAATTTGACCGAGGTATCAATTGGAAAGGGTGTAACAAACATTGATAGTGCCGCTTTTAGCTCGTGCAAAAGTCTTAAATCGATTGAAATACCAGAAGGGGTAACTGAAATAAAGCAAGAAACGTTCATATCTTGCGAGAGCCTATCAAATGTTTTGTTTCATGATAATATTGAAGAAATTGGTGATAACGCTTTTCGTTGTTGTTATGCATTAACATCGGTTACTATACCTGATTCTGTCACCAAACTTGGTGAGGATGTTTTTTATGAGTGCACCAACCTTACAGACGTCATTTTGGGAAATAATATCACAGAAATAAAAGACTTTGCCTTTGCAAATTGTGAAAAGCTTAAAAATATCTTTATTCCTGATTCTGTTACTGCAATCGGTGAATATGCTTTTGGTAATTGCCTTGAATTAGAGAGTATTGCATTCGGGAAAAAATGTACAAGTGTAGGCGAAATGGCATTTGCTAACGACGATGCTTTAAAGTCGGTATATATACCCAAAACAATGGATTATTTTGGCAAGAATGTTTTCTATTTCGATGAAGCAAGTGTTTCTGAAATCTACTATGAAGGCAATGAATCTGAATGGGCTGCTATATCGGGAACTGATGATTTTTATTTAAAGGATAAAACGATTCATTATAACGCTTATTAGTCAGTTTAGTCTTATGACAAATATAAATAACGGAAAGGAAACAAAGTATGACTTGGTTAATCATTCTTATTATAGTAGCTGTAGTTGGAATTGGAATCGCTGTAGGCGTTTCAAATGCAAAGAAAACAGATCAAATGGCAAGAGAAGGAAAGATTATACAGCGGCAAATGAGCTTTTGGGAGAGTGCGGAATACTTCACCACAACAGCTACATATGAACAAGTCAAAGCGGCTGTTAAGAATAACAGCTTTTCTGACAGCTCGGTGGAGATTTACTACAACGCAGGCGGAAAGCAGGCAATCGTATTTAAGTCCAGTCACTCTTGGAACGCAGAGCTTGATTGCTTGGAGACACAAGGCGACAAAAATAAATTTAAGCTATATTTCCCTGTTTGGAAAACACATAGAGGAATGCCTTATGACGTAAACTCTATGAACGCGTTCGTTACAACCATCGAGAAGATATTTTTGTCTCTCGATTCGGCAACAACCGTTGAAAACAGAAAAATGGACGTCAGCACAAAAACAAAATTCTTTTAATCAGGAGGCTAATCATGAATCCGACTTTAACTATTATTCTTATCTCAATTGGTTTGATAGCGGTTATCTTTTCGATAAGATACCTTATCAATTTAGGCGCAAACAAAGCCGAGGACGCAATCAGAAACGCAAAAAAGAAATCAGATGAGAAAAAGAATCCCCCACAGCAGGAAAGTCTCGCTGATAGGTTTAAAAAATAATACAAACAGAAATCAATTCTTACATAAAAACAACAACCGCCATCATTTACTTAACAATGAAATGGCGGTTGTTCTTGTATCTAAATTTGTTTTATCATTATGGAATAATACTTTAAAAAATAGAAACCAGATTAAATCTTTCAAAGCAATTATTAAAACGGACACCCTCTGTACATCCGTGTCAATATATCTATCGTACAAATAATATGGTGCATATTCATAATTCCTAGTTTACATAAAAAAGCTATACTGAGAATATTGGTGCTTATCTGAACGATTTGATTTAGCAATTCAATACAGAAATAAAGAAAACCCCCGATAAATCAGAGGTTTTCCTCATGACACCAGCGTTCAAATAAGGTGTCTTAATGTGGTGCGGGCAGAGGTAGTCGAAACCTCATCTCGAGTTTGGAAAACTCGCATACTAACCGCTGTACTATGCCCGCAAATGGGGTGGAATATCGGGATCGAACCGTTTGCGCAAGCTCCGGTTCCCAACTCATATTGCTTTTAATGTAAAACCCCGTGGGGTGGGATATCGGGATCGAACCGACGACCTTCTGGACCACAATCAGACGCTCTAACCATCTGAGCTAATCCCACCATACCCCATATTATACCACAATTCCCTCTTTAACCAACCATTTAGCCAAACTTTGGTCTGATTGGCGGTATAAACGACCTTTTCACTTGGCTCGGCGCCTGCGCAGGGGCTTTATTCGTACCACCCCTTACACCATCACCAAGATTGTCACCCCTCTTCATCCCACTCTGTTTCTTCTCGGACGGTACATATTTCTTTGCTCGTGGACCTTCCGCAAAAGACCTACTGGCAATCCGCGAATCATTATACCCTCGCACAATCTGTCGATTCCTCTCCACCTTCATCCGCTCATCAAAAGTCTCCACCGAAGCCGTCCCCATCGCGTCCGCACTCTGAACCTTACCATACGCCGAAGAATGGAAAATATCCTCTTTCTTCTCTTTCATTATATACTTAAGAAACGGATTCTTCATCGCATCCTCTTATCAAACCGTCTCTATTTCGGTAACAGCAAAAATGCTATCGTCCCTGCCGCCGCCCCCAATATAATTGTCAAAATTATTGTCACTATCAGACTTACTTTAGTATCTTTTTCTGGTTTCGAAATAATTGTAATTGGGCCAGTGTCTTTCTCTTCGGTTGGCTTAATCGCCTTTTCATATACATTCTTCGACAAAGGTCGTTTCTCTAACTTGCCCTGATTAATAAACGGCGATTTCGGAATTTTCATCTTTGTTTTGTCCGGCTTTTCAGACTTTTCCACAGGTTTTTCCACAGCCTTCGCCGGTTTCTCCAACTTTTTGGCCGCCACTTTTACGGATTTTGCCTCTGCCAAATCAGACTTTTTCTGTGCGAAATGCCCCCGCGACAAAGGCCTCTTCTCTACTTCTGTTTTTACAAATTTCGGTCGAAAATCCTCAATCACCCCATACTCTGGTTCTCGTTTCAGCGAAAACGTATCGGCATCCGCTTTCAGCACATCATCTTTCCGTGATGCCTTTGCTCGTACCAGTTGCTTAGAAGCAACCCCACCACTCGTAACAGATTTTCGCGCCACAGCCTTCTTTACCGGCGTCTTAGCCGGCTTCGTTGGCACAAAATCCATGTATCTTTTATTCATGATCTAGTTCTTTTAGCTGTCTCGATTATATCAACGAACTCACTCAGAATCAAGGAAGATCCACCTATCAAAAGACCATTTACCCCCGGTACCATCAAATAAGCTCCTGCGTTAGCCGGACTCACACTGCCACCAAACAACACTGGAATTTCCTTTGCCGTCTTTTCTCCGTAAACTTCTTTTAAGTTCGCCCTAATCAACTTCACAACTTCCGCAATCTCATCCGGCGTAGCCATCTTTGCCACTTTCGAAGATGATATCGCCCACACCGGTTCATAGGCAACAATCACTTTATCTACATTATCATCTGCCACCTCCGACAAACCACCTATTAGCTGGTCACGAATCACATCCGCCGTCTCGCCAAAAGCTCGCTCACTTTCTGTTTCACCAATACATAAAATCGGAGTAATTCTGTTGCGAATCGCTGCAGCTACCTTCTTTGCAATCATCTTATCATCTTCGCCAAAAATATACCGCCGTTCCGAATGGCCAATTATCGAATAGTCCGCAACCCCCCTCAACTGGGAGAACGCCGTCTCCCCCGTAAACGCCCCATAATCCCGATAAAATGCATTCTGGGCCGCCAACTTTATCTTGTGCCTATCCACCTGCAAAGACAAAGGCTGTAACGCAATCGTTGAAGGCGCCACTACTACGTCTATATCTCTGTAATTTGGTAAAGCCTTTAACAGCTTATGAAGATAGATGGAAGCCTCTCCGACCGTAAAATTCAACTTCCAGTTGCCCACAATATAAGTTTTCATAACCTTATTATAGCATGTTATAATGTATCTATGAAAAAAGTATTAGCATTTGACATAGACCAAACTTTAAACGTCGCCAAAACTCCCATTACCGACGATATCGCCGATTTACTAGTAAAATGTCTCGCACACTTCGAAATTTGCCCTATTTCAGGTCAAAAATTCGACCAATTTTTAATCCAAATCGTCGACCGGCTTCCCCACCCTACTCCCGAACTCCTAAGCCACCTACACCTATTTGTAGCCCAAGGAACGCAATATTATCGTTTTAACACCACCAAAAACGACTGGGAACAAGTCTACAATTATCCTCTTACAGATGAGCAAGTCGCTAAGATCACCGAAACTATTGAGAAATCCGCTCGCGAACTCGGCTACTGGGAAGAAGACAAACTCCAGCCTGGCGACGAAATCATCGAAAACCGCCTCTCTCAAGTCACTTTTTCAGCTCTCGGTCAAAAAGCTGGCACTGATGCGAAATACGCCTGGGACCCAGACTGCAAAAAACGCGAAGCTATCTGCGCTCGCTGCCGAGAACTCGCTCCAGAATTCGAATACGAAATTGGTGGCACTACCTCTATCAACGCTATCACTCCCGGTATGAACAAAGTCTTCGGTATGACTCACCTCTTGGAAGAGCTAAACGTCGAAAAAGAAGATATTCTCTACTTCGGCGACATGACCCAACCCGGCGGCAACGATTACCCAGTAGTCCAAATGGGTATCGACACCATTACCGTCCGCAACCACGAAGACACTGCCTTTTGTCTGCGTGGTATTCTCGGCATACTTTAATCGATTTCATGCTATAATGTACTTATGAATATTATAGTGGTGGGAAATGTCTTAAAAGACGTCTATCTTAACTTAGATAGCCGTACCGAACACCTAGAAACCGACAAAAACAACACCAAATGGCTAAATCTTAGTTTTGACGCCAGCGAGCACCACTTTTTTAACCGCAGCAGCAGTCTCGGCGGAGCCGCCATTTCCCTAGAAGTTCTTCAAAAAATGGGTTTACCTGTTACTATCTCTAATTCAGACTTGCAATTGTCTGGCGACGAATTCACCTCCACCGCTCCCCCCGAAACTTATCGCTACATTTTCATTGTAGACGGCAAAGTCAGTTATTTCGTTCCTACGGCACCTCGCATCACCACTTTTAACCCCCCAGCCGAACCAGTAGATTATCTCTATGTAGACCGTTCCGCCACATTAGACGCCGCTGCAACCGCTAGAATCAACGCTTACCTAGACATTTCTCAAACTACCAAACTAATACTCTATGTCCAAAATTCTGAAAATCCTCATCTAAATGAACTCATCCCTCGCGCCGACCTCATTTTCCTAGAGGACAGCAAAGAGAGCGCAAAATCTCAGGACCTATCAATTTTGGCCGACTTCGATACCAATAAACTCGTCCATATTTCCGAAACCCAAATTACTTATCAAAAAATCACTGAAAACATCTCTGTAGATAGAATAGATATGCTCACGCATCTTTCAGTATATTCCATCGCCGCAGCTACCGTCCTAGGCGGTTTTATCCTCGGTAACTCCGTAGAAGACAGCCTCACTCTCGCCCGCGTCAACATTGAAAATTCTCGCCTCAACTCCGTTTTACCTCTTAAAGAAATGCAAGAAATCGCCGAAAACACTTCCCCTCAAGATGATCTCGAACTCATCGCTGCCAGCTTAGTCCTCAAGGGCAAAGGTATCCTTGCAGCCGATGAGTCCGGCGGTTCAATCAAGAAAAAATTCGCTAGCCTAAATATCCCTGATACTTACGAAAATCGTCGCGATTACCGCAATATCTTCTTCACTACCCCAGATCTAGAAAAGTATGTCAACGGTGTAATTCTCTTTGACGAAACCGCCCGTCAGCTCGCCGACAACGGCCAAAATTACGTAGATTTTCTCACCTCTCGCCGAATTATCCCCGGGATCAAAGTAGATCAAGGTCTAGCAAGATTCGACAATTCTCTAGAAACTTATACCAAAGGTCTCGAAAACCTCAGCGACAGATTAAAAACCTATTATTTGCAAGGGCTCCGCTTCGCCAAATGGCGCGCCGCTTTCGAAATCCACCTTTCTACTTCCGGCAGCATTATTACCCCCACCACCCACGCTATAGAAGAAAATTGCCGTATCTTAGCTGAATACGCCCTAAATTGCCAATCCGCCGGCCTTGTACCCATTGTCGAGCCAGAAGTCGTTTATAACGGTTACTATTCTCTCGAGCAAAATTCCGAAGTCACTGGCCACATCCTAGATGTCCTCTTTCAAAGCCTCACAGACTTCGGAGTAAACTTGCGCGCTTGTATTCTCAAAGTCAACATGGTTCTAGCCGGTAAAAATTACGATACTCCTTCCACTCCAAAAGTAGTCGGCGAAACTACTGCCAAAGTTCTCAAAGAACACGTCCCGACCGATCTCGCTGGCGTTGTGTTCCTCTCTGGCGGCCAAACCGTAGAACAAGCCACCGACAACCTAGCCGAAATAGAAAAAAACGGTCCCTTCCCCTGGCCAGTCACCTTCTCTTTTGCTCGCGCTCTGCAAGATCCTGCTCTTTATGCCTGGGCTGGGAACAATGCTAATACCGATACTGCCCGCCAGGCATTCCTAGCGAGATTAAAGGCAAATGCTGAAGCGCTAAAAGCGCAAGGATAAATTTCCTTGCGCTTTCCGATAAATCTTATGTAAATTCTATTCTTGTACTGACTCGGTTGCCTCTTCTTTTGGAGCCTCAGCCGCCTCTGATTCCGACGTTTCCTCAACCTCAGCTGCCGCCTTTTCTTCAGCTTCACGCTTTTCGGCCTCTGCTGCTGGATCATACAAGGACGCTACTACCTGCTCTGGGTCTAATTCTTTATCTGCTAACTCCACACCTTTCGGCAATACGATATCCGAAATCACAATCTTATCATCCACTTCCTTCATCTTAGATGCATCAATCTCTAGCTCTTTTGGCAAATCTGCCGGCTTCGCCTTCACATCTAACTCTTCAATCGCTTGAGTCAAAGCAAAATGATAAGTCTTGGCAGCCTCTGATGCCTCAAAGTTCACAATCACTACTGGAGTAGTAGCTTCCACTACCTCTTTCGCTGAAATCGCTTGGAATTCTACATTCATAATCTTACGTGACACTGGATCAATCTGCACGTCTTTCACAATTGCAAGATGTTTCTTTCCGGCCATATCAAGATCAATTGGAGAATGATATCCTGCCTTTTCCAAAACTTTCTCTGTCGCTACATATTCAGATGCCAAAAGCACTGGCTCTTTACCGCCGTATACCACCGAAGGGATCATCCCTTTTTCCCTCAAACTCTTTATCTTCTTGCCAGTCACTTCCCGTTTTTCTAATGTCAACTTATATTCAGCCATAAAAATTCCTTTCTCTGTTTATTATATCATATTTTCTTGACTTTTACCATCGCCGGCCTTAGTACTTCGCCCTCATAATAATACCCCGGTCGCAACGTCTCACCTATCACCTCTTTCTCGCCATCACCCTCTACCATCACCGCATCATGCAAATCCGGATTAAACTCCACCCCCTCACTAGATACAATCTTCGCCAAATTCAAATCTTTCAATGTCTTTTCTAGCGATTTTTCCAAAGGTTTAAGTTCCATATAACTGCCAATCGCCCTATCCAAATCATCTAATAGAGGCAACATCTTATATACCGTCGCTAATTGAGTTGTTTTCTTTACATTCTCCTTTTGTACTTCTACCTGTTTACGAAAGTTCTCAAAATCCGCCCGCGTCCGTTGCAAGTCATTCGTTAATTCATTGACCTGCTTTTCTATTTCCGAAGTATCCACTTCCACTTTCAAATTCTTCAAATCTTCGCTCTTCAGTGTGACCTCTATTTCTTCATCTTTTTGCTGCTTTTTCATAGTATCTCCTCTAACATATTACCAGCATATCGCACCAGTGACATTACTTTTGAATAATTTTGACGCGTCGGCCCCAATACTCCTATGTAGCTCCGGTCCGAAAATGGCGATCGAAACTTCGAAATAATCAACGACACCTCCGAATTCTTCCCAATAGGGTTCTCGTGTCCAATAAAAATATTTAACGCTTCACCTGGCGCCGCCTCACGAAGCCACGGTTCCAGATTATCCAACAATTTCGCTACCGCCTGCACACGTCTAGTGTCACCAAATTCCGGTTGCGTGAAAAGCCGCGTCAAACCAGCCAGATACAATTGACTACCAATTGTTGCTAAACCCAAATTTCCTGTCAGTTCCACCAAAGCGTCCACCGCTCCACGAATCGCCGTATCGGCCCGCGACTGTGAGCCTACCCGCACCTCTAATGCGTGCGTTCCCCGCTCTATCGACCGTCGTTCCGTCTCCGCTTTAGTACTCGCTTCCAATCCATCCAAATTATTTACATAAAATCTATATCCAGCATCC
This sequence comes from Candidatus Nanosyncoccus alces, assembly GCF_004138395.1. GTDB lineage: Bacteria > Patescibacteriota > Saccharimonadia > Saccharimonadales > Saccharimonadaceae > Nanosyncoccus > Nanosyncoccus alces. The sequence continues at coordinate 48,316 of NZ_PRLM01000003.1, read as the reverse complement.
GTTGGCACCCGACCCGCCGAAGTATGCGGCTGCGCAATTAACCCCAACGTTTCTAGTCGCGCCATTTCCGCTCTAATCGTAGCCGGCGACACCCCAAAAAGCTTCGCTAACGTCACACTCCCTACCGGAGATGCCGTTTCAGCGTATTCCTCTATAATCTGACAAAGTATCTTTTTTTGCCGCTCAGTAATTTCCATATCTTAATTATAATAAATTAGCACCCAAAATGCAAGAGTGCCAACTTTTTCATTCCAGTATTCTGGTCTTTACAAAACGCTTATTCTGTGATATAATCAAGCCAGCTCGTGAGAACGACCATGTTTTTGGTCGTATACGCGGGACTTCACAACTGGGCCAGCCACCCAGAGTACCTTAGGAGGATAAATATGGCAAAGACTAAGAAACAGAAGCAGAAGACTATCGAGTACAAAGGGACAAAATACGTTTGCGTTTTGAGAAACGCCAAAGTAGCCGTCCGCGTCAAGCGCACTGCGCACGGGCAAATCATGCTCGCCGGCACTCTCAACCTCGTCGATGGGACTTGGCAAAACGCCAACAACAGGAGCGCACCGCTCCCTAGCCACATCAAGAATGAGGTCGAAAGGATCTTCTCTTACTAATTCTTACCCCATCCGCCTATACATCTATTACCCCGCCCCGACATTTTCGTCGGGGCTATTCTGTGCTAAAATAACCTTATGGAAATTGAACAAAAACTCACAATTATTAAAGAATGGCTTGGTACTGGTTCTATCAACATCTTCGGTCTACCAATGTCCGGCAAGGATACCCAAGGCGTCAAGCTTGCCGAAGCATTAGATGCCAAATTCCTTTCTTCCGGCATGATCGTTCGTGCCATGGAAACCGAGACCAAACAAAAACTTTCTGATAAAGGCAATCTCATCCCTACTAACATTTTTTATGAATGGGTTTTGCCTTATTTTGAACGTCGCGATCTTTTTAGTTACCCACTTATTCTTTCTTCCATCGGACGCTGGAGCGGCGAAGAAGACCAAGTTATGTCTGTAGCTGCTGGCGCCGGCCACGAAATCAAAGCCGCCGTCATCCTCAATATCTCTGAAGCAGACGTTGAAAACCGCTTCAAAGAGTCCAAAGTTCTTAATGACCGCGGCGAGCGCGCCGATGATAAAGATCTCGAAATTTTTCATAACCGCCTCCAAGAGTTCCGCACCAAAACCTTACCAGTACTCCAACACTATCAGACTCTCGGCCTGCTCGTCGAAGTCAACGGTGATCAGACTCGCGAAGCCGTCTTTAACGAACTCGTCGAAAAACTTTACGCCAAAGCCGCACAATCTCGTGCCTAAATTCGTAGATCAAATATCCCAGGCCTACACCCACTACCCCTAACACCGCATAAAGTGCCACAAATGAAGATTGCTCCTCGTAATTTTCTGGTGTCAAATTATAATCCGCCCCATCATTTTCTTTTATCTTTCTGCATCTATTAGTCTCTGGATTAAGATAATATCCTTCTTTGCAAGTCTTTTCTGCTACTATTTTTACTTTATTACATCTTCCAGTCAAAACATTCAGATAATACCCCTCCTTACAAAATTTTTCTGCTACACTAGTTATTTTTACGCAATTTCCCGTTGCTTCATTTATCACTTTCCCTGCCTCACAAGTTTTGAACTCTTGATAATTATTTGCCCCACCCGGAGTCGGTGCATAAGTAACTTTCCAAACTTCTTCACCTTCATCACCGTAGCCAATCAACGCATAAGATGTCCCCTTTCGCTGGCCATTTGGATAGGCTAAAGCGTCCACTGTTTCGCCAGTCACATCAATCAATTCTAGCGAGTTCGAGTTCGTAGGATTTTTTGTTAAACTAAATTCTCCCGCCGGATAATATACAAAATATCCTTCCGCCGCTACTACGCCACTTAAAGCATAATTTTTATTTTTATATCGCAGCTGACACCCATCTAACAGAATTTGCTCCGCTCCAGGATTATAAAACTCAATAAATTGCTCCGTCTTGGCGCTCTCGTAATAACTCAAAATCTCCGAAAATTGTAGTCCCCTGCACTGGCTCACCATTTTGCCGTATCCATCTTCTTCCTTTACCGTCTCTACATAGTAACTTTCCGTATCATACTGCGCTTCATATTCTACTAAATGTTCAAAATCTCCAGTTTCCAAATTCCTTACCAGCACAGTTGGACTAGCCGACCTGAATTCTTTATAGCACCCGTCCTTCCCAGTCCAGCACACACTATCCACCACCTCATCGCCAATTTTTAACTCTAACGCCGCTTTAAAAGCCAGCGTCTTCATATAGTTCACGGCTGCCAGCTCGCTATCCGGCGAGCTGGCTAAGCGAAGGAGGAGAGTCTCGCCAGTCATCCAACTGTACTCGGGAAACTCCACCAACACGGTGTAATTCCCGCTTGAATTAGTATAGCCTACAGTGGCTCCAGCGAGCGAAATCGGTGCGTCGGCATTCTTTCGGGCAATTTCTATCATTTCGCCGACATTACTTTTACCATCAACCGTATATCCCGGGTTAATGGCTTTAATATAAATTTCCGGAATTTTTTCACTTGTTTCTATAGCTTGCGCATGATCTACCTGACTCCAAAATCCCAAAACCACCCAGCAAATCACACCTAAAAATATTCCAAATTTTTTCATGCCTCCTTCTCTAGCATGGGCACACTAGAAAATCAACCCCCTGCATGCTATAATTTAACCATGAGCTTTTTTGTCTCTTTAGGAATCGTCATTCTCGCTATGCTTATCATGGCTTGTTTACAGTTACAGCCCGGCGTTTTTTCACTTTTCTATCATTACGCTTCCGGTAAATATTCCAAAGCTCGAACTTCCGATATCACTTTATTTTTCATCCTTGGCGCCGAGACTTCCGCCGCCTGTCTTTTTCTTTGTTCTTATTATATTGCCGATTTCCTTTTTCTTTACAAATTCCGCCCCGAAACCAGTTTCTTTGCCTGGATTATAGCCGGAGCCCTACTGGCTCTCGCCATCATGAGCATCTTTTGTTATTTCCGCCCCGGCCCCGGCACTAAACTCTTCATCCCCCGGCGCTGTGCACAAAATCTCGACAGCCACGCCCGTACCGCCAGTTCCCGTTCCGATGCTTTCGCACTCGGTGCTTTATCCGGCATCTGCGAACTTCCCTTTACTTTGCCATTATATATAGTCACTTCTATCGAAATTATGGAAATGACTGTTGAATTTTTCCCCAGCAACCTTCTGACTATCCTCTACATCGTCATCCCCACCATCCCACTTTTTATTACCCGCTGGAAATTCCAACTCGGACATAACCTTGCCAATATCCAAAGGTCCCGCGTCAAGGATAAAAATTTCACCCGCATCATATTAAGTCTCATCTATACTGCCATCGCTGTTTTATTTATCTATTTTAGGATTCTTGCATAATGGAAATTACAAACAATAAGACCCTCATCAAAAATCTCAAAATCGACGCCAAAGCCATCGGCATTCCCACTGGCGCCGCTGAAATTTTCATCAATAAATCTCTCACTGCCGCCCAAAAATCTCTCAAATCCAAAAAAATCATCACTGATCAGGACCTAAAATTAGCCATCGTCAAAGAGCTCAGAAAATACAATACTGATTTCGCTTATGTTTACGAAAACCATGATAAAATAATATAAAATGGGTAGGAAGTATAATTTTGATTATATCGTCATCGGTAGTGGACCAGCTGGTTCCACCGCTGCCCTAACACTTGCCAAATCCAAAAAACATATTGCTCTCGTCGAAGGCCGTTATTTCGGTGGCGCCAACCTTAATACTCGCGATGTCCCCTACAGCGTAACTTTAGATTTTGCCCACACTTATCACAAAATTTCACATTCCCCAGAGCTCGCCCATCAAGATTTTTCCTTTAATTTCCCTACTATCGTTGCACATCAATTAAAAGCTGTTATCGAAACCGGTGGAGGGAACAACCAAAAACTCTACGATAACGCTGGGGTCACTTGTTTGCACGGCTACGCCAATTTCTTAGACCAAAACACCATCGCTATTGGTGACCAAAAGTTTACCTCCAAAAACTTCATCCTCGCCACCGGCTCACACCTAGACACTTCCGCCATCGCTGGTACTAACGCTGTTAATTATCTCACCCCCGAAACTGCCATCAAAATCCGACGCTTACCTCGTGCCGTTCTCGTCGTTGGTGGCGGACCTACCGGATGCGAAATCGCCGAATACTACGCCGAACTCGGCGCCAAAGTTCTCATCATGGAAAAATCTGGCCGTCTCCTCCCACTCCAAGACATCGAAACTAGCCAAGCCATTGCCGAGCATTTTTCCAACGATCTTGGCATCATGGTACTGCCAAATTGCAAAGTCATCGCCCTAGAACAAGACGACCTCTCAAAACGTGTTATTTTTCAAAACAACCGTACCGAAAAAATGGTTCGCGTAGATTGCATCGTTCTCGCCACTGGCAATAGACCCACCACAGATTATGGCTTAGAAAATGCCGACATCAATTTTACAAAATCCGGCAGCATCAAAATAGACAAATATTTCCAAACTTCTGCCAAAAATATCTTTGCCATCGGAGACTGTACCAATGACGACCCATCTATTTCCTCTACCGAACGCGCCGGATACGAAGGCAAACTACTAGCCACCAACATCATCAATAAAACCAAAAATACCCCAAATTACAAAGGATTCACCTATGTAGTAGATACTTCTCTAACTGTTGCCTCCGTCGGAGCCACTGAAGCAGAGCTGAAACACCACAAACGCAAATATAAAAAATCCATCGTCTATCTCAGAGAAACCCCCGCCGGCAAGATTTTCGGCCTTCACTACGGTTTCGTAAAATTACTCTTCAGCCACACCAACCACATTATCGGTGGCTGCATCGTTGCCCCAAACGCCAAAGCCATGTCCGGCGAAATCGCCTTAGCCGTGCGTCACAACCTCACCGCATCAAATCTTGCCAGTACACCACACATCGCCAATGACTATAGCTACGCTATCAAATTGGCCACAGAAAAGTTAACCACCAATAAAAAATAATCAACCCTAAGTTCAGCCCGAGTTAGGGGGGTAACTCAAGCTGAACTTAAAGTTGATTACTAAATTTACGTGGTTGCGGGGGTTGGATTTGAACCAACGACCTTTTGGTTATGAGCCAAACGAGCTACCAGGCTGCTCTACCCCGCGACGCATAGTGCTTGCAATACACAAACACTACACAATTATAGCGCGCTTTAATGAAATTGTCAAATTTATACTGTTTATGGTGTTATCTCGAACAAGTAGGTGAAAAATCATATTCACAAGTTGTATAAGGAATCTTGTTAATTAACGAGCTATTCTTTCCCGTACCTAACACTTGAATCGCGTACAACGGATACGGCATTGCAGTGTCTGCCGACATCAACGTGGTTTCTACCCTACGATACAAATCATTCGCTCTCCCAGTAGAGTCAATCTTAACTTGCACCCCATCCAAAATAGCTTGATTGGATTCTTCTTTTTCCACTGTCATACCGATATCAGTAATCAACGATTCATCAGTCCCCTCGCTCTCTATCACCTTTTCAGAGCACTTATCCGTATCCCCACAATAAAATTCCAGAGAAAAATGCGTCGCAGGCCCCCCATACGGCAAAGCAACTCTAAACACAAAAGTCTCATTATTACGTATATCCTCACTCCCATCGCTCTGTATAGGTCGGGGTATCTCTACAGTCGCAAAACATGCATAGTCACTATCTTCGCTACACTCAACAGCAAAAGGCTTATTATTTGCTCTTTTATCGTTCGATTTCAACATACCATCCGCCGCGTTAACAAAATTATCACTGGTCAAATTATAACGATTGTCGCTCCCCTCCAGAGTCTCCCCCTTCATAAACGGAACCAAATAAACCGTACCGCGATTCGTTCTATTACCCTTAGTAATCTCAAAATCATCTAATTTAAAACTTTTACTCGTCTGAGCCATACCTACCGAAATGACTGCCGGCGTAAGCTTCTTATCACCAAATAGCCCGCCACTTACAGAGTCATAATCGGCCCCCACGGAAGAACCATCAATTTCACCATCAGTATCCGAATGCCATCTCACTATCATTTTTGTTATCCTATTCATGACACTATTTGCCTCATCTACCTCTTCGTCATTCTCATCAAACCTTACCCTTACTGTAAAACTAGGGTTGGTTTCAGAAATAGTCCCCTCCACATTATCAGTCTTATTTGTCACCTTTACACATGTATAAGCTTGTTGCATATCATTCCCCACGGTAGACTCTTGTACCAAAACCTCACCTTCTTCTCTTCCAAGAATCATAGCAACCATATCACAAGAATCTTTCCCAACGAGACTCTCGTCTTCATTACCTTCTACCCAATTCACTATTTGCGTACAACTTAACTCGCTACTTGAAGCGCCGCCTTCCTTACAACTCTGATAATTATAATAAGCCAACTTTGCGTCTTCTACCCCAGCCAAAGCCGAATCGTACGCCGACTGTGCCAAATCATCATTGGAAGTCCGCGTTACTTCCGAAATTATTACCGCTGCAAAACTCGCCGCTACTATCACCAATATTAACGTTGATATCGCCACAATATAAAATGATGCCGCACCTTTTTTAAACTTACCCATTTATCCTCCATTTGCCTGAGCGGCAAAATTAAATTTATTAATCGCACAATAATCAAAGTTTTCTACACCGGCGTTTTCCAAATCCTCTGGCGCAGTACAAAAGTTTCCATTAGACATCACATTAACTCCACCCTGAACTGTGCCCAAAATAAACGACATAGAGTAAAACGCCGAGTTATTCGCGTCGCTAATGGCTGGCTCAAACACCGAAAAGTCATATAAAGCCAAGCTATTTGCGCCATCATCAGACAATAAGACCGTAACCACATCTTCTCCAGCAACATCAATCCCATCAAAAACATTCTCACTATCCAACTCAGAATTACACACTGCACGTTCGTCATCCCTTATTTTAATCAAACGAAAACTGCCACCATCATAACCACTCAGCTTAGCTTGCTCTGCATCTACGATAGCATCACCACCCATAAAGAAATACCCAGTATTCCAAATGTACGAGTATCGCCCAGTACAAAAAGCACCAAGTACCGGCACGTCCTCTATGGTCTCTCCGCCCAACTCGACATCAGCACGTTTTGTTATAGAAATACATCCCATTATATCTTCATCTTTGCAAACACTAGGGATGCTCGCTGGCGAATTCTGAATCGCCGCTCTTATATCATCCACTAGATCCATCCCAACGGTATTAATCTGATTTAAAGTCAACCCCCTCCGATAAGTTGAAATTGCATCATTAATAATCAATGCTATAGTAATCGAAAGTATCGCAATAAAGGCAATCGAAAGCGACAACTCTACTAACGTAAACCCTCTCTTACTTCTTATCTTCCGCATAACCCCATTATACCATAAACACTTTACGGCTCACACCTATTGCCAACATTCAAACTTACACCACCAACCTCAACTAGATCTTCGCCATCGGGTACAATCTCTACTCCTGAAGCATTCCTCGCTCCCGCTACTATCCGAATATCCTTCCGTAAATTGCTTCTATCTGCTCCGTTCGGATTCACGCAAAAATCCACATCCCCCATCTCGAACTTATCCTCTAGCGACCCAGACAATAGACTCTCCGCCGTAGTAGAGCCATCGTTCAACTTACGCAGATAATCATCAATATCCATGAGATCGTCATCTACAAAGTCATTATTAGTTTTATAAGTATATACCGTTCCGGACTTTGGGTGGCGCACTATTAACACCGCGCCAGTAAAGATATCATATTTGTCATCTTCCCAGCCACTCGTAGTCTGAATTTGCGAAGCCCACCTCGGAGTATAATCTTCCACAAAACCAACCGCCGAGTAGCCCCCACCATCTTTTTCTATGACAACGTTTGCGCCTAAAGATTCTAGCTGAGTCAAAACCCTTCCACTACCAATATCACCTATACCACCAATAACATTGTAAGAAGTAATCTTATTCCTACCGCTATCCTCTCTAAACACTATCAACTTACCGTAAATCGCCTTGTCGCTTCTTCCGGTACCCTCATTTTGTACATTCGTCACTTGCGAATAGGCCGTCCTCAGAAACTCCGCAAAGTTCTGTATCGAATCATTATACCTTTGCTGAAAAATCGAATTTTGCGTGCCCACAGCAACGCTCACAAACACCGCCGCTGTAATCACCAAAAACAACGACACCTCTACCAGCGTAAACCCACTCTTGAGTTTCTTCATAATACTATTATACCACAAGCATTTTTATCTACGTCAAAATTAATAGGTCGGAAACAAATACATCATCCACTTTTCAAAATTCGAATAAGTCTTTTCGGTTTTTTCCGTCTTCTCTACCTTATGTTTGTTTTTCGCTTCCTCCGAATTTTCCGGCATTATTACCATATTTTCTCCATCCAATTTTTTATCCAAAAACTTTCGCGCCATCAACTCTTGATATTCTTCAGTTTTATAATATTCATTCTCAAGTTCCGCCGTTTCCACTTCCACACTCAGTAATTCCAGCTCTTTTTTCTCTCTCATCAACGTCTCAGACAATTCCCAATTCCTAGACATCGCAGCAATAGACTGATAAGTCCACACCAAACATAGCGCGATAGCAACCAAAAGTACTATATTTTCCACCGTAAAAAAATCGTGTTTCATTTTGAACTTCACCCGCCGCAAACTGTCATTCACGCTCATGCTTAATATTATAACATTTTGTGATAAAATAGAGTAGCGGGGGTATAGCTCAGTTGGTCAGAGCATGCGTCTTATACACGCAGTGTCCTTGGTTCGAGTCCAAGTACCCCCACCAATCAAGAATCAACCAAAAGAAGTCCCCGAGAGGACTTCTTTTTCGCACCTAATTAACTCGCGCGCTGGATTAAGCTTTCTTCTTAAGAGTCAAGAATCCGTTGCGAGGATTTTCACAAACCACACGGTCTTCTGGGAGATCGCAAGGCGTACCCTTACCACCTTCAGCATTCTTAGTAAAGAAATAAATGGTTTGAGGTTTGCCACCGCGAAGAGTTACTTCAGATTTATGAAGGTAGTACTTTACTCCCTTGCCATTGGTATGTTCGTAAGCCATTTTTAAGCTTCCTCCTTAAGTTAATATATTCCTATCTTATGACCCAGTACCCCAATTGTCAAGAGGTTTTTAGGGGTTTCCCAGTAAAATCACACAAACAATAGAGACAATCTCAGTATCACCCAAATTACCCCCCTGATAAAAATTACAACAATTATTATCAACGTTAACAAAATCATAAAACCAGTCAAAGTCGGTGCCCACAACGGCGAAGCATAATTCTTACGGTACAACTCCGTCGATGGTAAGCTCGCCGCAATCGTGTCCTGCAATTCATCCGCCGCCGGATACTTTTGGATCTCACTCACCATACAGTTGATATAATTTGCGTTATCCCAAGTCCACCCGTTTGCAATTGCCTGAGCCCTGCATGTTTCAGACGCCAACTGATAGATATTCCCGTTTGGATTACTATCGGCCGATATCGTGTTCTCCGCCTCCGCAAGCGCTGCGTTCGCCGCCCTAATATACTGATGCTCTAAATAAAACGGCCCCGTACCAAAAGTCACTCTCTGATTCCCATTATCATCTACCACATTAATTACGATATTCGAAAACACAAAACCTTTTAACTCCTCTAGAGTCTGCGATATCCTCTCGTCATCTTCATCCCTATCAGCTTCAAGCACCGCATCGCGCAGCTCCGTCATCTTAATATGATCAATCCTGAGAAGTGTTGCGTCCACAAAAAGCAATGGTATTAGCACAACTACTAGTTTCCAAGTTTTTACTCTCCGAAACTTAAGACGCCCACGCTTTTTCATATTCTTCATTATAACATTTTATGCTTGCAAACTTAAAAAACCTTTGCTAGAATGAGTCTTGTCGCTCGTTAAATTCCCAATAGACTATTGGCCAAAGTCTTTCGCGAGGTGGGATCCCTATATGGGACGAAACTTGAATTGTCCATATAGGATGGTCGTAAGAGCGATAAACATTAAGGAGAAAATTCGATACATGCGTATCAAAAGACTGAGCCGTTCTTCGGAACGCAAAAAGTCAAAAATTCCTCCTGCCGCTTGGCAAGAGTTTATCGAAATTTAATTTCGCCAAAAAACTCCGGGCAAAAACTCGGAGTTTTTTGAGCACACTCTAATTCTATTCGCCTAACTTTGCCGCCACAATGTCTTTTAATAGCTTTACAAAATCGTCACCCGATCTAGTAGACTCCCACGTAATTTTCTTGCCATTCACCGTCACTTCGCCTGCACTCCCCCAATTAATCAACTGTCCATCTATATAAAACGCTGGTGTACCACCCACATCAACTCTCTTACCTATGCCCATATCGAAGCTGATTTTCTTCGACACATTCTCACTTGCTAAATCTTGGTTAAATTTTTCGACATCCCCTTCCCCGTTCGTTACTTCTTCAAAATACTTGTCAAACAATGCAGTACGCTCACTCGCTGAAGCATATTCCCATTCTGCCTGCTCTTCAAACAGCTTATCCGCATATTCTTTCCAATAACCCTGCAAACCTGCTGCTTCTGCTGCTGATGCCGCCGCGGTGCCATTTTGATGATAGGATAACAAGAAACTACGATACACTACTCCCAATTTCCCGTCTAGTTCTTCTATCACTTTATTCACCCGCGGGTTAATCGAAGCACAGCCTGGACATTGATAGTCTGCATACTCAAATATCAATACCGGTGCATCTGCATTACCCTTCACATGGTCACCAATATTGCCATTGTCTTTGGTTGGCTCTATTACCGAATAAAAATCATATTCATTAAAATCCGTTGCCTTGTTATTCCCATCAACGATAAAATACGTCGCCACGCCAAGCAATACCACTGCTATCACTCCAACTATCGCCCCCAACGTAGAAAAACCTCTAAACTTTTTCATATAACTCCTTTAATGATATAATTATTATATCATGTTCGAAAACTTGATGCGTAAGTTTGTCAAATTCATTGACCCCAAACTCGAAAGATACCGTAGCCACAAACCAACTTCCCCTGCACCCAAATACACTCCCAAAACTCTCGCCGACTTCATTGATGTTTTACGTCGTACCCCCAAATCTATTTTGAGTAACCGCGATCGCGATCGCATCGCCGCAATCATGAGCTTTGATGACCGCAGAGTTGGTCACCTAATGGTACCCAAAAACAAAATGGTCTTCGTCGGCGAAAAAGAAATCCTCGGGCCTCTTGTCCTGGATAAACTTTACAAGTCCGGTTTTACCAATTTTCCAGTTGTGGACGCTAAAGATAAAGTTCTTGGCATTATTCATACCGAGGCACTCAATGCACTTGAAATCAAACAAACCGACCGTGCTAGCAAATATTTAGACCCTTCTGTCAATTACCTCCACATCAATGATTCTTTGCAGTTCGTCGTAGAAGAAATCGAACGCACTAATAGCTACTATTTCCTCGTCCTAAACGAGGAAAATTCCCTCGCCGGCTTTTTCACCATCCAAATGCTACTAGACTATCTTCTTAGCTAAAATATGATATAATATATTCCATGAGAATTTCAGTAAATGCGCTAAACGATTTCCTAGGCAAAACCGTAACAGTGGAAGGCTGGGTCAACTCCCGTCGCGACCACGGCGGTCTTATCTTCATTGATCTACGTGACCACACTGGTATCATCCAACTAGTTATTACGCCAGAAAATACTGAATCTTTTAAACTTGCCGAGACCGTCCGTGATGAATTCGTCTTAAAGGCTACCGGCAAGATGCGCGAGCGCGAACCAGGGCTAATTAACCCCAATATCCCCACCGGCAAAATTGAGCTTGTTGTCGAAAATCTAGAACTGCTAAACAAATCCGAGCCTTTGCCAGTTAACACCCACGATGACGGCGAAAAATCCTCCGAAGAACTCCGGCTTAAGTATCGCTACCTAGACCTCCGCCGTCCTAGCATGCAAAATCGTCTCAAACGCCGCTCCGAATATTATCGTTTTATTCGCAACTACATGTATGATCACGATTTTACCGAAATCACCACACCAATTCTCGCCAACTCCTCCCCCGAAGGTGCACGCGATTTCCTCGTACCATCACGTCTACATCCAGGCAAATTCTACGCTTTACCTCAAGCCCCTCAGCAATTCAAGCAACTTTTAATGGTGGGCGGTGTAGACAAATATTTCCAAATTGCCCCTTGTTTCCGCGACGAAGACCCACGAGCCGACAGATTATATGGTGATTTCTACCAACTAGACTTAGAAATGGCTTTCGTAGAAGACGGCGAAACTGTCCGTAAAGAAATCGAACCCCTCTATACTTCCTTAGTTACCGATTTCGCCCACAAAAAACTCGTCTTAAGATCCGCCGCCGCTAAGAAATTCTTGGTGAAAGGTAGCGATATCCCTCGCATCCCATTTACCGAAGCGATGGAGACTTACGGCACCGACAAGCCAGATTTGCGCTACAGCATGGAACTGATCGACCTTACCGCAGATTTTAAAGACACCGAATTTAAAGTCTTTAAATCTGAATGCGTCAAAGCTCTTTGTGTAAAAGGTGGCGCCAAACTAACCCGCCGCGAAATCGACGAATTTACCGACCAAGCCAAAAAAGAAGGCGCTGGTGGCCTAGCCTACATCCTATACGTAGATGATGAAGCCAAATCTCCAATTGCTAAATTCTTAAAACCAGAAGAGCTAAAAGCTATCAAAGAAAAAACTGGTGCAGAAGATGGCGATGCCGTATTCTTTGGCGCAGACGACCGCAAAAAAGTCAACAAAGTACTTGGTGCTTTACGTATTTCCTTCGCCGAACATTTCAACCTCACTAATGACAACGAAGTCGCCTTCTGCTGGATTATCGATTTTCCATTTTACGAATGGGACGACAAAAATCACAAACTAGATTTCGGGCACAACCCATTCTCTATGCCAAAAGGTGGCCTAGCTGCACTAGAAAACGCCAAGACAGACGAAGAAAAACTTACCATCGTCGCTGATCAATACGATATGGTGATGAACGGCTACGAAGTCGCTTCTGGTGCCGTACGCAACTACAACCCCGAAATCATGTATAAAGTTTTTAACATCCTAGGCTACAATAATGAATATGTCGAAGCTCGTTTTGGCGGCATGCTAAACGCCTTCAAATTCGGTGCTCCGCCGCACGCTGGCTGCGCACCTGGACTAGATCGTATCTTTATGGTCCTAGAAAGTGAAAAAAATATTCGTGACATCATCGCCTTCCCCAAAAACGGTTCCGGCGTAGACCTAATGATGAACTCACCTTCTGCTGTAGACCAAGTCCAGCTTGATGAAGCCCATCTCGCCATCATCCCCGAAGAAGGCTAATATGCCAAAACTCAAATCCAAATCCGATCAAACCAAAGAGGAAATCGCTTCTACTTTTCTCTTTCTTTTGAACGCCTGCCCACTAAACGAAATTTCTATCAAAGATATTACCAGAACTTGCGGCGTCAATCGCAACACTTTTTACTATCATTTTGGTAACGTCGCCGACCTAATTGAATATGTCATCAAAAATAACGTTGACAATCTAATCGCCAAACACCCACCCAAAATCAACTCTCTAGAAGATTGTTTTATCGCTGCCCTAAATTTCGCTCGCGAAAACAAACAAGCCATCAATCATATTTACCACTCCACTAACCGTGCTATCTTCGAACGCCACCTTTGGCACGTTTGCGAATACTCTGTCAATGCTTATCTAAACTCTGTTCCGCCCGAACTTTTACCAATCAGCACTCCTGAAGAACGCGAAATTGTTAAGGATTTCTTAAAATTTGAATGCTTTGGTTTCGTCATTGATTGGATTAACCACGATATGCCCGAAAACGTCACCGAAAAAATCAAAATTCTTAGTAATCTGTACCATTTTTAGGCACGTGTCCAAAAATGTCTATTGATTTTCCCCTGTTTAACAGATACAATCACCATATATAATATATAGGTTTTTATGGGAAAATTCGTTGTAAAATACCGCAAATTTATTTTGGCTCTCGCTGTAATATTAATAATTCCAGCGTTAATTGGCATGTTTAACACTCGTGTCAATTACGATATGCTAAATTACCTGCCAGACAGTATGGAAACCGTCATCGGTCAGGAAAAACTAATGGACGAATTCGGCAAAGGCGCCTTTTCGATGATTATCACCGAAGGCCTCACGAATTCTAAAGAAGCCAACCTTGAAACCGCAATCAAAAATGTCAATCACGTTGATACCGTGCTTGGCCTCGGCACCATTGAAAACGCTGGCTTACCTGCCGAATTCCTACCTGACAATATCTACAATACTTTTCATAAAGATGACGAGTCTCTCGTCGCCGTTTTCTTTGACACATCTTCTTCCGCTGAAGAAACCATCGCCGCTATCAAAGATATTCGCACCATCGTGGACGACAAAGCTTACGTCTCCGGCATGTCCGCTTTCACTACCGACCTACGCGAACTCTCCGGCAACGAAGAACTCTTTTACATTATCATCGCCGTCACACTCGCCCTTATCGTAATGCTACTTTTGCTAGACAACTGGCTCGCACCCGTTCTTTTCCTTGTCAGCATCGGCGTAATGATTTTATACAATCTCGGCACCAACCTTTTCTTAGGCGAAATTTCTTACATCACTAAAGCTCTTTCTGCCATTCTGCAACTTGCCGTTACAATGGATTATTCTATTTTCCTTTGGCACTCTTACCGTGAACATCTCGCTACCACCAATAATCCCGACCATGCTATGGCAAACGCTATCAAAGCCACTCTTAGTTCCGTCTTTGGTTCTTCTGCCACTACTGTAGCCGGCTTTATCGCCCTTTGTTTTATGACTTTTACTCTTGGTCTAGATCTCGGCATTGTCATGGCCAAAGGCGTTATCCTAGGCGTACTTGGTAGCGTTACCGTTTTACCTGCTCTTATCCTTACCTTTGATAAAACTTTACGCCACCTAGATCACAAATCCATTTTGCCAGATTTTACCAAGCTCAGTAACAAAATCGTTAAGTTCTTCCCTGTCTTCTTAATCCTCTTTGTAGCTATCATCCCACCATTTCTTTACGGCTATCAAAAAACCAACGAAAATGTTTACTATACCATCAGCGATAGTTTACCTAGCGATATGCCATTTGCCATCGCCAACCAAAAACTTAGCGAAAATTTCGGCCTGCAAAACGTCCATATGATTTTATCCGATGCCAATCTAGATACTAACTCCGCTATCCAAATGACAAATGAGCTTAAAAACATCGCTGGTGTCAAATCCGTCTTAAATCTAGAAAGCGTTATCGGCGATCAAATCCCCGCCGAAATCTTACCTTCTGAACTCACCGACATCCTAAAAAGCGAAAACTACAAACTTACCCTCGTCATTTCCGAATATCAAACCGCCACACCCGAAATCGCCGAGCAAATTCAAAGCATCAATCAAACTATCAAAACTTACGACGAAGATGCTCTTTTAGTTGGCGAATCCAGCCTCACCCAGGATATGATCAACCTCACTTCTGTAGATTTCCAAGTAGTTAATACCATCTCTATCATCGCCATCTTCATTATTATCGCCATTGTTACTCGCAGCATTTCTTTACCGTTTATTTTAATCGCCGTGATTGAATCCGCTATTTTCATCAATCTTGGTCTTTGCTATTTTACCGGCACCGAACTTTCATTCATCACGCCAATTTGTATCAGCACTATCCAACTCGGTGCTACTGTAGATTACGCAATTCTCATGACTACGCGTTATAATCGTGAACGCCTGGCCGGTCGCAACAAACGAGAAGCCGCCAAAATTTCTATCAAGACTTCTTTGCCTTCCATCATCGTTTCTGGTGCCGTATTATTCGCCGCCACTATTGGCGTAGCTGTCTACTCTCAAGCTGACATGATTTCTTCCATGTGTATGCTAATGGCCCGTGGCGCTATTATCAGTATCTTCGTTGTCCCCACCTTCTTACCATCACTACTTATTCTCGCCGACCCCTTGATTATTCGCACCACTCTAGGCATGAAAAAATTAACGAAAGGATCCACCAAATGAAAAAACCTTTAATTTTCGCGTCAACTTTAATCACTACTTTGCTATTAAGTAGTGTCGCCACTTTAGCCATCGGTAGCACTAGCTCCGCTGAAACCGACAACACACCACAAAATCTCATCACTACTAGTACTGATCTCGCTACCGACAACATCAAAAAAATAGTTTCCGAAAAATCCAACACTTACGTCATTACGGACACCACCGGCACTACTAACAAAACTTTTGTCGGTAACACTCTCGCCGAAGATGAAACCTTGCCCGTAGAGATGAAAATCCATTATTTCTTAGATGGCGCCGAACTCTCTGCCGATGATCTCGCTAGCAAATCCGGCCACATCAAAATCACCTATAGTTTTTCTGCTACTTCTACTTATCAAAACAAACTCGTTCCATTTCTCACCGTCACTGGTCTCAGTTTAGATAGTGCCAAATTTAATAACGTCAAAATTGACAACGGCAAAATCATTTCCGAAAGCGATAACATCACTTTACTCGGCTACACCTTTGCTGGTCTCAATCAAGATTTTAATACTGACTTCTTGCCAGATACTTTCACTATAGAAGCCGACACTACCAATTTTGAACTTGGCACCGTCTATAGTTTTGCCACCAACGAACTTTTTGCCGAAATTGACACCAGCAAAATTAATTCTATTGATAACCTAATTAATTCCGTAAACGAATTAGGCAACAGTCTAGATCAAATTATCGCCGGTACCAACGATCTAAATAATGGTCTTGGTGCGCTTACCGCCGGCATTACTAAGCTTCAAGCCGGCGCCACTTCCCTAAATACCGGCGCCAATGATCTCGCTACCGGTGCCGCTAAGCTTTCCGATGGCCTAAATTCGCTCGTTGCTTTTGACAACGAAATATTAGCCAAAGCCTATAGCGCAGTAAACCAAGTTACTGCCACCGCCGAAAGTATCATCGCAAAATATGATGTAGATCCAACTCTTGTCGCTGAGCTTACCGCACCAATTGTAGAATATTACAACAAGATCAACACTGCCGTCACTACCTACACTGGCAATATTGAAGCTTTAGCTAATGGTGCCAACGACCTATCCACCGGTGCCACCAATCTTGCTGCTGGCACCGCCGAACTCAAAATCGGTATCGATAATCTAGCCGTTGGCGCAAACCAACTCGCTACCGGCAGCCAAACTTTGCAATCCGGTCTCACTACCTTCAAAACCCAAGGTATTGATAAGCTAGTCAATTTCGCTAACCAAGATCTTAATTCCTTCCTTTACAATTTCCGCCAAACCGTTACCGCCGCTCAAAATTACAAAGCTCACACTAAGCTTATCTTCAAAACCCCATCTATCAAATAATTATTTCTTCAAAAACTTCGGCTTGGCAATAGAAAAATTAATTGCATTCTTTTGAAATGTAACTACCGCAAACTTTATCGCTATTACCGAAGATACTGCCACCACTACTAGCCCAATGCAATATTCCCATACCGATATCGTGCCAAACCCACTTCTTAGCATCAACGCCACCGGTGCCGTAAACGGGAAATAAGTCATAATCTGCACCACCACACTCGGTTCAGTCATCATAAACATTTGCATAAAGTATAACGGCATCACCATTGCAATAATTGCCGGCCCAATAAATTGCGATGCATCCCGCGCTGTGGATACCAAAGACCCCACAAAAGTACAAACCCCCGCGTAAAACACCGCCGATACCGCAAATAATAATATACTCAAAATTATCATCGCCGGGTCAATTTCAATCATTGCCAAAATCGGCCCCACCAATGAGTTATTACGGTTAAAGAAAACCAGAAGTAACACCGGCACCGCTATCGCCACCACTTGTATCATACCTAGTGCCAACATTGCCAATATTTTTCCTACAATCAAATGCTTAGACGACACCGACGTCAAAATCATCTCACTAATCCGGTTTTCTTTTTCTTCCACTACCGTCATCAAAAACCTATTACCACACAGCGCCACAAACATAAAAAACAATATCCCAATGAAAAACGGAATTATCGCTTTGCCTAAAGCATTCGCATCTTCGCCAGCGCCAGTTAATTTATTATCCACTATCTCATATTGTCCTGTGAGAGCTAGTGCGTCTAGCTCGCCCACTCTGCTTACCGCATCATTTGACAGTAGTCCTTTTAAGATATTACCATCGTAATTAAATATTTCCAGCCCTTCGGATATATGATAAAATTCCGCTTTTTTACTTTCCGCAAAATCTGCCGGAATATAAAAATATAAATCCACCTCCCCATTTTTCACCATCTCCACGCCAACTTCTTTATCGCCATCAATTACAAACGGCATCCCCGCCGAGAAAATTCCCGCTTCGTCCGTAATCGCCACTTTAGTATTTTCGTCTAGCGTCGGTTCTGTGTCCACCCCTTGTGACGAAATAAAACTAATCAAATATATCCCGCCAATTAATAAAGGAATCAAAAGTGTCGCCGCCCAAAACGCTGGCTTTCTCACTTGCCGTAAAAACTCAAATTTAAAAACTTTTAAAATTGCTTTACTACTGCTCATTTTGGTCTCCATAAACCTTCACAAAAATTTCATCTAAGCTCTTCCCGCCAAATTCTTTTCTAATTTCGCTAATCGTGCCATACGCCCTAGCTGTACCATCTTTCAAAAGCAAAGCCCTATCACACAATCTCTCCACTTCATCCATGTAATGTGTAATCATAACTATTGCCGCACCCTTCTTATGGTGCTCTTCAATTATTTCCATCAAGAGTTTACGGTTCATCGGGTCAAATCCTTTCGTTGGCTCGTCCAAAATCAAAAGTTTCGGATTATCCATGATAGTAATGCCCAACTGGATCTTCTGCTGCTGCCCGCCAGACAGTTTTTCTACCCGCATTTTCGCTTTATCTTCTAGCCCTACTCGTTTCAGATACTTCATCGCCCAGCCATATGGGTCTTTCACGCCCTTCAACTCGCCAAAATATACCATCGTATCTATTACATTTTCTTTACGATAAAGTCCCCGCTCTTCCGGCAAATACCCTACCTTTATTTCTGTATCTTCTGGTTTATATCCTTTGCCATCAACTAAAAGTTCCCCACTCGTTGGCGCATATAATCCTAGCAACGCCCGAATCGTCGTAGTTTTCCCCGACCCATTTGCACCCAAAAGTCCAAATATTTCCCCCTTCTTTACTTCAAAATTCAGGTCTTGGATAACTGTTTTGTCCCCAAAAACCATTTTAAAATGGTTTACCTCGACAATATTTTTCATATCTCTATTTTAACACAAAAAATGGCGAGGCCGGGTGGAATCGAACCACCATTGTATCCTTAGAGGGGATATGTCCTATCCGTTGAACGACGGCCCCGTCCAACTTTCTATATTATATCCTATTCTTCCGGTTTTCTCAACTTATAATAGATAGATGGCGCAAACCTCACACCTGCTAGCAACTGCTGCGCCGAATCTTCCATCTTTACCAAATTCTTCGTACCGAATATCTTTTTCAAACCTTTGCTACGAAAATTAGACACTGACAGTACTTTTTCCGTTTTAAACCCAGTTTTCGCAAAAATCTCTTCCACATACTTCGGATGATAGTTGTAAAATCCATCTTTAGATATATTCTTGTAATTTGCTACTTTCCTGTCAAATGGATTCACCTTGCTACGCCCAGTCACATACCGCGCCATCTTTGGTAAAGTCCGTTTATTCGCTACTTCTATCACGGCTACGCCACCCGGCTTTAACACACGATAAAGTTCTGCTATTGCCTTGTCCATATTCTTCAAGTGATGAGTTACCCGTACCATCAATAAACCATCTAATTCATTGTCCTTAAACGGCAATTCATAAATGTCGCCAGCTTTAGTCTCAATCTTATCACCGTAAATCTCTTTCGCTTGTTCTAGTTCCGTTTTGGAATAATCAAAAAGATATACCTTGCGCGCTCGCCTCAAATACTCATTCGCTAGTCTACCATAACCGCCACCAATATCCGCAAATTTTTCCATCCGCTTTGGCAACAACTTTCGTATCGCCATTCGATCTGCCTGATCTTCGTATTCGCGATCCGCATCTTCCCAAAAGATTTTTTTATAATCGTAACCATTATAGTCCGAAATAACTTTTTCACTCATAGCCACCATTATATCACACGCGAAACTTCTTCTAAAGTCGTCTCGCCACGAAGTACTGCCAACACCCCTTTTTGTTCCAAGGTGAGCATTCCATTTCGTTTCGCCGTCTCTTCAATCGCTTTCGTATTAACATCAGCAACATCCCCCCGAATAAACGCTTGAATATCATCACTTACTACCAACTGTTCCATTATCACTGTGCGGCCTTTATATCCAAACGGGTCCTCACTAGTAGGCACCGGATCATATAATAGTGGGCTCTCCATATCAAAATCAGACAATATATCACTATCTACACCCGACATCACCTTCTTAATGTAGTCTCGCTCTGCCTCCGTAGCCGGCCGCGCCTTCTTTGCATTAGAAAGTTTCCGAACCAACCGCTGTGCTATTATTAAACGAATCGAACTTGCAAAAATCGGATTCACGCCAATCAAATCTATCATCCTAGAAAACGCTGCGCTAGTAGAATTCGCATGAAAAGAAGACAACACCAAGTGCCCAGTAATAGACGCCTGAATGGCAGTCTTAGCCGTATCCGCATCGCGTATCTCGCCCACCATCACCACGTCTGGGTCCAACCTTAGCACCGAGCGTAGACCATCCGCAAACGACCCACCCGCATTTGTGTTCACCGGAATCTGCGAAATCCCCGTGATACCATATTCTATCGGATCCTCCAAAGTAATAATCTTTTTGTCCGAAGTGTTCAAGGCGTTCAACATCGAATACAAAGTAGTAGACTTACCAGAACCCGTCGGCCCCACCATCAGCACTAATCCTCGCGGATGCGAAACCACTTCGTCTATTTCTGCTCGCTCTTCTCTAGACAAACCGAGCAAATCCAAATTTAATAAACTCTCATCGAAGTTAAATAACCTTAGCACCGCATCCTGCCCATACATTGTCGGGATAGTTTCCACACGAATATTTAGCAAATGTGTCGCACCTTCACGATGGATTTCTTTTTGCATATGTCCGGACTGCGGCTTATTGGATGCCGTAGAAACATTAGCCCGAGAGCTCAGTTCTCCCATAAATATCCGATACCTATCCTTGTCAATATTCGCTACTGGATGAAGCAGCCCATCCACCCGCATCCGAATCCGAATTTCGTCACGCATATTTTCAATATGAATATCCGAAGCGCCCAACTTATCCGCCTGGTCTAGCAAAAAATCAAACACTTTTTCCGTAGATACCGTACTAAGAGTCTTGGATACGCTAGCAATAGTTTCCGAATCGCCTTCACCCGCAATTTTAATATCATCATATTGTATCACTTTCGGCGGATCATATCTCAACATAAACACCTTGTAGGCAGAATTAGAAATCAAGAAAAAGTCCGTACGTTCGCCCTCATCATTGTACTCCCGTTGCATTTTTTCAATCAAGGTCCGCGGAGTCTGACTCGTAACCATAAACTGATAATGCTCTTCGCCACCACCTCGTTGCAAAGGAATAATAAAATTTTGATGCATTTCTTGTACATTTAAAAGGTCCGGCACCAACGGAATCTCATTTTCAAACTCACGTGTATCCAGATAAGGCAGACCCAATATCCGCGCCCGCTGCGCAGTCGCCTGCTCTTCATTTTCGCGTCGCTTCAACTGAATATCACTCTCGTCCATAACTATTATTATACCATAAGCTTAAACACATAGCACAACAAAAAAAGAGCCCCTGAAGGCTCTCTAGCGACCATTCTTCAAACGTGGATGTTTACGCTTATCGCTGTGTTTGTGATTATTGTTCCGATTCTGTTTCGCTACCGGACGCATTTTGAATTTTCTTGCCATACCTACATTATAACACATTTCTCGCAAATTACTAATACCTCAAAAACTTTAATGCGCCACACCTCTTATCATGATAGCGCATTTATTATGCTATAATATCCTTATGGCTATTACCGAAATGTTTTTCTGGTGGTATTCTCGCGGGTGGCGGATTTTCATTACAAAAGCTCACGCCTTTCTCTCTAGTGTCACTGATTTCTTTTCTATGGATTCTCTAATTCGTACTCTTTTTAAACCTTATCGCCAAATCTCCGCCGCATCCGCTTCTAGTACCGCCTCACTAGATATTAAATTCCACATGTTTATAGACCGGCTAGTGTCACGCTTCATTGGTTTTATTTCCCGCCTAGTTTTATTGCTCGCTGGTACATTTATCATCATAATCGGTAGTGTCTTTAGCCTTATATTTATAATACTTTGGCCTTTAATCCCTCTGCTACCCATCGTCGGTATTATTTTAAGCACCACAGGACTTACCATATGAAAAATTCTTTTGATCCTCAAAATCCCCGCGTCAGAAAAGCCCACCAAAAACACGCGCTAAACAACTCACCAATGCTTGCGCTCACTCTTGTAGTATTTATTGCTCTACTCTTCGGAGGCATTGCGCTATTATATTTCCAAAACTCCATTAGTTGGACTTTAATCGGTTTTTCTTCTCTGCCTGCCATGCTAATCTTCTGGATTAAAAACGACCTTGTTGACATACCAATTGGCAAAACCGACAACTTCACCGACCTAATTTCCGAAGATTTACTTCTGCTCATCACCAAAAATTCTTCTCCTGCGGATCTCACCCAGATCTTACCAAAAACTAGAAGCGGCGCTTTTATCATGGCTCGTTTTAACTTGCCAACTCCCTTTTTCAATGAAATTGCCAACTTCCTTCCTGCCACTCCTGAACCCATTTATGAAACCGCACGTCACATTTGCGAAACTACCAACTCTGAGGAAATCACCGGAGCTGTACTGGCCGTAGCCATTATTTCTAGCGTACCAAATTACGAATTGCTTCTTAACCAATTCCAACTCACTATAACAGACTTGCATCAAGGAATCATTTGGTTCAATTATCTCAACGGCATGGTAAAAAACAGCAAAAAACCAATCCACTCCGGAGGAATCGCACGCGACTTCGCTTTCGGTTATACCCCTACGTTGCAACGTTTCGCCATCAACCTATCAGAACGTTATTCTGGCGCCCACACCAAACTCCAAATGGCCGACCATACCAAAATCATCGGTCAAATTATCGAAACCTTTACTCACGGCGGCCGACAAAACGTCGCTTTAATCGGCGCTTACGGTAGTGGTCGCTCTACAATTGTCAACGCTCTCGCCGAAACTCTAATGAATGCCGACAGCAAAATCCCTCATTCACTCAAATACCGTCAAATTTACTCTTTAGACGCACCGAGTTTAATTTCCGCCGCCAAAGACAGCAGCGAGCTTGAATATCTAATGGTCAATATCTTTAATGAAATCTATTCCGCCAAAAACATCATCCTCTGTCTAGATAACGCCCATCTTTTCTTTGAAGAAGGGCCTGGTTCTGTAGATATCGCTAATTTGTTAACTCCCATCCTAGAAGCCGGACACATTCGCATGATCCTAATCATGGATGATCAGAAATTCTTAGAAATCTCCTCTAAAAATTCTACCCTAGCTAACTCTTTGAACAAAATCATGGTCTCACCGTCCAATCGTGAAGAAACCTTAAAAATCTTAATGGATCAAGTCCCGCTTCTCGAATATCAAAAAAATGTGATCTACACCTATCGCGCCCTCACTGAAGCCTATCGTCTAAGCGAACAATACATCCACGACGTAGAAATGCCCGGCAAAGCTAAACTACTATTAGAAAGTGCCACTAGCTACGCTGAAGGCAACTTAGTCACTGCCCTCTCTGTTCAAACTGCCGTAGAAAAATCCTACGGAGTCAAAGTCAGAGTTGCTTCGGATGAAAGTGACCGCAACAAGTTGTTAAATCTAGAAGCCCTCATTCACGAACGCATGATAGACCAAACCGAAGCCGTCTCTGCCGTTGCCAACGCTTTACGTCGCGCTGGCGCTGGTGTAAAACACGCTGGCCGGCCTATTGGCACCTTCCTTTTCCTCGGTCCCACCGGTGTCGGCAAAACCGAACTCGCCAAAAGCCTATCCGAAGTCTACTTCAATGGCGAAGACAACATCATCCGTCTAGATATGAACGAATTTGTTTCCGCCGCCGACGTCTCGCGTCTCATCAAAGACGGCGCCGAAGATGGTCTCAGTCTCACTGCCCAAGTCTCCAAACAGCCATTTTCAGTAATCTTATTAGACGAAATTGAAAAAGCTCATCCGTCCGTGCTTACCACTTTACTTCAAGTATTAGACGAGGGCATTCTCCGCGACGAAAAGAACCGCGAAATCAGCTTCCGCGATAGTATCATTATCGCAACTTCCAATGCCGGGGCCAATGAGATTCGCGAAAAAATCGCTTCCGGCGCCAAAATTGATGACTTTAAAGAAGAATTCATTGAAAACCTCATTTCCAGTAATGAATTCAAACCAGAATTCTTAAACCGCTTCGACGAAATCTGTCTGTTCAAACCATTATCTAAAGAAGACCTAGTCAGTGTACTAGACTTAATCATTGCTTCCACCAACAGGACCTTAGAGCCACAAAAAATCTCCGTAGTGGTAGACCCCGCCGCTAAACAAATCCTAATCGATAAAGGCTATGATCCCAAAATGGGCGCCCGTCCAATGCGCCGCATCGTCCAAAAAACTGTCGAAAATATTGTGGCTGCCGCCATCCTTTCTGGCCACGCCACCCCTGGCTCTACGCTCCATATTACTCCAAACGAAATCAAAATCAGCTAGACAATAAAAAACCGCCAAAACCGGCGATCATATCTTGGCGGAAAGGACAGGATTCGCATCAAAGATTCGAATCCGCATTCTATATGCACACTCAAATGTGGCGGAAAGGACAGGATTCGAACCTGCGGACGTTTCCGTCTCTGGTTTTCAAGACCAGTGCCTTCAACCACTCGGCCACCTTTCCACCAACTATTATAACATATTACTCTGCATTCGTATAGACGTTCGTCACATCATCAAGATCATCTATTGCGCCCAACAACTTTTCCAATTTCTCGGCATTTTCACCTTCTACCGGCACATAATTATTTGGCACATATTGTAGTTCCGCCGAAGTCACTGTCAAACCTGCATCCGCCAAAGCCTTTCGCACCTTCATCAAATCCGAAGAAGCAGTATAAATCACAATTCCTTCGTCTTCTTCAGTAGCATCTTCTGCCCCCGCCTCTAACGCTATCATCAAAGCATCTTCACCCTTCTCCGAAATCTCAATCACGCCTTTTCTAGTAAACTGGAACATCACCGAACCCGGATCTGCCATCCGCCCACCAGACTTATCCAAAGTATGACGCACCTCTGGCATTGTGCGGTTTTTGTTATCCGTCGCCACCTCTATCACTATACCTACTCCACCAGGACCATACGCCTCATAAACTTCCTCAATCAACGCCGCTGCCGACTTGTCCGCCGCTCGCGCAATCGCCCGCTCAATATTCGCCTTTGGCATATTCGCATGTCGTGCCTTTTCTAGCACCATTGCAAGAGAAGGATTCATCGCCGGATCAGTACCCTGCCTCGCCGCAATTGCAATCTGATTACCAATTTTCGTAAAAAGCGCCCCGCGTTTGGCGTCAACTACTGCCTTTTGCCTCTTAGTCGTCGCCCACTTACTATGTCCAGACATATTCTCTCCAACTTAAATTAGTATTTTTGCTTCCCTTAATTTTACCATTTTTCTCCACAAAAGTCCAATTAACAAGGGGACAAATATTAAAAAATAAATCCCAAATACCCACGCCTGATACGGCTCTATCTCTACCATAAAACTTTTCATTTCACCAAAAAACTCCACTACTACAATATGAAAATCCAGTAGCTTCGTCGCCACAAATGCCACAACCGTCTCTACACCAGGTAGCCCTGCCACCACACCAGTTAAAAACACCAACCCCATCGCATACGGTAAAGTTGGCAAAATCAAAAGATTTGCTATCACACTAATCAAAGATATCGTGCCATAATAATACAAAACTATCGGCAAGGTCATTACTGTTGCTGCTACTGTAGTAATTATTGTTCCCGCCACAAATCCAGGTTTCTTCCCGCCATAACAAAACTTCGTAAACTTCGGCCCCAAAATCATAATCCCTGCAAAACTCGCAAACGACAACAGCCACCCAAGATTAATTATAAACATCGGATTAACCAACAAAGTTCCTGCCGCCACCAACAAAATTATTCGCCACGGCTCGATCTTTCTCCCCACATACCATGCCAGCAGAGTTAAAATTGTCATAATCCCTGCCCGCATAATTGACGGCGTCCAACCTACCATTACCATAAAAAACACTACAAACAAAATTGAGAATATCAACCCACTAAATCGCGATAACCTCCCAAAAAACTTACGCGCTATCCCGACCAAAATAGACAAATGCGCCCCACTCGCTACCACTATGTGCACTAGCCCAACCACTCGCAAATTCTCGTCCAAATCATCCGGCAAACCGGACTTCATCCCCAAGAGATATGACAGCCCCAGTCTCACTTGCGGCTCTGGTATCAAGCTTTCGACCCTCATTGCAAACCAGTTCCGCACTTTTAGTATCAAATCACCCGGCTCTGGCCTCAGCCAACTCTTTATCTCAGGCTTATACATATATCCCGCGTAAGTCCCAAACCCCTCCATCAATTTTCCATTTAAAACTATTTTATCTTCTCTCGCCAAGTCCTCATTCTTATACTCCGAAATATACAAGCTCCCACCCGTCACATGCCCCTCATCTCCACCGAATTTTAACTCTTTTAATTTAAACTTCGTCCCATTACCGTCTGTTTCCGGATCGCCATCCACCACCCCACTTACTATCACAGCTTTTCCATAAAACTGCCTGATATAATCTTCACTCACTAACTCCACAGAACTTCTTACAAAAGATAATATCATTCCTGCTACCAAAGCTATCACCACAAAAACCATTTTTGGCCAACAGTATGCCAATATCATTAATGCCAACGCACATCCTATCCAAATTGGCGACGCAAAATAATTGATCCTGAATACTAGCGCCAATATCGTACCAAATACTATGCCTCCGCACATCACCACTACAAAATAAGATTGGTGCAAGCTTCTACCCAAGAACTCCAACATGCGCACTATCTACCACGGAATACATATTTTTTCAACTCTCTAGTGCCGCTCACGCTTTCTAACCACCTCAAAATATGGTATAATTCACCCACGCACCCGTAGTTCAACGGATAGAACGTTGGTTTCCGGAACCAATGATATCGGTTCGATTCCGGTCGGGTGTACCAGAATATACCAAATTTGCACCGGTAGCTCAGTGGATTAGAGCATCTGTCTTCGGAACAGAGGGTCGTAGGTTCGAATCCTATCCGGTGTACCATTGTGAAATTAAGTCCTCTTTGAGGTCTTTTTTCATCTGTTGGAAGTCGGTTCGAGCCAAATCATATTTCTCTTTTAGCTCGGGATACGCTTTTTCAACCAGCACAAGATACTTTGCAGGGGTAAATTGTATGATTAAAACACCACCAGATCCTAAGCTATGTGAACAGATAAATATTGAGATGAGTGCATCAGAACAAAAAGGCACGGAATAACCCGTGCCAAATGCGGAATAGTTTATTGATATTTTGTCCTGACAAATGAAACCGCCTCGTCAATAGAAAAACTACTATAGTCATCCTCATAAATAAGTTTGCAATGGTCAGGGTTTTTCATGACATATTCCTTAACTAGTCCAAGTTTCGCATCCGGACCAGAATGCAGAATTGCCTCAAACTCCCCATCCGTTAAAACCGACTTGGTTCTAAGCTCGTAGCCACTTTTAATAACAAGTGTAGGTTTTTCTAGGTAAATTATAACGGGTGGTCTTCTATGTGGTAATTTCTCTGAAAGAAATAAAATCGTCTCTATATCTCTATTACCAACAATAAACAAGAATCTTTCGCAAGCAATGCGATTTTTTATTGCCGTGAGTAGCAGCTCATCATCCCATCGCTGTCCTAACTTTTGCTCCATATCCTTCACCCAGCCTCCAAAAGAGTTAAAGCCACTTTCCGCAAACGTATTGCGTATTATCGGACCACAATCAATGATTTTAGCATCAAAATAATCCAACATAGCCGTTGCCGTATATGTCTTACCAGCTCCGTGATGGCCAGAAAAAAATACAACTCCCTCTGGCACTTTTTGTCCAAGACTAAACATAACATCACCTCCCCTAATGTTATCATTTTATTGTTAAGCTCCTAGTATGCCCCTACTCCACTCTTATATTATACCATATTCCTATCATTTATCAAAATTATTTAGCACAAATTCTATATCCTTATCTCCGCGTCCAGAAAGATTTACTAAGAACGTTTCTCCAGGATGGCTCGGTGCCATTTTCATAGCCAACGCCAATGCATGAGATGATTCAAGAGCCGGTATTATTCCCTCAGCCTTTGATAGATCATAAAATGCGTCAATCGCTTCCTCATCATTTATTGCATTAAACTTAATTCTGCCTATTTCTTTTAGATATGCTAATTCTGGTCCTAATCCTGGATAATCAAGACCAGAAGCAACCGAATAAGCCGGTTTAGGAGTTCCATCTTCTTCCGCTAAAGCCAAGCTCTTAAAACCGCTCATTGTTCTAAACTCACCAAATGTTGCCGTAGCGGCGTGTTCACCCACACGCTCTTCTTCGCCCTCTCTCATCTTTCCTAAAGCTTCAGCAGCAAGCAACTCGATATCATCATTATCAATAAAGCCGCTAAATAATCCCATAGCATTTGAACCACCTCCGACTACAGCAATTACTTTATTTGGCATCTTCCCGTCAGTCATTTCAGCAAATTGTTCACGAGCCTCTTTGCCAACAATAGACTGAAAATCTCTAACCATTTGGGGAATCGGAGCTGGGCCCAACGCTGAACCTATTGGATAGAAACAACGCTCATAATCTTTCTCATACGCAGCAAAAGATGCAGCGGCAGCATCTATCAATTTACCCGCTCCATCCTCTACGACAATAACATTCGTCCCCATTATTTTCATCCTATCCACATTCGGAGCCTCTTTTTCTGCATCTATTTTCCCCATATAAATATCGCATTCCATCCCGAAATACGCAGCTGCAGCAGCCATCGCGACCCCATGTTGTCCGGCGCCAGTATCGGCGATAATTTTCGTTTTGCCCATCTTTTTCGCCACCAATCCGTACGCCATAGCATGGTTTAATTTATGGGCTCCAGTATGATTTAAGTCTTCACGCTTTAGATAAATAGCCGCTCCGCCCAACTTATCGGTCAAATTTTTCGCAAAAGTAATAGGTGTCGGTCTACCCTGATAATGTTTTCTAATATATTTTAATTCATCAATAAATTCAGCATCATTCCTAATCCTCTGATAAAAATCATTTATCCGTTGAAACTCTTCGTTCATTTCTGGTGAAAGAAAACTGCCACCATATTTTCCGTAAAACCCATTCTTGTCAGGAAAATCATTAATGGAATATTTCATTTATTATTTCTCCTTACTCAGTAAATAATTAACTAATTGCTGTTTAGCATCGCCCCAATATTTATTAGATTCCTCATAATTCTCATCACGGATAGCACTAATTGTTCTGGTTTCTCCGTCTGGTATAAAGAATTTATCGACCCACCGACTACTCTGGCCAGATTCTTCCGTAGCTATAGTTCCGTCACTCCCGCCAATAAATACTTTCGGTTCTTCCCCTGGCTCACAATACGCCCAACAGTGCTCGATTCTAGCTTTACGATTACTTTCATCCTTTAACATGTGCAAAAATTTTTCTACGCCAATCTGCTTGTCGAAATATTTGCTGTATGGTCCAGGAAGTCCCCCCAGAGCGTCTGCATAAAATCCAGCATCAGACTTTACGACAGCCTTCCCTAAACGTTCTGCTGCATCTTTGACGGTATATGCGACAACCTCCGAACAAGTCGTTGCCTGAATCTCTACTGGCTCAAAATCAGGATTCAATATCTCTACTTCAATCCCATATTTCTTTTCAAAAAATTCTTTTGCTTCCCGCATTTTGTCTGGATTTGACGTTAAATAAATCATGTCTTATTTCCTTTCATTTAATTAACTTAATTATTTTATATTTATCATTATGAATATCGGCGACATACACTTTCATATCCAAACTTTCAAAAACACTTCTGGCTTTTTCCGTATTTTTGGTTACGATACAAAAACCTGGACCAGCTGTCGATAAAAATATAAACTCTATATCTTTATCATCACGAAGTGGTCGCATTTTTTCCGCAAGCTCAACAATTTTCGGATACGCATATGCACAGTTTTTTATACTACCCATATCCCAACGATAATCGAAAATAAAGTCTTTCATTGGTTTATAATTGCCATCTAGCAATTCCGGGATAGCCTCATTCAAAAGCCTATAAGCAATCTCTCTAGAAAAATCGATACTGGCTTTTTCGAAATTCTCGGAAGCGTCTATTTCGTCAGCTATCAATGTATTAGCATCTGGATGTAAATATTCATTCGGAACTCCAAAAACAATTTTAAGCTCCTCCGGCAAATTAACTTTGACTATTGGCGTTGCTCTGCCTGTTATTATAATTAATCCACCACTAAAATGCCCGCAAACTCCAGAACCTCCAACCGATTGCACGTATACTAAATGACTATCATCCCCATCAATTTCCTCTGCATGATTGCCAGCAAGATACCTAATCAATTCCATCCGTTCTATCGGCTTACCATATAATTCGTTTATTGCCACCCCAACACCCTGAATCGCAGATGCACTTGAGCCTAATCCGCAATGTCTCAAATCTAAGTCTGTTTCTACATTAATAGAAAACCCCGTAGAAACACCTAAAGCTTTTCGCATCAATATTGCAGCATGTCGAACCAAGGACTTACGACTATAATTCCCCGTAATAAAAATCTCATCGTCGTCCCTTGGTTCTACAGAAATTGTCTTGCAAATATTAGCACAGAAATTAATTTGTCCCGTCGGGTAGATATTGTCCTTAGGGCTAACACTATATAGCTTCCCCGGGTCAGTACAGGCAGCATCTAATCGTGATGGGCATTTGATAACAATTTTTTTAAATGGAGAACAAGAAGCCGACTTCTTTAATTCAACTATCACCTCACCAACATCAATTATCCGCAATCCCTTATTCATCAAGGATAATTATACCTTATATCGACAAAATGATCTAATATCCGTAGATAAAAAATAAAAGTTCAATGGAGAACGACCCATCATAATCTGTGGTATAATACTAACAGGTATCGTAGTTTGGAAAATAACTAGAGGAAAGAGAGAGCGGGGGCTGCCGGAAAGTACAATAAATCCACCTTCCTTTAGCATAGTTGCTACCTGTCCCACTAGAGTATACCAAATTTAAAAAATATGTTATAATCGCAACATGGTACCGTAGCTCAGCTGGTTAGAGCGTGGGACTCATAAGCCCAAGGTCGGTGGTTCAAGCCCACCCGGTACTACCAAAAGACCTCTCGGTCTTTATTTTTATGCTATAATACTTCTATGAAATCCAAAAAAGGCTTCACCATCTTAGAAATCATCATTGTTGCAATCTTTGCCTCCCTCTTGCTCATTCTCTTCTTTGTTCAGAAATCTAACATAGACGCCATGGAACGTGATGAAAATCGCAAAACCGCCATCAACGCTATGTACTATGCTCTCGAAGAAAGTTTTTACAAGGATCACAATTATTACCCAGAATCAATCTCCGAAGAAAACATCAAAGTCATCGATCCAGCCCTCTGGACCGACCCACTCGGTTTCAACCTTGGCGATCCGCTCAGCTCATACTCTTATGAACCGGCCAACTGCAACGATGGCAAGTGCAAAGAATACATCTTAAAGGCTGAGCTCGAAAAAGAAGACGCTTACATCAAATACAATCGCAATTAAGTTTAACTATTCTTCTGGTTCCTTCTTTTTGCGTCCGCGTTTTTTCGCATTTGAGATCAAATCCGTCACCGCTTTCAATTCCTCACCCGAAATATCTGAATACTTAAAAGTATATGTAGTTTCATCACCTACAGTAGACAGTCTAAAGGTCCCGTAATGAAAAAGATTCTGCAATAAATTTTCCTGTCGAAAACTTGCATCTTCCACCGAACTAAGATCAATAATATTCACCGAGTTCACTACTGGCGAAGTCATCACCATTTGGATTACTCGTCTGTTTGTAATAAATAACCGGTTACCATTGTAAACCACTAGCGACACAACACCAATTATCACCGCCGACGCCAATAATGCCGCCAAGATAATAAACAAAAAGTTCCGCCCCATCTCATCTATCATGGATTGACCCATCAATACTAGCAAAAACGCTAACAACACTACAATTAGCCCAAACATCACCCCACCAATTATCATCAAAAGACAAACTCTCGCTCTCTTGAAAGCGAACTCCACATATTCGTCATCCTCAAGCCTCAACCCCGGAAAATCCTTTTTACTCCGTTCATGTCTAATTCTCGCCAAAGATTCATCCATCACAACTCCTTTCTGCTATTATGCCTTACTTTTGCGACCTTGTAAATGACGTCTACCCTTATCGGTTACTACTCGCCCCCGCGGCGTTCTTGCCAAAAGTCCAAGCTGTAAAAGGTAAGGCTCATAGTAATCTTCAATCGTCGCCGCTTCGTCACCAGTGAGCGCCGCTATAGTCGTTAACCCTACCGGTCTATCTCCATAATTTTCATACATCAATTCGAGCATATTACGATCCGCCGGATCTAACCCCAAGTAGTCTATCTCCATCAAATCTAGCGCACTCTTAGCCACCGCCACATCAATGATCCCATCCCCATTCACGTCCGCATAATCTCTCACACGTTTAAAAATCCGGTTCGCAATCCGCGGCGTCAAACGCGACCGCGCTGCAAGAAGCCCCGTCGCCTCCGGCATAATCTTCGTATTTAATATCCCCGCGGTACGATTAATAATCTGCTCAATCTCTGACTCTTTATAATACTCTAGCCGATGAATTATCCCAAACCTATCTCTCAGTGGCCCTGCAAGCGACCCTGTACGCGTAGTAGCTCCTATCACCGTAAACTTCGGCAAATCTAACCGCACACTACGTGCCGCCGGACCCTTGCCAATCACGATGTCCAACTTATAATCTTCCATCGCGGAGTATAACACCTCTTCCACTGCCCTACGCAACCGATGAATTTCATCAATGAACAACACGTCGCCATCTTTTAAATTTGTAAGGATAGATGCCAAATCCCCCGCCCGCTCTATTGCTGGACCCGAAGTCACCCTAAGAGATGCGCCTAGTTCGTGCGCTATCACACCCGCCATTGTTGTCTTGCCTAATCCAGGCGGTCCATACAATAATACGTGGTCCAATGTAGAACCATCGCTCCGCTTTTTTACAGCCTCTATTGCCAGCTTGATATTGTTCTTCAAGTGCTCCTGGCCAATATACTCTTCAAAGCTCACCGGTCGCAAAGAAATCTCAATCTTTTCCTCTTCAGAATTATCTTCCGCCAATGTTGGCTCCACTAACCTCTCGATTGCCATATCCCTATTATAACAGATATATCTTACATCTTTATAAATTAACCATTCATTAGTAGTCTTACTCCCCCTTGGGACGAAACAATAAATTTCTTATTTAGCACTATTGACAACCGAGTGCCAGTTTGCTACAATAGAGAAAGATTAGCACTCTAACAAGACGAGTGCCAACAAAATAACCTTAAAAGGAGGAAAATTAATGAGTAAAATCATCGGCATCGATCTCGGCACCACCAACAGCGCCTTTGCGTACATGGTAGCCGGCAAGCCAGAAGTTATCACTAATTCAGAAGGTGACCGTACTACCCCATCCGTAGTAGCCGTCACCAAAAAAGGCGAACGCCTAGTAGGTAAAGTCGCTCAACGCCAACGCGTTACCAACCCTAAAAACACCATCTACGGCATCAAACGCCTAATCGGCCGCAAATTTACCGACAAAGAAGTTGAGCGTGATAAAGATATCAGCCCATACAAAATCGTCAAAAAAGGCAACGGTGTAGCCGTAGAAATGGATGGCAAAGAATACACGCCAGAAGAAATCAGCGCCATGGTGCTTTCCAAAATCAAAGCCGACGCTGAAGCCTTTCTTGGCGAAAAAGTTACCGAAGCTATTATTACTGTGCCAGCTTATTTTGACGATTCCCAACGTCAAGCCACCAAAGATGCTGGTAAAATTGCCGGTCTCGAAGTCAAACGCATTATCAACGAACCTACCGCAGCCGCTTTAGCTTACGGTCTAGAAAGCAAAAAAGACGAAAAAATCGTCGTTTTCGACCTCGGTGGTGGTACTTTCGATGTCTCTATCCTTGAGCTTGGTGACGGCGTATTCGAAGTGATGTCCACCAACGGTGATACCCATCTAGGCGGTGAAGATTTCGACAATATTATTGTTAACTTCCTAGTAGACGAATTCAAGAAAGAATCCAGTATTGATATTAAAGGCGACGCAGCCGCGATGCAACGCGTTAAGGATGAGGCCGAAAAAGCCAAGAAGGAACTATCAAGCAGCACTAGCACCGATATTAACCTACCGTTTTTAAGTGCCGACGCCGATGGGCCAAAACATTTTGAATACACTCTCACTCGCGCTAAGCTAGAAGAGCTTGTGGCGCCACTTCTAGACCGCTTAGCAGAACCAGTAGAAAAAGCTCTCAAGGACGCTAAACTCAAAACCTCAGACATCAACGAGATCGTCATGGTCGGTGGTATGACTCGTATGCCAGCCGTAGTTGAAAAGGTTAAATCTATCTTCGGTAAAGATCCAATGCAAGGTGTAAACCCAGACGAAGTTGTAGCTGTCGGCGCAGCTATTCAAGGCGGCGTGCTCCAAGGCGACGTCAAGGATATCCTCCTCCTAGATGTTACCCCGCTTACTCTTGGCATCGAAACTATGGGTGGCGTCCGTACTCCATTGATCGATCGAAACACTACCATTCCTACTTCTAAGTCCGAAGTCTTCTCTACTGCTAGCGACAATCAGCCGCAGGTAGAGATTCACGTTCTCCAAGGCGAGCGTGAATTTGCCGCCGATAACAAATCTCTCGGCCGCTTTATTCTAGACGGTATCGCTCCAGCCCCACGCGGCGTTCCACAAATTGAAGTCACCTTCAACCTAGACGCCAACGGCATCCTAAACGTTACTGCCAAAGATAAGGGCACCGGCAAAGAGCAGTCCATCACTATCCAAAACTCTGGCAACATGAGCAAAGAAGATATTGAAAAGGCTCAGAAAGAAGCCGAAATGCACGCCGAAGAAGACAAAAAGAAAAAGGAAGGTATCGACGCCAAAAACCACCTAGAAAATACTATCTATCAAGCTGAGAAAATGCCAGACGAGTATAAGGACAAAATCAGCGACGAGGACAAAGAAACTATCAAAAAAGCCGTCGAAGAAGCCCGCAAAGTGCTAAACGACGCGGCTGCCGACAAAGACAAATTTGAAGCTGCCACTAAAGAACTCAGCGACAAAATCATGCCAATCGGTGCAAAAATGTACCAAGCTTCTACCAACGAGGCCAAACCAGAAGATAAAAAAGACGACAAATCTTCCGATGACGAACCCGTCGAAGGTGAAGTCGTAGACAAATAGCCTACGGTCTTCCGCAAAAATAGCTCCACCCAGTGGGGCTATTTTTATATGTTATAATTTACCTATGAAAATACTTATCCCAGAACTCGAAAACCCCATCGTCCAAAAAGCTATCCAAACCTTTCCAGAAATAGAGTTTATCAATACCGAAAACCTTCAAGACGCTACCGAGTTATTATCCCAAAACGCTGCCGATTCTATGATATCAGGTCTTGAATACTCTTCTCGCGACGTCTTGCTCGCATACAAAGATCGGTTAGCTTTAAAATCTCAATATTTTTCTAGTTGTTTTATTTGTGAAAAAGGTGGTACACATTTTGCTCTTGCTGACGGCGGAGTTAATAAGCTCCCCACCAAAGAGCAACTTTACGCCATAGTCGAAGACACTGCCAAAACTTACCAGGCATATTATCAAGAAACTCCGATCATCGCTATGCTCTCCTA
This sequence comes from Candidatus Nanosyncoccus alces, assembly GCF_004138395.1. Lineage (GTDB taxonomy): Bacteria > Patescibacteriota > Saccharimonadia > Saccharimonadales > Saccharimonadaceae > Nanosyncoccus > Nanosyncoccus alces. The sequence goes on along the minus strand of NZ_PRLM01000003.1, from coordinate 12,052 downwards.
TTCCACTAACGGTAGTGGTGGTAAAAATCCCGACCTAGAAAAAATTCACTTCGTCATCAACCAAATCCGTCAAAATCATCCAGATTGGCGAATAGACGGCGAAATGCAGCTCGACGCCGCAATCAATCCCATCATCTCTTCTCGAAAATTCCCAAGCTCTCAAATATCCGGTCAAGCCAACATCCTCATCACCCCAGACTTAAACTCCGGCAATATACTATACAAATCACTAGAACAGTTCAGTGGCTTTATCTGTGCTGGTCCCATTATCCAAGGCTTCACAATGCCACTAGCGGACCTTTCTAGAGGCAGTTCCCTTGCAGACGTCGTCCTTACTATCAAAGTTATTAGGAGTCTACTATGAAATATTTTGGCACCGACGGCATCCGCCAAAAAGCAGAAAAATTCACCCCGGATTTTTTGGCTTCCATTATCAGAGGTCTCATAAATTACGCCGGTGACGATATTAAAGTTTTAATTGGCGGCGATACCCGCGAGTCTACCGAATGGATTTTAGCCGACCTCGAAACTGCTCTCGAGACTTTCGGCGTCGAGTACGGTAACGTCGGCGTACTTCCCACCCCAGCCATCAACTATTGCTTTACCAAAATGGGTTTCGACATCGCTATCGACGTCACTGCCTCTCACAACCCCTACACCGATAACGGCATCAAAATTTTCGAACACGGCAAAGACGGCTCTCAAAAACTCTGTCAAAAAGGTTGCAATCTCATCGAAAAGGCTATCGAAGAGGCTCAACCTTATACACCTATCCCCCCTAGCATCCGCGAAAATCTACACGAAGAAGCCGTAAGTATCTACAAAGCCCACCTTATATCTTACATCGGCAATATAAGCTTTTCTAATCTCCACATCGGTTTAGACTGTGCCAATGGCGCCACCAGCGCGCTAAATAAAACTGTTTTTGAAGAATTCGATGCTACCGTCGAGCTCATTAACGCCGACCAAACTTATGGCACCAAAATCAATTACAATTGTGGCAGTACTCACTTAGAAAGCCTACAAAAGCTTGTCAAAAACCAAAACTTAGATTTTGGCATCGCCTTTGACGGTGACGGCGACCGCGTCCTAATGGTAGACCAAAACGGACAAATAGTAGATGGCGATCAAATTATTGCCGTCCTCGCAGATTTCTTAAACCTTAAATCCGTCGCAGTCACTGTCATGGCTAATCAAGGCATTCTGGACTGGGCAAGAGACCATCGCCTCACATTAGAAATCACTCCAGTCGGTGACTCAAATGTCGCTGCTGCCATGCGCGAAAAAAATATCGCCATCGGCGGGGAACAATCTGGACACATTATTTTACCAGGCGAAGCCACCGGCGACGGCATGCTCGCCGCCCTATTAATGTGCAAAGTGGTCTTAGTTACTCATAAAAACCTAGCCGAACTTGCTAGAACCATCACTAAATTTCCCCAAGTTAATCTTTCACTAGAAGCTTCGCCCACACAAAAACAACACTTAAAAAACCCAGAAATCAAAAACCTACTCCTGGAATATGAAAAAAAGTTACAAACTACCTCAGGTCGCCTACTTGTCCGCCCCTCCGGCACTGAAAACCTAATCCGTATTACTATGTGGGGCAAGGACAAAAAGGAAATCACTACCCTCGCCAACGAACTAAAGAATAAGTTAGGAGAAATCTTATGAAAATCGCCAAACTCGAAAAATACACCCCCGAAGTCGCCAACCAAATTCGAAAGTTACTAATCCAACTTTCCCGCAGCGGCAAAGACCGCGGCGAAATTCCTCGTGAATGGTTCGAAGAGCTCATCTCTTCTCCTTACCACGACATGCTCATCGCCACAGAGGAAGACAAAATCATTGGTATAGCAACGCTCTCCGTTCACATGGGGCCAATTATTCGCAGAAACGCTTATCTCGAAGATTTCGTCACCGATCAAACTGTCCGTGGCAAAGGCATCGGCTCGGCCCTTTGGCAAGTAATCCTAGAATGGGCCGCTGAAAAAGGCTGCAAAAACCTAGAATTCACCTGTGGCAATGGCCGCGAAATCGCTCAACAATTTTACAAAAACCACGGTGCTACTGTTTACGATACAAACTTTTTCCGTAAAGAGATATAAAAAGCGCCGGCAACAAATAAATATGTAGCGCATTTGGCAAACCAGAGAAAAACAACAAAGTAATCGCATATGCCACTGTCAAAGTCAATATTACTGGAGCTATCACGCTCTTCATTGCCGCCCGTACTATCAATATAATCGTCAAAATCAATAAAACAACACCTATTAAACCTGTCTCCAAAAGCAAACTTGCATATTCATTCTGTATAATCTCTTTTGGTGCCGGGGACAACCCATTTGCATAAAGTGCCTGTCCAGCTCCCCCAATCCCTACTCCAAACAGCATAGTCCCAAAATCTTTTCGCCACACATCTACCGCCGCATTAGACAATCGCACCCGCGTATCAGTAGATTCTTCTACATACCCATCAAACACCGCCTGCTCCCCTTCATTCTCATCATGCCCCTCTACTTCCTCTAGCATAGGCACGTTTTGTTCCTCTAGAGCATCTTCTTCCCCCTCATTAATATCAGAACGAATGTCAACGACTCCAAGCGACAAATGGTTCAAAACCTTCGCCACCCCACTTCCATACGTATCATCCGTTGGGCCAACTTGTGCCATTATCCCTTGCAAATTCAACGTAAACACAAAAGCCCCGGCAACCACTAGGAAAGTTCTACAAACTCGCCAAGTCTTCTGCCACACCCCTTCCACCGCTACCATAAAAATCACCGCTACCACAAAAGCATAGATCGCTCCCCGCGAAAACGTCAAGAACAAAGTTGCGGACAATACAAAAACTAAAGCAATACTCACTAAGTACCGTAAGCTTGAGCGAACGCCCTTGAGTGTGTCCTTAGTGAGTATTGCTTTAGTTTCTAACATATATCCTGCCATTATCGCTGGCGCCAACAATAAATTCCCCATAAATTGCGGCTCTATCGCAAACCCATTCGGATGCGGAAATCCAAACATCCTATATGTGCACCCCGCACACATCAAACTCCCCTCTCTTGGTACTCCAGCCAAATCCAAAATACACTGCGCCCAACACCACCCACACGCCACAAGTGCTGATCCGAAAAATATCTTCCAAAATCTTTCTTTAAAACCGACTTCCAAAAATAAACTCTTAAGATTCCAAAACGCGTATCCCGCAAAATACAATAGCCACAATACCCCTACCGTCAATAATCCCCTCAAAAAATTCATTGACCAAAATGCTGATAACGTCACAAAAATAGGGAATAGCAGCCACTTCCAATCTTTCCAAATCCCACCTAACGCCCTCTTTTTTATCAAAAGATACAACGCCACCACATCAAAAATCACTAACCATAAAATTGGCAAAGAAAGTTCAAAATTCATCGACTCGCTCGCGCCCAAAGAAATTAATGGATAATAAGAAAAAAATAACGTCGCCGGCAAAATATATATCAAAAACCGATAGCCTTTCTTAATTCTTTCCATTCTTTTTTTCTACCTTCCCTCGCACAAACCCAACTAGTTCCTTGTCGAATCTTCCTATTCCAAAATCACTTACTGTCTCTGCCACCTTTTTACGATCAAAACTCATCTTCTCAAATTTCAAAATCGCTTCCGCCAAAGCTTTCGCTGATTGCGGCTCAAACAATAATCCGTTCTCTCCATCTTTTATATAATCTTTTGCGCCCCCAACTCCATACGCTACCACCGGACAACCAGCTGCTAACGCCTCCACTGGAGCTATTCCGAACGGCTCCAAACTAGGGAATAAGTACCCCCGAGATCCCGCCAAATATTTTGATAACTCCCTCTTTTGCTTCAATGGCAAAAATTTCACCAAGTCCGATCCTTCCGCCATTTTTACGAGTTTCTCGTGTTCCGGGCCTTCGCCTATTACCATCAAACGTCGCTGCGTCATCATACACGCTTGCACTGCCAAATCCAATCTTTTCCAATTCACCTGTCGGGAAGTAACAACGTAATACGGCTCAAACGAAGTCATAACCTTGCCCGCCTTAAAATCTTCTACCTCCACCGGCGGGTGTATCACCACAGAATCTCGTCCATAATATTTTTTTATTGCATCCTTCGCATACTCAGAAATCGTCACAAAATAATCTGGATTTTGCGCAGCCTTCAAATCCGCCTTACGCAAAGGTCTCACCAACAACTTAAAGAAAAATCTCACAAACGGGTTCAGCACACCAAAACCCGGGTTTTCCACATAATCATCATACATCTGCCAATAATACTGCGTCGGCACATGACAATATGATATGTGAAGCCCATCCGGATTTTTCACATTCTTCTTCCCCTTTTCGTGAAGTCTCCGACCAGACTTCACAGCCTTCGCTTCCGCACCTGTCACCGAAATAATTAAATCATATTCCGACAAATCCAAATGCGAAAAATACCACTGTCTCAAAGGACCCAAAATCCGCCGCATCTTACTCGGAAAGTTCTGCAACCATCCGGTTCTAATCTCCGCATCTTTAAACCAATCAATCCCCTTCAGATCGTATTTTGAAGTATAAATCGGTGCCTCCGGGAATAATTCGTGAATACGTAGCAACAGTTTTTCTGCTCCTCCTACGTTCGTTAGCCAATCACACACCAAAGCCACTTTTAACCCGACAAATTCTTTGCGCACTTTCGTACTACCACTGTATTTTTGCCGCACCTTCGCCTTCACTACTTGGCTCCTTCGCGTCTAAATACCACCGCAATTGTCTTGAAAAAAATCGAAAGATCCAAAGCAAGCGACCAGTTCCTCACATAATAAATATCTAAGGCTCTTCGTTCCTCAAACGAGATGTCTCTCCGCCCACTCACTTGAGCAAATCCTGTCAGCCCAGATTTTACCGTCAACAAAAGCGATCTATCACCATAATCACGTAATTCTCCCGGCAAAAGCGCTCGCGGGCCTATCAAGGAAATATCACCTTTCAAAATATTAAAAAGCTGTGGCAATTCGTCCAACGAAGTCTTCCGAATAAACTTCCCTACCGTCGTAATCCGCGGATCATTCTTCATATAATCACCGTTTTTACGATATTTTTTAATTAACTCTGGCTTACCCATCTTAATAAACGCTTCTTCTGCCGTCAGCCCCGAATATTTAGATTTCATCGACCGAAACTTATAACATTTAAATTTTCGATTATACTGCGTTAATCGGTCATCCTTGTAAATCGGCGAATGTTTAAAATCCGTCAACTTTAGTACTAACCAGACGATCATCATTGGAATCGCCGTAACGATTATCGCCACCAAACTAAACAAAATATCAAACGTCCTTTTAATCACCGCGTATCCACCGGTCAGTGGTGTCGCCATCACTAATACCGCCGGAGTATTTCCTACTAACTCAAGCTCCCCAAAATGCGATGAAAGCGCCGTCTCACTTGGCACAAAATAATATAACAAGTGCCTCAAAACTGCCTGCTTATACACATACTCTGTAGATTTTTCATCGGTCTGAAAAATCACATCCGCCCGTGCCCTTTTCAAAGCATCTTTTAACGATGAGTACTGATGAGTTTTTAAGTCCCGCGGAATATACCTCCGGTTCGCCACAATTCCCGCTAATCTATAGCCGCACTCCGGCGTAGACGTAATATAATCTGCCAAGTATTCAGTGTTCTTATGGTTTCCGACAATCACTACTCGCTTTACGCCATAATCACTCTTAAAAACCTGTCGGATAAACAATCTCACAATTATCCGTTCAATTAGCAAAAACACAAAACATAACCCCACTGCTGTCACCGCCATCACTCTCACCGGAAATAAATTCTCCCCCACAAAGAAATCATATACTATGAGCGCCGCTACCGAAAGCACCGCCGCCAACACCAGCCTCATCCTTTCCGGAAATCTAGATCTCCCTAGAAAAATAGATTTTTTATATAACCCCAACGCTACTAAAATCACCAACATTATTGGCACCAAAAACACTATCGTCATCGTAAAATCCAAAAGCTGAGACTCAAACACATACGGTCGCGGATCCACATGCACCCGAACAAAGTATGCCATCGCAAACGACAGTATCAACGCTACCGCATCCCCCAAAATTAAACAAAATCTTAAAACAAAATCGGATTTTTTCCGCATATCTTAATTTTACTCTACGGTAACGGACTTGGCAAGATTGCGAGGCTGGTCTACATTGTATCCCTTAGCGATTGTCATATAATATGCAAACAACTGCGACACCAAATTCATTAACACCGGTGCGAACATCTCAATATCTGTTGTAATTTTTACAACACCCTCTACCGGCATGTCAAAGTCCGCCACATTCGTCACTGCTATCACATGACCACCCCGCGCCAATACCTCTTGTACATTAGAAATCGCTTTATCATAAAGCGCGCCCTTTGGCAAAAGCGCCAACTCAAAAAATCTATCATCCACCAACGCCAACGGTCCATGTTTTAGTTCACCAAACGCATACGCATTTGCATCTACATAGGATATCTCCTTTAGTTTTAGTGCTCCCTCCATCGCCGTTGGATAAGCCGTATCACGTCCCAAATATATTGCGTGATCATAATCAGCGTATTTTTTTGCAATTTCTTCTACTTCTGGCTGTACACCACTCAACACCTTACCAATCTCTTCCGGCAACTTCGCAATTTCTTCCACATACGGCCGCAAAACTCCCGGTTTCACTCCCTTCGCCTGTGCTATAGTCAACCCAAACATCACCATCGCTATCGCTTGCGAAGTAAACGCTTTCGTAGAAGCCACCGAAATTTCCGGACCCACATGCACATATGTACCACCATCTACTTCTCGTGCAATCGTCGAGCCAATCGCATTCACTATCCCTATCGTTTTAATTCCCTGCTTCTTAATTTCGCGCAAACACGCCAAAGTATCTGCCGTTTCTCCAGACTGTGACACAATTAGCGCTACTGCATCTTTTGGAATATATGCCGAACGATAACGATACTCACTCGCTATCACCGTTTCAATCGTAATCTCTGGCGTAAATTGTTCGATATAATATCCTGCCAAAAGCCCCGCGTGATATGCTGTGCCGCATCCCACTATAATTAAGTGTTTAATCTTGCGAAGTTCCGCTTCTGTGAGTCCTGGACCGCCCAAATGCACCGTACCATTTTCCACATTTACCCGTCCACGCAACGTCTCTTTCAAAGAGTTCGGCTGTTCCACTATCTCTTTTAATAAGAAATGCTCATAACCTCCCTTCTGAATCGCCGCCAAATTCGTTTCGATTTCTTCCACTTTTGCCGATACCGGCTCGGAGTTCAAAGTTTTAACTTCAATACTATTTTTAGTTAACCTCGCCACTTCTCCGTCATTCAAATATATCGCTCGCTTTGTATGACCCACCAACGCCGAAGCGTCACTCGCAATCAAAGTCTCATCGTTTCCGATTCCAATCACTAACGGCGAACCACTCCGCGCCACCACTATTTCTTCCGGGTTTTTACTAGATACCACTGCTATCCCGTATGTACCCTGCACCAGCTTCAAAGCCTGCACCACAGCATTTACCAAAGGATACTTTCCATCCTTGTAGAATGAATTAACCAACGCCGCCAACACTTCCGAATCCGTCTCGGACTCAAACTTATGCTCTGTTAAAGTCTTCTTCAACTCTTTATAGTTCTCAATTATTCCATTGTGTACCAAATATATATCGCCCGCTTTGTGCGGATGAGCGTTCTCTTCACTCGGCTCGCCATGTGTAGCCCAACGCGTATGGCCTATACCAATCTTATCGCTCCGCCGACTTTTAGCTAATTTTTCTTCCAAATTCGCAATTTTTCCCTTTGCCCGAATCAAAGTCGCCGTACCATCCTCCGCTATCGTCACTATTCCGGCCGAATCATAGCCACGATACTCCAACCTCTTAAGGCCAGACAACAAAAAACCTTGCGCTTCCCCTTTACCTACATACCCTACAATTCCGCACATTTTATCACCTCCACTTAAATGTACCTACATTATAACATGACCTGACCTATCATTCTTACAGAATGCTACTCGACAAATAGCAAAATAGTTAGCTTCTACTTTTTCCTTGCTTTCACAGTATCGCCAACACTTACGCCACCAAACCCGCCAGCCGCATCCAGATAAATCGTATACTTACCCTTGCCGGCACTACTCTTTCGCTCGTCCGACGCCCCACCAAAGATAAAACCAGATTTTATTTTCACTTGCACGTCTTCCGACACCTTTATATCAATCCCACCAAATAAACAAAACGCCTTAATCACCGTGTCTTTAGTGAATTTTGCTTCCCTTAAATCTAAATCCACTCCGCCAAATACCGCCACTAGGTTAGACCCAGTGAAAGTTTCGTCATTATAAGTCCTCTCGCTCCCCGAAAAAATTGCAATTTGTGAATCCATCACCTTATCGCTTTTCAAATCCTCAATTTTCTTCTCTACTTCCTTGTCATTTTTATTGCCAACAATACTTTTTACAATTATACCAATCCCAATCATTACTAAAAATACCGCCACTATCACCTTCCAAGCCACTTCATACGAAAACACATTCTGTGCCGCGAGCAGCAGTATCACCCCCGCCGCTAAAAACCCTAAGCTAGACAACTTCTCCTTTTCCGTAATCAAACTAATCGCACTCGGTATAATAATAAACAGCGTCCACCACCCATCAAAAAATACGTTAAAACTAAACAGCCCCGCCGCATTCCCGCCAAATATCACCCCTAACGCAATAATTGCTAGTCCCCAAACAATTGGCCCAACTCGCTTCATAAAACTCCTTTTTATAAGCCAATTATATCATACGATGATATACTACTACTTTATTCTTTCTCGTAGTCAACGTCAAATCACTAATAATAACAAAGTATTTCAATATCCCAGTAAGCTAGCTTATATTACCCAGTCTTGACACTGACCTCGCAACATGTTACTATCGCCTCAAGCCTACCTGGTTTCCTCATGCAAGACCAGTCGCTGGTAGAAGATACGTTTTAAGACTACCCCTTCTGCAGTGTTTCGTAGTCAACGCTCGAAAAGGTGTTTAGTATTTCTAACATTTAACTCTTGTTTTGAAATAGATAGATATGCATGAATCCGGCCGCTCTCAATGCGGCTTGTTAATAATATCTAACTAATAAGGAGTCGATATGACCACTACAACCAAAATTACGATGCCAGTTGTTTCTTTCCGACGCATTAGCACACCATTTGAACAGGAAGGTAAAAAGATCTATCTTGCCGTCCTCAAAGCAAAAGACCTACCAAAAGACCTTGAAGAATGGAGGGGCATTAACCCGCGCGATCCAAACAAATCTTCCGGCGTAGCAAAAAGAATTGCCGATTCATTACAAAACCAACCGGAATGTTTCTTGTTTAGAAACAGAGGTTTGACTCTACTATCCGAAAGTGTATCCTTCAATAATGAATCAAACATATTAGCGGTAGAATTTTCAGATAAAACAATGCACGGTCTTCTAGACGGCGGCCATACATACGCAGTAATTCGTGAGGCATTTGATTCGCTAGCAGAAGATGAAAAAGCGGACACAAATTTAAACAACGCCTACGTAAAACTGGAAATCCTAGAAGGTATTACCTCTAAAGATGAGACAACCGAGATTGTAGGAGCTAGAAACACATCTACACAAGTAAAAGACCAAAGCCTAGCCAACCTTTCACAACACTTTGACATTATTAAGGAAATTCTTAAAAACGAGCCCTATGCAAACAGAATTGCATATAAGGAAACTGAATTCAACGAAGATGGAAGCCGAAAAGATATCGACGTCAAAGAGATTTTGTCTTATCTTATCTGTTTTGACCGCGAAGGGTTCGGAGATAATAATCACCCAGTAATTGCCTACTCTGGAAAATCATCCGTTTTGAAATACGCGGACGCCGAAGATAACCGTCAAAGACTGCAAAAATACCTTCCGCTATTGCCAAAAATCTTAGTCCTTCGCGACGAAATTTACGAACAGATGCCTGCAACATGGAATGACATTGGCGGCAAATTTGGCGCATTAGAAGGCGTGAATCGAAAAAAGCAAGATTCCGTGGAGTTGCCGTTCAAAAATACTACAACTTCATATGCTATCCCAAGTTCATTCATATATCCGATTCTTGCCTCCTTCCGCGCTTTAGTCGAAGTAACAGACGAAGGATGCTCATGGAAAACATCTCCGGTAAGCTTCTTTAGCAAACACAAAGGTGAACTAGTTAGAAGACTCATCGAGCAAGCACTAGTCTTTAGAAATCCAAACAAACTCGGCAAAGAAAAGACCGTCTGGCAATCATGTTATGACTATGTCGTCCTAACATCTCTCAAATTAGGTTTATAAATTTACTTCAAAAAGCCACCTGTAAAGGAGGCTTTTTGATAAATACCCTGCGGTATACATCCTTTCATATAGCCAACAAAAGTTTATATTCGGTGGTTTTGAGCTCTTCAACCATTGTTATTGACAGATTAGAAAAAGGAGATCTCGTCGAAAAGGACATTTTGGTACGAAATATGGTTTCGAACCTCGATAGTTCAAGGAGACAAGTGAAAAGAAAATTTATTTTCTTTTCTGAGACGACGCAGAATTATCTGAAAAAATCGACGCACAAAAAAGGGTGATTTTTGAGATTAAATCACCCTTTAATTTCATCTTCGAACCTGAGTTTTCCACAGGTTCCCCTGTGATGAGGGGCGACCAGACGTTGTTGCTCGGCTTTGCATGGTGGTGGACTAGTGTATTGACCACCCTGAATACATGACTAAGATCAAGGTTATGCCTAAAAAGGAATACCCTATTCTGATGCCTTGCGAGTTCTGAGGTATACTTTTGCAGGCAAAGAGATTTTAACTTTTAAGGATATATGACTTAACTGGAGCTGTAGAAACCAAAACAATGATAATGAAGAAAATAAAAGAAATACAATGTCAATGGTATAATTAGTGATTATGATCTAAAGACCAAGAAAAATGGTATAATATAGAGTATGAGTAATCAAGCGTTCATAGATGGACAAAATCTCTACATGAACACGAAAGCTAATTCGTGGACAGTTGATTTGGTACGCTTCAGAATATATCTCAAAGAACGCTATGATATCGAAAAAGCTTACTATTTCCTAGGCGCAGTAGACGAAGATAACCAAGACCTGTACGAAAAGATCCAGACTGCAGGCTTCATTCTCGTATTCCGTGAGCATAGCCAAAGTATGATTGGCAAGAAGAAAGGCAACGTAGATACCGATATCGTCTTTACCGTAATGTCAAAAATCGCCGACAAGGAGCAATTTGATAATGTAGTTCTTGTTTCTGGCGATGGAGACTATTATAAAATGGTTAAATATCTTATTGAGAAAGAGCGTTTCGCTAAATTATTAGCACCAAATCGCCATTCTACTTCGTCGCTTTACCGTCCATTTACGCCAAAATACGTAGATTTTCTAGATAACACTGGCGTCAAGAAAAAGATTGAATACAAGAAAAAGAAATAGCAAAAAACGGGCTCTTCTTAGGTATTACTCCGTTCGAATTACCCGCATCGGAATATACTTACATTATATCAAATCGGGGCCAAAAAGTCAATACGTAGCAGAATTAATAGAGAGTGGAACAAGGCTCCTTTGGAGCTGGCGACACTCTCTTTTTGTCATCAATGGTATAATTGTAGTAAGTAAACAAAGGATCTTTTATGGAGCAAACTATTTGCCAAAGCTGTGCAATGCCGCTAACTTCAGAAGATATGTACTCTACTGAAAAAGACGGCAGTATTAATAAAGATTATTGTAAGTGGTGCTACAAAGATGGTGAATTCGTAGATAAAGTTTCCATGGAAGAATATATCGAAATGTGCTCGAAGTTTGGCGAACAGGCCGGTATGACGAACGAGCAAATGAAAGAATATTGCACGAAAGTTTTTCCAACACTCAAGAGATGGAAGAAAGCGTAATGTGGCAAGCACCAAAGAATATCGCGATTTTATCTTAGAACAACTGTCGGAAGCGCCGAACATTACTTGCCAGCC
>NZ_PRLM01000002.1 GCF_004138395.1 Candidatus Nanosyncoccus alces | reverse complement strand
GTTTATTATGATATTGCTATCGCTCATAAACGAAACCTCTCTTTTTATAACCTTTCTCTATTGTTTAGATTGTTGTATAACCTTTATGGTTTGATTTTACTGAAAATGCTTATGCTTGTCAAGACTTTTGCGCGGACTCTTCCTCCTCTTCGTCGTCATCTTTTTTACGTTTGAAGAGAATGATAAAGAAGAAGAATGAGAATAATGATAGTGCTAAACATGGCAAAATGATTTTTAGTATATCCCAAATTCCATTACTGCTGTTGTCCCTACTAGTGACACCGAGCGGATCGGTTTTTTCAAGAGAATCGGAATTGTTGGTGCTGCTGGTATTATTTGATTGACCGGATGTCGTAGCTACTTCTTCCGTGTCGTTGTTGTCTGTTGGGGTAGGATCTACATTTGTAACGGTATTAACCCTGACAGTATTGTTGCTGTACGTGACGCTTTGGACTTCATATATTACTGCGTTGTCGCCCGTTGAAGAGTTGTCGGCAATATTGGATGAATTATCCTCTGAAGGTGCATCGGACGGATTGTCCGTAGGATTATCGACAGGTTCATCCGTGGGATCGTCAGAAGGAACCGGGTCGATAGGGTCATCTGGATTATCTGGATCGTCAACAGGGTCTACTGGAGGTACATAGGAAGGATCTGTAATGTAGGCTTCGTGGAGGTCTAAGTCCTCTTCTACTGTGATTACGGAGTCTCCAGCATAGCAAGTGTTTATATCTGTGGAGTCTTTGCACCATAGATGAAGGTAACCTTCTTCTGGTTCACTGAGAGCTGGAAGGGTGGTTTCTTCACCAACTGGCACTTCCCTTTCCTCTAACAAAACATTAGCTTGGTCGTAGAATGAAATTTTGTTAGTTCTAACGTAATTTGGATCTTCGATATAAGACTCGTGCAAACTCAAATCTGCTTCTACTACGATAGTAGCGCCGCCAGCATGGCATGTGTTTATGTCTGTACTATCTTCGCACCATAAGTGCAAGTAACCTTCTTCTGGTGCGGTAAGGTTTGGTAATATAGTTTCTTCGCCAACTGGGACATCTCTTTCTTCAACTATCTCACCGGCTTGATTATAGAAAGAAATTTTATTGGTCCTAACGTAAGATGGATCCTTGAAGAAAGCTTCGTGAAGACTTAGATTATCATCTCCCACGACAATGCTAGAATCACCCTCGTAACAAGTGGTGAGATCCACAGTGTCTGCACACCACAGGTGGAGATAGCCTTCTTCTGGCTCACTCAAAGTGGGGAGAGTGATTTCCTCGCCGACTGGGGCTTCTTTTTTGTCTACTAGACTATTGTTTTGGTCATAGAACGAGATTGTGCTAGTTTTGACGTAAGTTGGATCGACAATGTAATTTTCGTATAAACTGAGGTCGTCCTCTTCTACGATGATAGATGCCCCACCGCCGTAACAAGTACTATCGTCGCTAGCGTCTTCGCACCATACATGTAGGTAGCCTTCTTCTGGTTCGCTAAGGTTTGGCAGAGCAAGAGCGCCGCCTACGAGAGCTTCTTTTTCGTCTACTAATTCGCCGTCTTGATCGTAGAAATAGACTTTGGTAGTGTTAGTTTCGGTGAGTTTATAACTTGTAGTAAGGTTAGCAGTTTCACCACCAGAAACATTGCCGTTCCACGACCATGCTGCGGCCGTATCTACCTTGTCTGCTACGGTGTAGGCAGAGACGGTGCCATCCGTGTATTTATTGGCGGCTCTGTTTTTGTAATCTCCTAACCAAGAAGTGTTGACGCTTGGAGTAAAGTCGATAAACACTTTAGCACCATAATCTTCTGAATTGGTGGCGTCGTCTTGAGTTACCACTAGCCCGGAATGATCCTTTTTGTAGATTGCGGCGTAGTCGTTGGAACCTAGCTGAACATCTGCAGTCATGGCTACACGGTAAGTATGTTCGCCGTTGCTTTCGGGGTTGTAGATGTGGAGGTGCACATCTAAGCCATTATTAGTAGTTTCAGAAATCAAAGTGAGCTGCACGCCTTTATTAGTCACGGTGGTGCCGTTGCTAACCCGTTGCACGGAACGATTGACGCCGTCTACTTCGAAATCTACTGTGTAACCGCCGTTTTTATAGGTAGTTTGAAAATTGTAAGTGTTGCTACCATTGATTTTGCCACGAACATCAAAAGCGCTAGTGACGTTAGCGATATAGTGGTATTCGGTAGTACTACCAACGAAATAGGCTAGTCCGTCAATGGTGACAGCCGAAGATTTGCCCGGTACCAAGAATACCAGCCCGACTGCAAGTATTGACGCGATGATTTTTTTGCTCAATGAAATATGTTTTCGTTTTTTCACGTAATTACCTCTCTGTATGACCATGTAATATATATAATATAGCATAAGTTTTATAAAAATGTGGAATTTTTATAAAACTAGAGCTGGGAGAGGTAATTTTGGCGATTTACATGCCGATGGCGTAGTAGAAAAAGTCAGCAAAAGTGAGAGTGATTATAAACGCGATAACCATAAAAGGGCCAAAATAGATGCGTTTATTTTTGGATTTTTTGACGACCGGGGCCATAACGAGACAAGCTAAGACGTTGGCGATAAATAGAGTTATAATAGAAAGCCACGGGCTAGCGAGCGCGAGACCTAGTGCGGTGCCAAGCAACCAATCGCCATCTCCTACCCACTTGCCATTGGAGACAAGATAAAGAATTAGATAAATCCCTCCGAGAATTGCCGCAGAAGCTAGGGGCTCGAGAATATTTTGTGGCGAAAAGGCAGAAACGGAGAGACTAGCCCATTCTTTCAGAAATGATATCAGTATGGCACAAATAATAGATAGCACCAAGTATTTAGTTGGGAGTTCTCCGTAAGAACCGTCATAAATAGCCAAAAAGCCTAGGCTTATTGTAAGCGCTAGCGTGGTAATGAATATAGCCCATTCCATGATGTTTGCGGTTACTGGATCTATAGTAGTGCCCAATGCGAGAAAGGCTAGCGCCAGTCCTAATTCGGAAAGGATTTCAGCAAAGCCGATTTTTTTCTTGCATTTGCGACACTTGCCGCACAGGAATATCCAGGAAATAATCGGGATATTATCGTACCATTTTAGTTGATAGTCGCAGTGCAGACAGACGGAGCGAGCATTGAATTTTTGCTTGGTCTTCCCCTTTGCGGTTTGTTTGAGATGCAGGCGACGAGCTTGACAACAAAGAAACGAGCCGAAGCAAGCGCCGAGGATAAAGAGTAAAGTTAAAAATAGAATTTGCATGACCTTATTGTAACACTTTATTATGACGCAGGGTTGCGTTTCATGAAAAATAATCTATAATTAAGCGTAAGGAGAATTATGAAAAAGGGTGAATTAAAGAAAAAAACTGGTTTTACGATTATTGAAGTATCCTTAGTACTGGCTATTGCCGGGTTGATATTTTTGATGGTGTTTATTGCCCTGCCGCAATTGCAACGACAACAGAGAGACTCCAGGCGACGGGACGATATTTTGAGCTTCCTCGAAACGGTGAAGAAATATCAGACGAATAATCGGGGGGCGTTACCGTCCTTGTCTGGACTATCGAGCACCAGGGTTATGTGGGATAGAATTATTACGGACGAAAGTGATGAAGACTATAGCGAATGGGAAGGATTTTATGCTGATTACTTGGGTGATCGTTTTGTAGATCCGGATGGAGAACATTATAAATTGTACGTATTAAATTGTAGCGCAACGAGGGCGGGGCAAAATTGCAGTAATAGCGAATTGTCTGGCTTAAGCGACTCGTCATTCCCTAATGATTATCAGCTATACGTAGTGTTGCAGGCTGAGTGTAGCGGAGAGAGTGCCGTAAAGACTTCTAACCCACGGAAGATCGCAACACTGTATAGGCTTGAAGGAGCTGGGGTCTACTGCGCAAATACATAGGTCTGGTTGGGGGTTGAATGTTTTTGGTGCCCGTGCTATACAGTGGTGCAGGAAGCGGGATTGGCGTAGTTTAAAAACGTGGTAAGGAGAAAGGAGGTTGGAATGGAAGTTAATGTTGAAGAAATAAAAATCAATATTAAACTGAAAGTTGCTCCTCAAAAGAAGAGCAACTAAAACAACCTTAAGTTGATCCTACCATACGCATGCGCAGAAGTCAATCTTGCTTCCTTTTCCGCATACAAAATACTCCCGACAATTGGGAGTATTTTGTTGGATTAGCTCGGCTAATTCTACTGATCGTCGATACAGTAAACACCTGCACCTTCAAGACGATACATCACTGCAAAGTGACGAGACGTGTCCGGAACAACATACTCACCATCACATTTGCCTCCAGGAATTACAAATACAATATGAGCCTTATAGTCAGCGCCTACTGTAAAGCCCTTAGTGCTATCTTTTGTTATTATTGCCGCATTTGCGCTTGGAACACTTGTTTCCGCTTGAGCTATAGTCTTACCACCTATATTTCCAGAAATGTACATACTGTAAAATACGCCATCTGGATCTTGGAAAGTATTTGTAGTGGAATCCGTACCAGCGTTGAGGTATCTTCTGACGAACTCCCTAGCTACGTCTGGGTTTTCTGAACCGCCAGAATTACTTTCTGCGGTACAATTGGTCGTAAAGCCTCCGTCTTTACATGCAGCCCAGTAGCTCGGCCCTTGAGGTAAAGCCGTGGTATTATTACCGGCAGACATGTTATTTGTCTGATACTGCACCAATGAGGTATCTACTCTAGACATATCATTACGTCTTTGAGTATCACGCTGCGAGCGCTGCAAGGCTGGAAGCGCTACGAATACCATCAAGAAAATCAAACCCGCGATAGCCAACACGAGCACGACTTCGATGATGGTGAAGCCTTTTTTAGAGTTAGTATTTTGTTTTGCCATGTTAAATCCTTTCTAGATTTTTAAGCTTTACATCGCACAACAGTGGTTGAGCGATGTAACCTTTATTTCATGATAGCAAATAATTTTCAAAAAGCAATAGCTTTTTAAGGTATTTTTAATGATTTTATAGGTTCTGTTTTGCGCTAAAATGTTTTCGCTTTTTTAGTCAATTTTTTTGATTCATCTCTGTTGGAATGTCTTAAAACCACTGCTCTGCGACATTTGTTTTGTTCCCTACCCTAATAAAAAACTCCCTTTCACGGGAGTTTAAGCACAGAGCCAGCTTGATGAATTATGTAGCGACTGAGTTCACAAGTGAGTAAATTGGAAGCAGAGTACCGCCCACCACTACACCGATTAAACCGGCCATGATCACCATAAGGATTGGTTCGATCATGGTGGAGATGCTATTGATTTGCTCATCCAATTCGTTTTCATAAACTTGGGCAGCTTTGCCAAGCATTTCGTCGATTTTACCAGATTGTTCACCGATAGAAGACATTTGCGGCACAAGTGGCAACATATATTCGCGATCTTTTAGAGCTTCGGAGAGAGGTTTGCCGCCTTTGATGGTTTCGAGCGACTTGCTGTATTCTTCTTCTACTACTACGTTGTTAACTGCACCAATAGCAATTGTAATAGAATCCAACATTGGCACGCCGGTGGCAAGCATCATCTCGGCAGTACGAGCAAACCGCGAAACGTAAAGCTTACGGAAGAGTCCGCCAAAGATTGGGACGTGAATTTTGAAAGAGTCCATGACCTTGCGACCGATTGGTGTTTTTTTGACGAAATAAAAGATTCCGCCGCCGATGGCGCCAAGTACAATAAGGACTAACCACCAAAAGTTACCAAAGAAGTCTGTCATATTAACAAGGAACTGAGTAAGACCCGGTAGTTCTTCCCCCATGTCTTCGTAGAGATTCTTGACCTGCGGAACCACGGCAATCATCATGAAAGCAAGCACAGCAATAATCACCACCAAAATGATAGCCGGGTAGACTAACGCACCTTTAATTTTGCTCATCATGGCGGCGTCTTTTTCTTCCTGATCAGCTAAGCGTTTGAGCGCAAGATCAAGAGTACCGGAAGTTTCGCCAGCACGAATCAAAGCCAGGTAAACACCATTAAAGACGTCTTGGTGATTAGCGAAAGCATCATAAAGGCTCTTCCCTGATTCTACGTTAGTCAGAATCTCCTCGGCAATGGCTTTCATGCCTCTACCTTGAGTCTGGTCGATTACGGTACGTAGTGAAGTAGCAAGTGGCAACCCGGCGCCAATCAAAGTAGAAAGCTGGCGAGTAAAAGTGATTCGGTCCTTATTAGTGACGCGACTTTTGCCACCGAGAAGCCCTTCGCCTTCCTCGACTACAGATTGAGGGACGTAGCCTTGGTCAATCAAAAGCCGTCCGGCGGTTTGTTCGTTTTCGGCCTGGATATTGCCTTTGACGACTTTGCCAGTTTCTTTCTCCTTGGCTTTGTACTTAAAGCGCTTCATTTTAGCCCTTGACTAACCTATTTAGTTCGTTAATGTCTACGGCATATTCGCGGGCAGAATCATAAGAGATAACACCGGTTTGGATAAGTTTGGCGAGAGTACGATCCATAGTCTGCATACCTTGATCGGCGCCAGTCTGAATAGCGGTATCGATTTGGTGAGTTTTGCCGTCACGGATAAGAGTGCGAATCGCAGAGTTAGCTACCATAATTTCGGCAGCTACCACACGACCGCCGCCGATGGCCGGGACAAGCCTCTGAGCACAAATCGCCATTAAAATATTAGAGAGCTGAGAACGGATTTGTGGTTGCTGGTGGGCCGGGAAGACGTCAATCATACGGTCGATAGACTGGGCAGCCGAGTTGGTGTGAAGCGTAGCAAACACCAAGTGGCCAGTTTCGGCGATAGTGATGGCGGCTTGGATGGTCTCGAGATCACGCATCTCGCCGATAAGCACTACATCAGGATCCTCACGGAGGACCGAGCGAAGTGCTGCGGCGAAGCTGAAAGTGTCGTAGTGGACTTCGCGTTGAGCGATAACACTACGTTGGGATTTGTGAGTAAATTCGATCGGGTCCTCAATGGTAATGATGTGGGTAGATTTTTCGCGGTTGATTTTATCTACTAAAGCAGCTAGTGTAGTAGACTTACCTGAGCCAGTCGGGCCCGTAACAAGGACTAGGCCGCGTGGGAACTCTGCAAAAGTTTCAACGATGGCAGGCATACCGAGTTCATTGATTCCCTGAATTTTATTGGGAATTAAGCGGAAAGCGGCGGCGAGTTTGCCACGTTCGTGGAAGGCGTTAACGCGAAAACGGGCGATATCACCAAAAGCAAAAGAATAGTCGAATTCTTTATCCTTTAAGAGGATTTTTTGCTGGTCTTCATCGAGAGTGGCGAAGATTAGGTTGCGGACCATCTCTTCATTAAGAGCAGTAGTGCCAGCTACGGGGGCTAAAACACCATCGACACGCAAAATTGGTGGTAAGCCATATTGCAAATGCAAATCTGAAGCATTGCGTCGGACGCATTCTTCAAGTAAAGTTTCTATTTTGACTATGTTTTGCTGCCCACTGTTTTCCATAATGATATTATACCATAAGTATTACGATAAATCACTCGCAACGCGATTAACTTCTTCCATAGTAGTAATCCCAGATAAAGCCTTGAGGAAGCCGTCCTGGCGCATGGTGACAGTTCCCTTTGATTTAGCCAGACGCATAATTTCGTTGGCGGTAGCGTGGGAGATGATTAATTTTTGAATGTCTTCATCTACATCGATGGTCTCATACAAACCCGCACGACCAGCATAACCACCTGGCGTTTCTTTGGAGTCCATACCGTGGGCCAACATGTAAAACTCGTCACTACGGATAGGAAGGCCAGGGTAGCCCAAATCTTCACTGACGTCTGCGACAGATTCTTTGTCCTTAGGTAAGAGATCGCCGACAACAGAATTAATGGCTTTAGTTTCAATCTCGGAGGATTTATACATTTCGCGCTTTTCAGTAACGCGGCGTACCAAACGCTGGCCGATAACTACGTTTAATGTAGAAGCAAGGAGGAAAGGTTCGATGCCCATATCCAAGAGACGCGGCAAAATACCGGCAGCAGAGTTGGTGTGAAGCGTAGAAAATACGAGGTGGCCAGTAAGGGCGGCCTGCACAGCAAGCGAAGCAGTCTCGGAGTCACGAATCTCACCGACCATTACTACGTCTGGGTCCTGACGCAAAATAGAACGCAAACCAGAAGCAAAAGTTAGTCCAGCGTCAACGTTAACCTGGATTTGGTTGATGCCGTCCATTTTGTACTCCACTGGGTCTTCCAAGGTAACAATATTAATAGCTTCAGATTTGATTTTTTGGATGAGCGCATAGAGGGTGGTAGACTTACCAGAACCCGTTGGGCCTGAAGTCAGAATCATGCCGTTTGGCTTTTTAATGCCTTCGAGTACTGAACGAAGCGCCCGACCGGACATGCCCATTTTTTCGATTTCCATGCTAACGCCTTTTTTGTCGAGAAGACGGATCACCACTTGCTCACCCCAAGTAACTGGCGAAATTGCAATACGGAGGTCGATCTCTTGGTCATCGACTAAAACCGTGAACTGGCCGTCCTGAGGAATGCGGTGCTCATCAATTTTGAGGTTAGAAAGAATTTTGATACGTGATACCAAGGCCGGAGCAACAGTCTTGGGGAGCTCCATGATTTTTCTTAATACGCCATCAATACGGCACCGGATGATAAGTGAGTTTTCGAGCGGTTCGATATGGATATCTGAAGCTTTAGTCTTAGCGGCATAGCTCAAAATAGTAGTGAGAGCCTTAGAAATCGGCGAATCTTGGACGATGGTCTTGACATTACTTTGGGCCTCGGCAGCGGCTTCTTCCCCGGTCTCGCGCACTGCCTCTTTGACGCCAGAAAAGTCACCGTGATATTGTTCGAGGGCCTCGCGGATGCCACGTTCAGAAGACATCCAAACTCGAATTGGCTGATTAACTAAAGTCGAAAGATAATCGGTAGCCTGGACGTTAGTAACGTCAACCATGGCAACATTTAACATGCCGTCTTTTTCACCGAGCGGAACAGCCATAACGCGGGTCGAGGCTTCCATGGGAATCTTTGATAAAATATCTTGATCAATGTCGATATTTTTGAGCTCAACATAAGGAACGCCGATAATGAGAGCCGTAGCGTGTGATACCATATCGTCGCTGATGATTTTGCGACGAGTGAGCTCAGAAAGAGTCGGCTTATTTTCGCGGATTGATTCTTCTTTGACGGCTTGGACTAAATTTGGGTCTGCTAAACCTTCACTTAATAAAAGATTAATAATCTTTTCTTCGGCTTCTTTGGTAAGCAGGGCCATTAGTTTGTCTCCTGCGTGTTCGTCCCCGAGCTAGTCTCTGTTTCATCTATACACATGCCGGTAGCATCATATTCGGTACACTCACCAACGTAAACCTCTACCGTCGGGTTGAGGGCACGATAATTAAAAACTTCTGGATTAGGATTTACAACTTCTGCAGTAACGGTAGTATCAACCGTTTTGTAAGTGACTTCTTCGATAGGGCCAATAAACAAGTTAGTCACGAAAAAGGCAATCAAAACACCAGCAATTGCAGCTACTATAGATGTAAACAAGTCTGTTTTCATTTATTTATCCTCCGCCTTTAATGTTTGTGTGGTTTCAGTAACGGTAGACTCATCCATATAATAAGCTGTGGCTTGCGCTTGCAGGGTGAGTGTATTATTGCTGCCCCATTCGATAGTAGCGCGCTCAATATCAAATTCGCGGATGGAGCGTTCAATATTATCAAGAACGTTCATGGTAGTACTAGTATCTGCTTCTACTGATAGACTGACTGATATAGTATTGAGCCCCGGAGCGAGAGTGGAGGTGCTGCTAGAGCCGCTCGGGCTGAGAGACTCTGGCTGCCAACCGGATTCGATAAATAATTTGTTCAAACTAGCGAGTAAAGCCTCTTCGTTACGGAAGGCCGGGAGGGCGTCTGGGATAACGCGAAGAGCAGAACAGCTTTTAATGAGCTGACTAGCAGCGGATAGTTCGGTAGCACCGCTGGCGTTATTGTAAATTTTGTTAAGATCTGCGTAGGTGTAGTTTTTGCCAGTTTCCGGATTAATACATGAAGAGCTGGCTTCTTTTGGCACGGAATTGAGAGCGTCGCTAGCAGCAAGATTTTCGAGAATGTTGGCGCGAAGTGTGCCAGGGATTTCGGAAGTCTCGATGCTGTCAGGATCGCATTTTTTTAGTTCATCATCGGAGTAAACGTCTCCCTTTGGGCTTTTACAGATACCTGTGTTTTTGATGATGTTGGAATATGAGACGATTGCTTCATCCTCGGCCATGATAACTCGAGTATTGAAAGAGATTTGCTGAATAAAATGAATAACGAGAGAAATCGCTACGCCAAGGACGACAGCGGCGCCTAACACCGAAAGCAACATGTATTGTTGCGCTTCTGAGATTTTTGCACGTTTGCCAATTGCTACTTCTTTGGCCATTTTAGTTTTCTCCATTCACGTTGTTAGTGTTGGTGCTACAGACAGTGTCACCCTCCGCACAGTCTCTAGCGCGTTCACCGAACATAGCTTGAATCTGGACATAAGAATCGGTCACATTATGACGACCGGACGGTGCAATCGCGAGGACGTGTGAGTTGGTGAAATTATAAACTTCTGGAGCTAGCGAGATTACGGCCGAAAAGCGCAAGACTAGTTCGTCGCCGGCACCACGACCGTTTGATGAATCCGAGACGGCGATACCATCAATGCCGCCAGGGACCAAAAGACAAGATTCGTTAGATTCGATCCATTTCGGGTTAGCGCTATTTTGGCTAGCATTCCCGGTATAAGTAATACAGGAGCTTTCGAAGTGTTCCACGCCAGAGATTTGACCGTCTAGACTCATGTAAGGTTGCCCGGCGACTTCGGTTTGTTTGTACCAATCATTGTATTGTGGGGTGCGCCAAATTCGAACTACCTGCTCACCGTTATAGTCTTCGGTATTATAGTCACCAGTCTTGGTGTTGGTAGATGGGTTACAGCCTTCGGCATTGATAGTCCAAAAAGCGTAAATTCCTCTGCTAGAGTCGGTGAAAGTAGCACCATCTTGACCAGATTCAATCATACAATAAGCCGGGATGATTGCGCCGTTTTTATCGACATAGTTACCATAGTCATAGCGCATGTATTGCATGCTCTTTTTGAAAGAGTCTAGGACATTGTAGTCAATGAAAGGCTCTTTGCCGGCATTAGCTTGAGCATCAAACGAGAAAGTAGGTTGATCACCAGAAAGACTAACATTTAATTCTGAAACTGTGATGGTATCAGCGCCAGTCGGAATGAGAGCGGACAATATATTGAAGGTGCGCGAAAGGACTTTTTTGTTGTTAGTTAACGTGTTGATGTTGCCAAGCTGGTCCTTGATAGTCAGAAAATCATCTAGATCGCTATAAGAGTTAAGTTTAGTAGAAAGGCTCTCGAGCGTAGATTTTTTGCTGTCTAATGCTAGCTGCTGCCCACCCATAATCAGGCCAACAATAGTAGTAACGCCGATGCTAGCAGCAGCTACAACAATACAGAGGAAAAAGATAAAATTCCTAAGTTTTAGGGTTTTGATCATTTCGCTTTTGATATCTGGGACAAGGTTGATTTCGCGAGCCATTAGTCGTTGCTCCTTTCCGATAAGCCGATCGCGACGGCAAATTCACTAGAAACGTTAGCTAAGGTGCGTTGCTGGTTGGAAGTAGTACGGACAAATTGCCAAGGGTTGCCGCGCATGGTGGGAACGTTGGTTTTGGCTTCAATATATTCGGGGAAAAGCGGAATCATACTGGCATAGCTGGAAAGTACGATGCCACCAACTCTACCGTTGATATACTTAGTCTGGAAGAAACGGACAGATTTGGCAAGTTCTGCAGCATAATTGTCGAGGTGGGTGCCTAAGATCTTGAAGACCTGACCTTCGACTTGGTTCTCATCTAAACCGAATTTGAGGATAAACTGTCTGGCTTGGTCAACGCGCACGTTGAGGCCGTTGGCTACGGCACGGATTAATACATCTACACCACCGGGGATAGAACGCACTAGGCGAGGTTTGTCCTTGTACATAATAACGATGTCGGTAGAGCCTTCGCCGAGATCCACCACCATGGTAGCATCGATAGCACCAGGTGTGGTGAGTGCCCTAGCTAAGGCAAGTGGTTCTGGCTCCATGGCTACGATGTTTAGACCGGTTTTTTCGATCATTTCCATGGTCGACTCAGCGTATTCTTTAGCAACGGATGAGACTAAGACTTCGGTCTTGGCTGGATCGTTGGGACTGGGGCCGAGGATGACATAGTCTGCCTTAGCGTCGCTCATGGCCATCGGAACATATTTGTCGATTTCATACTTGAAAGACTTGGCAAGTTCCTTTTCGGGTAAGGTCTCCGTCTCAACAATAGAGGTAAAAGTTTTGCTAGCAGGAAGACCGAGAGCAATGTTCTTGGTTTTGATACCAGCCTGATTGACAGCACCAAGAATAGCCTCGCCGAGACGTTTTTTGCCTAAGTCAGAAGAATCTTGCGTAAGCTGTTGAGTGATCGGAACATAAGCATATTTCTGAAGAGTCCAACCGTGTTGGCCACTACCAGAAAGTTGCACGATTCGCATCGAATTTGTCCCAATATCTAGGGAGAAAAAGTCGCCCACGCCATGCAATAAGTTCATATCTATTATTATATGCTTATGCTATTTATTTTGCAAGCTTTAAATAATAAAATCTTTCCAAGTTGCCATTTTTGCCGGCCAAGTCGTTGTCGCGTTTTTTGACAACGATAAAGCCGTGGGTCTTGAGCCAAAATTCGAAATTTTTAATGATTGCGCGACGCAATTTTTCGTTTTTGACGACACCCTTATTTAGTTGGTCTGGGCGAGCCTCGAACTGAGGCTTCAGCATTACTAGGAAATCCGTATTGCTACTGGATAGGTGCTTTTTAGCGTAATCGAGGATCTTTGTTAAGCTTAAGAAGGATACGTCTGCGACAATTAAATCTACATTATCGATAACCAAAGAATGGGCAGCAACTGCAGCGTGTCCTCCGGACACGCTCCGGGCCGCTCTGGCCAAGTCTTTATGTTCCGCAGAACACATTGCAGTTGCTGCTGATTCTTTGGTTGTCACATTGAAGATGTCGGTTTTTTCGTGTAATTCTATTCTGGGGTCGTAGCGGAGAGGGGATTTCATTTGATTAGTTCCCTTTTCCACTGCTATGACTTTTTTGGCGCCGTGTTCCAAAGCTATCTCGGTAAAGCCACCAGTAGAAGAACCGATGTCTAAAACTATTTTGTCTTTAAAATCAAAATTGAAGGCGCACACGGCACCTTCAATTTTGTAGTATCCTCTATTTTTTTCGTTCGCGATAGGCATAAGTATCTGTATCCACCGAAACAATATCGCCTTCTTTGATGAAAGCTGGAACTTTGATAACAACACCGGTCTCTAGAGTAGCATCCTTCATGACCGAGCTAGTGGTATCACCTTTGACCGCATTCTCAGTGTAAGTAACGACAAGCCAAATGTTTTTAGGCAGAACCAAGTTGATTGGTGTGCCATTGTAAAATTGGATTTCCATTTCGTCGCCGTCTTTCATGAAATCTTTGGAATCGCCAACCATATCGGCACTAAGCTCGTATTGTTCGAAACTTTCCGGGTCCATGAAGTAAAACTTTTCATCATCACGGTAGAGATATTGAACTTTGCGAGTAGTAACTTCGGCCGGTTCGATTTTTTCTTGGCCCTTAAAAGTCTTGGGGAGAAGCGCACCGGTAATGAGGTTTTTAACCTTAACATTAACGATGGAGCCGCCGCGGCCCATAACTTTTTGAGAATACTCAACTACTTTATACGGTTGGCCGTCTAAAGTAATCAAAGTGTTTTTCTTTAGATCTGTTGGTCCGTACATTTTATCTCCTTAGTTATTTGAAACAAATGGCAAGAGAGCCAAGTGGCGTGCACGCTTGATAGCGGTTGCAAGTTGGCGTTGTTGCTTGCTTGATAAGCCGGTTTTGGAAATCGGCTCGATGCGACCATAAGCATCGACGTAGCGTTGCAAAGTTTTGACATCGCGATAATCGAAATACAAATTTGGATCGTTTTTTACCCTTCTCATAAAATCTCCTTCGCTTTAAGTTTATTAGAATGGGACATCACTGAGGTCGATTTCGCCGTCAGGAATGTCGTCAGGGATATCGCTAGGCGCAGAAGCGTCTGCCGCACTAGAAGTCCCAAAGTTATTAGAACCGTTGCCACCGTTGTCGCGTGCGCCGGTGAAGTTGAAGTCTTCGACAACAATTTCGACACGAGAGCGCTTGCTACCGGTGGTTTTGTCTTCCCAGCTGCGTTGGTCAAGACGGCCGGAAACTAGGACGCCGGTGCCCTTCTTGGCATATTGGCTAATCATTTCGCCGAGCTTGCCCCAAGCTGAACAATCAATAAAGGAAACGTCCTCCTTTTGTTCCCCAC
The DNA here is from genome assembly GCF_004138395.1 of Candidatus Nanosyncoccus alces. Lineage (GTDB taxonomy): Bacteria > Patescibacteriota > Saccharimonadia > Saccharimonadales > Saccharimonadaceae > Nanosyncoccus > Nanosyncoccus alces. The sequence continues at coordinate 100,162 of NZ_PRLM01000002.1, read as the reverse complement.
TTGCATCACGATAGGTACGGTTAACTGCTACCGAAAAGCTACAGACGCTAGCACCGTTTGGTGTGCTACGAAGCTCTGGATCACGAGTAAGGTTACCTGTGATGATTGCTTTAGAAAACCCACGCATAATAAATTATTCTCCTTTTTCTTCAGTTGTTGCTTTATCCTCTTCGGGATTTTTGGCGTTGCGGCGAGCTTCGAGCTTAGCCTTACGCTCATCTACGCGGACGAGGAGGTAACGCAAAACTTCGTCGGTAATGTTAAGCACAGACGATATTTTGGCGGGAGCCTCAGCCGGCAGAGCCACGTCGAAGTAATAATAAATGGCAAAATCTTGGCCATTGATAGAATAAGCGAGGCGCTTCTTGCCGTCGTTTTCCTCTTTGTTGATTTTGCCGCCGTTTTGTTCGATAATCTTTTTCACCTTATCGAGGGCGGGGTCGAGATTCATCTCTAAATCAGGATGAAACAAGACCGAGAGTTCGTAGTCTTTCATAAAACTCCTTTGGTTAAAGCAAACGCTGCTCTTGCCCTGCTTGGACAGTTGGCTCGTTTGCTGAGCTAATATTATGGGGTGATTATAGCATAGATTGGGGCAGTTGACAAGGGGTGGAAGGTTTTCTGATTGACTTTGTAACTAGCTAGATTTTGTTCGATGAAAAAGCTACTGCAATGGATAGAAATATTTGATTTCTTCGGGGTTCATAACGTTGTAAGTAAAAATATCTGGGGGAATACCAAGGGAATCTATGGCATCTTTGACCTGTCGGATATATGCTTCTTTTGTACTAGCGGCTAGTTCGTCAAAAGTGTAAGGAGAGATCTCTATTTGATTGAAACCGCGTTCATAGGTGTAAATGGGGGCAAAATCGTTAAACTCGAAATAGGAAATAAGATTTGATACTAATTCGTACCGGCCATTGAGACCAAAGTCGTCTTGGCAATTAAAATCTGGGTATAAAATTTCTTGTGAATCTTCAAGACAGAATATTCTGTAGAACTTAGAGTAATCTATATATTGGTTGGGTTCTTCGCTCGAATATTCGCTGTAAAACCAATATGATTGTTCAATCTCGGGAATATCTACAATTGCGCTAAAATAATTGAGATTTTGTTTTTCAAAATACACCGTTTTAATGCTATTCTCGCGGATGGTAGCATTAACAGACGTGGAGATGTCTTCGCCTGGGGAATTTCTAAGAATTAGATCGAACAAAGTTGCCTCTATAAGTTTAACGTTCTCGGGATAATTTTCTGAAACTACAGAAGCAAAATTATCAATTGTAGCGACTGGGATGCGGTCGGGATCATCGTCAGTAATTTCGTCTGGTTTGTATAACCCAGAAATGGAAATTACAAGAAAGATAATAAAAATGATCTGAATAACGATAAAGATAGTGGTAGGCATATTAAGGCGAATCTTGTAGTCTGACTGGTTCTGGCCTTCTTCCATTATTAACTCCCTATGATTTCCTTTAATGATTTATTACCTAGGTGGCTTTCATTCGGAGTAAAATGGTCGCCAGGATAAGCGAGAATACCTACACCATTAGAGAAATATGATGGCGAACGTGTCATCACGCGGGCATCCCACTGACAATATGCCGCCTCTATGGTAAGGATATTGCCATCGTCCGTTTCACCGACGACTACACCAGTGTGAGACCAAGCACTACTCCCTGCACCACCAAAGATGCTATAAGGCGTTGGATCGTTGCCTGTTTCCCAGCCGACGCTAGGCAAGCCGGTATCAGCTATGTAAGACCCGTCGCCTATTATACTGGATGTGACTCCCTCTTCGGATGCGTCTGTAAACGCCGACACAAACCAATAGCTGAATGAGACACAGTTGACTTTAGCGCAACTTGATGGGATTACCCCATCAATGAAGTTTGATGCTGTAGCTTCATTGTTATAATAATCAGCAACCTTTTGAGCTTGATCTTCGGTTAGGCCGTCCATACTGACAGAACTATTTGAGCTCGAATTATTGCAAAAGTCGTCATCACAACTATTTTTGCCGTTGTTGCCTCCCTTTATTGCAGTAAATATATTGAAATTTAAAGCATTTGCCATATCGTCAAGAGAAGCCTTCTGATGGACTTCACCCATGCCAGAATTTGCTTGAGTGACTATATCATTGTCATCTATGTCAAAGAGTCCAATGACGTGACCTGCCGTACAACCACCGGACGCATAGATAAAGCCTGGGTAACATCCTTTGCCAGTGAAATGAATCATGTAGCCTTTTTTGAGGTAATCGCGCATTTTGGTTTTTACGTCTTCGACGCCTGACGTATTTACAACTTCAACGTCGAAACCGTAGTGCTCTCCTACTATAGGATCAAGTGTAGCTATGCTCACTGAATCATAATATTGGTTGCCTAAAAGATCAGCGATATCGTCCGGATAAATATCCCGGCCAGTGGCCACGGTAGCAAGCATCGCCATGGATGCTGCACCACAACCGCTACCACAGATATTATCGCTACTATAAGGATAGCTTGACCAGCTCTCGCCGCATTGGTTATATTGTGGATATTCTCCTTCATATGTAGTACATTTATCTTCGCAATTAGAATCCACTATTCTGTAGACCTGGAACGGCACATCTACACATTGGAATGCAGTCTTCCCGCCCCATTCAGTGCACCATTCATTTTCCAGACTTCCGATGCGACCATAATGGATTCCTTTATTTGCAGCGGCAACTTCGCTGTTGCCTAAATATATAAACGTATAGTTATATCCGACTCCTTCTACTGCTGATACTAAGATGTCTCCTGCTTTGAGATCAGATTCCTTTTTGGCCGTAATTTTCTCCCATTTGTCGGAGTTGTTTAGATATTCAACAAAACCAACTTCTTTTTCTGTATTTTTGCTTGTTAATTTTGCATCTTTGTCTGCACCGGATGATAAAATTACGGTTTTTACAAATGTCAAGCAGTCATCCGTTCCATCAGTCCCCACATTTTTCGAAGCCTCCGAAAAATTGGTCGTCGGATTGGATTTCGCCTTTTCTGCATCGTTCTTTGACCACGCTAAATCCTTGGCTTTTTTCGCGATAGTATCGCCGTCTATACACTCAAAATTAGATAGCGCATCCGATATCACTCCCACCCATTTCTCGTATCCTGGAGAATTGTTTGGGTGTATACCGTCATCAAAATATGATGCATTATAAACGGTAGTCCAGTCTGCAAGGCTAATATTGTTATTTGAATCAGCAAGGGCTTTTAAACGCTCGTTACTTTTAGTGTAGCTGTCTTTTGGTATTTTTGAGGTGACTACCACTGCTTTAGTATTCGTTTTCTTCAAAAGGTTTTCAAAATTGGTTATATCTTCATCTTCCCAACCCCAGTTGGTGCCGCAAGCGAAGACCAGGTATGGGCGCAGATCGCCTTTGTCAATGATTTTTTCAAGAATATCTAGACATGAAGGACCACCATCATCGTGCGAAACTGATTTATTGCTCCTAATATAAGAAGATTCATCACCTATGCTTGGACCTACATCCACTCCAGGGAAAGTCTTAGATATATAATCGTTATAGGCAAGGACAGAATACGAATCACCAATCCAAGTGATATCGTCTCCAGATACTTTTTGATCGGAACTGGAGCTAGAAGAAGACGAGGAAGATGAGGAGGTTGATCCGCTGTAATTACCAAATTTTTGTACAATTGCTTGTCCTTCTGATGAGTCTATGTATGCTTGCAAAGCATCTATGGAATCTTTCATTCCTTCAATAGAAGCATATCCCGCTCCGTTAGGGTCTCCTTGCACCCATAGTGGCCCTAGTTTTTCTAGATATTCTTTTGGGTCTGAAATTCCGCGAGTTGGAGAGTACCAATCACTAGACAGGGTTTCTCCATATTGAACAAAACCTTCACCTAAATTTTTCCCTTGTATAGTTGAGGCACCGCAATAGCTGCTATGGTTCGCATCGCAACCATTACCCCAAAAATTATTTGCACCACAACATGACGATGGGTCTTCATATTTCATTTGAACTAAGATAGCGACCCATGGTGCACCTGCAGCATCACCTAGCTGATAAGCTAAATCACCGTAGTTTTCTAATAGTCTCTTCATGCCTTCCTTATCACTATCGCCCCAACCTGCATACCATTGACTACTACTACTGACGTTAAAAACATATTCATCAGCATTTTTGGCTTTTAGAACCTTAGCAAAATCTCCGCTTGCAGTTAAAGTCCCGCTGCTGCCGGGTATGATGCACTCTCCTGGATTGTAGAAGAGGATGTTATTTTGAGCGAATTCGCTAAACTGTGTATCAGTGAGGCCTTGTTGCTGGCTTGCAGCACTAGCGGAAGGAGTCCCCCAAGTTCCAATAGTTCCTAGGCAAAAAGACAATATTCCTATAATAATGCCTATTAAGGCTACACTATGGAAAAGTATTATTCTTCTATGATTATATTTCCGTGTCTTGCTCATATATGTACCTATAATTGTCTAAATTGTAACCTCTACTAGATAACTGGTTGGTCAATTCCGTAATAACATCGTTAGTTAATTCTTCTTTTCTACCTTTAATGATTAAACACTTCTGGTTGTCGCATTTCTCTGAATAATCATATGTCACTTCCACCGCATCACAATTTACGCGCGTGGCTGGATTTTCACAGATGGCGAAACGGATTGGAGTAAACTCGCTAATAGAATTCTTTTGTTCCTGCTGCAAGATAAATTCCTCAGCAGAAGTGTCGTGGTCTGTGGTTTGGTTGTTGTTGGGGGAGGCAATTCTCTCGAGCATTAAGTAGGAGCTATAGTTATCTTTGAGTTTGTAAAAATCAAAGATGCCATCTTCTGAGAGAAAGGTGGTAATTGCAACATCACTATCAGGCTGAAGTTCAATAATAAAAGTTTTAGGATCAAGGCTTTCGTGAGAAATAGTCACTTCGTAAGTACCTGGGTGAAATTGAAAAGAACCGTTGTGGTAATTACTGTTGCCGTTTACTGTGATTGTGGCGTCGATAGGGGCAATAGTAAAATCGATAATAGCATTCTTGGTGAGGTTATATATGACTACTGTGACAATTCCGATGATAGCGAGTATATCGACAGCCAGGATTGCCCGAACCCATTTGTTACGAAAAAAGTTTCCAATCGGCGATACGCTCCCATCCTGCATATGGCTAATTATACCCCCCCCCAGGAAAAGTCAAGACCACTCCCTATTGGACTATTCTATCATGTTATTCGAACTCAAAGTTTTTGATGATTTCTTCAGCTTGACTGGCATAGCGATCGTTGCAATTTTGCTCTGGATAGATTATTTGGGATTCTTCTGGACAATAAACCATCGTTCTGTACTTAATCGGTAAATTGCCATTATAACTTTTTGTAGTTGAATAAAGATGCTGGACTTGATAAGTTTGCTCAAGCTCTGGAATGTCTAGGACGAAATGTACCTGATATATTTCGTCCTTTTTAAAGATTTCTTTTTTGACACTTCCATCTCGGATGTTAGCATGAATGATCTCAGGGATTTTGGCGCCGTCTTGGTTGTTTAGCCATACTGCGTCGTATACCGAAAAGTTGATATCTTTTAGACCGTTTCTGTCTATACTAGAGATTTCTTGCCTAAAGTTGGATATCTCTACATTATATCGTACTGAGCTATCTTGATCTCCAGAGGAGTTTAATAGGTTTACTGCCATGTTTATGGCTATAGCAATCAGCAAAGCTTCAACCAAAATAATTATAAAAGTCACTGGGTTAGCTTTTCTAAATTCTTTGTCAGTACTCTCCATATTGGCTCCTACCTTTCAGCCTCTTTTATAAAGGGTAGGTCTTCCTCACAGCCGAAGTCTGGGTAGATCATTTTGTTGCCGGATATACAGTATATTAGCACTTCATAGCCACCTGTAAAGGCTTCTGGATCTTCATTAAAATTAAAATTGACGAGGTAGGACTGTTGGATTGCTGGTATGTCCACTATAAATTCACCAGAATATCCATCATAATTTATGTTGTAGTCGTAAAGATACGGTTCGGCGCTGCGAATGATTGCTCCGTCGGTGGGGATATCTCCAGAGACGTTTTTTCTAATGGTATTGTTGAGCGTAGAAAAGATTAAATTTTTGGTTTTCTGCGGAACGCTGTAATAGTAGTCATTAAAATTATCTATCGTTGTGTAATTGGATTTGTCTGTAAAGTAATCTATCAGGAGTACTGATATTATTCCTAATGTGGCCACAATAATGCAACAGGCGATAGTAAGTTTAATTTTTGTATTTTTACCCATCATTGATTAATATAATTCATTAATTTAGTATAATCTAGTTCGCTGTCGAGATAGGCGTACCAAATATTCTCTCCAGAAACATCGGTGTAATCGAAATAGGTGGCGTTTAGACTTGGATAGCCGGCCTCTATGGTGGCTATACTGCTACCTTGTACGCCTACGACTACTCCGGTGTGATTACCGGATGGGGTGTGATAAGTGTTAGTAGAGAAAACTGCAAACGGTTTGGGTTCTGTACCAGTCTCAAAGCCGAGCTCTTTTAATGTATCTACAACGTTGATGCCGTCTGGCCATCCTCTTTGGCTTACTCCGGCAAACATTTCAGCAAAGAAAGCCGAGAACAAAGTACAGTTGCTATATCTGCTGGCGCAGCTACTACCTTGGCAATAATTCCCTTCTGCAGCTACTGTGCCATCCCAATTACCAACGTTGTTATTATAGTTACTAGCTAGCTGTTCTGCTTGTTCAGGTGTCAAGCCGTCGCCGATGCCGCCCTTATATCGCCAGATATGCCAAACGGTATCATTATAGATATTGCCAACTTGAGCTACACGCTCGTCAAGGGAAGCATCAGCAATGTTGCCATAGCTACCACCATAATCACCGACGTAGAATAATATGTGGCCAGTGGAATGCCCCAATGCCGCGCCATTGGCAAGCAATACATCCCCCGGTTTCATGCTTTCCACACCGTTGTTTTCTATTTGTTCCCATTCATCAGATGGCTCAAAGTAGTCACCTTCCATGTCGTAGGTACTCGTGATATTATCGATTGCGCCAACGTACTGTAATACCGTACCTACATATACGCCACAGTCCATGCCGTCTTGTCTACGGCCTTGTTCTATGAGCTGTTCGCGGTAAAATGCGCGAGCGTTTGTCTTACAAGGTCTCTCTGCAGTGGTGAAGGTGATCCAATTCCCGCTGGATTCTTCACATTCGCCAACGTGTGAGTCATCACCCTGTCCGGCTTGAACTGGCCAAGCCATTTTAACTGCGGCTTGAGCAATCTGCTCGCCACCCAATCCACTGCCTTTACTGTCGTCTGGACAATTGCCGTTATTTTGAGAGTTGCTAGCTACTGTGTCTGTAGGCGGGTTGTCTTCAAAATATCCCATTGGATCGCCTACCCCAGCTTCTCCGCCCATCCAACCATAAAAGATGTATGTGCTACCATAAGCATTGTGGATCTTTGTCTGGCCGGCTACGTAATAACTGTTGTCATTTAAACCTTGTCCGGCACAATTTCCTGGATTTGAGGCATTGTGTTTTTCTCCGTTGACTTCTACCCATTCCAGGTCTCCGACACAGTCATGCTCTAGTATTTGAGTCGGCAAAGTACGATTACCTTTCATTAACACATCCCTGGTGGCATCCAAATATGTGTTGCTGATATTGTCATCATGTGAGCCATTAATGTAATTTGACGTAGCAAACCAGCCGCCAGTACCAATGTAATTCCAGAGATTGTACCCGCTGATGGAATCATTGCTATTATACTCGAACAAATTAGCCATAATGGATAATTCGTTCTTAAAGGCGGTTATATTTGCGCTATTCTCATGCATTGCCACTTCGGCTAAGTCCCATAGTTCAGCATCAGTAAGGTCATCATATTTATTATAGCCGCCAGATGAAGCTGCAGTTATGTTTGAGTTAGATGTTGTTGTGCTTGAACTCGTAATCGTAGTCGGGACAGTCATGCTCGAATATCTGTCATAGAATTTTTCCGCGTAATTTCCTCGGCTTTCTGCTCCCTGCCATCTTTCATGCCCTCTACTAATCCCAAACGATCTTACGCCAGGATCTTGTGGAGCTTCACCTGGGGTAGCAGATGTTTCATAGGCTATTTCAACTGTGATTAAGAATAGCTCAGCATAAGACCTAGCGCTATTTTTATTTGTTATGACGTCGAAATGATCTATAAAGTCCATGAATTCGGTATGGAAAGCTTGGTCACTAGCTTTTTCACCGTTGATTTCGCCGAGGACTAGAAAGTCTAACTCCATTTTGATGGCTGTATCGATGGCGTCTTGAGGAACGTTATTATTAAGTAATACATTATCAGCGCAACTGCTGCCATCTGGATAATCACTTACGTCACACCACCAACCGTAAAAGGACCAATAGTCCGCCCCGACGGAAGACGAAATAGCGTTCCACAATTCTCCACCGTTGTCGCTATTCAACATATAAAGTCCGCGATAATAATTGCCGGTACTGCCGTTCATAAATGGGTTGAGTCCACTTTCCGTATAGAGATTACCCATAATGCCGGCAATGGCGGCAGCGTTGTTTGAAATACCGTCTATGTCAGCTTGAACGAAATAGTTCCAAACTTTTTCCGCGACATTGTTGCCGGGCAATAGACCAGCAGTACAGTCTTGAGGCAAAGCTTCTTTAATTGTATTAACCCAAGCTTCATATCCCCCATTACTCATAGGATGGGTACTGTCATCTACGTAATAGTCTGGTTTTGCTACGGCAGCCCAGTCGGCCACATAAAAGTTGTCATGTGAACTAGCAAAATTCTTTTTAGCATTATTTCCACCACTATAATCACTATCATCAGTAGTATAAGCCGTGGTCAAGATTACCTTCGTGTTTTGGCCTACTAAGTTAGCAATTTCTTCTAAAGTGCTGGTCGTGTCGGATTCACTCATTGTATCATTCGTACCAAGGGCTAATACCAGATACGGTCTCAGAGTGTTATTGTTGACAATTTCTTTCAAGATTGTAACCCCAGAAGGACCGCCAGCAGCATCATGGGTATTACTAGAAGAAATCCAATCTAAGTGTTTACTATACTGAATATTGTAATATGGAGAATATGAATTCCCAGAGTCTTCGGCGCCTAAATCTATACCAGGAAATGTCGTTTTGATTTGTTCCAGGGATTCAACAGAATAAGAGTCCCCAATCCAAGTAATATCTTTGCCGGAAGGTATAGTGCAAAAAGTTGTGCCAGAGCCGTCATTACATTCGTATGGGTCATAGAATAGAATGTTGTTTTGGGCGTATTCCTCAAACACGGATTGCGGTATCGTACTTGCGGTCACGGCACCCACTTGTGCCTGGGGTAATACGGTGACTATCGCGCACAAGAATAAAATGACTCTCTTAAAGATTACAGACATGTGTCGTAGGCCTCCATTCTAAAGTCGTCCGGGTCTATGTAGAGAGTTTTTATCCAATTCCGAGCATAGTCCATCGCTGAATCAATTAAATCTTTGTCTTTGCAGGCGTTAATATATACTAGTAAGCGGAAATTACCGCCTGTACTACTTTCGTCTATATGAACCCGATAACCGTTATTTAGATAGTAATTATGCGGTAAATAGCGGCGAATTTGGGCAGTGGGGAGTTCTGCTACGCATTTGGTATCTGTGTAGATTACGTCGGTATAATATGGGCAGCGGATCTTTATGGACGGATCTGAGTATACCTTTTGCCCCTTGGGCCAAGATAAACTCACTTCAAAGGAGTATCGCAGCTCTTCAATATCTATAATAAAGTCAGCGCTAGAAATATTGTTGTTGGTCTCTTCATGGTAAGAGCCTTCTCTGATGATTGCTTGATAATCCGAAAAGTCTGGTATAGGCTCGTTCTGCTCAATCAGTTGCCAAATGAGTTGTTCCGTACCAATTTGATATTCTTTTGGCGCATTAGAAATCTCTGGGAAATTCGATACGTCAATGTGGGTATCATCTTCTTTTTTCATACTCATAGTTGAAATTACAGCTAAGACTATTGCGATGAGAATTAGTACAAAAAACAAAACTATAGCGATTTTGGCCCAGACAGAAGAATTGCTAATAAAATTCTTTACGACACCTTTCGGCGACACGCTCCCATCCTTCATATGGGTTTATTATAACATAAACCTAAAAATATTTTAAGTCAGTACGGGCGACAATACTAGGTGTTTGCTAGCGCGCCGACCTGCTGTGCAGGTCGTCCAGCGTCGCTTGTCTAGTACTTACTGCGCTAGGCTGTCGAACTCGTCCATAGACGAGATGAGGAGGTCGCGAGGTTTGTTGCCGTTTTGGGGACCAATGACGCCAATTTCCTCGAACCAAATGGCGAGGCCGGAAACGAACCCGTGGCCTTTACCGAGATAAGTTTGGAGCATGGCAGTACTGAATTTGCCTTTGTTTAGCGAAATTTCTACGGCTTTACGTACAATAGGATCATTTGGATCATAACGGCGACCAAGGTCACCAATGCTGCCACCGCCAGCAGGGCCCATACCTTTGATTTGGACAGCCTGAGCGACTACTTCTTTATTGTACTCTGGTGGGCGTTGCGAGCGGAGAAAATCGGTAACCTTAGAGATGTCTTCATCGGAAGCCCAGGCGCCCTGGATGCGACGAGGTTTGCCCATCATTTCGGTAGTTAGGAGCAACATGTCGCCTTTACCGAGTAATTTCTCGGCACCACCTTGGTCTAGCATAATGCGAGAGTCCATTTGTGAGCCCACAGCAAAGGCGATGCGGCCAGGGATATTAGCTTTGATAAGGCCAGTGATAACTTTGACTTCTGGACGCTGAGTAGCGAGCACTAGGTGGATACCAGCAGCACGGCCTTTTTGAGCAATGCGGACAATTAACATTTCGAGATCTTTTCCGGCCATCATCATGAGATCGGCCATCTCGTCGATAATGATAACAATGTATGGCATTTTGCCTTCTTTTTCGGGGTCGGAAGATTTTGCCATTTTGGCATTGTAGTCGGCAATGTTTTTGACTTTTTCTTCAGCCATAAGAGTGTAGCGCTTTTCCATCTCGCCGACGGCCCATTTCATAGCAGAAAGAGCTTTGTCGGTTTGAGTAATGATAGGGGTAAGCAGGTGTGGGATATCTTGGTATTGGGCCATTTCTACCTGTTTAGGATCGACGATGATTAGCTTCATGTCGGATGGCGCATTACGGTATAGTAGTGAGCTAATGAGCGTATTAGTCATCACGGACTTACCAGAACCGGTAGTACCAGCAATAAGAAGGTGAGGCATTTTGGCGAGGTTTGCCACCACAGCGCGGCCGGAGATGTCTTTCCCTACTGCGAAAGTGAGTGGGTCGTTAGACTTTTTCCATTCGGTAGACTCTAACACACCGCGCATGCGGACATCGGCAGAGCGGGCATTAGGAATCTCGACACCTACGCTTCTAGTGCCAGGAATAGGGGCCTCGATACGAATCTTATCCACGGCAAGGTTAAGAGCTAGTTCTTTATCGCGAGCAAGAATTTTACTCAAGTTGACGCCAGCAGGAGGACGCATAGTATACTGGGTGACGCGTGGGCCAACGTTGGCGCCTTCCATTTCTACTTCGATGCCGAATTCAGCAAGAGTAGATTTGATGATGTAAGCGTTTTGCTGGATATTGCCGGCATCGGCAGGAGATTGCTTCTTCTCTAATAAATCAGTGGAAGGCATCTTCCAGTCGGGGTCAGAGATGGCGGTAAGGGCAGTCGGTTCTTTGGCCGGTTCGGGAGTGGGGGCAGGTTTTTTGATAGCGGATTTGTGCAAAAGCTTAGCCGAAGACGAAGCAGCAGATGGCTCAACTGCGCCGAGACCAGAGTTGACTTTGATTTCGAGCTGACCAAGTTTTTTCTTTTTGGGGAAGTCTTCGTCATCGACAGAAGGTTTTTTACCTGATTTAACGAGGTTTTTGGTACCCTTAAAGAAAGTAACTGGAGACAATTGGAGGATAAAAGCAGTGGTGATAAGGACTAGGACGACATATATTAGAATGACTACGCCTTGGTCTAAAACATTAGTCATTAAAGAATTGAGCCAGCTGCCAACTATGCCGCCGTTTTGCCAAATGGCAGCAATGCCGGCAATCCAAAAAATCATAAGAAAGCTAGCAACATAGACCGGTACAGCTACGCGATTGTCCTCTGATCGAAAGATTTTTACAGCAAGGTAAACAAGCAAAGCTGGAATAAAGTAGGCGGCAAAGCCGATAATATTTAAGAAAAATTTGTGCACTTCGTTTAGTACGGTGCCACCGTGGCCAAACCAAGTGATAACGAAGAACAGCGCGAGCGCAATCATGAGAACAGCGGAAGTCTGGCGCCAAAAACCGCCAGGGAGCTCGTGCTCTGGCTTGGCTTCTTTGACAGTACGGCGTTTGGTGTTTTTGGATGTTTTTTTGCGCTTCGTATTAGCCATGTTTCCATTATAGCACATTTTAAGGAAAAGCACAAGAGGTATGGGGCTACTATGATGGGGCTAAATTCTGTGTTATATTCCCTGTTGGATTTTTGGCATAAGATTAAAAAAGTTGCTAAATTTTTACCCGATAGTGTTAAAATGATAATAGTTATGTTTAATAAAAATGGCCCAAAAAGTGAGCAAAGCCCTGAACGGGCAAATCTTGAACGGCAAAAACGAAAATTGACGGGGTTTTATCTGTCTGGTGGGGACGAACGCTATATTTTTGAATCTGATAGTGAACCTTTTAAGGAAGATAAGGTGACGGCGGCGGATGAAGCAGAAGTGTTGAACGTGCTACAAAACGACCCCAATATGAAAGATCGCGAATGGCGGCTTTTGGTGCGGATGGCTGGGCCAGGATTGCATCTTAGTGATGACGAAATGTTTGGGCGGATGGCTGGAGACAAACACCAGAAGCGCATTCTGGCTTATATGACGGGGGTGGACTGGAATGGCTATAATGCTACCTCTGGCCAAAACGTGGCGGATTTTCTCAGTAGGTATCCGACCCCGATGGATTTTGACGAACACTCTGAAGATTTTTTGAGGATGATTGGCGACTACAATGGCGAGGAGAAAGCCCGGGAATATGATGAAGCGATGGAATCTTTTAAACTGGGGATGTATGGCAAAAAGTACGAATACTATAAAGCGATGCGCGAGTTTCACCAAGAGGCTGAGGAGCGGCAGACACGTGACGCGGAGCAAGCGCGCGAAGCGACACGGCGTGGTAGAAGATTCTTTGAAATTTTTAACAAGGGTGAATTGATTAGGGATTCTGGACTCGCGATGGTGGATAAAGGTACGATTGCCGGCGAGCAAGGCCGACAAAATGAGGATGCGGCCTACTACAACCCGGCGCTAGGGCTGTTTGCGGTGTTTGACGGAGCTGGCGGTATGGGTGGGGCAGCTAGAGCCTCAGAGCTGGGAGTGGAAGCGACAAACCAGATGATTAGTCAAAAAGTCCCTGAGAGAGCAGAAGATTTGGCGGATATTTTACGTGTAGCAAGCGACGCGATAAAACACGATCCCGCGGCAGGATATTCGACTGGGGTGATAGGCAAGATAGTGGAAAGAGAAGGTAAAAAATCTTTGATGTACGCTTCGGTGGGCGATTCGAGAATTTACGTGGTGAGAGGTAAAGAAGCGATACAACTAACACAAGATGAGGGGTGGGGCAATAAGATTACGAATTCCTTAGGGCTAAACGAGTGTCGCGTGAAACAGATGGGTGAATTTTCGTTAAGGGGGGGGGACAGAATTGTGTTTTGTTCTGATGGGATCACCGGAGATTATGAACCAGATTTTATCCCAGATGACGAATTTGCTCGAATAGTGAAAAAGGCGGCTACGGCAGACCTCGCGGCCTGGGCATTAGCAAATCGGGCAACGAAAAGAGATGACCGGACTGCAATAGTAGTGCAAGTTTAGCCAGTGGGCAGGGTTTACTGAGCTTAGTTTTTGTGGTAGAATGTTGGAGGATTAGGCCGTCGCCAAGTGGTAAGGCACTGGGTTTTGGTCCCAGCATTCGCAGGTTCGAATCCTGCCGGCCTAGCCATGAGTGATTTAATGCCTTTAGAGGGCGTTTTTTTGTGCGTAGAGGATTCGGGCCCTCGGTGATATAATAGGGGGTATGATAAAGATTATCGCTGGGGGAAAGAAAAATGCGGGATGGGTAGCCGAAGCATGTGCCGAATATGAGAAGCGGCTGAGGAAGCCGTTTGATGTGTCATGGAATTTTATGTCAGAAGAAAAACTAGATAAGTATTTGGCGGAATGGCCATTTAGCGGACGAGAATATGTAATTTGCTGTGATGAGCGAGGCGAAAATATATCATCACCTGAATTTTCTGCTAAGTTGGAAAAAGCTTTTGGGGTTGGGCAGGAAGTGGTGATTCTGATAGGCGGAGCGTATGGGTTTTCTGATACCGTACGAGAAAAAGCAGATTTTGTATGGAGCTTTTCCCGTTTAGTATACCCGCACGGCATAGCACGCGTCGTGTGTATAGAGCAAATATACCGGGCTTCGCAAATTTTGAGTGGAGGGCCATATCATCACGAGTAAATATTCATTCTGTGATATAATAAAGAGATGAAAATACTGGGGATAGAGACAAGTTGTGATGAGACCGCGGCGGCCGTAGTGGAGGATGGCGCCCGGATTCTTTCTAATGTAGTGGTCTCTCAGATTGATATTTTTGCGGAGTACGGCGGAGTAATACCAGAAGTAGCAGCACGTTCGCATCTTGAAGTGATAATGCCGGTAGTAAAAAAGGCTTTGGCTGATGCTAAATGTGATTGGGATGACATAGATGCGATAGCGGTGACGCATGCACCGGGGCTCTTAGGCTCCCTGTTAATCGGCACCTTGACCGCACGGACTTTGGCGATTTTGCACGATAAACCCCTGTATGCGGTACATCACCTAAAATCACATGTGTATGCGAATTGGCTTACCGGTGAGAGTCCTATCTTCCCTTTGCTAGCACTAGTAGTGTCGGGTGGACATACGCAAATTCTTTATATGCGAGCGCATAATCAGTTCGAGATCGTTGGGACGACGCACGATGATGCGGTGGGAGAGTGTTTTGATAAGGTGGCAAAGATTTTGGGACTACCTTACCCGGGTGGGCCAGCTATTGCGAGGGCGGCTTTATCTGGCGATGCGAATAAGTATAAACTGCCGCACCCGAAGGTAGAGGGGCTAGATTTTTCGTTTTCAGGACTAAAAACCGCGGTTCTTAGGGCGGTGCAAAAAGAGTTGGGGCTGCCAATCTCGTACCCTTCACATGATCTAAAAAATCACCTGTCTAGGCAACAGGTGGCGGACTTTGCAGCATCATTCCAAAAAACGGCGGTGGGAATACTGTGCGAAAAACTAGCTTTGGCGTTGGAACAATATCCGGACGTACAATCGGTAGTAATAGCGGGTGGAGTAAGTGCAAATAAAGCTCTAAGAGAGGCACTGTTGGAGGCGTATTTCCCTGCTCCTTCGCTTTCTGGCGACAATGGAGCGATGGTGGCTGTAGCAGCGTATTATGAGATTATTTCAGGAGTGAAGCCAACAGACCCGTATAGTTTGAACATTTATCCGAGAATTTCGATTGAAAAATAAAATACCCCCAAGCTAGGTTGGGGGTATCTAAGGTGCTTAGCCGTCGTAATCTACGACTTCGGGAATGACGAGAGCTTCATCTTGGCCGAAAGGCTTGTTAGGGATGTCTTCATCTTTCTCAGGTTCGGACATCTCAATCCACTTTCTCGCCCAAGGTTTGGCGCGTTGCACCATACCGGAACGATGAAAGCGTTGGTAATGTTTAGCGTTTGTCTGAATCCACGCGGTGGGACCCATAAAAATGCCTTCGTCGCGTAGAGCTTTGCCGTAGGCACAAAGGAAAGGATCGGCAGTGCGGTCCAGTTCGCAAAGGGCGCTGGCCAAGGTGGTAGCAAACACACTTTCTGACTTGATTGCTCCGATGCCGATCAGTGCATCTAAGTGTTTGACGATAACATCGCTCGCGTCACGATAGCTAAGCTCTTGCAGAGCAGGAATTGCGAATGCGCTGTTGGCGAATCGCAACCCATAGACAAAGAGCTTTGCGACGCTAAGCTCAAAATTATCGGCACTTTCGGCCTTGAGAGTTTTTAATCCCTCTCTGATGGTAATGTTCTTGGTATTCATAAGATACCTCCTTGCGTTTTTGCCCGCCGGCAAATTTTGGTGAGGAATAAAAATCCGGTGAGGATTTCGGACCTCGGCATAATATTAGCATATTTGTGCTGATTTGTCAATGTTAGAGGTTGAGGTGGGGGCTAGCGTTAAAAATGCGTGTAGTGATTTTTTGCATAATACGGCGCATAAGTTCGAAAACAACTAAGCCGGCAGCAATGATGGCGGCCATGACGATAAGATTAGCTGGAGTGAGAAAAATAAATTCGAAGAAGTCACGAATGAGAGGGATGACGAAGGCGGCAGCCATAATACCAATAATAGAGATAAGGAGGCCAGCGCGGAGCTTATTGAGAGGCTTGGAAATCCAGTAAATAAGGACCAGGTCAATAGTAAAAGTAACGAAGACAGAGATGGTGGTGAGTTCGGGATGGGAGAAACCCTGGAGATGGGAGACGATAGAGAGAGCGGCCATACAGAAAGAAACGGTAAGACCAATTGGGAAGGAATAAGTAAGAATGTTTTTAGTGAAGTTGTTTTTGATGCGATCGGTGTTGTGTTCTAGGGAGAGGACGAGACCTGGGAAGCCAATGCAGGCAAAGTTCAGTAGTGACATTTCGATAGGAGTGAAGGGATATTGCATGGGGAGGAAGACGAAGATGACGGCGAGGATAGAAGCATAGACGGTTTTGGCAAGGAAAAGGGCCGTGGAACGCTCTAGGTTATTGATAGACTGGCGGCCTTCAGCAATGATACTGGGTACAGCGGCAAAGTCAGAGCCAAGCAGTACGAGTTTGGCGCTGCGACGAGCAGCATCGGAACCTTCGCCAATAGCAATGGAACAATCCGCCTCTTTCATGGCGAGAATGTCATTGACGCCGTCGCCGGTCATAGCAACAGTCCTGCCCTGTTTTTTGAGAGCTAAGATGAGGGATTTTTTCTGGGCAGGTTTGACACGAGTAAAAATATTATAATCTTTGACTAATTTTTCGTAGTTGATATTTTTGAGGGTAGAAAGGTCTACAGCTGAAGTGTTGGAAAGGCCAACGGTGTTGGCGATGTTCTGAACGGTGGATAGATTATCGCCAGAGATGATTTTAACGGCAACGTCATTTTCGTTGAAGAAGTCAATGATTTTATGGGCATCGCGGCGGATTTCATCTTCCAATAAGGCAAAACCAATAAGCGTTTCTTTGTCGGCAGATTTTTTTATAACGGATATAATGCGATAATTGTTTGGCAATTTCCTTTCTTGGGCAAGAAAATCGGGATTTTGGGTGATAAACTCCATGGCTCCCATGAGATAGGTGGCGCTTCTAGTAACGATACCGGAGTACTTACGGTCAGAGGAAAAGGGGATGATTTCGACAACTTGCTCTGTGGGCTTAAATTTGGCCGTTTGAGGCAGTTTTGCCTTCAAAGCGGTGCTGGTGGCGTTGTCGGCAGGAACTTGGCTTAAAATAGCCATAAGCGTGCTTTCAAGCGATTTTTGAGACTGACCTTTAGCTGGTATGAGTTCTTTGACTTTCATACGGCCAGTAGTGAGGGTGCCGGTTTTGTCTAAACAGATACAATCTACGCGAGCGAGAGTCTCGATAGAATAAAGATCTTGGACGAGTACCTGTTTGCGGCCAAGGCGAACAGTAGCAAGTGCAAGCACGCTAGAGGTAAGAAGAATCAACCCTTCGGGGATCATATTGATTAGGGCGGCAACGGTAGAAGTGACGGCGACTTCAGTAGTAGTGCCAGGAACACGAAAACGAGCCCAAAGCAAAAGCAGGCCGATAGGTATAAGCGCAAAAGAAATATATTTGACGATGTTGTTCATGATAGTGAACAACTTGGATTTGGTTGGCTTGATGGCGTGGGCAGTGGTTTCTAGTTTGGTAATAAAGCTGTCAGCAACAGAGACGGAGGCGACGGCCTGACAGGTGCCAGAAACTACAAAACTACCAGAAGTCAATTTATCACCAGGGTGTTTGACGATATTGTCTGATTCCCCAGTGATGAAAGATTCATTAACTTCTACAGTTCCCTCTTTGACGGTAGAATCAACGAGAATTTGGTCACCCAGGGCAAGGATGATGACGTCGCCTTTTTGAATATCTTCAGGATTAATTTCATAACTTTTGCCGTTTTGCAAAATCGTGGGGTGTTTTTCGGAAATAAGGCGCATTTTATCGATAATTTTCTTGGCACGGATTTCGTTGACAATGCTGATTAGGGTATTGGCGACAGCAATAAAAATAAAAAGAAGATTTTTGTACGAACCAACCGCAAAAATCATAACAGCAAGGATAATATTGACAAGATTGAAGATGGTAAAAGTGTTACGGGCAATAATTTGGCCAATAGAGTGGTTTTGTCTGGTTTTGGTAGTTTTTTTGCGCGTAAGACCAGGTAAATTCATGGATATGATTATAGCACGATGTGAGCTTTGCGAAGTTTGGAGAGAAGAGAGTGGAGGTAATAGAGAGGACTAAGAGGTAGTTCGTAAGAGCCAAGTAGCTCTACAACGTGACCACCGAAACCTTTTTTGAACTCATAAATGCCGTAATCTTTGGCGTTGGGATCTGGCAAACCTTGGATGCCGTAGAAATTGTATTTTTTGTAACCGTGCTCGGCGGCATATTTGATCATGTGCCATTGAATAGCATACTGGGCGTTGTATTCGCGCATGTATTTTTCGTCGCTACCAGAGAAGAGGTAGATAACCTCGTCGCCATAAGTCATAAACATAGCGGCCGAGAGAGGCGTTAGCTTATCTCCTATTTTGGCCTCTGCCACCATGAACTTAACTTCACCTCTATCGTGGAAGAGATCATACATCTGTTGATAATAAGCGAGCGGGCGGTCAGTAAAATGACGGCGTTCAGAGGTGGCTTTGGTGATTTGCTTGAGCTTATCTAGCTCTTCCCTTTCAAGTTCACGAACTTTGACGCCCATTTTTTCGGCTTTGCGGACATGGTTTCTAGTATTTCGTTTAAAGCTCATAAGGAGTTCGTCGGGAGTGCGGTCGTTAATATCCAAGACGAAGAGATATTTGGGTTGGCTAGAGGTAGGAAGAGAGCAAAAGCCAAGAGTTTTGAGATTAGCAACAGCTTTTTGATGGTCAAAACCATTTTCTACTAGCTCGCCATTGCGGTCACGCTCGATCAGCTCGTAGTAAGGATCAATGTGAAAAACGTAGCCATTATGGTGCTTCATATAATTTTTGAGGTTTTTAGTGAAAAAGCTTAAGAGCCCGAAGTCTTCATAGTCTACCAAAGGCCCACCAGGCGCATAAAAAGTAGCTTTGCCAAGAAAAGTAGGCTTGGCTACCACTAGAGTGGCGGCTATTATTTTGCGGTCTTTTTTGACACCAAAATAGTACGGAACCCAGCTATTTTGTTCCCTTAAGTGGGCGATTTCGGGGGTTTGCATGAAGGATTTTTCGGGATGCTGATCAGCAAACTGACGAAATTCTTCCTCCGATAGCGTGACAAAATCCATGAGTTTATTATAACATAAAGATTTTGCAGATAAGATATGCTATTTTATTAGATTCGTTTGGGTTCGTTTAGGATTATTTAGGCTCGGCGGAGAAGACGATTAAGTTTGCGGAAAAGTTGATAAAAGTGGTATTTGGTGGGGTTGATAATGATATCGTAAGTACCGGCATAGTCGACTTCTTGCCCAGCAAAGGTCTTTTTGAAATTAGTGAAACCGGCCCAGGGGTGACTTGAGGGAGCGTTTTCGGGAGCGATACCCCAGAAATCGAAAGTTTTGAGGTTTTTGGCTTTGGCGTCTAGGATTAATTGAACGGTAAGGATACCGGTAGCATGGAGTTTACGACCAGTAGCGTTTTGGGCGCCTTGAAGGTTGTAGCGGGTATGAGTGTCATCAAAAACGAGGCCAGCGGCAATGATTTCTTTACTGTTAGTGTCAGGATTTTGATATTTGACCAGATAGAGAGTGGCGAACGGTTGCTCCAGTTCGGTTTGCAAATATTTTTCGGAGAAAGTATTAATTCCCTTCTCGCTAGCGAGAGCTTTTTGGAGAGCGAGCAGATACTTGATGTCCTGAGGGTCGTGGGAGGTCTCAATAGTAATTCCCTTTTGACTGGCGTTTTTATGATAGCGAAGTAGTCTGCTTGGGAGTTTTTGCTTTAACTCTGTATCGTCCCCTGTTAAATCTAGCGTCCAGGTTTCCTTAGGGTTGAGATCGGTGGACTTTTTGATATTTTTGGGAGCATAAGAGAGGAAATCTGAGTCCTGAGGTTCGATTCTGATAAAAATGGCGTTGTGATCTTGAGCGAGAGCCTGGAGTGATTTTAGAGCCTTATCAAAGCCATGTTTGCTATCAGTAACAGGACCATAAGGTAAGTAAAAATAGTTCCCTACTAAGGCCTTTTTGAGGATAGCTAGATACTGATAATCCGCAGTTTTTTCAAAAAAATTGGCTTCACCAAGGTCATTTTGGAGATTTTGCCATTCTTTGGATTGCGTAATCGGAATATTCATAGTTCTATTATACATCAAAATACTTCACACCTCTTGGAACACGTGATTTTTTTTGACTGCTTAAGCGTTTTATTTTGTGCTTATGCAAAACTTCCGGCCTAAGTTTAGTCGGTTGCTAAAATAATCACCGAATTCTCCCAACTGCGTGTGAGGTCGCCAGTTGTTAGTTTGATTTTAGCGGAAGCGGAATGGTTTGTCAACCCGGGTTGCCAAGGCTTTCGGTTGCTAGGCATAAGGGGAATATTCAGAAAGTGCTTGCGGTTTCTGTGGAAAAAGGTGGGGAATTGCTGTGTATATTTTGGTTTACAGCCTCTCTTGGGGCGCGTCCAGCCGGCCCGTCGCCACGGGCGGCTGGCGCTATTTCTCGCCTTACCAGGCTCCGAACCCCCTTCGAGAGGCTGCAAACCAAAATATGCTATAATTAAGCCATGGCTTATATAAGGAAGTTCAAGACGACTTCAGGGGCGACGGGGGTACAGGTGTGCTACAAAGAGCAGGGAAAAGTAGTGCGGACGGTGCACGTAGGGTCGGCCATGTCTGAAGCGGCTCTAGAGAGACTGATACGTGAAGCACAGGGAATTATAGACGGGGACAAAAAACCACTGTTTGATTTGAAAAAATTTGATAAAAAATAGTTTATGGTTATATAACTCTTGCAAAAGTGTAAATATTGTGATAAAATATAAAAATTGCACTTTACAATATTTTAAGGGGGAATTAACATGAATCCTGTTATCGATCTTACTGGTTTCACGCTGTCTGCCGGCAACGGCAGATGCGAGATTGGTTTTACCGGCGATTACACGCCTGACGACCAGCTCGTAAGCACTATCCAGAAAAAGATCCAGGAAGAAGACCAGTTCGACGTTGAGCTGCGCGCAGACAAAAAGAAAGGGTTGCTGGTATTAATTATCGGTGTGGCCGCACAGGCCGTAGATTTACTCTTGTCTTTTATCCTGCGGACAATTCGCGAAACTGGTTACGGCGTCGCTGCATAGCGGCGCTTTTGCTTGAAAAATAAAATGGCTGGGGTCGACCGGATTTTTGTGGCTATTTTGTTATATTAGTTCAGATAATTTTCTTTTGAGATGACTGAAGCACCGAGCTGCTCTTCGGCAGATTCCCTAGCGCTTTTTACTACTTTGCCAGCACTTTTGGTGTCACGCTTTAGCTCGTCTAAGCCATAGCTATTGTTCTTTTGATGCAACTCTGCAGCCGTAGCTTCCACAAGATTAGTGAGGGCAAGCTCCATGTTGGACATAGAGTCTCGGAGATTTTGAGGTTTAGATAGATTTTTATAATCTTTGTATTCTCTAGCGGTAAAACCAAAACCGGTTTTATAGATTTCGTTTGTGAGAATAGCATAATCTTTACCGTTTTTGGCTCCACGATTATCCCACTCCTCGGTAAGACGATGCCTGGCGGCGACGCCGCGCTCGCGTTGTTCTATCCAAGACTTTGAGTAACCTTTTTGCTTATATAAGTCATGCATCCGCTTAGCGGCTAGTTCTGGGTTGGATATTTATGCGATGCGTTCACTGCCGACCCTCGCTAACCAACGCTTAAAAGGCTCGGCCTTGGGCGAGGGAATAGATTCGATGATACGGAGAATTCCTTCGGTGTCGGCGACGTCGGTGGTATATTTTTTACCGTCCGTCGACTGCAATTTCAGTTGTCGACAATTTGTCGACAACTCAACTTTTTCTTCTTTACTAGCACGTTGTTTTAACCTATACCAGTAATCACGTGGTTTGTTACTATCGGTAAGAGCCCCGACGACATCGATGACAGAAAAAAGCCATTTTTTGTGGTCGTCGTCCCAGACTTTGCGGATTTCTTTTTCTTCGAAAAGTGCTATTTTGTTGAAATTTTGCGGCGTAGAACCTCCATTTGGATTAATAATAAACACTCTTCCTCCGTTAGAGATATTATATCCTGTTTTTGGGAAATGTGGTATACTGGAAGTGCGAAATCATGATTGTTCATTTTTCTTATGAAGAATAAAATGCGGCTATTTACGCTGAGCGTTCTTCATAAGGACAATCATGGTTTCGCGACTAAGTAAATAGTCGCATTTTTGTTTAGGTGCGGCGGAAAGAGAGGAAAAATATGAGCGGGGAAAAATTGGGCGAGAATAGCAATGAAGATGCAGCACGCGCATCAGCGTGGGATATGTTAACTAAACTGAACCAAGAGGACCCGGACGAGCCAAGCGAACCCCCAGTAGGGCCTTCTAGGGAGTTCAAAAAAGAATCGCAGGCGTACCGGGAGATTGGTGAAGAGTTTATCCCGAAAATGAGTGAAAGGGCAAGAGAAGTAACTGGCGTGCGAGATGGACAGGATTTGGGCGAAATGCTACAAGAAAAGGCGTCGTGGGAAAGGCAAATTGATAGAGGCGTGAGCGATCTAGGAAGGGAAATTCCGTTTGTGGACAGAGTCTTAGAAGAACAGGCCAGAAACAGCGAAAGAGACCCGATAACTGGCGAGCAAATAGAAGATACAGTCTTTGCAAAAATAGAGGAACCAGGGTTAAGGGCTCGGACGAGGGAAGGATTTCTTAACTGGCAAAGTGACGATGTGCGTTCATTTGCGCGCGAAAGCTTAGATGCTTTGATATATCTGGCGGCTGGAGCAGAAGCCCCAGTAGTGGACCCAAATGAGAGAACGAGGAAGGCACTGGAAGATAGCGTAACCGCTAGGTTTATGGAACAAGTGCGCGGAGACGAAGAGAGATTTGGAGAGCTAAAGGCAACACCAACTTACAAAACGGTGGAGAGAATGGTAAGAATTTGGAAAGATAATAAAGAGGGAAGATACGAACCGGTCGGTGGGGAAAATACGACATGGGACGCGCGAGTAGCAACAAAGCTCTACGATGAGGTAGATAGAAAGTTGTCTAACACTGGTAAAGAATAGCACTGTAAATATTTCAAAATAGCCCCTCCTAGGGGCTATTTTGATGACATGGTTCATTAGATGAGGTTGAGCTGGGTTTTGAGGCGGGAGATGAGAGATTCTTTCTCTCTGATCTGATCCTCAGTTTCTTTGACGAGATGCTCGGGGGCTTTTTCCATGTAATTAGGGTTGGCCATACGAGCATTTAAAGCGTCTAGCTCGCGGCCGACAGAGAGGATTTTCTCAGTGAGAGCGTCTTTATACTCCGTAACAATCTTTTCAGGAACATCTAGATAGAGTTCGTGATTAGCTAGAGCGAGGCGTAGACCTCGTGGGTGGCCGTCTAGGCCGTTGATAGCCGGTACCTTAGTGAGGGCCTGAATGAGAAGCAGGTTGTCCTCTACGAGGCTGTCATTGTCGTACAATAGACTATATTTTTTGCTGTTATTGGTGCCTGGAAGGGCCGCACAGGTGCCTCTGACTTCGGACACGACTGATATGAGGCTTTCAAACTCAGCAGCGCTGATAGAGTCATATTTGAGCTTGGCGGGCCAATTGGTAGTGGCGATAAAGCCTTCTGTCCAAGAAAGATTTTGCCAAATGGCCTCAGTAACGAATGGCGCAAAGGGATGAAGAGCAATTAAAATAGTCTCTAGAGTTTTCTTAAGAAGGTCGACGTTTTTGAAGATTTTTTGACTCTCTAAGAACCAGTCAGCATATTTGTCCCAGATAGTTTGATAGAGAACTTCGACAGCTTCGGCAAAACGGTAAGTTTTGATTGAGTTTTCAGCCTGGCTAAGGCACGCGTTGATTTCGCGACAGATCCAGTCTTCGCCCATGTTATCCGTAGTATACGAGCTTAAAATAGCTCTTTCTCGGGGCGCGTCCGAAACCCCTGTCGCCACAGGGGTTTCGGCGCTAATGCTCGCCTTGCCAGGCTCCGCACCCCCTTCGACAGAGCTATTTCTAAGCTCGTCGTTTTCATCTACAATAGACTGGACTAATCTAGAAATGTTCCAGAGTTTGTTACAAAGGTTGCGGCCGGCGATGACGGAATTTTCGGAGAAAGCTTGGTTCATACCGGCAGAACGTCCCCTTAAAATACCGAGACGGAAAGCGTCAGAGCCGTATTTAGCTACTAAATCCATTGGGTTAATGACATTACCTTTGGACTTGCTCATCTTTT
Organism: Candidatus Nanosyncoccus alces; assembly: GCF_004138395.1. Lineage (GTDB taxonomy): Bacteria > Patescibacteriota > Saccharimonadia > Saccharimonadales > Saccharimonadaceae > Nanosyncoccus > Nanosyncoccus alces. Next base: position 75,418 of record NZ_PRLM01000002.1, on the reverse strand, counting down.
GACCATGGGCATCAAGCAAAAGCCCATGGAGATAGACTTCTTTAAATGGGACTTCATCAGTAACATAAAGCCCCATCATAATCATCCGAGCGACCCAAGCAAAGAGGATGTCGGCGCCAGTTTCCATGACGTTAAGAGGATAATAAGGATTGAAATTGTCTTCCGACCAATTAGTACAAACGATTGGCCAATGGGAGCTGGAGAACCAAGTGTCAAAAGTATCCTCGTCGCGGACATAGGTGACGCCGTTTCTCTCAATTTCCTTGAGATGAGTGCGGCGGTCAAAAATCCAGTCGGGCTCGTCGGTGGCAGTATCAGTAACACGGCGGAACATAGGAATAGCAATCCCCCAAGGAATTTGACGAGAGATATTCCAGTCCTTAAGATTTTTCAGGTAATTAATGAGAACTTTTTGTTTGCTTTCTGGGTGGAATTTGATTTCGTTGTGCTCTAGGTGCTTGATGGCAGTGGCGGCGAGCTTTTCAACATCCACGAACCACTGTTCCTTGAGAGTAGGCTCAAGAACCGTTCCACATTTGTAGCAGTGAGCAACGGAATGGACAAGCTGTTTTTCGCCTCTGAAGAGGTCTGCAGCTTTGAGATCTTTAAGAACTTGTTTGCGACATTCAGCAGTGGTGAGACCGTAGTATTTTTCCGGGACGCCCACCATGGTGCCATCTTCGGCAATAACTTTGATACGGGGCAGATTGTGGCGCTCACCAACTTCGAAATCGTCAAAATCGTGAGCAGGGGTAATTTTGACAGCGCCGGTGCCGTATTCTGGATCAGCATGCTCATCGGCGATAACGGGAATTTCGCGGTCAGTAAGAGGAAGGTGTACGGTTTTACCGATGAGATTTTTGTAACGTTGGTCCTCAGGATTGACTGCTACGGCAGCATCGCCAAAGAGAGTTTCCGGACGAGTAGTAGAAACGATGATTTCGCCGCCATTGTAAGTGTAGGCGATGTCCCAAAGGGTGCCTTTTTCGTCTTTATGTTCCACCTCTATGTCAGCGAAAGCGGTCTGATGTTTGGGGCAGAAGTTGACCAATTTTTCGCCACGGTAGATTAGCCCGTCGTTCCACATTTTTTCAAAAGTAGTATAGACACGGTCGATAACATCTTCGTCTAAGGTAAAAGTGAGGTCGCCCCAAGAGCAGGAAGCGCCAAGAGCGCGAAGTTGGAGCTCCATGTTGCCGCGCTGTTCGGCCACAAAATTCCAGACGCGCGAATAAAGCTCGTCACGACTGTATTCAAAACGGGTATGACCTTGTTTTTCGAGATTTTTTTCGTAAACAACCCAGGTTTCGAATCCGGCATGGTCGGCGCCAGGGATGTACCAAGTGGATTTGCCTTTCAGGCGATAGTAGCGAGTGAGAGAATCTTCGAGAGCAATAGTGAGGCCGTGGCCGATATGTAGATTGCCGTTGGCGTTGGGTGGAGGCATGACGATAGAATAAGAGGAGCGGTCAACGAATTCATCTTCCTCGGACGCGCTCAAGGGCGCTCGCCCAAGCTTACGGTCCTCGGAAGATGATTCGCCTGGCCGCTTCGCAAGTCGATCATCTACGCCGTCGCCGTCGTTATCTACCGGGACGGTAGGGACAGGTGGGGCAAAGATGCCGCTGGCTTCCCAAGCACCGTAAATGTCACTTTCATATTCTCCTGGTTCGTAACTACTCGCAAATTTCATATCTTAATAATAGCATATATCTTGAAAATATGATAAAATTATGGTGGAGGTTTGATTTTGAGGCTCTAAAAATATTTGAGGGGGAATAAAAATGACAGAGCGTTTTATTTCGGTGGAAGAAAATGGCGCAGCAGGAGCGCAGCGCAAAGCGGGAATATTAATAGAGTAAGGTTATGCCATCATATCTATTATACATACGCAAGTGCCGCAAGCCGGGTCCACATCTACGCCGTATGCGCGCAACTATGGCAAAATGGAAAAAGGATATTCCATCTTGGCTGATGATAAGGGATATCCTGACGGTGTGACGCCGACTATTCCAGAAATAATTGAGTGCTAACCTCTTAGCCCCGCTTTGATAGCGGGGCTTTTACTTGAGTTTAATTTATTTTGAAGGAAATTATTTAGTGTAGTTGCCGGCGGCATCAAAGGTGATTTCTTCGACGCTACCATAAGCACTGCCATAAGCTTTGGTCAAAGCAATAATCCAGTCAACCAACTCCCAGATGCCTAGGGTTAACCAGCTAAAGAGGAGTTTGCAAATACCGACGCCGATTTGACCACGCAAGAATCGGTCTACACCCAAGCCGCCAAAGAGGAAAGTGCCAACCCAAACAAAAAGATGTTTGTTAATCTTTTTACCGCCACCGCCATCTTCCTGGTAAATACCACTAGTAGGATTAGCCTTTTTGATGATGTAATTTTTGCCGTCCTGATAAACGTTGACAGTATCGTTTTCGCGCGGATCGGGATAAGCGATACTGCTAATTGGGACAGTGATAACTTTGCCATCGTTGGTGCCAATCTTTACTTCTGAACTATCGATTTTGAGAATTTGTGCCATATTGCTCCTTATTTTTTATATAATAACACGTATTTTGAGAATATTTAAAGGGCCAGCTTAGCGCGCAAAACTTCGAATTCTTCGGGGGTAGTTTCGATTTCGCGGCCGTGGAACCAGGTTTCATCAAAAGGCTCAAGATGGACGTGAGCGTGAGGAACGTCGGTGCCAACGACCTTCCAGAGAGTACGTTTACCTAGGACTTTTTCCATGTGTTTGGATAACTTCTTAACGGTAGCCATGAGCGCTTGGTAATCTGCATCGGGAAGGTCATAGATTTTGTCAACTTCTTTTTTGGGTATTACCAGAGTGTGACCGGGAGTTTCGGGGTGGATATCAAGAAAGGCAAAAGTTTTATCGTCTTCGTAAATTTTGTAGCAAGGGATTTCACCCTGGATAATTTTAGTAAAAATACTAGCCATTTTTCTTTCTCCTGATAATTAAATAATAAATAGCAGCAAAAATAACGGCAAAAATGAGGCCGCCAATTACGTCGGAGGCCCAGTGCATATTGGCAAGAACGCGACCGACACAAACAAGAACTAGGAAAGCTAGCATAAATAAGTCGAGCACGACACAGGCAAATTTAGATTTGATGTACCTTGGCAAAACAATGGCGGTGAGAAAAAAGATAGTGGCTACAACCATGGTATGAGTGGAAGGGAAGGATGGCTCACCAGAGCCGTTGGGGCGGGTGTTAAGGACAAGGAATTTATCAAAAATAACATAAGTAGCCGCCATGAGGGCAAGAGGAACGAGCATGGCGAGCAGGGGCTTGTCTACTTTTTTGAGAGATTTGCGTTTGATCCATTGGCAGAGCCCAAGGATGGCAAAAACGCCAAGCGTGGCAAGCGCCGTAATCAGAATGATATCAGTGACTTTGGACCATTGCATAGATTAATTATAACATGGTGAGTAATAGAAAAACGCGAGACACAAAAATAAGACTCCTTAGAGTCTTCTTCATTTTGGTATGCTTCCATTTTTGGTATGCCCGACAGGATTCGAACCTACGACCTTTTGCTCCGCAAGCAAACGCTCTATCCAGCTGAGCTACGGGCACACACTTGTGTGGTGCATTGTGCGACCTTTAGGGGCGGACAACACATATGTGGATGTTTTTGACGACATCCACCTAGAAATTAAATGAGCATCACCATAGAGGTGACGGTTTTATTATAACATAATTTTGAAAAATGTGTGAATTATTTTTTATGTTTCTTTTTTAGGTTTTTGAAGAAATTACGGTGGGCGCGAAAGCCATATTTGCCAGTGATGGGATCCTTGAAAATGGGGGCTTTAAGCGGAGCGAGCGTGAGGGTCATATAACAGCCGAAAAAGACAAAGAGGCCAATGCAAGAAAGGTAAGTGAAGATGTGCCACATAGGATTTAGACTAATGATGGCATAGAAGGTGGCTTGGCTGAGAATAATAGCGGCAAAGAAAATAGTGATATCTAAGGGGAGGATAGACTTTTTGGTAAATTTCCGATAGATATAAAAAGCGACGGGGATGAAGATAACGAGCACGAGCAGGCTAACAAGTTTGGCACAGAAATAATTGGCGTTTTCGCCATAGTAATAACCGTCGTAGAGGGCCCAGAGCAGGGAAGGAGTGATGGCGATTTTGATATGCTCCCAAACGGACTCATTGACGGCGGCGAAAAGGCCGATTGGGCGTTGCTCGCCGGTGAGGTCATAGAGAAAATGAGCAAGAGTGCCAGTAGCAGAGATAGCAATGATACTTAACCACATGATGAGAGTATTGTCCATAGCTATTATTATAGCATAAGTGTTTTGTGGGGCACTGCTTGCGCGCTTGTAGATTGGGGTAAATTATGGTATGATGAGAAGCGGAAGCGTGGCCGAGTGGTTGAAGGCGCACGACTCGAAATCGTGTGGGCGGGTGACCGTCTCGGAGGTTCGAATCCTCTCGCTTCCGCCATAGTTTGGAATAGCCGAAAGGCTATTTTTTCTTGCCGATAAGCGCGATGCGCAAATATACATATTTACAACTATAAATTTTTTTATTATAATTTTATAGTATGAATGTTTTCAACCCGGAAAAACCGAATAATAATTTGCCGCTCCTACCTCCTAATTTTGATTTCAAAGATACCGACGTTCTGCTTGCAACTATTGAAGTCGCAAAATCAGTTTCGCAGTTAAGAACGCGGCTGACTATGAGCAAACGGTCGGTTGCAAATACATTAGATTTATTATCACCTCTTTTCGTTCCTGAAGCGGTGGCTAGCTCAGGAGTAGAGAATATTATTACGACAAATGATAGTGTTTATTCTGCTAAACTTAAGGAAGATCATGACTTGAGCCCGGCAGAAAAAGAAACTATGAGATATACTGATGCCTTGATGCTTGGCGCGAAAATTCTTTCGAAAAAAGGCTTTCTGGCTACGAATGATTATATTGCGATACAAGCCATGCTGGAACCAGACAAGCGTGGCATACGGAATTTGCCAGGAACACAATTAAAGAATCCGGAAACCGGTAGAGTATACTATACTCCACCAGTTGGCGAGAAACTTATACGTGATAAATTGGCTAATCTTGAAAAATATTACAATGAAGATGCCCCCACGGCAGAAATATATGCGAGGATGGCCGTAATACATTATCAACTTGAAGCAATACACCCATTCTTTGATGGCAATGGAAGAACGGGCAGAATATTGATGCCATTATACTTAACATTGCAAGGAGAATTGCCGGTCCCGGTTTTGTTTATAAGTCAATATATCCTAAAGAACAAAGATAGCTATTATAAAAATCTCCGTGCCGTGACTGAGAGAGGAGAGTGGAAACCGTGGGTCATGTATATTTTGGACGCTACAAGAAGTCAAGCTGATTATACTACTAATGTATTAAATAGGATACAGACTAACTTAAGCAGAGTAAAAAACATCTTGAAGGATCAACATAAGAATATGTATTCTTCAGAACTTGTAGACTTTTTGTTTTCTAGGGCATATTTTACAGAAAAAGAGTTTGAGAAAGAATTGAGAATTAGTTTTCCAACAGCTAGAAAATATTTAGCAAGGTTAGAAGAAGAGAAGATAGTAAAAAGGAAAAAACAAACTGGGCGCAACCGCTACCTGTATATTAATTTGCATTACACGAATATTTTACTAAGCGCATAGTACTATAAAAAAAATGGTAAAACTTTTATAGTAAAATAAAAAAAATGGTAAAACTTTTATAGTCCTAGCTCTAGGTGGTCAACAACAATGCTAGCATTTTAGCATTATAGTTCGAACTTCGTCCAGACGTCCTCGCCAATTACGCATTTTTAATGCAGATGCGTTTTTTTGTTTTTTGTGGGATTGGTGGATCTAATGCCATGGTCTTTACAAATGGTAATGTAAAATTTATTTCATATTGCTTGTTTGGTTCGCACTCTGTTAACCAATTTGTTATATTGGCACAATTATCAAGAGTGTCTACGTTTTTTGGGTTACTGGACTTTTGCTTTAAATATAATCCTATATAAAGCGATTCTATCCCAGCAAAAGTATCGACAATATTTGGTAGTTTTAGAGTTGCTATGGTCGAGAAGAATGCGCCATTTCCGTAACATAGACATAAGAAAATTGAGAAATCTGAAATTGAGGGAACATAGTTCTTATCTAATATGGCTTTTTGTATTTCTGGAATTTTATCGGTCAGACCGGGATAGTCTATAGAACAGAACATTGCAAGGATTCTTTTTGCAATGCAAAATGGCCTTACCTCTTTTATGCCAAATTTTAACCATTTTCCGCTTAACTCATTTTTGGTCTGGATTTCACCGCTATCTATTAATTTCTTGATTTCATCATCAACCCCGATATTGAGTGCCTTATAAAATTTGCTAAATTCTTTATCGTACCACCTACCAAGTTTGTTGTTGCACTTACTGCAAATAGTCCGTGTAGCAGTTCCGTTTTGTTTAATTTCCCCATATGCTTTTTCTGGATTAGTGATTAGATCTGATGTATTATACAATTGCATTTTCTCTCCGCCACCAGCAGACCTAGGGATAACATGCTCTAAAGAAAGTGGGCCAGATTCTCCGCAAATACGGCATCTACCGACTTTTTCTTTGGTCGACAGAATAGAGAGGTCTGAATAATTGGCTGCGGGCATATGCCTTTATTGTAACATTCCATTAGTAGGTTACGGTAAAGATAGCACTGTTGACTTTAGTTATGGTGCCCGTCATAAAACCCTTAGATCACCAACTCGGATATGTTAAATCTTTTGCCCGTTCTACAATGATCAAAGAATTTTTGATCGTTGATGCCGAATGCCGGCTTGGTGTATCCATATAATGAGAATTTGTCGGTACTTAGATTCTTTGGTAGCGTTCCAAATTCGGTACTAATCCTGCACCATGTTCGGAAAAAGTCCTTCAGCAAAGCCATTTCAGAACCGTAGACATGAATGCCGTGAGCCTCTGAACTTTTGCCAAACATTGGCTCAAACCAAAAGTATTTGCTATCCTGCTGATAGGTAGCAATGGAATGCGAAGGGCAACTATTGTCGGAGAGGCAATAATATAGAAAGAAAGTCTTAGGATGGCAACCGTTTTGCTGTAGAAATTCGCGATGCAGTTCGGTTTGGTCCCAACAAATACCGATTTTGCTATTCAATAATTGTTCAGGAGGCTGTAGAGTATAGTCCCTGTTATTATTGACGCCAGTGTGCCGCTGGCCATTTTTATCAAGCCAGCCGTATTCTATCTTCTCGCAGAACTCAAACAAATCTTTTATAGTTTCGATTCCGTATTTTTTAAAATTTACAGCACCTGTTGTCATAGATGTATTATATCACTCTGTGATGCGATGATTGGGTTCGTCTCCTGTGTGAGGGCTAGGATTTATGGATCCGTCGCTAGCCCTCGCAGAGGAGGCGAACTAGGTTTGCTAATCCCAGGTTGACGTATCGTCGTCGTATCCGCTGGGCTCTCTGTAATTACTGCGCAGGTTGACGTCCACAGGCTCGATTTGTCTACCGCCGCCTCGGAAGTTTTGTACTACATTAACGGATTGCGGAGTGGCAGAAGTGAGGGCTTTCGCCATTTCGCTGGACATGCCTTGGATGAGAGTACTGGCATCATCTGGCTTCTGCGCGACAGACTTGGCGGCTTCTTTAAATTGCTCTGCAGTCATGCCGCTAATATCCAAGTTATTAGCAGCGGCGCCGAGCATAATTCTTTTATCGTTAGAAATGTTCGGGTTCATAGCAAGCATTTGCTGGGCCATACCTTGATCTAGTACGCCAGACTTAATGAGACCAGATAGGGAATCGCCGGAAAGTTTAGTGACATCTTCTTTCTTGATATCTGTAGCATCCATGTGGCCAGCTTTAGCGTAATCTCCGTAGTTGCCCAGGGAAGAGATTTTATTACCGGATTTGTCTAGGCCACCTTTTTGCATGAAGTCTTTGAGCTCGGCATCAGTAGAAAGGAAACCGCTGCCATACTTTGTGGCCATTTCGCGAAAGACATTAGCCATAGTACCATCGTTTCTAATTTTAATGTTGCCATCGTTGATATGTTTTCGCATAAGATCCGCAATATCTTTTTCTTTGATTTGACCAGAATTTACCATAGCAGCAACCACGGCATTTACGTTGTTGGCACTGCCTGATTTGCCAGCTTTCTCAAGCATATCACCGTAATAGCCTTTAACGTCGCCTCCCTTCTTGGCGATACCAGACACAGCTAAAGCTTGCTCGACGGAGGCTCTAGATTCAACCTCTTCGTCCACAATACCGCTAACGGCTTTGACGCGGGCAGACTGTAAGCCGCCATAGCCTAATGCTCTAGCAAAGCCAGTTTTAGCGAATCTAGATTTTAGCCTACCTTTAGCATTTAATCTGTCATTTCTTCTACTGTAGCCAGCTTTGGACCTGACCGACCGATCTAGACCCTGTTGCTGGACGGCTTTGTAACCTTCGGATTTCCGGATTTTGTCTGTGGCGGCGCCACGGGCAGTGCGGCCGAGGTTGGCAAAAGCGGAACCAATATTTCCCATGGCGGCAAAAGCGCCTTTGAGAACGGTAGGAATGAAGAAGATTGGAATGATGCCGACAACCATAGTGACGAAGCCCATAAAGAAATTGCTATCTGCAAACCCAATTGAAAGCAATAGCCTAGAGACGAAATCTCCACCGCCAACGAGAAGCCCACAAATTGGGTAAACTAACAATAGTCCTTCCCAAAATTTAAGCCATTTGTCAAAGAATTTTTTGGTATTGGGTAATATGTAGCAAACGAATGCCAGTGGAGATATAACCGTTAAGACAATGATGGCAGCTTCGCGCCCCGCCAAGAGAACGAAGAGGAAGAGTATGGCTATAAGCACACCGAGTGCTGAGACGAGAAGCGATAGCAAAAGAGCCGGGTTGTGCCAGATGGCGATGAAGCCGCCAGCCAGAATGGCAACAAGAGCGACTGCCGTAAGTGCCGTGGCGCCAGCGCCTGAACTGGTAACAACTTCTTCGCTATGGGTTGAAGTCACGCCATTATATTCATCTATAAACGTGGCGGCAGATCCACCTGGATCTAGACCATTGAATAGGGACTGGATGCCATTTCCGGCAATATTAGAAATATCTACACAGATTAGGCAAATCAGATAAGAGAGGTTGATTAGCACAGCCGCGACGACTAGTTTGGGCATAATTTTTTTGATGCCATAGTTATCTATGCCGACACCAGTAAGCTGAGAGAAAATTACAAACAAGAAGAGAATAATGAAAACTATGTTTGCCATACTCTGGAAGATGCCCCAGGCATGAAAAGTGCCGACATCTTCATCGTTGGAAAAGAATTTAGAATCGACCTGCAAAAGGGGAGCTACAGCGCTAGAGTAAATGTTTTGCACAGAATCAGAAACCCAATCAAGAATAGGACAGGCGATCCAGCCGAGTGAGCCAGCGCCACCAGAGTTCATACAGGTGTCTTCGGGTTTGGTATCATCGTTGTCTTCTGTCGTAGCCTCACTTGGGAGTTCAGACTCATCCATGCCATCGACTAAACTATTAATGATTGCTACAACTGACGCTAAATCCATAGCACCAACAGTACCATTAGCGGAAAAATGATTACTCCTATCGAATCCATGTATGCCATCAGAGTTCGTAGTATTTTCTTTGTTGACGCCGCAGTCGCCGGCGGTATTTTTGGCTCCAGTGGAAGGATTAACGTTGATGATTATATATTGGCTATTAAGTGAGGGGTTTTCAGATATACCACACTTGTAGTAGTCATCGAGGGATTTGTTTTTATAGAACCAGTTAGTGATTGTGTTTTCATAGTACCAGAGTTTTTCTTGGTCTGTAAACGCAAGACTACCATATAATGCATATGATGGGTTTAAGAATTTTATGGCAGTCACCGCCGCGGATTTACCATCGGAAAAGGTATAGGTAACATCACCATCTGTGCTCTGTGTGTTGTCACTCTTTTCACTGGAAAATCTATAGGTGAATGCATCGCCGCCTTCTGGGCTGTAGAAATCGGAGGACATTGTAGTATTAAGGTCACTTCTGAACTTGTCCCAACTGCCAGAATATGTGACTTTTTCCTCTTTAGTCCATAAGAAGTCTCTAATAGTTAATGTCTTGCCGTTGGCCTGGAACCCTATTGGGGCCATACAAATACCTGAATTATTCCCACAGTCTCTGTTGTTTGTTTCGACAGATAACTCCCCGTTAGACAAACATACTTTATCGGTATACGACTCGCCGTCGCCAGACGGGTCATTGTTAGTGTAAACGTAGTACACGCAGTTTTTCGTGCTTGATGTAGAGCCAGCCGAATAGCCCATACCTTTTAATAGGGTTGTTTTTTTCGTATCACTAGTTATATTTTCGGTATATTCTGTTTTTCCAAACATTTTGAATAGCCCATCAAATGATCCCGATTCAGTAAACAAACCAACTGAATCACCCATGAAAAGCCCTTTGCAGCTAATATTGTTATCGTTTATACCCGTAAGACCAGCCGGAAGTGCTATGTATTTTCCATCACTATCCCCTCCTATAATTAATGTTTCAAATTTGTGGAAAGCTGATAGAGCACCAGCGTCTTTATTGATGGCTCCTGTAGTATAGCACCTATATAGCCCCTGTAAAACAGATTTTTCTAAGACGGTTTCCTTGGTGCCGGCAAAAGCAGAGTTGCAAGAAAACAAAAGACCACAAATGGAAAAGATAAAGAAACTTAGCAACAGTTTTATCTTCTTATTTTTATTGTTCATTCTCCTCCGTAACATTTAGTTCTTCATATAATGCCTGGGATAATGAAACTACATCGTTTGTAATGTGATAGTCGATATCGTCGAGGGCGGAGACATAGCTATCTAGAAGAACTTTGTTGCTAGTATATGATTCAGAAAGGGCAGCATAACCTAAGCAGTCTTTTATTATCTCGCTGCCGTTTATGCATCCGGCATTAGTGTATTCACCATATACGTCCGAAATGAGAACTGCAGTTTTAATTTCAAGTTCTATATATTCTCTGATCTGTGAGTACTCAGACGAAGTAATGTTGTTATAGGAATCCTTTGCCATTTCTATCAACTTCTCTCCTCCTTGCGACAGGAAGATCTCCACCATGTTTACTACGCTATATCTATTAAGTTCTGAATAAGTTTTAAGAGTTTCGAGGGCGGAAGTTGCGTTATTAATTAAACCATCAATGATGAGCCCCTCATTGTCTTCTAAGTTTTCATCTTGGCTATCTGAATTTGAATTATTTGATGAATTATTATCACCCTTTTTAATTTCTGCGGAAAACTCATTAAATAAATTGAGTAGATTCGAAAAATAGGCCGTACTTTCATTCTTGTTTGAGTTTAAGTTTTCTAGTATTTTGTCGTTTGACCAGGTATCTATGTTGGGGTTATTTGAGTCATTTTTTTCAAAAAGAAGGTAGTTTGCATAGATATTAAACGAAGTTTTTACATCGGCGGCACTAGAAGATTTAGAACTGGGTTTATGAAAGAGAAGAAAGATACAGGATATGGTTGCGACCAATATTATGGAGGCTGCAACAATAATTATCCATTTTCTAGACTTCTTAGGCTGGGTAGGAGACAAAATTATATCGTTTGTGGCAGGTGTGATTAGTTGAGCAGGGAACTGTGCTGGTTGTTGAAATTGTTGGAAGGGTTGATTGTATGGTTGTGGTTGGGGTGCTAAGCGATTAAGCTGTTGCCCCCCCCCAGTGGTATTAGATGGTGCAAAAGTAGTAGTAGAAACTACCGGTTGTTGTATACCGGGATTATTGGTTGGTTGGGTATTATTAGGATTTATTTGAGACCCACCACCAAGAATTGGTTCACCTTCCTGCATATATGTTTTTATATTATCATAAACAGTTTGGTGGTGGCAAGGGGGAAGTTTGTGATTTTAGGGAAAGGTGATAGAATTAAGGTATGAAAAGGCGCGAGAGAAGTAACCAAGCGAAAAATAAAAAAGGTGGAGTAAAAGCGAGTTCACAGAAAATTAAAGCGAAGCTTTTGAAATCTTATTATGGTAACCCAGCTAAAGATATGAAGCTGATCGCGATTACCGGTACGACCGGTAAGACTGTGGTTGCTCATTATGTACACGAGATTTTGCGCGCAAGCGGGGAACAGGTAGCAGTACTAGCAAGTGACCAACCCTTCAAGATGGGTATGTTGCACAAGTTTTTGAGCGATGCCTGGAAGGCGGGAGCGAATTATGTGATTGTGACGGTACCAGCGGAAGGTCTGCGCGATAATATATTCTATGGTTTGCCGGTAAATGTAGCAGCGATGACCAACTTTGTAACGGCTGGACTACACGATATGGAGCCGGAAGAATACCTAGATAACGAGAAGACGTTGTTTGACATGAAACCGGAAATTGTCGTGCTAAATAGTGACGACATAAACTACGATACGTTTGCAGAGTTTAAGGGAACTAAAGAAACTATTAGCTTCGGGCAAAGTGGTGCGGAAGTAAAGATTTTGAATTCAAAACTTTATCCAAAAGGAACAGAGGCAACATTGTCCATCAAATCTGAAGTAATCTCGGTGGCAACTTTTGTAGCTGGAGAAACGGCAGTATCATATATGGCTTGCGCGACAGCGATTGCGAGTGGGCTAGGGATTTCTACTGACAATATTATTGACGGTATTGCTAACTACGAGCTTTAAGTAGTTTTTGGGCGACTTTGATATCTTCAAAATCATGTGGGCCGTCAGCACGGAGAATGGTTTTTTCATGGCCTTTGCCAAGAATTAGGACAAGGTCACCTTTTTTGGCCATCTTGATAGCTAGTGCGATAGCTTTGCCACGGTCTAGTTCTTTGAATAAATCTTTATCTATGACTTTACCGTGTTTTTCGGCACCTTTAATAAAACCGGCAGCGATAGCTTCGGGATCTTCGTCACGCGAATCGTCTTCGGTAATAATAACAATATCGGAATGTTGAGCTAAAATTGCACCACGAATAGGGCGAGTGGAAGAATCCCGCCGCCCAGCACCACCGTGCACCGAGATGATACGGCCTTTATGGTCTTTGACGGAGTCAAAAACCTTTTCTAGAGCGTCTGGGGCATGAGCGTAATCTACAATAACCGTGAAAGGTTGGCCTTCATCAATAATATTCATGCGACCTTCGACGGCTTCTAGGGATTTGATGCCGTCATGGATTTGTTTGGGGGTGAGACCAAGTTTTTGCCCAACAAGAGCAGCAGCCATGGAATTGTATACGTTGAACTCGCCAGGGATTTTGGTTTCGATATTTATATCACCAAGTGAATATTTGACACCGTTTACTGTTAATTTAAGAGACTCGGCACGATTTTGGCCAGATTTTATACCATAGGTGGTATATTCTTGGGCGAGAGTTTGATAATATTTGGTAGCTGAATCGTCGGCATTCAAGATGCTGAACTTGGCTTTTTTGAATAGTTTACCTTTTGCGGCGCGGTACTTGGTGAGGGTTTTATGATAGTCTAGATGATCGTGGGTGAGATTGGTGAATACGGCAATCTCAATAGGAATACCAAGAGTACGGAATTGGGCTAAGGCATGTGAGGTGACTTCAAGGACAAGAAATTCAGCTCCCTGGTTTTTGATATCAGCAATGCGGCTATTTAGGGTAAAAGCATCTACTGTAGTCATGTGGCCTAGTTCAGGTTTTAGCTTATTGACACCCCAAGCTACGGTGGTCATGAGACCAGTTTTGAAGCCAGCGTGATTTAACATTTGCCAGACCATAAAAGCGGTAGTAGTTTTACCATTGGTACCAGTAATACCGATAACGCGAAGATTTTTCCCGGGGAAATGATATTTAACCCCAGCAATAGCAGATTGTGCGAAATGATAGGGGAGCACCGCTTGGTTGTAAAAGGGTAATTTTTCTAAGAGTTGTTTCATGGTTACTATTATATCACTAGCGGTAATGCTTGAGAGATTCGATAGGATCTTTGGAGGCAGCTTTGAGAGCCGGGTAAATACCGAAGATGATACCGACTATGAGTGTGGTAAGGAAGGTAATGGCAAGAATTTCCCAACTAATAAACGGAGCGAAAGGAGTAATAATAGAAAGGAGGAAAGCTAAAATGTAGCCGAGAATTAAGCCAAAAATGCCACCGAGAACAGAGAGGATGAGGGCTTCAAAGAGAAATTGCATCAAGATATTGCGAGATGAGGCGCCAACGGCTTTGCGGATACCGATCTCGTGAGTACGTTCTGCTACGGATACCAACATGATATTCATCACACCAATCCCACCGACTACGAGCGAAATAGCAGCAACGATTGCCAACATACCGGATACGATGACAAAAAGGGAACTAGAAGGGTGAGTGATGTCATCGCCGTAGGTAACAGTGAAGTTTTCGTCACCAGATTTGCTATTTTTGAGCGTAGTCTGGATATTGTCTGAAATGGCAGCTAAGCTGTCGGTGTTAGTGGCTTTGATATTAATCTGTTGAATCTGAGTAGAGCCGATTAGTTTGTCTAGGGTGCCGATATCCATGATGAGTGCGTTATCGAAATCGACATTGTCGAAGTTAATCGACTTATCAATTTGGTCAAGTACGCCTACAACCATGAATTTTTCACCCATAATAGTGATAGTTTTGCCGACTGTACTATTAATAGTATTAAAGAGAGCTAAAGATAAGGTATGCCCGAGTACGACACCGTTAGTTTTGTTGTTATCGGTGAAGAAAGTACCGTAACGTAAAGCGAGCGGCTCAATTTTTTCAAAATCTGGAGTAGTACCTAGAATCGGTACGGAAGAAAAGTTATTCTTTTCTGAATCTATAGTATTAGTAGATAGCGCAATTGGTGCGACAGCAGAAATGTTTTCTATTTCGGAAATGGTCGAGACATCAGAGAGAGACAAGCTGGATTGCTGGAAAGTATTAGCTGAAGTAAGCTCTTCGATGATATTAGTGAGAGAATTTTTAGCGGAGCTAGGTCGCACTACAATGAGGTCTGAGCCGATTTCGCTAACTTCTGATTTGATCAAGTTAGAGATACTGCCCATAAGAGAAAGAATCAAGATGATACTAGCTACACCAATTGCAATACCAAGACAAGTTAAGAATGAACGAGTGCGATTTTCTTTGATGGAGGTTTTAGCAAGCTTAAAATGAGTTTTGAGAAGTAAAGCCATTATTTTTTTCTCCGGGATTTTTTACGTTTGCGTTTTTTGGCTGGTTCGATTTTGCCTAAGATGACCTCTGGTTTTTGCTTACGTTTTTTGATTTTGACGTCAATCGGTTGAGGAAGATCTTGGTCAGCGACGGTTTTGGTGTCGGTATCAATGTGGCCATCCAGCATATTAATGACACGTGTAGCATAAGTAGTAAGGGCAGGGTTGTGCGTCACCATAATGATGGTATTACCTTCGGCATGGATAGCT
Source organism: Candidatus Nanosyncoccus alces (assembly GCF_004138395.1). Lineage (GTDB taxonomy): Bacteria > Patescibacteriota > Saccharimonadia > Saccharimonadales > Saccharimonadaceae > Nanosyncoccus > Nanosyncoccus alces. The sequence continues at coordinate 59,972 of NZ_PRLM01000002.1, read as the reverse complement.
TTTAGCTCTTCCATAACAGTATGAGAAGAACGAGAATCAAGATTACCGGTAGGCTCATCTGCCAGGATAATTTCGGGGTTACCAACAATGGCACGAGCAATAGCTACACGCTGTTGTTGGCCACCAGAAAGTTGGTATGGTAGATAATACTCACGCTCTTGGAGGTTAAACCTCTTAAGAGCCGAAGAAGCATTTTTGAGTCGGGCAGTTTTGGAATATCCAGTATAAACTAGTGGCAGAGCTACGTTTTCGATAATTGGCAAGTCTTCGATAAGATTGAAGTTCTGAAAAATGAAGCCGATTTTTTTGGCACGAAGACGAGCCTGGCGACGAGCAGAAATACCAGCAACATCTTCACCGTTGAGGAAATATTCGCCGCGAGTAGCGCGATCCAATAGACCAATGATATTAAGCAGGGTAGTTTTGCCACAACCAGAAGGGCCCATAATCATAATAAATTCGCCCCGTTTGATTGTAAGATCAAAATCTTTGAGGGCGAAAGATTCGGTATCGCCGTAGCCATACCGTTTAGTTAAACCTTTTAATTCTATGACAATATTCTCACTCACCTTCTGCTCCAAAATTTTATGGCGGAAAGGACAAGATTCGAACTTGCGGAACCCTTGCGAGTTCACACGCTTTCCAAGCGTGCGCCTTAAACCACTCGGCCACCTTTCCGTCTAGACTTAGTTTAGCATGTTTTGGGGTTATTTTAAAGATAGAATTACGAGATTTTCGATGTGTGGAGTACGAGGAAAAAAGTTAAAAGTCTTGATATCTTCAATTTGGTATTTGTCTAGTAACATCTTAGTATCGCGAGCCTGGGTAGCAGGGTTACAAGATAAGTAGATGATTTTTGGTGGAGCAGCCTCAAGTAGCTTATTGATTAATTTGACGTCGCAACCGGCGCGAGGAGGATCAAGGATGACGGTTTGGTTGGAATCAATAAAGTCTAGCGCATCTTCCGATTTGGCTAGGATTGGCTTAGGCAAGGTAATATTACTTCCGAGGGAGCGTTCCGAAGAAGTAGTATCACCTTGCTCGATAGAACAATTTCTTTCTAATTCTTTATAGGCGCTCTTATCAACTTCAACCAAAACCAAGCGCTTGCCTCGGGCGACGGAAAGACCGATGGTGCCTACACCAGAGTAAAGGTCTAAGACGTTGTCGGTATTAGTGTGTTTTTGAATTTCTTGAAGGGCAAGCTCATAAACTGGGAGGTTGATTTGAAAGAATCCATTGGGCGAATAAGAATAAGTACGGCCTAGGATTTTATCGGTAAGATTTTTAAAAACTGGGTGAGGTTGGTGATTTTCATATAAACCACCAGAAACTTCACCTTGTTGATTGCATCTCAATAAAAGCGACTGATAGCGGCGAGCTTCCTCGTGTGCGGAATTTAATTTATCTACAATAGCCTTTGCAGCAGAAAATATCTCGGGCCGTTCAATGGAAGAAGTTTGGATTGGGGTTTTACGATGAGATCCGCGAGCATGGAAAGCTAACTCAATTCTGTTTGATTCATTATTCCAATAAAGGGCATACTCCATTTTGTTGCGGTAATAGTATGGTTGGTTGTCTGTAAAGATTTTTGGCTGATCAATATCAATATGGTGTTCATGAAAGACTTCAACGACTAGTTCGGCTTTGAGCTGGTTTTCGTAATTCCAATCAAAGATTTGCCAGGGAGAAGTAGAGAGAAAACAATCATCTTTGGGGTCTACGCGATATTTGGACCGGTGATCTATTTTGGTAGCAACAGCTTCAAGATAGTGTGATTTTTGTTTGGTAATATCATACTCAGTAACAACTTCGCCAGGTAGAGCATTCCAAAAGAAAACTTTACGGCCATCTTCATGCGTACCTAAACCAAAGCCACCCGGGATAATCTTTTCGACTTTAATCATACGGTATATTATAGCATGTTTCTTTACTTTTCTCTTAAGTATGTTATAATTATAATTAATTATGTCGGCTGAGGAAACTTTAAGGTCGAGCGAAAGGTCTGCACTGAATAATAACCAGTTTGTTTCGCATGTGACTGGTAAAAACTCAAAAATAAAGTCTACAAAAAAATTGAAATCTTGGGGGGCGGCTGGTTTTATTACGGCGATGATTGTACTGGTGGCAGTAGTGTTTAGCGCGGGGAATATTATCCCAACTACGATTTACGAAGGATTAATAGAAGAGACTGATATGCAATGTGCAGACATGACAGCGAGTAAGAATTTGGCCTTTCAGCAAGCTTTAGAGAGTGGAGAAATCCCAGATGGTACTGCGGAAATTTTGAAGAGAAAAGGGATATTAGTTGGTTATGTTGATAATAACGGTGAGTTCGTAGAGGATAATAATGAGGCTGGGACAAGTTTATCGTTAAAAAAGGACGGCGAAATTATCAGTGCGGGAGACTTTATGGATAAAGTTGGCACGGATATATCCTTATATAGCGGAGTAAACGATGCCACTTACAGATGTGCAGCCTACTATTACGACGAGGACGCCTACGAAGTATTTGACGAAATTGGAACCAAAAGAAATAATTTCACCAGCGAAGATGATTTTAGTGAAAAAATGAATACTCTGATGGGGGACGGCAGTAATATTAATATAAATAGCGTATCACTAGTACAAAAAACTGAGACAAATTCTGAAACTGGTGAAACAGAGACTTATTATGAATATGTAGAAAATGGGACTAAAGCAAATTCTGGCACTGATGCAACAGATTTTATTGAAGCGGTGAAAAATAAAAATTCTGCAGCCGATACGGATACGGCAACCTTAAACGCAGCAGATCAACTTAAAGTAGCTGATACAACATCAAGGGAACAGAGATCAAGTTTATTTTTTGCTTTGTTTATGGAGAATGTTAGCAAAATGAAGGCGGGGGACGGGAGCGAATCAAAACTTAATGACGCAATGAATTATTTATATGATAAAGAAGAAACTGAGGTAGTGGATGTAAAAACCGGAAAGGTGACAAAGGTAACCGGAACAGCGTTAGATTCTCCAAGTTTGTATGCGATTTTGTCGGGAAATAAAGTTGATACAGAAGCGGTAGAAAATTATTCAAACGAGAGAATCTTGAAAACCGTGGAAAATCAGGTAAATACCGTGGGTGGGAGCGAGACGATAGAAAACACTGTAGCTTCGGTTAATTCACAACAAAAAGGCTCGATTGGAAGGTTTATCGAAGATGGGATCGAGACGGCGTCTAGCGCTATACTGTCACTCGTTGAACCAACAGTTAATAGTTCACTAGTTGATAATTCTTACGAAACAATAAAGGGTGTAGATGCGGGAGAGATGTTGGTAGAAGGGGCAGTGGTAGTAGGGAGTAAGCTAGCAAAGAGGAGTGGCGCAACAGCTGGAGATGCAGCGGCAGTAGATTCGTATGCTAGATTAAATAATAAAATTGTTGCTATGAATGCAGAAGAAGATCGACTAAATCGGAGCCCATTCGATATTACCTCTAAGAACACTTTCTTAGGTTCTATTATTTATAAGTTTGCAATAGGTAGTGCGAAAATCGTAGGAAATTTGGCTAATGTGAGAACCTTTTCTACTGTTGTGAGCAATGCAGTGGCTTCGCTACTTCCGGTTTCTTATGCGGATGCGTCGGATGGATATTTGACTACGTTTGGGGATTGCGAAACATATGCTACGATCGGTGCGGTCGGTTCGGCACAGTGTGCAGAGATTGCAACCTTTGATACTTCTACGCTTAATGATCCCTTCAATGATCCGGGGTTTATTGAGTTTGTAAATAATAATACGACTTTGACTTCCTCTGGAGTGAGAAAGATTAATGAGGGCTCTACTTTGGCGGATTTTATTATATATAACAACGAAAGAAAAACTCCTTTAGGAGTGACGGATGGAGGGATATTAGATTCAATTAATAAAGATTCTAACTCAGTCTCGTTTGTATCAGATATTTTAAGAATGATAGAGGTATTCTTGGGATCATCAGACCAGGATAAGAGGGTTGCTTCGGGTGAGGCGTTTGTGAATTCTAGTGCCAACCCAGATTGGCAAACTTACAAATATGCACAAAGGTACGTATCACTAGCTAGAGCCACTAGTGCACTAAGGCGATACGCCAACGATAAAACTGCTTATACTAATTTGAAATTTTTTGAAGGGGAAGAAAACCCTGTACTAGCCTTTATTGAACAATATAATAAGACATTAGCAAACAAATAGGCTATTCCGGTTGAGTGATGTTTTCTACACTCGTGATAATCACTTGATTGTTTTTGAAATTTTTAATTAAGCACTTGCGACGAGTTTCGTCTAGCTCAGAGAAGACATCGTCTAGCAAAATAATTGGTTTAAGATTGGTTTTTTGGTAGATGAGATCAGCCTCGATAAATTTAAGAGCGAGGATAATAGAACGCGATTCGCCACGTGAAGCAGAGCCGTCGGCGTTTTTGTGATTAAATTCGAAAATATAGTCGTCGCGATGAACCCCAAAGTTAGTGTGGCCAAGATAACTGTCTTTTTCGAAGTTACGTTCGAGGGTTTGGAGATATTCATTATCGTCTGCACTATTAATATCGGTTTTATAAATAATGCTAATCTCATCATTATTTTCAGCAATAGAACGATAAACATCTGTGACATGTGAGTTGATTTCTTGAATAAACTTATTACGAGAATTGTATAAATCTATGCCATATTTAGCGAGGAGGATATTCCAAGAAAAAACAGACTCTTTAGTAAGATGCTCGTTTTTTAATAATTCGTTACGTTGTTTGAGGGCTTTTTCATATCTAGAAAGATTAGTGGCGTAATTTTCGTTAAATTGGCTAAAAATACGGTCAAAATAATCACGACGACGCGAAGGGGAATGGCTAATAAGATTAAGGTCTGAAGGCTGAAAAAGAACCACCGGATATTTATTCTTTTTAGGTAAACGACGGGACTTTTTATCTGTAATGAGGAAAGTTTTATGATTACCATCATAAGTCGCAATATTAGTTTCGCCGTTACTGTATTCAATTTCGATACGATAGAATGTGGTGCCTCGTTTGAGGATTTCAGGATCTGTGGCGCGAAAACTTTTACCACGAGTAAGGATATAAATCGCCTCTAAGACAGAAGTTTTGCCGCTGCCGTTTTCACCGAGAATCAAGGAAATTTCATCTTCACATAATAATGAATACTCGGTATGGTTACGAAAATTAAATAATTTAATGGATTTTACGATCATGAATTTAGTGGCATTATAATGTGAGTATAATTGTTGTTCTTTTTATTTTTTAGAACAACTGGAGCAATACGATCAGAGAATTCAAATTTAATTTCTTTTTCTTCTAAAGCATTAAGGGCATCAATTAAAAACCTAGAGTTGAGATTAATTCTACCAGGAGTTTCAACCTTGGTTTCAATCACTGAATCGTTTTCACCAAATTCATTAGCGATAGATTTAACCAAGAAAAGATCTGGGGCCTTGGTTTCACAAACAATAGATCCACCGACAGAACGCGCAAAGAGGGCAGCTAGCTTAGTAACACGTACTAGTTCGTCGCGATTTAGTACAACTTTAATATTATTTTCCTTAGGGATTAGTTTTTGATAATCAGGAAAGCTAGCATCGATAAGTTTAGAGATAATCTCTACTTCACCAAGTCGAAAACGAACCAGATCCTCATTGAAGGATACTTCGACTTCTTCCATCTCGTCATTAATAGAGCGAAGAACTTCTTGTAAAGAGTTCGATGGAACAATAGCTTTAACTTCGCTTTCTACCTTATCGATGAGCTTCTTTTCGGCTAGACGATAACCATCGGTAGCGGCAATTGCAAGAGCATTATCGTCTGTAGTGTTAAAATACACGCCAGTAAGAGCTGGACGAGTAAGATCATTAGAACTTGCTATAATAATTTGGCCAACACTATTTTTGAACTCGTTGACGCCAATTTTATAAACTACTGCGGTTTTTTCGTTGATTTCGGGAAGTTCTGGAAAGTCATCCGCTAAAGTACCATTGATAGTTGAAGAATATTTACCAGACGAAATGGTGACTTTAGTATCATTAGAAGAGATTTCGATCGTCTCACCTTTGGGTAGGTTTGAGACAAATTCAGCAAGGAGTTTGGCTGGAACTGTAACTACACCATCTTCGGAGCTGGAGACTGGAAGAAAATCAATGATTGCCATATCTAAATTGGTGGTGATTAGAGAAACTTTTTTATTGTCTACACGGATAAGAACATTATTAAGTATAGGTAAAGTTACTTTACCTATTGCAATGCGACTGACATTATTTAAAGCTTTGCTTAGTTTTTCTTGGGTGACTTTGATTTTCATATGAACTCCTTTTTAAAATTCTTTACTATATAAATATATTGTAGTCGTAATAGTAGGGGGTGTGGAATAGTGGAAAAGACAGTATATTTATTGGGGTAAAATAATTGCGAAAAACTTGGTGGAATGAATGGGAAAATGTGGTGAATAAATTATTTTTTGCACAGGTGTTATAAAAAGAGGTAAGTTGTACACATTTTTTTGCGCTAGATTTGCACGGAGATTTCCAGGTGGTTTTGCACAGGTTTTCCACTTGAACAAAATTATTAACCATAGATTTTCTCCTTGATTTCTTCGATTTGATCACGGAGGGTGAAATCTAGCTTGAGGTCCTTTTCGATTTTTTTGACGCCGTGCATGACTGTGGTGTGGTCTTTAACGCCAACTTCGGCGGCGATTTTGTTGGTGCTGAGGTTTAGCTCTTTAGAAAGAAGGAACATAGTGACTTGGCGAGCGGTTTTGATATGAGCGACACGAGATTTGCCACACATTTCTTTGATTGGCAGATTGTAATATTTGGCAACTTTTTCGACAATTTGTTTAGAAGAAACGGGGCGGAGTTTGGAGGATTTATTAACACTAACAGAACCGTTCTCGATGAGTTCTAGTGGAGTGAGGCCACGGACTTCAGACATGAGAAGAATGGTGGAAAGTTCACCTTCGAGATCACGGATATTAGTGTTGACGTTTTCAGCAATGTATTCGATAGCTTCGGGTTCGATTTCGGCACCCATGAGTTCGGCTTTGGCACGAAGAATAGCGCATTTATCTTCGAACTTGGGGAGTTGAAGATCGAAAGCACCAGCCATAGCGAGACGAGAAGTAAGACGTTCGTCGACGGATTTAATTTGGTTAGGTAAACGGTCGGAAGTAATAATAATTTGCTTGTTGAGTTGATAGAGGCTATTAAAAATATTGAAGAATTCTTCTTGAGATTTTTCTTTATTGACGATGAATTGAATGTCGTCGATGATGAGGCAGTCGAGATCTTGGAATTTACGATTGAATTCTTTACCTTTACCGTTGCGGACGGCGTCGACAAAATCGGAATAAAAGTTTGAAATAGGAGTGTAGAGAATTTTGAGATTAGGGTTACGAGAAATGAGAGCGTTACCGATAGCTTGGACGAGATGGGTTTTGCCGAGCCCCGGTCCACCATAAAGAAAGAAAGGGTTATAACGGGTGCCAGGAGCATCAACGATGCTTTGAGCAGCCGCGACAGCTACATCGTTATTGGAGCCAACGATGAAACTTTCTAAAGTGTATTTTTCATTAAGACCGGTGTTGGAAGTTTGAGGTTTGAGTTCTTCTTTGACCTTTTTGATGCGAGTTTTGACGGTAGTATTGGTCGGAGTGATTTCACGAGGGCGGACTTTGGGTTTGGCGTTAGATTGGACTTCAAAATCAATAGTAGAAACAGAGACGTTGTTGTTTTGTAAGGCGGTTTTGATGAGGTCTAAGTAGCGATTACGAAGTTGTTTGACATAGAAAGAGTTTTTGACACCGATTTTGATTTCACCATTATCGGTAGAGATAAGGGAGGTGTCTTGGAACCAGGTGGAAAAATTAGCAGTGGAAATTTGCTGTTCGATTTCGGCAAGCACGTTTTTCCAAACGTCATACATCTGAATTTGACCTCCTTTTAGGATATTATAGCACAGAGGAGGGAGTTTTCCACAGGTTTTTTGGGGTGAGAAAATATGGTGTAATATGTTAGCAAGAAAATAGGGGTGTAGTTTTCCACAAGTTTTTGAGTTTCTCTAGAGAGAGTGTGGAAAACTGCTTGAAAATTGTGGAAAAATGCGGTATACTATGAAAAGAATTTGAAATAAATTAAAGTTTGAGGAATAATATGCCAAAACGAACATATCAGCCACACAAAAGGCAGCGCAAGCAAGAGCATGGCTTTATGAAGAGGAATGCTACGAAAAATGGACGAAAGGTATTGGCTCGGCGACGTTTGAAGGGTCGTGCAAGACTTTCTTATTAAATGTTGAATCGGAAGTATCGGTTTCACTCGCGGGGAGGGGTGAGGTATGTTTATCAGAAAGGTAAGACGATTCGTAAACCGAAGATGTCTTTGGTTTTTGCGGATAATACGAGGGGGTTTACGAGGGTGGCAGTAGTTGTGTCTAAGAAGGTAGAGAAGAGCGCCGTAGGGAGGAATAGGATTAGGAGAAGGATTTACGAAGCGTTGAGATTGAATTTTGAGGATATACCAAAAAAACGTGATTATATATTTATAGTGTATTCGAAAGATTTGGTGAAGATGCCGTTTTCGGAGTTAGAGAAGCTGTTGGGGGAGCTAGTTATGGAAGCTAAGGTGTGCTATAATAAAGAGAATGGATAGAAAGAGTGTGAAAAAGTATATCTATTGGGGGATATTTATTTTGTTCGTGATTGGGTCAATTGCGACAGGGAGTCCGTTCAATTTGATTGATATGATTGTAGTACGGCCAATTGTGAACATTCTATTTGTGATATTTAATCTAGTACATGATTTTGGATTGGCGATTATTATCTTTACGATATTAGTGAAATTATTGATGATGCCGCTAACTAAGAGGCAGTTGAATCAGACAAAGTTGATTCGGAAAATTCAACCAGAGTTAACACAGATTAAAAAGAATTGTAAAGGCAATAAACAATTAGAGTCTTTGCAGACGATGGATCTTTATAAACGATATAATGTAAAGCCGTTTGCTTCGATTTTGACTCTAATTATACAGCTGCCAATATTTATTGCGATTTTTTCAGCAATACGGGTAATAGCAACGCCGTTGCCGCAAGATAATTTGATGAACCGAGCGTACGATATTGTGGCATATGAAGGTTCAGAGATTAAAGATTTAGAGGAAAAGCAAGAAGTGTACTTGGCGGATTTGACGAATACGGAGATTCCGGCAGAGGAGAAAGCAGCTTATGATTTTCAACCACAGCTTTTTGGGTTAATTAACTTGAATGTAAAGGCCAGTGATGCCTTGATGGGGAAGTTTAGTTGGTCAGCGCTCTTTATATTGGTGTGTGCGGTGATGGCGTCGGTGGTACAGTATTGGGCTACGAAGCAGCAAATGCCATCTGGTAAGTCCGAGAAGAAAAAGAAGTTTCGTGATATTTTGAAAGAAGCGAAGGATGGTAAAGAGATTGACGAGTCGGATATTAGTAGCATGACGACTGGGCAGATGTCGGCGATGATGCCAATTATGATGTTTATCATTATGTTTAATCTGAATGGTGCGTTGGCATTTTATTATTTCCTTAGTAACGTGATCACGGTGATACAACAGAGGTTAGTACTTAAAAAGGTTGATGCGGAAATTGACGCTACGACTGATAAGGCGGTGCTAAAAGAACTTAGAAATATAAAAGAAGCTGAGGTGGTGAAAAATAAAAAAACAGGTACAAAAATAACTAGAATCTCCGCAAAAGATATTAAAAAGAAAAGGAGATAAATAATGAGTAAAGATGAATCAATACGATTTGCAGCACGGTATTTGGAAGATCTGCTAAGCTTTTTTGGGATCAATGTGGCAGTGACTTCAACGATTGATGATGAAGTGATTCAGTTGTCGGTGCCATCTACTTCGTTGAACTCGTTATTAATTGGGCGGAATGCGGATAATTTAAGAGCTTTACAGCATGTGGTATCGATGGCGTTGATATCAAATGGTGCGGAAGTGACACGAGTGAATGTAGATGTGGCAAATTATAAAAGGCAACGAGCAGATAGGATTGCGGAAAAAGCAGAAGAATGGATTGCGAAAGTGCGCCAAAATGGCGAACCGATGGAGATTAATTTGAATGCAGCGGATAGGCGTGTGGTACATAAGGTGGCGCAAGATTATTCGGATATAGAGACTCATTCGGAGGGGGAAGGGCGAGAACGAAAGCTAATAATAAGCAAAATTGCAACAGAATAAACTTTCTAAATGGCTTTGACTTTTGAACTTGTTGTTTTTACAACATAAGGCAAGAAAAATCTCCTTAGTTGCTACGCTAGGGAGATTTTTCATTGTTAAGTTGTGAAAACAACGTTCAAAAATCTGGTCTAAATCTCATTATGCCATTTAGAAAGTTTATTCTGTTACGGTGTTTATTATTAGCACAAAGTCGTAGTCGTGGCTGATTGAATCGGGGAGGGTGTCGGTGGATTGGGCGGTTAAACCGTATTTTTCTTCGAGGAGTTTTTTGGTACCGGGAGCAGTATCGCTGAGAGAGTAAAGAGTGTACCCTTCTGCGTATTCACCAACTGGGGCGTCGTCTATATAGATGTTGTCATAGCCGGCTTCTTCTAGGGTGGTTTGTTCAGTAGAGGCGAGGCCGGGAGTTTCGGTAGCATTGAGGACTAGAATGGTGTAATCTTCGTAAGAGCGTGGGTCGCTAGAGAACATTTTGGCTACATAATTTCGGATGGCGTTGTAATTGCCGACGCCGGCGGAAGGTAAAACGTAAGAGATGCCATTGATGGTGCCAGTGGTCATTAGGCGTTCTGGTTCGAGGAGAGAGACTTGGCGCATGTTTTCTAAATCAAAGACAGAAGAGAGATGAGCTAGAGTCCGCATTTCTTCAATAGAGAAATTGGTGCGGAGATTATCGCCAAGAGTAGAAGCAAGGCTGAGGAGGTCGGTAATGGAAAGTTCTTTTTCGAAGGCTTTGTTTTTGATGCCAATAAGGATTTTTTGCTGAGAGGCACCGCGGGAAAAGTCACCACTAGTGGTGCCGTGACGAGCACGGGCGAGACCTAAGGCCTGCTCACCATTAATAGTGTATTCGGTACCAGCCTCAAATACGGCGCCAGTGTAGTAATAGTCGGCAATATCTTCGTCTAGAGTGACGTTGATGCCACCTAAGGTATCAACAATTTGGACGAGCGACCCCCAGTTGAGATGAGCGTAATATTGGAAGTCTACACCGAGGATACTGCTGACTTCAGACATGAGAGCTTCGGCGCCAGCCTGTTCGTTATCGCCATTCATGTTGTTACACCAGTAGACTTCGTTGATTTTGCCGGTAGCGGTACAAGTAGGGGAAGCTTTGAGGTCGCGAGGTAGGGAAAGCATGGCTACGTCACCAGTTTCTTGATCGAGGCTAATGACCATAATAGAGTCGGTGAGTTGAGCACCATCGTGAGTGCCGTTACCTTCGTCGCCTTCCATGTTGTAACCGCTAGTGCCGAAGGCGAGGATGTTAGTGCGACCGTTTTCGTCGGTTTTGAGGGGTTCGTAACTTTCGACGAAGAGGTCAAATATAGTACCTTGGCCGCCGGTGATTTTGGCAATGATGTCGTTGCCCCAAATAATAAACCAAATTACGGCGCCAATGAGTAAAAATACGATGATAAGGGAGGTCCAGGTGATAATTTTGCGTTTTTTTGACATAGGTTTTTTCTGCTTTTTAGATTTTTTGGTGGATAGCGTATCGGAAGGATCTTTGGCGGCTTTTAATTCACCGCTTTGTTCGTCAAAATCAAAGACTTGAGTGGGCTTAAGGAAATCTTCGGTAATATCGGTCTTGGTAGGAGTTGGCTCTGGGGTAGGTGCTGCTGATTGAGTAGGTTTAACATTCTCAGTAACTGGAATTTTAACTGGTTTGGATGTCTTGGTCGTTTTAGCGGATTTGACGGTTTTGGCAGAGGTGGCGGATTTTTTGGAAGATGATTTTTTGGTAGTGGAAGTAGGCGCTTTTTTAGAGCGACGAGGAGTAAGACCGTCAATTGATTTATTTTTTTCCATTGTTTATAATTATAACATAATGGCAGTTAAGCTTACAAAAAAACAATTAGCAGTTTTGGATTTTTTGCAGGATTTTACAGAGGAAAATGGGTATTCACCGTCTTATCGTGAGATTATGACGGGGCTAGGACTAACGTCGGTATCGGCAGTGGCGGAACATGTGGAAAACTTGGTGGAAAAAGGTGTTTTAAAGAAGGTGCCGGGGGCGGCACGATCGCTGGAAGTTTTGGATTATAAACATGAGGAAACGGTAGGGTTGTTTAAGGCGAGGATGGTGGATTGTACTGAAGAGGAAAAGAAGGTTTTGGGGCAGGCAGCGGAGATATTGGGGTTGGACCTAGGTTAGAGTTTTTGCTTGTATGGAAGTAAAAACTATGGGAACGGGAGTTGCATATTAGGAATAGGGGTTTACAAGATAAGAGAAAATGCTTATAATTATAGTAGGAGAATTGTAATTTATGGCACAAAAACGGAAAAAGAACAAAAAGAAGTTGTATTGGATAGTGACATTGGTGCTTTTTGTGACAGCTGGGGTGGTGGCTTACTTAGTGTGGGATAATTACTTCAAAGATAAGAGCGAGAAGAAGGAAGATACTATTGAGATAGTGGAGGGGAAAAAAGAGAATGATGACGAAGGTAAGGGCTCTAGCAATGCTGAAGATGAGGAAGTAATAGAAAAAGAAAAGATAGTGTTATATGAGGGCGATGATCCAAACGAGAAAGAAGGTTTGACTGGTGTGGTGACTTACGCGGGAGTTTCGGGCGAGTATTTGATGATAAGGGTAAACATTGACCAGTATTTGGATGGCGGCAGCTGTGAGCTAAATTTGGAACAGAACGGAGTGGCGTATAGTGAGGTAGTGAGTATTGCAGGGGGAGCGACGACGGCAACGTGCGAAGGTTTTAATGTGCCGGTAAGTAGGCTCGGTGTAGGTAGTTATCAAATAAAAATAAAAATAAGTTCTGGTGAGAGAACTGGAACGATAAATGGGGAGGTAAACGTATGAGGATAAGGCGAAGCAAACGGATTTGGGCAGTGGCGCTAGGAGTGTTTGTGGCGGTGTTTTTGTTTACGTTTTTGACAGCGAAATTTAAGGATAATGAGGAAGCTGACGCGGCAAATTTGGGGGCGTTTGATGCGGGATATATTATATCGGATTATCAGATGAGCAATTATAATGCGATGAATGAGGCGGAGATTCAAAGTTTTTTGACTGCGAAGAATCCTTGCGCGAATAATAATTATAGTTATTATTTGCAACTTTCGGCGAACAAGAATTATACTTGGCATTGGGCGAATGGACATTTTGTGTGTTTGTCGGAAGAAAGGTTTGGTGATGGAGAGACGATTGGGTCGGGCGATACAGCAGCGCATATTATTTGGCAAGCAGCGCAAGATTATCGGATTAATCCACAGGTGCTGATAGTACTATTGCAGAAGGAAACAGGGCTGATAACAGACCCAATCCCAAACAATGGTGATTATCGGAAGGCGACGGGGTACGGATGCCCAGATACGGCGGCATGCTCGTCGAAATATTATGGGTTTAAGAACCAAGTGAGGAATGCGGCAGCACTATTTCGGACAGTGTTAGACGGGGGGTGGACGAACTACCCGTTAGGAAATAACTACGTGCAGTACAATCCGAACGCAGGGTGTGGGGGGAGTGTGGTGAACATAAGGTCGCTTGCGACTTCGGCGCTGTATAGGTATACACCATATCAGCCGAATGCAGCAGCTTTGAATGCTGGGTATGGGTATGGCGACGGTTGTTCGGCCTATGGGAATAGGAATTTTTATAGCTATTTTGAGGATTGGTTTGGGGGGATAAAGAGTGAAGGAAAATTAGGTGTCTTTGGTAATATGGTGGTACCAAGGCTTTTATATGTGAAGGCAGGCGCTAGATATATAGACCCAAACAACAATATGGTTGGTGTTAGAGCCTTTTCGAGCTTTGAATATTTTACTCATCTTAACTATTTTGGGGATAGATTGTGTTTGTCAATTGGTAATAATAAAGATTGTTATATCTACTCAGATTTAGAGGAGATAGAGATTGATGAAACTGAGGTGATGGCAAAAAAGCGAATACTGATCGTGTCTAGCGATACTAATTATCTGGATTATAAAGGAAGATTATTTGGAGATAGAGTTACTAATAATTCTAGAATTGTGTTTACGAAGAAAATCAATATAAACGGGCAACTTTGTTTACAGACCGATGAGGATGTAAAGATGGGAAGATGTGTTCCGTATTATAAATTACAAGAATTACCGAATTTTGAAATTGACGGAATGGCAGTCCCAAGGGAAATTTATGTAAAAAAGAACGCAGAAGTAATAAACTTGGATGATGGAATTTCGGAGAAGATTAATGGTGGGGAAAGAGCTTACTTTACTGGACGCGCTAGTTGGTTTGGCGAACTATGTTTGCAAAGAAAAAGCGATGAGGGGACCAAAAAATGTATACCTTATAGTAGTCTACGAGAGGTTGTGGGGATAGATTTTTCTAATATGACGGTACCTAGATTCATGAAGATTAAAGTTGGCGCAAAAGTTATAAATGCGGCTACTGGTGAAGGTGCTGGGATCATTGAGAATGAGAAGGTAGTATTTTTTGATAAAAAAGTAAATATAAATGAAGGATTGTGCCTAAAAAGTAGTGACGAGGATTTTATAAGTAAAGATGCTTGTGTGTTATACAGTGATTTGGGGGAAGTTGAGAATTTTTCAAAAATGGTCATACCGAGGTATATTGTTGTAAAAAGTAGCGCACGATACCAAGAATTAGTTAGTGGTAAGCAAAATAATATTTCAATAGAAAATAACAAGATGTATTTTGTGGATAAAATAAACATAAATGGTAATTTATGTTTAAGAACAGAAGCCGATGCAAAACAAAATCTATATAGATGTATAATGTATACTGATCTGGAAGAATGAGAGTGTTGGAGTTTTGATGCGATTTTCTTGATAGTTTCTGTAAAATTGTGACGAATTTTGTTAAGAGAGTGAAGATATTGCAAATATTGATAATTGTTTAAGAATAGCAATTTGGTTGAATAATTTTAGTGTAATTTGTTTAGAATTTCACGTAAAGGCTTGGTGGCTTTCCAGAAACCGGAACTTGTAATGTTATTTAACTCTTTCTTGAGAGTATCGATTTCGATTGTCTTCGAGATGTTGCTTTGTTTAAGTTCGTTGACTTTGATTGCTTTTGAGCCGTTTTTGATATTTTCTAAAAAAAGTTGATAAACGACGTCATTTTGCATGTTTGGTAGATCAGTCTTGGAGAGAAAATTTTTGAGGTCTAGTTTTGCGTTGTGGTGGTTATCGAGCAGGTAGTTGAGGGTATTAAAAATTGGTTTTTCCGAATATGTAAAAGATTCTTCGGTTTTGAAATGAATGTCCCAAATATTGCTTTGGTTGAATTTTGAGATTTCTTGGTAGGATAATAAATAATCGTCGGGATTTTTTTTAAGTTTTTGCAATTCTTTTTTTAAGTCTGTT
This sequence comes from Candidatus Nanosyncoccus alces, assembly GCF_004138395.1. GTDB lineage: Bacteria > Patescibacteriota > Saccharimonadia > Saccharimonadales > Saccharimonadaceae > Nanosyncoccus > Nanosyncoccus alces. Next base: position 44,417 of record NZ_PRLM01000002.1, on the reverse strand, counting down.
TTGTGGGTTTTCCAGTCTGTAAAATTATTTTCTGCAAAGTAGGAAAGGTTTTTGTCTCCATTAATGAGACCAGCAAAGCCGCCGTAACCTAAGACGCCTGCTGGAGTGTTAGAGTTGAGTGCTTCTAAGACGACTTGCCCCATTCCAAAAATAGCGGCATAGTGGTTATTGGCGAAAACTTGAGGCAGGTTTCTTCCCCAGCCTTTTACGGAGATCTTATTGAAGTGATTTTGATTGACGAATGTTTTTAATGGATCTAGTTGGTCACCATCACCAAAAATATCGACATGTTGTGTTTCTGGCAAAGCGTGGAGGGTTGGCAAAAATTCTTTAATAAGCTTCGTCTTAGGAACGTCTAGTCTGGATGCTATGCAAAAATATCCATCGTGTGGAGAATAGGGTGGTCTAGGTTTTTCTGAAACATCGATGCCGTTTCTTGTTATGATTATGTTTGAAGATAGATATGAGTATTGTTTGAATAAATATTCGGCGACAGCGATAATTTGGTCGAAGCCGTATTTGAGGGTGAGATAATAGATGGTACGGAGCCCGATGTTTGTGAGTGATGGGTTAATGAAGTTTCCAGAAGCGACTCCATGTAGAGTACATGTAATAGGAATATGAAGTTTTTCGGCGGCTAGGGCTGTTGGTAATAGACACCAGTATGGATGACATTCTATGATGTCAATGTGATTTTCTTTGCAGAAATTGATAATTTGATCTCGCGTTGCAAGTATATTTTTTGTTTTGATAGAGTCGCTATAGTCAGAAAGAGGATGTTTTAATATGAGGACCTGTTTAAAAACATTGTATTTATGGTTATAATCGATACAAGCAAGAAAGACGTTGTAATGATGTTTTTTTGCTTCGATCAGTTCTCTTAATGTTCTCGTTTCGAAGCCGCCATATAAAAAACCGTCGCTTACAATGAGAATGTTCTTCATGTTGATATTATATCATATCATATTGCGGTGGTAATTAAGCTACTAAAATCTAAGAGGTATAAAAATGGTTAATTTGTGAAAGTTGGAATCTTATAGTGGGCGTGTTATAATTGAGGGATGAGAGTTTTATCTGTTTTTGGGACGCGTCCAGAAGCTATTAAGATGGCCCCGGTAGTAAAAGAATTGGAATCTCGTGGCGGGATTGAATCGATAGTTTGCGTGACTGCGCAACATAGGGATATGTTGGATCAAGTTTTGGAAATTTTCAAGATTAAACCAGATTACGATCTTAATATCATGAGGCCTGGTCAGACTTTGACGCATATTACGGCGGAGGTCTTGAAGGGGATTGAAGAGGTAATAATAAAGGAAAGGCCAGATTTGGTGTTGGTGCATGGTGATACTACTACCGCGATGGCGGCGGCTCTCGCGGCATTTTATCAGCGGGTTAGAGTGGGGCATGTAGAGGCTGGATTGAGGACTTTTGACAAGTACTCTCCGTTTCCGGAAGAAATGAATAGACAGATTATTGACAGAATTGCTGATTATTTGTTTGCACCGACAGAGGTGAACGAGAAGAATTTGAGTGAGAAGTTGAATAAAGGGCAGAAGATATTTGTAACAGGGAATACTGTGATTGACGCATTGAGGACAACGGTGTCAGAAGATTATTCGCATCCTGATTTGGAATGGGCGGCGGATAGTCGATTGATTTTGGTAACGGCACATCGGCGAGAAAATTTGGGTGAGCCGATGAGGAATATATTTAAGGCGATTAGGCAAATCGTGGATGACTTTTCGGATGTGAAGGTAATTTATCCGGTGCATTTGAATCCGAAAGTACAAGAAGTGGCTAAAGAAGTACTTGGTAATAGTGATAGGATCAGATTGATTAAGCCGTTGGATGCGGTGGACTTTCATAACTTTATGGAGAGAGCATGCCTGATTATGTCTGATAGTGGTGGGGTGCAAGAGGAGGCCCCATCTCTTGGTAAGCCCGTATTGGTGTTACGTGATACGACTGAACGGCCAGAGGGATTAGCTGCCGGGACGTTGAAACTAGTGGGAACTAGCGTAAAGGATGTTTACGATATGGCTAAGACTTTGTTGTCTGACGAAGCGGCATACAAAGAGATGTCTGAAGCTAAAAATCCGTATGGTGATGGGTTTGCAAGTAGATATATTGTAGATGCGATTTTGGGAGGTGATAATGATAAAGCAGAATAAGAAGAATAAGTTGTCTCAAGAGGAAGTTGATGCACTGATTCGTGAGAATGAGATTTTGAGAAGGGAAAATAAGTATCTGAAAAAGTTAACAAGTTCGAAGCGTTTTAAATTTGCGGAAAGAGTTGCTAACGGATATAATGGGGTTTTCCCGAAAAATACAAAGCGGCGTAATGCGATAGAGAAGGTTGGCAGTGTGAGTAAAGTTGTTGCTGCAAAAAAAAGAGAGCGGCAAATTAGGGAGATTGCAAAAAATATTTCAAAGATGGCCAGTAAGTACGAGAAGGTTATCGTATTGAATAGTGTGCCGTGGGATTTAAAGCTGAAGCAACGTCCGCACCACTTAGCGACAGAGTTTAGCAAGAAGGGCTTTTTTGTGGTCTATCTAGAATATGACAATGTTTTGCAGAACTTCCGGACGATAAAAGACAATTTGATAGTGGTAAATTCAGAGGTGTATTTGGGAAAATTGCCGGAAGTGTGTGAAAAATGTTATTTCTTGTCACCTAATAATATGCCAACCAGATATAAAGTTTTGAAAAAAATGAAGGATTTGGGCTTTGGTTTTATATATGATTATTTAGATGAATTTCATGAAGATATTTCAGGTGATTTGAGTATTCAAATGGAAGTTTGGGATAAATTGGCCGATTTGGATCCAGTGTTATGTATGGCTACTGCTACGAGGCTACACGATGAACTTAAAAAACATTTAGGTAAAGATCAGAAGATTGTGATGGCAAGCAATGCAGTAAATGTGCGACATTTTGATTTTGAAAAAAATAAAACTACAGTACCACCAAATGACTTGAGGAATGTTGTCAAGAAAGGGAATCCTATAGTGGGATTTTATGGAGCTTTAGCGCCATGGATAGATTTTGAGCTGTTGAACGACGTAGCAGAAAAGCATAAAGAATGGTCTTTTGTGTATTTAGGAGTGGATTACAACGGGGCCGCAGTGGACTTGAAGAAGGCGGAAAATGTCTATAATTTAGGAGCGAAGAATTATGAGATGTTGCCTAGGTATGCAAAGTACTTTGATTGTGCGTTGATACCGTTTAAACGGGGAGAAATTGCAAAAGCGACTTCGCCAGTAAAGTTGTTTGAGTATATGGCTGCTGGTTTGCCTACGGTTTGTACGAGGGACTTGCGAGAATGTGAGGGATATGATTTAGTTTATATGTCGAAAGATGATAAGGAGTTTGAACAAAATATAGGTAAGGCCATTGCGGCATACGGAAAGATTGAAAATAGGCGAAAACTTTTGGCTCAGGCGAACGAAAATACTTGGGAAAAGCGGGTGCAACGAGTAATAGAGGCGTTGAGTTGAGATTCTTTAATTGTTGTGGATAAACATCTTTGTGTAGTGGTTGGCGACTTCTTTGGGGTCGCCATCTTTGATGATTTTGCCATTTTCAATAAGTATGCCTCGGGTACAGAATCTGGTAACATTTTCCATGGAATGTGTTACCAATATAACGGTTTGATTCTGCTCTTTGAGTGATTCGAAGTAGTCGTTGCATTTTTGTTGAAAGGCAGCATCTCCAACGGCCAGGACTTCGTCTAAAAGAAGGATGTTCCCCTTAGCTCTAATGGCGATAGAGAATGCAAGACGGACCTGCATTCCGGAAGAATAGTTCTTGAGCTTTTGATCTTGGAATTGTTCTAGCTCGGCGAATTTCCAGATATCATTGTACATTTTGTTCATTTCTTCATTAGAAAACCCGAGAAGAGCTCCATTTAAGTAGACATTTTCTCGGCCCGTTAATTCTGGGTTGAAGCCGACACCGAGTTCGATAAACGGTATAAGACTTCCATTTATCGTAATGTCTCCTTTTTCCGGATAGTAAATTCCAGCGAGAATTTTCAGTAGTGTGGACTTTCCTGACCCATTACGACCGACAATGCCAACGAACTCGCCCTTTTTGATTTCGAAGTTTAGTCCTTTTAGGACTTTTTGCTCTGTGTATCCTTTAACTCCACGTAGACGGTTAAAGATAGCCTGTTTTAGACCGAAAGCTTGTTCAGTGGGGAGTTTGAAGCTTTTATGGAGATTTTCAACTTTTATGGCTGTATCGTTTTTGTTGTCGTTAATTTCTGTACGGTGGCCGATTGGTTGTTTCATTAGACTTCCTCTGCAAAAAATTTAGATTTTTTACGAAAACTGAGCGCTCCGAAAATGAGAATACTTAACGTGATGATTATAGGTGTAATGACTAATGGATTTGAGATGTAATTCCATGTAGTAATGGAGTCGTGGGTGATAAGACTGAAACGAATATCTTGGATGGTTTGGGCTATGGGATTTAGAAGGATGATTTTGGCAGCAGTAGTGCTGGTGTCGGCTACCATAGAAATAGGATAAATGATTGGTATTGTATAAAAAAGCGCTTGAACAAATACATCCCAAATGGAGGTGATGTCTCGGTATTTGACGTTTATTGATCCTAGCAGGAAGGCTATACCGAGGGACAGGATATATAGTTCGAGGATGGCAGGGATGGTTAGGAGCCAGCTCCAGTCTGGAGAAACTCCGTTTATTAGTGCAAATATAATTATGACTACAAGATTGATTAGCATGTTTATGACTGCAGTTAGGGTGGCTGAGACTACTACAATGTATTTTGGAAAACTAATTTTACGGAGTAAATCACCACGAGCAACGACGGCTTGGATGCCTTGAGAGGTGCACTCGGTGAAAAAGCTCCACATAGTAGTACCACAGAGTAGGTAGACTGGATAATGCGGAATATCTCCGCCGATTTTTAGGAGTTTAGCGAAGACGATATAAAGTATAGCGAACATCATGAGCGGGCGAAGAAGAGCCCACAGGTATCCTAAGACTGATCCTTGGTAGCGGAGTTTAAAGTCTGTCTTTGTCAGTTCTTTAAGGAGGATTCGATTTCTGCGATTGAGAACTAGCGGAATATTCATATGATATATTTTACCATACATTATGGATTATATTTATCATGCCCTGTTGCGTTTTTTTGCTCGAATGTGGGATATATGCCAACGACATAAGATAAGAAAGAGCCAGAACCTTTCCTGAAGAGTTGGTGAAGGTCCAACCCATTGGTTGAGATTTTTGTAAGAGGTTTGCCAATTCTCCCAGTTAATGGCAGTCTTTTTGAGTGTGCTGGTTTCGGTACCGTAGTTATAGTGGCAAAGAGGTTTTAAAATGAAAGAGATTTCGGAGTGTTCGGGGGTGTTTTTGAGATAGTCGAGGACGAATTTAGTGTCTTCGGCAAAATTGATATTCTGGTCAAAGTGTATGTTTTTTAAGAATTCTCTACGGTAAAGTTTATTAAATGCGGAATAGAGGCGGCCATCTACGGTAAGTAAGTATAAGATATAATTGGTCTTTGATTCGTGTTTTTTGCGTTTACGGAGGGGGTTTAGGAACACGTCTTTAGTAGTGTTGGTTTTAAGCCAGTGATATCGAAGTCCACAGACTGACAGAGAAATATTGGAATCTTGGAGGTATGGATTAAGGAGTTCTTTGATGAAGGTTTTGGATACCGTATCATCGGAATCTATAAAACTAATGAAGTCACCAGTAGCTTTTTTGAGCCCTGTGTTACGAGCAGCTGATTGTCCGGAGTTTTTTTGGTGTATTGTTCTGATGCGAGGATCTTTTTTTGCGTATTGATTAATAATTTGAGCAGAATTGTCAGTAGAACCGTCATCTACTAGGATGATTTCTGTGTTTTGGTAGGTTTGGTTTAGAACGGTATCTAAACAAGAACTCAGGTATTTTTCGGTATTATAAACTGGAATGATAATAGAGATTTTAGGATTCATGGGAGAGCTAATTAAGGTTACGAGATTCTTTCTCATCTACGACGAAAAGCGGGCGATTTTGGGTTTCGGCGTGAATGTGTGAAATATAGAGGGCTGTAATGGATTCAGAAATCATTAATAGGCCGATGAGAAATGTGATGAAGATAGCCAATTGTACGGACCCATTCCAATATAATTGTAATGGGTCGCCTAGTATGTATTGATTAATTATGCAAAAGAGACCAAGAATAAAGCTACCTACGGTGATGAAGATACCAAGATAACCAAAAATTACGAGTGGTGTTGTTGACATGGACACAAAACTATCGATTGCTAGGTGGAACAACTTCTTGATATTATATGAGGGTCTGCCGGCGGCACGGACACCGTAAACATATTCTATGTACTCTTGTTTAAAGCCAAGCCAGTCGATAAGGCCTCTTGTGATGCGGTTGTGTTCAGAAAGTTTGTTGAATTCGTTTATTACCACGCGGTCTATGAGTCGGAAATCGGTTGATCCTGGAACTGTACTTTTGTTGCCCATTATATGGAGAAGTTTATAAAATAGTTTGCTGCCTAGTTTTTGGATAAGACCGTGTTTGGTGTATTGGCTGCGCACACCGGTTATAATTTCTGCGCCTGAATTCCATTTTTTGATGAAATCTGGAATTAGTTTGGGAGGCTGTTGTCCGTCGGCATCAATAGTGAGCGCAGCGTCTCCTTTTGCATAGCGAAGACCGGCGGATAGGGCGGGCTCTTTGCCGAAATTGCGAGACAAAGAAAGAATTTTGATTTTTGGGTTCTGATTGGCAAGGATTTGGATAATTTTTAGGGTGTTGTCGGTTGACCCGTCGTTAACTATGATAAGCTCATAGTTTAAATCAAGCTTTTCGGCGACTGGTACTAAGGAATCGTTTATGAATTTCTTGATCCCTTCGGCCTCGTTATGGACTGGGGTAATGATAGACAATAATTTCTGCTTTCCCATAATGATTTTATTATACCATATTTGGAACTAGTCGTTGCTTGCCTAGCTGTTTTGTGTTAGACTGGTGTTATGATAAAGAGAGGTGAGTTAGGTAAACGTGAAAGGTGGTTGTGTATTTTTGGGTATGCCTTAGTGCCGGTGTTTTTTGTGATTTTATATTTCTTGATGACAGAAACTTATGAAGATATAATGCAGGGTAATTCGGAGGCGTTATTGTCGGTGGGGGGGATTATGAATAAAATTTACCATTATATACCTCGTTTGGGAGAGTTTTACCAGCATATTGCGGTTCATTCTATGACGCCACAATTGTCATTTGGTTGGGATATGGTGTTTAGGCTTATTACTGCAGCAATTGCATCTGGTGTGGTGTATTTGTCCGCTGTATTTGTCTTAGGGAGAAGGCTAAGGTTGCAATATAAGGATGTGATTGTTTATTTGGGTGTTATGTTGTTGATTATGGTTTCAATTTTTAGTGAGGCATTTACTTACCGGTTTAGCTATGCGAACAATTATGTGTTAGGACTTTTAGTTGCAGTAGGGTTTTTGGCATTGTTCAGGCTAGGAGCGGCGGGCGATAGATGGTGGAAGCTGTTGGGCGTAATTGTCTTGGGATTTGCTTTTGGAATTTCTACGGAATTGGCGCCTGTGGCATTCTTGATTTTGATTGGATTATGGACATTAATAAAAATGATAAAGAAAGAGGTTGCTTGGAAAGATTTGTGGGGGAAATATAAGTTGCAAAGTTTTGCAGTAATTGGGTTGGTTGCTGGGTTGGCGTTCTTTTATCTAGGTGGTGGTATGGGCGCTCGGACCGGAGGGGGGTATGCTGAGGTCTATGAATATGTTTCTTTGAAGGGATTGTTGCGGGCTCCGGTGGAGACTTTATATACATTGGCGCATCATTTGTGGTACAACATCAGGTACATATTTTTTGCAATCCCACTGATGTTGATGTATATTTTTGTGGAAGTAGCGTTGTTTAAAAAAGAGAAGGTTAAATACTTACGGTGGCAAGTATTATTGTTTGGTTTTTGTGTATTGTTTGTGGGGGCAACGTCTTTGATTGCGGTACACGACGACTTATATCCAAGGTTTATGGTCCCAATGTTCATAGCTATATTGTTGGCGACTTTGCTGTTCGTAGAACATGTGATTGAGCGAGCGAAACTTTCAGAAAAAGTCTTAAAGAGGTCTGCTGTAATAATGATTATATTGAGCGGGGTATTAGTTGTGGATATGACTTTCGCGTTTGGCTTATATCATTGTCAGATGGCTTCAAAACTGAACGCAATTGAGTTTAATCCGGGAGGGGATTTGGTGATTGCACCGGTTGATGGTGGCTATACGATGATGCCGTCACCAGTATTCAACTTGAAGCAGTTGCCGCCGTTTGATTGGGGCCCGAGCGCGGAATATACTAAATTTGGATTATAAATAGCTAGTTGTGTTGCAAGAAGGCGAGGGTGTCGCGGAAGGCATCTTCGATGGTGAGCTTTGCTTCCCAGTTTAGCTTTTGTTTGGCGAGGGAAGGATTGGTCCAGTATTCTGGTAGATCGCCGGGACGGCGAGCGACAAATTTGTGTGGCAGAGGTTTGCCAGAAACTTTTTCGAAAGTTTTGACCATTTCGAGGACCGAAGTTGGTTTGCCTGTAGCTAGGTTGTAGGCCCTGAAACCAGGTTTTAGAACATTAATGGCGGCAAGGTGGCCTTTAGCGAGGTCAATGACATGAATGTAGTCGCGTCGGCAGGTGCCGTCGGCGGTAGGATAGTCGTTGCCATAAATGGAAAGTTCTTTTAGCTCACCTTTGGCGACTTTCATGATGTATGGCATAAGGTTGTTGGGGATACCGTTAGGATCTTCGCCGATGAGGCCAGAGGGATGGTTGCCAATGGGGTTGAAATAGCGAAGAGCGACAGCGCTGAAGCTTTTGTCGGAAAGGGCTAAATCCTTGAGGATTTCCTCAATCATATATTTGGTTTTGCCGTAGGGGCTAGAGATATTTTGGCCGGTAGGTAAATTTTCGGTGTATTCTGGGGTACCTGGATCGCCGTAGACAGTGGCGGAAGATGAAAAGATAAAGTTTTTGACTTTGTGTTTTTGCATGGCTTCGAGTAGGTTGATAGTGCCGGCGACATTATTTTGATAGTATTTAAGAGGCTGTTTGACAGATTCGCCAACGGCTTTGAGCCCAGCGAAATGCATAACTAGGTCGAAGTGGGTGCTTTTGAAAAGATCGTCGAGACTAGGTTGATCGAGTAGATCAATTTGGTGAAAAGTTGGTTTTTTGTTGGCGATTCTTTGGATTTGATCTAGGGCGGTAATTTTGCTGTTGACGAGATTGTCGAGAATTTCGACGTCGTAATCTTGATTTAAAAGTTCGACGACGACGTGTGAGCCGATATAACCTGTGCCGCCGGTAATCAAGATCTTCATGCTTCTTCTTTCTGTGATTTTTTGGATTTGCCAAAGACAAAACGATCATAGAAGAGGAAATTAATAAACATGACGACAACAGAAGTAAGGACAAAAGCCCCGGTGGTAAGAATGAATTCGTAAGTGAAAGGTAGGCTGATGGCTTGAAATACATTGAAGGCAAAATCATAGAGTGGGGTGATGAGGCTGAAGAGTTGAGTGAGTAGTGGGCCAATAGCTACAGCGAGAAGAGCATTCCAGATGAAGAATTTGTATTTGGCAGATTTGGTGATGGGTCGTTCCTTCCAGGTGATTTTGGAGTGGAGGATGTAGGCTACAATTGTGGTGATGGTGGTAGCAATAAGGGTAGATAGCCAGAGGAGGTCGTTATTCTTGATGATTAGGTTTGAGAGGATAGTGTACAAGACATAGTTAAAAATGGTGATAGAAATCCCTACTATCAGGTAACGTACGGCATGTTTGGAAGTTTTGACGTCTTTTTGAGCGCTGGAGGTAGCATGTTTTTCAGATTTATCAGTTTCCATTGTTTAATTATAGCATGGTCTGGACTTTTGCTCGGTTTTGAGGTATAATATGTGCGTTTACTTGAGTGAGGACATATAATGGCGGAAGATGAAGACAAGAAAATAGAGCAGATAGAAGGGGGGATTTTTGGTGATGAGAATATGATCCGAGTAAGGGGGGCGAGGCAGAATAATTTGAAAGATATTGATGTAGATATTCCGCGCGATAAACTGGTGATTATTACGGGGTTATCTGGTTCGGGGAAGTCGTCTTTGGCGTTTGATACGGTATATGCAGAAGGGCAACGGCGATATGTGGAATCGTTGTCTTCTTATGCGCGAATGTTTCTTGGGATTATGGATAAGCCAGACGTGGATTCGATTACGGGGCTTTCGCCGGCGATCTCGATAGACCAAAAGTCTACATCGCGAAATCCACGTTCGACGGTGGCGACGGTGACGGAAGTATATGATTATTTGCGACTTTTGTTTGCGCGAGTAGGGGTGCCACATTGCCCGATTTGTCACAAGCCGGTATCAAGGCGTTCGGCGGAGGATATTGTAAACGAAGTGATGAAGCTGCCACTAGGTTCGAAGCTAATGCTGTTGGCGCCGATTGTATCTTCTAAAAAAGGTGAGTTTTTGCATGTTTCGGAGCAGTATTTGGCTAAAGGGTTTTCGCGAGTGAGGGTGGACGGGATAATTTATGCCTTGGACGAATTTCCAGAATTAAATAAAAATGAAAGACATAGTATAGAAATAGTAGTGGACCGGTTTGTACTAAACCCGGAGCTCAAGACACGAATTGCGGGCTCTATAGAACAAGCGTTAGAGATGGGACAGGGGATTATCCAACTTTTGCGCGTGACGGATAATGCGACGGCAGTAGGCGAGAAAAAGATTGGCACGGAAAATACGGAAGTTTTAACTTACTCGCAACGATATGCGTGCCCAGACCATCCAGACGAATTAATACCGGAGCTTTCGCCGAGGTTGTTTTCTTTTAATGCGCCGGAAGGAGCGTGTCCGACTTGTACGGGGCTAGGGTCGCGGATGGAAATTGACCCAGGGTTGGTATTTAATAATAACCTGACGATTGCGGAAGGCGGGATTCGGCCATTTAACCGAGTGGGGCAGGATTCGTGGTGGTTAAAAAGGTTGATGCAAGTAGGGGTAAAGCATGGGTTCAATGTATATACACCGATTGGTGAATTGTCTGAAGATATAAAACATTTGATTTTGTACGGAACGGGTGATGAAAAATATGAGATGAAAATTACCGGTAGTGGTAGATTTGCGGATGGTACGGTGTATGAGACGACTTATGAAGGGGTGATCCCGACTTTAGAGCGGAGATATAACGATCCGAAGATATCAGAGTTTATGAAACATGATATTGAGAGGTTTATGCGAGTACATAAGTGTCAGACTTGTAATGGGGCAAGGTTGAAACCGGCGGTGTTAGCGGTAACGGTGCATGATCTTAACATTGTAGACATGTGTAATTTGGATGTAGATGCAACTTTAGAAGTGCTGAATCAGGATTTGGGCTTTACTGACGCTGAAGAAATGATAGCAAAGCCGATTTTGAAGGAAATTCGGGAACGAGTGAAGTTCATGCAAGATGTGGGGCTGGGGTACTTGGAGCTTGGGCGAGCAGCAAATACGCTTTCTGGTGGCGAAGCGCAGCGGATAAGATTAGCGACGCAGATTGGCTCGGGACTGCAGGGGGTGCTATATGTGCTAGATGAGCCATCGATCGGACTGCATCAACGAGATAATGATAAGCTGATTGCGACTTTGAAACATCTTAGGGATCTTAAAAATACAGTATTGGTGGTAGAACATGACGAAGATACGATGCTTTCATCTGACTATATTATAGATATTGGTCCGGGAGCGGGATCTAAGGGAGGACTTTTGGTAGCAGCGGGGACGCCAGAAGAAATAATGGAAAATCCAGAGTCTATAACCGGTAAGTATTTGTCTGGAGAAATGACGATTGCCGTGCCGAAGAAGAGAAGAAAAGCGAAAAGAGGTCAAGAGCTGGTGGTGGTGGGAGCCAGGGAAAATAATTTGAAGAATATAGATGTGCATTTCCCGTTAGGGGTGATGACGGTAGTATCGGGTGTGTCGGGTTCGGGAAAATCTACTTTGGTAAATAACATTTTGGCGAATGAGCTTTTGGCGAGATTGCACCGAGCGCAAACAGTGAGTGGTACGCATGAAAAAATTGAGGGAATTGAAAACATTAATAAGGTGATTGTAATAGATCAAAGCCCGATTGGGCGGACGCCAAGGAGCAACCCGGCTACTTACACCGGAGTGTTTACGGCGATACGAGAGCTATTTGCTGCGCAGCCAGAGGCAGAAGTGCGAGGATATAAAGCAGGACGGTTTAGTTTTAACGTTAAAGGTGGGCGGTGCGAGAATTGTCAAGGCGATGGCGTAAATAAGATCGAAATGCACTTTTTGCCAGATGTATATGTGACTTGTCCAAAGTGTCATGGGCGAAGGTATAATGCGGAGGCGCTAGAGATTAAGTACAAAGGTAAAGATATCTCGCAAGTGTTAGACATGACGATAGACGAGGCGGTAGAGTTCTTTGCTAATATCCCATCGATCGCCTCGAAGCTTCGTACGATACAAGAAGTGGGGCTAGGATATATACGTTTGGGCCAACCGGCAACGACGTTTAGTGGTGGGGAGGCACAGCGAATTAAACTAGCAACGGAATTAGCGCGGCGGTCCACCGGTAAAACTTTATATATTTTGGATGAACCGACGACGGGGCTACATACATATGACGTGAAGAGGTTGCTTGCGATATTGAACAAGTTGGTGGACGGGGGGAACTCAATGATAATTATTGAGCATAATTTGCACGTGATAAAGTCGGCGGACTGGGTGATAGATATGGGGCCGGAGGGTGGCTTAAAGGGGGGCACAGTGTGTGCGGAAGGTACGCCAGAAGAGTTGGCGAAAAAAGCCAATACACCGACTGGTGAATATCTGAAGAAGATGTTATAATTTTGGCAAAGGAGTTTATATGACAAACAATACAAAAGTTTTTTTGGTTCTTAATTCGGGATCGAGCAGTGAGAAATTTTCACTATATGAGGGAGAAGATGAGATTTGTTCACTGTATTTTGAAGGTGTTGAGGAGGACGGGAAGAAACAGTTTATTTGCACATTGACGCGGGCAGACGGGAGTGAAGAGAGAATTGACAAAACTTGGAATTCGCTGGATGTGGCCTTTAAAGAAGCGAAGGCGATTTTTGAAAAAGAGGGATTCATTAATGAAGCACATCCGCTAGATGGGATTTTGGTGCGAGTGGTGGCAGCGGGGAAGTATTTCTCGGCCAACCACATTGTTGATGACGAAACGATGAAAGAGCTTGAGAAAGTGCAGGTGACGAATCCGTTGCACGTGCCAGGCACGGAGCGAGGGATTAAGAACGCCAGAGAAACTTTTGCTGGAGTGCCGGTAATGGTAATGAGCGATTCGGAGGCTTTGACGCGGGATAGTCGACGTGACACAGAATATGCATTGCCACGTGAAATTGTAGATGAATTTGACTTGGGACGTTGGGGGGCACACGGGGCGAGCTATGGCTATATGATGGGCCGGATTCCAGAGTTAGGGTTGCTTGAGAAAAAAATGGTAGTATGTCATTTGGGCTCAGGTTGTTCGGTGACGGCATTGGTGGATGGTAAACCAGCTTACACTTCGATGGGTGAGACACCGCTCGAAGGGCTGATGTCTTCTACTAGGACGGGTTCTATAGACCCAACGATTGGGGCGTTACTTGGTGAAAAGCTAGGTGCAGCGGAAGCGATCAAATTGATGAACAAACAGTCTGGTCTTTTAGCAATGGCAGGATCTAATGATATGCGAGAGATTATTGCTGGAGCGGAAGAGGATAACGCAAATGCGGCAGCAGCGTACAATTTATTTATTGACGGTGTAGCGGGGAAAATTGGTGAATTTGCGGCAAAAATGGGCGGGATTGATGCGATTGTATTCACAGCGACGATTGGAGAAAGATCTATACCGGTAAGGAATTCGATTATTTCGAAGTTGGAATTTATGGGCTTTAAGATCAAAAATGATGTGAAATTGGACAAATCTAAGGGATATGCGAATGCGGCAGAAGAAGATTCTAAGCCGATCTATATTATCCCGACCAATGAAGCGGCATATATGATCAAAAAAGCCGGCGAACTATTGGATGACTTGGCATAATGATCAGGTTTCCGCTAAGGAGACAGAGAAGATAATATCTATCGCTAGGGAATGTCTAGCGATAGAGGGGGATTTTGTGGAGTTGGGTTGCTACAAGGGTGATACTTCCCTGTTGATTGCGGAGGTTTTGCGAGACTTTGGCAGTAATCCTGTGGAAAACTTGGTGGAAAAGTCTGCGAAAAAGCTGTGGATATATGATTCCTTTGAGGGGTTGCCGGAAAAAGGTAAGGAAGATGAGTCTGAGATAGGGAGAGATTTTAGGAAGGGGGAGTTGATGGTTGGGAAAAAGGAAGTCAAGGCGAGATTCTTAAGAGCAGGGCTTCCGGTGCCGATAATTAAAAAAGCTTGGTTTAGTGAGCTAACTGGAGAAGATTTGCCAGAGAAGATTGCATTTGCTTTTTTGGACGGGGATTTGTACGGCTCGATCAGAGATAGTTTAAGGCTAGTTGAAGACAGAATGAATGCTGGGGGCGTGATAATGGTGCATGATTATACAAACGAGGCTTTACCAGGGGTGGCGAAGGCGGTGGATGAGTGGATGGCTAGCAAAGATTATAAGTTAATGAGGTACGAAAGCTTGGCTGTAATAGTGATAAAATGAGAGTGTGACGAGGCAAATTACCGACAAGAAGTTGGGTAACCAAAGATTTAGGCAAACGGAAGAGGCTATTTTAGGAGCCTTTTTTGGTAGTAAGAAGGTGTTAAATGCACGAATAATAGTAAAGCGGGCGAGGATTTCGCGTTCTACTTTGTATCGTCATCACAAGACAGTCTATGAGATTGTGCCAGATTACGAAGAATATATTTTGAAAAAATACGATAATCTGATGAGGGGATTAATAAAAAGAAATATAAGATTAAAAACAGCATTTCACCAGATGCTGATTTTTATTTTGAGGAATAAAAGAGTGTTTAAGATAATTATGGATAAAGGTAACGAAAATATATTAGAGAAGATGATTAGGAGGATGGAACCAAAGATTATGAAAATTTATAGGTTGCCAGAGGATTGTGGCAAAATGTTGAGGATATACGAAAAGGAGATTGCAGGGGTGATAGACGGTTGGAGAAGGGGTGGGTTTGTGGAGGACGAAATGAGGGTGCTAGCGGATATTATGTATTTAACAGCGACGATCCGACAGAGGTTGGGGGCTTTGACAGAGCAGGTTTAATAATTGGCACTCGGGGGTTGTAAGTGCTAGTTTTTGTGCTATAATGGGGGTAGAAAAAAAAGGAGAACAGATATGGCGTTAAAACCGTTGAAAGACAGAGTAGTGGCGAAAGTAGAAAAGCCACTAGAGAAAACGAAGTCAGGGATACTTTTGGGAGAGGCAAAAGAAAAACCGGCTTATGCAGTAGTGGAGTCAGTGGGGCCAGAGGTGAAAGTCGTAAAAAAGGGAGATAAGATTGTATATAAAGAATATTCTACGACCGAGATTAAGGTAGATGAGACTGATTATATTATCTTGAAAGAAGAAGATATTTTGGCGACTTTGTAAGCGCTAGATTTGGAAAAACTTGTGGAAAATTTTTAAAAAGGAGAAAATATGGCAAAAAAGATTTATTACGAAGCGGAAGCCCGAGAGAAAGTTTTATTAGGGGCAAAACAGCTGTATGATGCGGTAAAGGTAACTTTTGGACCAAAAGGCAAGAATGTAATTATAGAGAAAGAATACGGTGCTCCGGTGATTACGCATGATGGTGTAACAGTAGCAGAAGCAGTGGAATTGCCAAATAAAGATGAAGCTTTGGGTGAGGCAGTGGGGGCAAAGTTGATTAAAACTGCTGCGCAAAAGTTGAATAAGGTAGCCGGTGACGGTACTACTACAGTGACGGTGTTGACCTATAATATTTTGAATGAAGCGAATAAATTGATTGCAGCTGGGGTGAATCCGATGGAGCTTCGACGTGGTATTGAAAAGGCCGGCGCGGAAATTGTAGCAGAAATTGATAAGATGGCCGAGAAGATTGAAGGGGATGACAAGAAGGTGGCTGAAGTGGCGACGATTTCGGCAGGCGATGAGAAGATCGGTGAGCTGATAGCAGAAGTAATTTCGAAAATCGGTAAAGACGGTGTAGTGACAGTGGAGGCTGGGCAAGGTCTAGAAATGGAAGAGGAAATCGTAGAAGGCTTTAGCTATGATAAGGGGTATTCTTCGCCATTCTTTGTAACTGATGTTAACCGTCAAGAAGCAGTGTTTGACAAGCCTTTGGTACTGGTTACTGATAAGAAGATTTCGGCGGCGAGTGATATTTTGCCACTACTGGAAAAATGCGCACAGGCTGGGAAGAAAGATTTAGTGATTATTGCGGAAGAAGTGGAAGGTGAGGCTTTGTCGCTACTAGTGCTAAACAAGTTGAAAGGCGTGTTTAATTCGCTAGTTTTGAAGGCTCCATCTTTTGGTGACCGTCGTAAAGAGGTTATGGAAGATATCGCGATTCTGACGGATGCGACGGTGGTGTCGGCAGACAAAGGATTGAAGTTAGAAGAAGTAGGGTTGGAAGTGTTGGGCTCAGCGGCAAAGGTGTTGGCGACGAAGGACGAAACAACAATTATCAAAGGTGCAGGTGATGCAAAGGCGGTAGCGGATAGGATTAAGTTGATCCACGCGCAGGCAGAGATAGCGAAGTCTGATTATGAACGTGAAGAGTTTGAGAAACGAGCGGCAGCTTTGTCTGGTAAGGTAGCGGTGATAAAAGTAGGTGGTGCGACTGAAACGGAAATTGACGAGAAGAAATTCCGAGTAGATGACGCAGTGGCAGCGACAAAGGCAGCGCTTGCAGAAGGTATTGTGGCTGGCGGTGGCGTAACGTTAGTAAATTTGGCTGAGAAAGTGACTGGTGCGGATGACGGGGCAAAGATCGTAAAGAATGCTCTGAAGGCACCATTCGTACATATTATGGAGAACGCGGGGTTGAATGCGCAAGCGTTGTTGGCTGAAGCGGAAAAATCTGGTAAGGTTGGATTTGGTATTAATGTGATGGCTCCAGAGAAAGGTTTGATTGATTTGAAGAAGTCTGGCGTGATTGATCCGGCAAAAGTAACGAAAGAAGCGGTAAAAAACGCTACTTCTATTGCGGCAACGGCAATTACGATGGGAGCGCTGATTTGCGAGATTCCAGAAGAAAAGCCTGCTGCCCCGGATATGGGTGGAATGTACTAGAAAAAATAACCCCGAAAGGGGTTATTTTTTGTTGGGAGGAAGTTTTACATTTTGTCGATAGATTCGACGAGATAGAGGAGAGCTTCAGCGCGTTCGGTTTCATCAGGGATTTCGGAAGCGGCGCGATAAGCTTGCTCTAGGACTGTATAATCGCGGAGATCTTCAAAGATGTTTCGGCAGATGTTGAATTTTTGTGAAGGAGTCATGTTGATGTGGTCGAGCAAGGGAATGAGGTCGCGCAAAGCAGCTTCCTTGACTTGGTGGGTGTTGAGGCCCGCTGGGGCTGGCGCAGTAGTGTTGAAAGTGGTGGGAGCTACTGAAGGAGTTGGCTCGGGTGTTGGAGCTGGTTGAACCGTAGGTTCTGGCATGGGTGGCATTGATGGAGTGGCTGGAGTAGGAGCGCTAAGATCTGGAATATCGATAGGCTCAAAAGGAGCAATGGGTTCTGGACCGGGGGTGACCATTTCGACTTTGGGTTCTGGGAAAGGGCCGACTGGCTCGTCGAGCTCGCCGGTATCACCTTCAGGTACTGAGGATGGTGCTGCGACGGGATCCGAAAAAACGGGATCAACATTGGTAGTGTTAGTGATGTCGTCGATAGCTTTTTGTAGATCGTTGTCTACGGTTTGATTTTGGTCCATTTGCCCACCTTTTTATATTAAACTTATGTTTATAATAGCACGGATACTCTAAATACGCAAGAAATTTACGATTTTGTCGAGGAAATCTAGTTTGACTTCTTCCATAGGAAGACGTGCGCCTAAAGCGTCAACGATAGCTTCACCGCTGCCACCAGGGAAATATACTTTGACTTGAAGGGCGAAACGCTTCTTGGGAATGAGGACGGCAGAGAAGTGGGAACCTTCTTTTAAGATGCCGAAGGCGCGGAATTCTTCGTATTTGTGAAGTTTGCCGCCTTCGGTGAGGCCGTCTTTATCGAGAGTGTATTGGATTTTTCTAGGTGGACGAGTGGAGGTGACAAGGATGGCGATAACACAGACAACGATTAGTGCGATGAAAGACCACCATTTTAAGAAGAACGAAAGCACACAGAGCCCAGTACCTACGGCGAATAAACCAACGTACCACCAAACATTACGATCGCGGGTAAGATATTCCTCTGCCTCCCAAGAGACAGTCTGTATAGCTTTTGCCATAAGTTTATTATAGCATACCTGAACTTTCTTACAAGAAAGAAAGTTGGTGGGTGGGGCGAGTGCTTGATGCGTTATTACAATATTGCGAAATAGGTTGTAAAATGATAAAATTAGGGGAACGGAGGGTTACCCAAGTGGTTGAAGGGGTCTCATTGCTAACGAGATAGTCCGGAGCAATCTGGAGCGAGGGTTCAAATCCCTCACCCTCCGCCAAAATTTTGAATATGTGGTATAATTGTGGTATGAAAAAGATTTTGAAAATCGTTTTACCAATGTTGATAATGAGTATAGCTGTGGTGGCGTTAGCGTCCGGGAGCGTGTCGGCGTTGACTTTGCAAGAGGGTGCTGAAGCAGCGAGATGTGATGGCTGCCCGAAGGATTTGTTCGGTGATACGGGAGTGTTTAAGCAGATTACAAATACGATTCTTTATATCGTAGGGATTGTGGCGGTGATTATGCTGATTATTGGCGGGATTCGTTATGTGACTTCTGGGGGCGATGCAAAGAAAGTGACAGATGCAAAGAACACGGTGCTTTATGCGATTATTGGATTAGTGATTGCATTTTTGGCGTTTGCGATTGTGAACTTTGTAATTTCGGCTTTGCCTTCTAGTACTAATAAGGCGGAAGAAACGTCGACTTCGGTTTTAATCGATGTTGCTGACTGCTAAGACTGCGATAAAGATGTTTTGGACTCCGGCTTGCCGGAGTTTTTTGACGGCTGCTTGCATACTGGCACCAGTAGTCCAAACATCATCTAGGAGTAGGTAGGTAGATTTGGGATCTACGATGGTGTTGGGGGCGATGGCATAGGCAGTGGAAGCCTGAGAGAGACGGTCTTTGCGTTTGGAACCGACCTGAACGGTGTTTTGATTGCGGATGAGGATTCGAGAAACTTTGGAGTTGGGCTGGAATTTAGTAAGATGTTTGGCGAGAAGATAAGTGTGATCTAGGCCACGTGCGCGGACGTGACGGCTAATGGTGGGGAGTGGAACTATGATGGTTGGGTCGGTAGTGGCGGGGAGGGCTTGGTGCAGAATTTCGGCTAGGGGAGCAGCAAGAGCGCGGACGGAATTGTATTTGAAATCGTGGATGAGTGCGTCGATAAGGCCAGTGCGGTAGTCGACAACAAAAGTGGGCGGTAAAGGATTGCATTTTGGGCATTTGCCGGTAGGACTGGGAGACTTGCAATGAGGGTAAAAATTATGACGGTGAGAAATAATGTCATTTTTACAACGATCGCAAAGGACAGTGCCGGTATGACCACAACCCCTACAGGAGTGAGGCGCGAGGAGGTCGAAGAGGCTCGGAAGTGTTGTATTTTTTACAATAAAACTCATATTTCTCTTGATTTTACTATGGAAGTGGTCTATAATAAAGCATAACAAACATAAGTGGAGGAAATATGGCTCGTACAAACAGTGACGATTTGCTGATGGAAGACGATCTCGCTGCTGCGTTCTTGGGTGGAGACGAAGAACTTGCTGCTCCGGTAGAAACGGAAGAAGAGGTAGTGGCAGTAGAAGAAGAGACCCCAGAGTCTAGCGAACCAGTCGAAGATGAGTGGGAAAATACCGACGACTTTCCGGGACAACTTGCTGTAGATGTCTACGAAACCGCCGATAAATTAGTAGTAAAAGCCCGCACTGCTGGCATCTCAAAGTCGGATCTTGACGTAAGTATTTCCGACAATATTTTGACGATTTCGGGTGTGTTGTCTGGTGGTGAAGACGAACAAACGACGCGTTGGCACATTCAAGAGTGCTATTGGGGAGAGTTCTCGCGAACAATCGCTTTGCCGGTACAGGTGCGTGAAGACGAAAATAGCGTGAAGGCAGAGCTTAAGGATGGTGTGCTTACGATTACCTTTGAGAAGGAAAAGACAGAAGCGCCGAAGAAGATTGCGATTCAATAATCTTTGAGATCTTAAAAAAGCACCTGGAAGGGTGCTTTTTTGTTGGTGAGTTATAGAATAGTGTAAAAAATATCTCCCGGAGGGGAGATATTCGTAAAGACTTTGGTTGTTAGTCGGCAACACAGGTTTTGGTTGTTGCATCCCAGTGTGTGCCTTCTCCGCAGCTATTTGACATGTTGTTGCCTAAGATAGTACCTATGACGAAATTGACGATTACAAAAGCTAATGCGGCAACGATAAGTCCGATAAGACCGTAGAGAATAGTCTTTTTTCCTTTTTCTACTTTGCTGGCGTCTCCGGTAGATGTCATATATTGGACGCCGCCAATAATCATAACTACGACACATGCTACACCGAGTACGGCAATGATGTTTGAAAGGATAGTCGTGACATTGCTCTCTAGATTACTACCAGCTCCCTGGATGGGGTTTACTGTGCTGCCCACGGCTAATTGCGAAACAATTGTTTTCATGTTACCTCCTCGCGATTAGCGCTAGTTTTCTAGGATAGTATTGATGACAAATTGGACTAGTGCAAATGCTAGTACGCAGACGATAAGTCCGATAAGACCGTAGAGAATAGTGTCTTTGGCTTTTTTAACTTTACCAGCATCGCCAGAAGAAGTCATATAGTTGACACCGCCAATGATCATAACTACTACACAGACGAAACCAAGTACTCCGATGATAGTGCTAAGAATAGTGGTGACATTGTCTTTTAGCGTATCTTCTTCGGTGACTGGTTTTAGTTCGACACCAATTTCTGCGAACTTTGTGATAAGATCTTTCATTTTTATCCTTTATTTAGCTTAATTTTATTTTATAACTATTTCTCTGAAAAAGCAATGGGTAATTCAATGAGACCTGTGGGCGGAGTTTTCTCCTCTTCTTCGGTAGTCTGGGCTTGTCCTAAGATGTTGTTGATTACAAAATTTACGATAATAAATGCGAGGGCAGAAATTATGAGGCCAATACATGCATAGAGGATGGTTTTTTTAGCTTTTTCTATTTTGCTTGGGTCCCCGCTGGATGACATATATTGGATGCCGCCGATAATGATGTAGATAACGGAAATGAGCCCTACTACACCAATGATTGCACTGAGGATGCTGGTAATTGCTGATTGTAGTTCGTTTTTGTTACCACTACAACCGGCGGCTTCATATACTTCATTTGGAACTACTCCTTGTTTGGAACATACGTCATCGGCGGCAAAAACTGGTGGCGCTATAAGTGTGGTAACTCCTACGAGCCCTAAGATTATAGAAAGTGATATTTTAACAATTTTTTTCATGTTAGCCTCCTTGTTATGTAGCGTTGTTGATTATCCCGGTGACGAATGCGGTGATGATTTGGGCAAGCGCGACGATAGCCAAGCCAATGAGGGCGTAGGTAATCATACTTTTGGCTTTTTGTAGCTTGCCAGGGTCGCCTGCGGATGTAGCGTAGGAAATGCCGCCGTAGATTACAAAGATAGCGGATATGACACCTGCGATGCCTGTAACCCAGGTAATGGCATTGCTTATGGCACTAGAGGCTATAGTTTCACATCCTTCGTAAGTTGGGGTCACCGTGCCAATTACGTTCGGGTCGCTGCTGGTGTAGTCTATGGATATGCAGTTATCTAGTTTGCCGCTAGTACCGAGGAGGGCGAAGCGGATGGAGCTCATGATTACGTAGGCTAATAGAACAATAGCTAGGCCAAGAAAGGCCTGGTAGAGAGTTTTTTTGCCTGTAGCAACTTTGCTTGGGTCACCGCTAGAGAAGGTATAGAGATAGCCGCCATATATAACATAGCCTAGTACAAGGTATGCGGCTATTATTGTGATATCGATGGCAATGTTGGCAGCGATTTGCCAGATATTATTTTTGAGATCTGTGTCGTCTTTGATTGCGCCTACATTACAATCCCATGGTTTGAGCCCGAGAAAGCCTTTTTCACAGTCTGCGTCGTTTGAACGCCCTTCGAAATAGCCATCAGCATATGAGGGCGCAGATACTAGGGTGCCAACAGTAATAGATGAAGTTAAGACAATTGCGATAATGACTAAGATTTTTTTGAATAAGTTTTTCATATGGATTAGTTTATTTGATTTTATATTACCATATATTTTGAAAAAGGCCAAAAGTTTTGTTTTGACATAAGCGGTAAAACGTGATGTTGACTATTGACAAAAAAGCTTATGCGTGCTATAATAAAAGCACGCCCTGAAAGGGAGGCGGGTTTATCTATGATAGTGAAAAAAAGATCGAAAAGAGACCTCTTTAGAGCTGTTTTTGGCATTTTTTTCGTTGTGATAGGAATGGTTGTGGGGTTGATGAGTCCAGTGGTAAACACTGGTGACGTGTATGCTGACGAAGAGACAAGTGAGACTACGGAGACGGAGAATAATGAGGGGAATACGGATAATGGTGAATCTGGTGAAGAGGGTTCAGGCGACCAAAGTAGCTCTAGCACGACACTGAGTGCGACGGGGGATAGCTGTAAGAATAGTTTGGGGGAAATTAGTTGGCTGGTGTGCCCGGTGACTGGGAAGATTGCCGAGGCAGTAGATTGGCTTTATGGGAAGTTGGAGGGGATCTTGGAGATTGACCCAGTATCAATGGAGGATGGGTCACCGATTTATGAGATTTGGAAATATTGTTTGAGCTTAACAAACATAGTGTTTGTGATATTTTTGCTAGTGGTGATTTATTCGCAGATTACAGGGGTGGGGATATCTAACTATGGGCTAAAGAAAGCGTTGCCGAAGTTGATTGTGGCGGCGGTATTAGTAAACTTGAGCTTTTTGATTTGTTCGCTAGCGGTGGATGTGTCTAATATTGTGGGGCATAGTCTGAGGGGGGTGTTTACGACGATTGAAGAGTCGGTAGTAGCGAATAGCGCAGGTGGCGGGATGACAACAGCGACGGGCGATTTGACTGCAGAAGCGAAATTATCTTATGCAGGAATGTATAGTTCGATTGCGGGTGGTGCGGCGTTGACGATTGGTGGCGCGGTGATTGCGTTTGAAACTGGTGCGATTTGGATGTTGATACCGGTAGTGTTGGGGGCGATCGTGGCAGTAGCGTCGGGGTTGATTACGATTGCGTTAAGGCAAGCGGTGGTAGTGCTACTGATTATGATCTCGCCGATGGCGATTGTAGCGTATATCTTGCCGAATACTGAACAATGGTACAAAAAATGGAAAGATTTATTTATAAAAATGTTGGTGTTTTACCCGATGTTTTCTTTGTTGTTTGGGGCGTCCAGCCTGGCGGGTTTTGCGATAATTGCTAGTGCAAAAGATGGATTTGGCGTGCTGTTAGGGACGGCGGTGCAGATTTTCCCGTTGTTCTTCTCTTGGAGCTTGATGAAGATGTCCGGAACATTTCTGGGGACGATCAACGCGAAGATGCGGGGGTTGGCAGAGAAGCCGTTGGCGACGAACCGGGCGTGGGCAGATTCGCATCGGATGGCGACGAAACAGAAGTATTTGTCTTCGGGGAGAGCGTCTACTCCATCGCTTAGGTTGATGCAATTTGTGTCGGATAGACGGATTGCGCGGGAAGCGATGATTGATGAGCGATCTGCTGCGGCAAAAGAGAGAGGGTTAGCCTACCGGGCACGGAGAAATTATAAGAATGGAGATGTGGAGAGTGGGATTTTGTCGAAGAAGGGTGAGGAAGCCTATGAGCGACAGGCCCGGGTGATGGAATATCAGAGGACTAGCTTGAGAGATAAGAATAACTTTAATAAAGGTTTCTCGTATCTTGCGGCAGAGGGAACGTCTAGACATAAGAGGCTATACAACTTGGATATGGCCAATGTGAATGCTGCGGATATGCTGAAAGTGGAGCAGGCGCGTGGCGAGAAGATTGAATACGAAAATGCAGTAGGTTTGCATAAGAGGATGGAAGATGCAATAAACGTGCATATGGACGATATAAACGGTTATACCACGGATACTAATACTGGTCAGAAGGTGAAGAGGGGAGACTACGAATTCCATTTTGCGGATACACAGGCTGGTGCAGAAGCGAGAGCGCGGTATAGTGCCATGAGTAAGATCATGGAGGGGAATGCTCAGGATGTACAATATGCGGCAGCAACAGCGGCGCATGCTTATGATACGCAGAAGAAGATTGTGGAGACTAAGATGCAAAAGTACTTTGAGCTGACTCCACCGACGAAGGATGTGGAATATAGATTGTCTGAGTTTACTAAGGATAGTAGTGCGATTCAGAATATAGACCAAATCATTGCTGGCATGAGGATACTGAATCAGCGTGGTGATACGGACTTGGTGAGAGAACAATTGGAGAATGTTTTGAGCCATGGAGTGGATTTGGGTTCACATGCGTCACAGTCTTTGGCAAGTTTCTTGATGTTTGAAGTGAAGGATAACGACCCGTTTCTCAGACGGTTTGGTAAGTATATTAATTTGGAGACGGCGCAAGTTTATAATAAGAGTAAACGTAAAAATCATACGTTGACGTTGGATGAATATGTGACTGGTGAATACGAAGAGGAAGACCCAAGTAATCCAGGAGTAATGGTAAAGAGGCAAGCTAAGCGGCCGATGGCAGTGTTGATGGAAGGTACGTCACTTGACAACATTGAACGGACGGCGATGAAGAACTTGGATGATATGTTGGTCGGCGCATATAGTGATAAAGATGGTAATTTGGATGTAAGAAAATATTTGGCACAAAGAGATAAGATCGAAACTGCGATTGGACCACAATTTATTTCGGCCAGCTTGAAGTATTTGTCTGGTAGTGAGCAGCTGAAGAGTATGGTGAGCTTCTTGACTGGTTACGATGGTAGTGGAAATGCACGTTGGGCAGATGGTGGTGATTTGTCTGGCGATGCGGCATTTGCAGAGGAATATTTCCGGGGGAAGACTTTGAAATATTTGAAAGATCAGACTCCAACGCAGCTTTTGGGGTTGAGGTCGGACTACTATAATCCTTTGATGGAACATTTGGCAAAAGAGTATGAAGGCAGTGATATGAAAGGCTGGAGCGATGAAGCTAAGGAAGAACGTAGGGAGTATATGGCGGAGCTTGCGGATATCCAAACGAGGTATGGTGATTTGCCGGCCGAGAAGGCGCAAGAACGACGTGCAGCGGATTTGAAGAAGTTGAGAAACAGTATGGCGGGCGCGCAATTTAGACAGTTGTTGGATTCGCGCGGTAAGTTGAATCAGATCTACAGGACGAGACGTTCTGGTGCTGCCAACAATGCAAAAGACTGGGTGCGTGAGTGGTTGGATCTTGATAATGAAGTATTGATTACGATGAAGCTAGAAGAAGATAAGAGGAGAATGAAGGCAGAGGTTGAAGAAGAAAGAAGGAAAAAAGGAATAGAGAAGAAGTCTGGTAGCGATACTCCTGAAGAGGTGGAAGGACACAGTGGCATTTATAGCGATGTGGATAGGGCGGGATTTGTCTCTCATATAGATGATCTCTGGAATAATTTGAGAGAAGAGGATGATGAGGTCTTTTACAGAGAATCTCTTGAATACATTAATCAAAATCTAGGCGAGGACAGTTTTATTGCCGCTATGTATAAACACTTTAGGAAGAACGATCCTTATGCGGATAGCCATGCTATGAAAGAGTTCTTGGAAGATCTTTTGAACGACCCGGATAATTATTAGGGTGAATTGTGGCGGATTTTGGCAGAGCTGCTGGACTTAGTCCGGCAGCTTTTTGGTTATGTCTAAATGGGTAAGTATGTTATAATATATGGTATATGGCGCAGTATAAAGTCCCTCAAGACGTTGAGGCCGACGATAAGCTCTTAGGCCCGTTTAGTTTTCGGCAGTTTGTTTATCTTTTGGTTGCCGGAGGGTTGATCGCATTAGCGGTTGGGCTTTTTCAACTTTTTCCGTTGCTAGCGATAATACCTTTGCCGCCGGTGCTGTTGTTCGTAGCGCTAGCGTTGCCGTTGAAAAAAGATCAGCCGATGGAAACATATTTAGCGGCGATAGTATCGTATTATCTGAAACCACATACTAGGTTGTGGGCGCCGGGGCAGAGGGAATCCACGATTAGGATTACCGCGCCGAAGATTGTAGAAGAAAGCCGGACGCGGGATATTACGGGTGAGGAAGCTACGCACAGGTTGTCCTTTTTGGCAGATATTGTGGATACTGGTGGATATGCAATTAAGGGAGCAAGTAGTAATCCGATGCGAGAGGATTTGGTGGCAGAAGCCAACGCGACGGTAGATATGTTTGAAGGGCATCATTTTGATAGCTTAAATAGTGTAATTCAGAAAGATGAGAACGAGAGGCATCAAGAGGTTGTGCGGGAAATGCGCGAAGCGATTGATAAGACTGAGAGTATTGCGGCTAGTAACGCTGCTGTGAAACGGAGATTTGAAGAGTTGAAACCTAGTGTTCCGGTGGCGCAGGTGAGGAGACCGAATGACCCGACGGATATCTTTAGCTCACCGACAGTGGTTTTGCCAAATTCGCCGGTGGTGGAAAAACCTGTGGAAAAGTCCAACCGAGTAGTGCGGGAACCGGCCAAGAAAATTCCAGAAACTCCACCGAAACCTAGTATAATTGAATTAGCAAATAATGATGATTTTTCTGTAGAGACGATTGCTAAGCAAGCTAAACGTATAAAAGAAAGGGACGAGGGCGAGGTTTTTATATCGCTACATTAGATTATGAATCCACAAGATTACGCAAATATGCAAGGCGCGCCACAAATGATTATGCCAAATCAGCCAGTGAATAATCCTGGGATGATGCAGGCTGGGCCGCAGATGATTATGCCAAATCAACAGATGCAACAACAAAATATGGCGAACTTAGGCGCAGCGGCAGTGGCGGCGAATCAGGCGGCACCGGTGTCGTCGAATAAGGATGTGCCGACTTCGACGCAATCTACTTTGTTGATTTCGGAGTTGCGGGATAATGTGGTGATTATGAAAGACGGATCGTTCCGCGCGGTGGTGGCGTGCAAGTCAATCAACTTTGATTTGATGAGCGATGCGGAGCGGGAAGGGATTGAGTATTCTTATCAAAACTTTTTGAACTCTTTGAAATTTACGACCCAGATATTGGTGCGGTCACAGAGGGTAGACATTGGGCCGTACATTGAGCGGCTGTCTGAGATCCGGCGCAATAACGATAATATGTTGCTCGGTGTATTGATGGACGATTACATCAACTTTATCGATATTTTGTCGCAAGAAGCAAATATTATGGACAAATCATTCTTTATCGTGGTGCCGTATTATACCTCGGCTGATGCAGAGAAGGTTTTACAACAGACAAAGAACTTCTTTAAGACTTTATCAAAAAATAAGGCGCCGGAAGTGACGCGAATTGATCGTCCTACTTATGACAAGGCTTTGTCCGAACTAACTAATCGTGTAGATACGATTATTTCTGGGTTGTTCCAGATTGGGATCAGTTCGGTGCGTTTGAATACGAGAGAGTTGGCAGAGCTTTATTATAACTTTAATAATCCAGATACTGCAGTAAGGGAGCCGTTGGTGGACTTTTCTAAGCTAGCAACTATGTATGTGAGGAAGGGAGAGAATAATGGCTAAAAAGAAGAAATTGACGGCGGCAGAAATTGCGGCGCAAAATGAGGCAATGGAAGCGGCGCAAATTCAGCAGGCGTTTGAGCAGGGGACAAACACTCTAAGGGATTTGATTTCGCCGTCAGCGATTGAAATTCATTCGGATTATTTTAGGTTAGGGAATAAGTATGGGCGGACTTTGTATGTATATGGTTACCCGCGGTCGCTTTATACGGGGTGGATTTCACCGATTATTAACATCGATGAAGTGATTGACGTGTCAATGTATATTTACCCGGTAGAATCAGCGGTGGTGATGAAAAACTTGCGGACCAAGGTGACTCAGCTAGAAGCGTCGATGAATATCAATGCGGAAAAAGGACGGGTGCGTGATCCGGAGCTTGAGGCGGCGATTAACGATGCTGAGGAATTGCGTGACCAGTTACAGGTGGGGGCAGAAAAATTCTTCCGGTTTGGGCTGTATATTACTTTATGGGCGGATTCTTTGGATGAGCTAAAATTTGTACAACAGAAGATTGAGACGATTTTTGGACAGCAGATGATCTTTTCGAAGGTGGCGAATTCGCAACAAGAGCAGGGGATGAATTCGATAATGCCGCAATGTACGGATCAGCTACAGATTCGACGAAATATGAATACTGGTGCAATTTCGACGTCGTTCCCGTTTACTTCGGCGGATCTTACGCAGGACAAGGGCATATTATATGGTATTAATATGCATAATAATGGCTTGGTGATATTTGATCGGTTTTCTTTAGAGAATGCTAATATGGTGGTATTTGCGAAGTCTGGTGCTGGTAAATCATTTACGGTGAAACTTGAGGCATTGCGTTCGATGATGGTGGGGAGCGAGATTTTGATTATTGACCCAGAGAATGAGTATCAGAAGTTGTGTGATGCGGTGGGCGGATCTTATATCAGATTGTCGCTAAACTCGGACGTGCGGATTAACCCGTTTGATTTGCCGAAAGTAGTGGATTCGGAAGATGCAAATGATGCTCTGAGAGCGAACTTGGTGACTTTGCATGGGTTGTTTAGACTAATGTTAGGCGGGAATCAGATGTCGGCGAGCGGCCAAGTAGTGCCGGCTTTGACGGCTAATGAAGAAGCGGATTTGGACCAGGCGTTGATTGATACTTATGCGCGGGCAGGGATTACGTCGGACCCGTTGACGCACCAGTCTACTCCGCCGACGATTATGAATTTATATGATACGCTTTTGCATATGGAAGGTTCGGGACCGCAGTTGGCGCAACGGTTACGTAAGTATACTACAGGGACCTTTGCAGGGATTTTTTCACAACAGAGCAATGTAGATATTAATAACCAGATGGTAGTGTTTAACATTCGCGATTTAGAGGATGAGCTAAGGCCAGTGGCGATGTATATTGTATTGTCACACATTTGGAATATTGTACGTGCTGAGCAGAAGAAGCGGTTGCTGATCGTGGATGAGGCTTGGCAATTGATGAAATACGAAGATTCTTCAAATTTCTTGTTCTCACTAGCGAAGCGAGCGCGTAAGTACTATTTGGGGCTCACTACAATTACGCAGGACGTAGAGGATTTCATGGGTTCGAAGATGGGACGTGCGATTGTGGCAAACTCGTCGATGCAGTTGCTCTTGAAACAGTCGGCATCGGCGGTGGATGTGCTGTCTGATGTGTTTAAATTGACTGAAGAAGAAAAAAGACGGCTGTCTAACTTTCCGGTGGGTCAGGGGTTGTTCTTTGCTGGACAAAATCATGTGCATATCCAGATTATTGCATCAGAGACTGAGGAAGGCTTGATTACTACGAATCCAAATGCTAAAAGGACCGTATAGTTTACGGTCCTTTGTGGGGGTGTTTTTTGCAGGGGGTTGTTCTAGCCCCAAAAGCTGCGTTTTTTGGAGTTTTTGAACTCTTCGAGGAGTTCTTTTTGTTTTTTGCTGAGGTTTTTAGGAGTTTCTACAATGATGGTGACGATGTGTGGACCACGATCGCCGTCAGAACGAAAAGGCACACCGTGGCCAGAGAGTTTGAATGGGGTGCCAGATTGAGTGCCGGCGGGGACTTTCATAGTGATTTTGCCGTCTACGGTTTCGACTTCGATTTCGGTGCCAAGTGCGGCGTCCACCATATTGATGTGCTCTTCGGATAGGATGATAGCGCCTTCGCGGGTGAGATGTTTGTGGGGTTTGACGCGTATGCGGATATAGAGGTCGCCTTTTTCGCCACCTTCGGGAGCGTCGCCACCCTTGCCGCGTAAACGGATAGACATGCCATCGTCGATGCCGGCAGGAATTTTGACTTTAATGTCGCTGCCGTTATGCGAGATGGTTTTGGTGGTGCCAAAAATGGCATCTTCGAAACTGACAGTAACGGAAGTCTGATAATCTGCGCCACGACGGGGGCGTCTAGCTCCACCGCCGAAGCCAAAAATACTGCCGAGAATGTCGTCTAGACCGCCGCCACCGAAATCGAAATTGAAAGATTGGCCATTGAAGTTGAAATTGCCACCGTTGCCGAATGGATTGCTGCCGCCAAAGGGGTTGCCAGTATTGCCGCCCACGCCGGCGTGGCCAAATTGGTCATAGCGGGCACGTTTTTGTTTGTCACTTAAGACTTCGTGTGCTTCGGAAACTTCTTTGAATTTGGCTTCGGCTTCTTTGTCGCCGGGGTTTTTGTCTGGATGGTATTTAACAGCTAGTTTACGATAGGCTTTTTTGATTTCATCATCAGAGGCGTTTTTGGAGACGCCAAGAACTTCGTAATAATCACGTTTAGACATAGAATAATTATAGCGCGTTGGCACTCAAAAAGCAAGAGTGCTAAAATATGAGATTATTTATGCTAGAGCTTGATTTTTCTGGGTGAGTAAAATAAACTAGGAAAAATGTTTTAATAAATAAGAGGGAGAAATCGGTGCGGTTAGAGGAAATGCTTGTGAGCAATGGTGTGATCTGCAAGATGGCAGATGGTACCAGTTCTCATATAGAAGGAAGTTTATTATCAAATTCATTAGTGGTAAGAAATTCTTCTGGATGGGTGACGCATAGAATAGAACGTGCGTCTAACGGAGTGGATTTGGTGGTGCGAAATACTTCCACGGGGTTTGTAGAGATGCGCATTGCGGCGTAGTCTTATGAGTTTGATTATTTTCGTGGTATAATAGATAGTGGAAATTTATTAATTGATGTTATTTGTTAACCCGCTGATATAGAGAAAAATATCAGCAAAAACAATTAGAAAGGGAATTATGGAAGTAGTGATCCCAATTATTGCCGCAGTGGCAGGACTTGCTGTTGGTGCGGGCGGGATTTTTGCTTATAATAAGCGGAACGAGAACGGGGGTAAGAACAAGGCGGATGATTTGGTGCGTAAGGCTAAGCACGAAGCAAGTGAAATAGTTTTGAACGCCAAAAAAGAGGCTTCGCGTTTGACAGAGAAGAACCAGGCGGAAGAAAACGATCGTCGTAAGGAGTGGCGTGCGACCGAAAAGCGCTTAACCGAGCGGGAGACGACGTTGGATGCAAAGTTGGATCAGCTAGAGAAGAAGACGGAAAAGTTGAATAAAGAAGAGCGAGAATTGGAAGAGTTGAAGAATGAGGTACGGGAGATTCGGGCGAAGCAACATGAGAAATTGGAAAAGATTGCTGGATTGTCAAAGACGGAAGCGCGAGACAAGTTGATGAAGATGACGGAGAATGATATCAAGCAAGATTTGGCTGGACTCGTGATAAAGGAACAGAAGGAGATTAAGCACGAGATAGATGAAACAGCGCAGGCAGCGTTGCTTACAGCGATGGAGCGGATGAGTTCGGAAGTGACGGCAGATCGTACGATTACGGCGTTGAAGTTGCCAGATGATGATATGAAAGGTCGAATTATTGGTAAAGAGGGGCGAAATATTCAGGCTTTGCAGCGGGCTACTGGTGTAGATATTATGGTAGACGATACGCCTGGGATGGTAGTTTTGTCGTCGTTTGATCCGATTCGCCGCCAGGTAGCGCGGTATGCGTTGGAACGTTTGATGAAAGATGGGCGAATTAACCCTTCGTCTATTGAGGATGCGGTAGCAAAAGCTGAGCGCGAGATAGAAAAAGAAGTAGTGCGGGCTGGGGAGGATGCAGCACGTGAGGTAGGCGTAGTAGGTATTCCGCGAGAGATTTTACACTTACTGGGCGAGTTAAAGTTTAGGACTTCTTATGGGCAGAATGTGTTGCTTCATTCTATTGAGATGGCGCATATGGCGGGCATGATTGCGGAAGAGATTGGCGCGGATAAACGGATAGCGAAGACGGCGACGTTGTTGCACGATATGGGTAAGGCAGTGACTCATAAGATTGAGGGTAAGCACGCAGAAATTGGTGCGGAATTAGCGAAAAAGTATGGGATGCCGGATGAAGTGGTGCATGCAATTGCGGCGCATCATGAAGATATTGAACCGACTACGCCAGAAGCGGTGATTGTAAAGATTGTGGATGCAATATCGGCAGCACGGCCGGGAGCTAGGAACATTTCGGCGGAGAACTTTGCTGAGCGGATGCGAGATTTGGAAAATATTGCTACTTCGTTCCCTGGTATTGAGAAGGCTTATGCAATATCAGCAGGTCGTGAAATTCGTGTAATTGTAGAGCCAAAGCAAATTGATGATTTGTCGGCGTTGAAGTTGGCACGCGATATTGCAAACAAGATTGAAGCGACGATGAGTTACCCGGGTGTAATTAAGGTGAATGTGATTCGTGAGACCCGCGCGGTAGAATACGCGAAGTAGCTTCGATTTATTTGTTGTTTATAGTGTTTGTGTAATGTAGAGTTGGTATTTTGATATGAAAGAGATTAGGGAATATCGTGAGTTACGTGAACAACTGGCTTTTTATGCGGAAGATGAATACAGGGACTTTATAATCAAGGGGATCCCGAGTGAAAGGCCGTTTCTGGGAGTGAGAGTGCCTTTGATTCGGAAAGTAGTGGACTTGGTACCGCGCGATTTGTATGAGGATTTTTTGAGAGTTCAACCGGTGGCGTTTGAGGAAGTGATGGCGAGGGGAATGCTGGTTTGCAAGTTGCCGTATGAGGAGATGCTTAAATGGTTTGATTCGCAACTTAGGCATATTGATGATTGGTGTGCGTGTGACACGTTTTGTTTGGGGGTAAGTCGGGTGATTCGTGGGCGCAAAGAAGAGTTTTTAGATGGTAAGATTGAGGGGCTGCTAGACGGTTTGCGAGGACGTGGAGATGAGTTTGCGGTGCGGGCGGGGTTGGTGATTTTGAAGTGTGCTTATGTAGAGCCTGAATATTTGGGTTTGATTTTTGATCGGGTGGAGAGGCTGAAGGGACGTGAAGAGTATTATATACGGATGGCAATTGCGTGGTTGATTGCGGAATGCTTCGTAAAATTCCCGGAGGTTACTTTGGGATATTTGCAGGTTTCGCAGTTGCCGAGGTGGACATTTAATAAGACGATATCGAAGATTTGCGATTCGTATAGGGTAGATGAAGATATGAAGGAAGTGGTGAGGAGGATGAGAAAATAATTGTAGCTTAATGGGTGAGAGTTGTTGAAGGAACTAGAGTGATATAATAAAAGCATGGATGAATATATAAAACAAAGTATCAGTACGCGAAGGGATGCGATTGAAGCATTCTATGGGGCTGGTGCAGAGGGCAAGAAGAAAGTCGCTGGCTTGTTTGATGAAATTGAAGAGTTAGGTGATAAGTGTAAAGATGTGGGCGAGTTTGAGGCAGAATTTGCTAAAAGTCCACTAAATCAGAAATATTTGGATTTGTTTACGGAACTGTCGATAGTGGGTGCTGGTGCGAGTGGTGGCGGTATGGCTGGAAATTGTGCTAGTGCTGTAGTTGATGGAGTAATGGAAGGGGTGGCTGACAGAGCTTTAGATGAGGCCAAACGAGCGGTATTGCCAACGCGGGCGGCGGTGCACCAGAAAGCTTATGATGAAGTGAGGAAAGTGTCAGGGTTAGGAGACGCAATAGATATTGGAGAAAAAGCGAGTTACGCCATGCATCTGGGAAAGTTATTCAAATCGCGAAAGAAGAAACAAGATGAATAATGATGGTAGATTGAAGCTTGGGCGGGTATACCGGCATTTTAAGGGAGATTTGTATTTGGTAGAAGATATTGCAGAACATTCGGAAACGAGGGAGAAGATGGTGATTTATCGGGCGCTATATGGGGAGGGTAAATTGTATGCGCGGCCTTTAGAAATGTTTGTGAGTGAGGTGGACCATGAGAAATATCCGGAGATAAAACAGAAGTACAGGTTTGAACTTACGGAAATTGAAAGTAAAAATACGGGAAAATAGGCTTTGAACTTTCGAGAAGAAGTTTATGCGGCGGTGCGGAAGATTAAGCCTGGTCGTGTGGCGACATATGGCGAGATAGCGTCTTTGGTTGGGAGACCGGGTGCGGCGCGAGTGGTGGGGAATGCCTTGCATGTGAATCCGTATGAGTGGGGTTCTGGTTCGGTGCCGAAGGAGCTATGGGTGCCGTGTCACCGGGTGGTGGCTAAGGATGGGCGGCTAGCGGTTAATTTTGGATTTGGCGGGGTAGAAGAGCAGAGGGCTAGGTTGATGGCGGAAGGGGTGAAGGTAGGTGAGGACGGAAAAGTGGTGTTAGATGGTTGCGATTGATCTTTTGAGCGGTTACTGTGGCGATGGTTTTTGGGCTTTTTAAAAGAATGGTTTTGTGATATAATTAAGAGAGTTCGTATTTTGGCGGACTGTGAGTGGGCCGGTAGCTCAGCTGGTTAGAGCACGAGCCTCTTAAGCTTGGTGTCGTGGGTTCGAGTCCCACCCGGCTCACCAACAGGGGAACCTGTGGAAAACTCAGGTTCAAATAGGAAATTAAATGGTGATTTATATCTGTAAATCACCCTTTTTTGTGCATCAATTTCAAGGTTCGAAACCATATTTCTGACTAAAATGTCCTTTTCAACGAGATCTCCTTTTTCTAACCTGTTAATTAGCGAATTTAGCGAGTTCGAAAACTTTTCGATGGTCATGCGTAATTTTTCAGGATTCTTGATTTTAGCTTCAATTTGCTTGATTCTTTCGTCTATATTTACAACATCATTTTGCAAATCCGCCATGTCCTTTTTGAGTTTGTCTTTGACGGCTTTTGGCGATTCTTTGTCAAGTTCGGCATACTTTTCGGCGAGGTCGTCGATTTTTCTTTGTTTCTGTGTTTTCTGGCCGAGTAGCTCGTGTTTTTCGACGGCAAACTCTTGCATCTTCTTGTCAGCATATTCGCTCATATCGTCGATAAAGCTTGTAAAATCGTATTTCTGGCTGATACGACCAAATTCTTCGTAGAGTTGGTCCATGATCACATGCATGCGTACATTGTTCTTTGGGCGCGTACAAGCCTTGTTATGGCAACGGTAGTTAAGGTAATACGTGCCAGAATGTCCGCGGTTTCTGGCCGGAATCATATAG
This sequence comes from Candidatus Nanosyncoccus alces, assembly GCF_004138395.1. Classification (GTDB taxonomy): domain Bacteria; phylum Patescibacteriota; class Saccharimonadia; order Saccharimonadales; family Saccharimonadaceae; genus Nanosyncoccus; species Nanosyncoccus alces. The sequence goes on along the minus strand of NZ_PRLM01000002.1, from coordinate 9,066 downwards.
TGGCCACACACCGAGCATTTGATAAGGTGGCGGAACGGCAAGAAGTATTTGCCATGTGTGGCTTTTTGGTTCTCGTAGCAGGAAGATTGGATCGAGCCGCGGTCTTTTCTAAACATGTGTTGTACTTGGTTGAATTCTTCTTCAGTTACCATTGGTTTGAAGTTTGGCGTTACGACACGCAAGTCTACGCAGCTCCGGCCCTGTTCGAGAATTCCATAGTAGAACGGATCGTGGAAGATGCGGTTCGCGGTGCTTTCGCAGACGCCGTAGCTTCTGACATGCTTATTTCGGCGCGATAGTTTTGTAGAACGTTCTACATTATTCATCTTCCAGTAGCGATAGACTTCCATTTGTGACGCGCCGTTTAGAATCATTTGCCAACCTTTCTGGATCATCTTGAAGTTCTTGTCTGGTTTGTAATAACCGGACACGTCGTCTCTAATATAGCCCCACTTTGGCATACCGCCGGACTTGCCTTGTTCGAGGTTAGAATCGACGCCGCGTTGCACGCTCTCGGATAGATGCTCTGAATATTGCTTTGATAGGGCAAAGAGCATGTTCAGCGTTAGCTTGCCGCTTGAATCGTTATGGAATTCGAAAGTCGGGAAACGTAAGTCTTTAATGACTCCGTTATCGACCATATCAACAACCATTCCGGCTTCGAGCGAATTTCTCGATAAGCGGTCTGGGTGCCAAGCGAGAATAGCGTCGTATTTACCTTTCTCGATATCCTTTAGCATCTGCGAGAAAAGTGGACGGTTACCGGATTTCTTCGCGGATTTAGATTCTTGGATCGGTTCGCCAACTAGGAGCAAACCATGATTATTCGCATATTCTTTACAATCTGCGATTTGGTCTGGTAATGATTTGGCTTGGGCTTCGGCATCTTCGGAAGATTTACGTACATACATAACGTAGCGTAGTGGCTTCTGAACTATGCCGCTATTTGCATTTATTAGCATTCTGTTCATAGTTTTAGAACACGACAACTACTCCGTCGTCGCACACTCCTTTCTCTTTGTTGGACTCGCGGTCTGGCGAATCGTCTATGTCGTCCAATGCGCAAAGTAATTGCACTAGGTTTTTGACGGCTTCTTTTCGGTCTTCTACGACCGGCTGTTCCTTTTGCATTTAAAGTACTAGTTACTTTCTCCACCCAAGGTGTTGCCATTTTATCGGCAAGTGTAACTTGTGACGCAGAGTCCGTGCATAAAATATGAGGGGCTACCCCCTCTTACTCGAGAAAGGCGCAGAGCCTGCGCCGCAATTAACATAAGTATATTACACAAGTTCGAAAAAGCCAAGCATAAGCGCTTTGGAAGTGTGGGGAGATATGCGAACGAGTGCGTTTTAGCTGCTATTATCTCTGTTATTGGTCGGGTTCGAAAACTTGCAATTCTTGCGAAGGTAAGGTTAAATACGCAAAACATTTTAGGAGTTTATTATGGCTATTAAGTTAGAAGATGCCGTCGCGGTCGTACAAAAAGAGATTCGCAAATGGCGCGAGGAATATGAATCCGTCGCGAATGAAGACGGGCAAGACCACCCAATTATGGTCGAGGGCGAAACGTCTGCCGGCTATTTCTGCCAACTTATGGTGAATCCTCAAGAAGTCGCTAAGATTTTTGTCGATTACGACTATGCGCTTTATCGTGTTCTCGGCGAAGATGCGCCGGACGCTATGTGGGATGACTTAGGTCGAAAGTTCGGGTTAGAGCATGTTTGCTCGGTGGATCTATGAAAAAGTCTGAGCTAGACATTATCGGTCTGATTGGATCGAATCATCTTTAGATGTTCATCTTCTTTTAAGCTTTCAATTTCTAACTTAAGCCGCTCAATATATTCTTCGGCAGCATCAATAAACAGCCCATCTTTGTTGCTATCTATCTTTTCCTCATTTACAGAATAATCAAGCTCAATATCGTTCTCGCATAGCTCTTTTGCTATCCTTTGAAAAACTTCTTTTATAGTATTAGTATCATTCGATTCGAGATTTATGTTAACTTGGCCGTCATCGAACTTAAATGTTAGCGTATTGCTATCGTCAACTTTCGTGAGAAATACATATATTGTTTTATTGAGCATAAATATCTCCTCTCTCATTAAATGCTTCTTTGCCACCTTCTAGAATTCGTATACTTTCTTCTCGCCAGTCTTTTGTCTCTCCGCTATCTAGATCTTTAAGGGTACCACTATATAGATTTCCGGTATATGTTGCGTAGTCGCCATCATATAGCTTCAGAATTGTTTGATATGGTAAAGTCCTGATAGCAATGTTTGCATTATGTGTTACTATGACGATTGTTTTCTTAAGTTTTGCTAAATAGTTAACTCTTTCTACGACAGTATCGTTTATATAACTATTTCCTAGGCTTTTCTCTGGCTCATCAAGTATATAGACGTCACTTTCTTCGTTTAGAGCTTCATCTAGTGCTATCATCGTTTCTTCTCCAGTGGATGGAACATATTTCTTTCCGTCTTCAAGCGTGAAATATTTAGATACGCCAATCATCGTGTCTATACTAAAATCGTCAAAACAAGCTATTGAATTCTTATATTCCTTTATATACTCTCCTAAATTCGTATCGAATATATGATTCTTTATATCTACTAAGGCCTTTCTTATTTGGCGCAAATTCGTTATTTGTTCGAAGCCATCTGCAGCTTTACTATCACTTGACAAACCTTGGACCTTCTTTCTTCTATATAGCTTTTTGCCATTGTCTAGCGCTCCAATAAACTCTGGCTTATCGATTATTGACTCGTTTTCGATACTCAGTATTTTATTTGCGGCATTATTTGTCTTAAATAACAACTTAGCATACAAAGCAAAACCAGTAGTGCTAGGTAGTGATTTAGAATCAGTATTTTTGTCTGTTATTTCCTTCATTGTGTTTACGAAGTGCTTGGCGAGCTTTATGCCGAACGAATTAGCGAGCTCTTCTTTATATTTCTGCAGAATCCTTTCGCGTAATCTATCGAATGAATCATTGAAGTTGTCGAGCTCGGCATCTTTTAAGTATGCGCTTGGTGCTATTTCTTCAATAATATCTCTTAACTTCTTAATTAGTTTAAGATGTTTTTCTGTCTCTTCGAGATTGCTCTTATCTTCACCAAATTCTTCATCGGTAATATTTAGTATCTGCATCTTTGCCTTATTGGCGTTTAACGACGCCGTTCGCATATGCTCTTTATAGTCGTCAAATTTCGTGATTTTTGTTGATTCCCAGCTCTCTAAAAAATCTAATTCGCTCTTTCTTGCGTCAATATTGTAGTAGCTGCTTTTTCTTTCGTCTCGAGAAATCGATAACTTTTCTTTCATATGATCGCTCGCTTTTTGAGGGGAATAGTATGAAACGCTGTTATTGAGCCCATCAAAATACTGCTTAACTTCGTCTAGAGTTTGCGTTTTTCCCGAGCCCTTTTCGCCAAATATAATATTCACATCTTGATAAAAACATATTTCTTTTTTGCTGTCTCGGCTATAGGAAATTGGGATTTTTTCATATCTTAATTTATTAAGTATGCTTTCTACTACCTCAGTATCTTTTTTTATAAACCGAAAGAGCATGTCATAAGAATCAATATCTAGCTTTATGCTGGCAAATTTTTGTTTTTGATAGTCTGACCAGTCTTGTATGTCAGAGCCCATTAAAACTCGAAAATTATTGTTAATCATTATCCCAAGCGTTCGATAATTACTTGGTTCGAAAAAGAATCTAAATTTATTATCTAGACCATCTCTAATCTTCAAGAGCGACTTTTCGTCTAATGCATCTCTCTTATGATAGTGGGCCATTATGATGCCAGTATTTAGCTTGTTAGCAAAAGAGATAAACTCATCGATTTCTACCACAAAAGAGTCTGCACTTCTGCTACCTAGTAGCTCTTTTACTTGTTTATCGAAAACGTCCACCTTTGCATTGTCGTAGAAAAATACGATATGACCTCGTTCTTTATTCAAACCAATTACGTCGAGCTCTATGCCTGGAAAGATTATTATTTCGTTCTTCGCTTCTTTTTGAATTTCGTTGAATTGTTCTAGGTCAAAAGAATTATGATTGGTTATAGCAATCATTTTTACATTGGCGTTCTTTACTTGTTCGCAGAAGAATTGGGGGCTAGGTATATTTCTCGATAGCGTTTCGCCATTCTTGGTAGCTTTTGTATGGCAGTGAAAGTCTATAAGCACTATTTCTTCTCCTTCTCAAAGATAAATAAATATTCGTGCGCTAGCAAAAGAAAATTATACTTTATGCTATTCGTTTTCCAATATCCGGTCGCTCGGCAGTTATGTTGTTCTTTCATAATGATTTCTTTTAGCTTGAAACCTGCATCTTCGAATACTCGCATCGTCTTAAAGCTTAGTGGAATTACGTGGCCTTTTTGGCGCGTATCGCCCATTAGAATTGCGCAGAATTTGCCAAACTTTAATACGCGGTAGCTTTCTGACGCTACACTTTTCATTTGTTCTAGAAAATCATTAACTTTAAAGTTTGATAAATCCTGTGGAATATCTTGCCCCTCGCTGTAATGAATGATATTTGCATATGGTGGATGCGTGCATATTAGGTCAATGCTTTCGTCCGGAATTGGTTTTAGATTACGCGCGTCGCATTTCGATACCTTAACTATGCCATCTGCACCCTCATGTTTGAATTTGACTTTTTCGCGACATCTTTTAAGTGCGGTCGGATTAACATCCATTCCAATTATGTTGCGGTTTAATAGTTTTGCTTCTACTAGCGTAGTGCCACCGCCGGCAAATTGGTCTAATACCCAATCGCCCTCTTTTGAATAGCGAAGTAAAATATTTCTCGGTATATATGGCGACCAGTTTCCGCGCCATTTCGCATCGTGGGTAGCCCAGTTACCACGATTGGGGAAACTCCAGACGCTAGTCATTTCTAGTTCAAAATCGTCTGGCCCCCATTTCTTTATTTCTTTTTTCTTGTCGGGCATAGAGACTAAAACCTCCCGATTACGCCACTCTCGAGGTCATTAATATTGTAAACGTCATCCAATACATCAAATGTTTCTTCGAGGTTGTTTCTAGCGCTATTCCAGCCTTTTCCGTCGGTGAACCATGCAAACTTAAAGCCGTCTATCGTTTTAGCTTCAAGTGCAAGTGTTTTGTAACTACGGGCCGTTTCGTTAAGTTTGGAGCCACCGCTACCATAGAAATTTGTCTCAATTCCATAAATATTGTCATTGGTTTTAATTACAAAATCAAATCGTTTTTCGGCTTTGCCTTGGTTAGAGATAGCAGAAAGGTCGATGTTCCATTTATTTTCGATTTCGCTAAGATTCATCTCTTTAAAGTAATTTTCGCCCTTAACGTATCCGGCTTTTTGGATATAACCCTCTACGAGATTCTCCATCAAATGACCACCACGATTCTTGCGACCGTTGGAGTCTAGGCCAGTTTCTACGCCGGTGGCATAATCTACTAGATTACTAATGATATGATTTGCAATAAGGTCAAATAGACCAGTCTTTCGCATGAATACCTTATATTGTTCGGCAGAATAGTTCATTTTACTGAAGTTGTAGTTATATTCGCCATCTTCATCTATCGCATATATTTCATTAGAACGAACTGCCAATAAAATAGGAATGCACTTTAACGTTTCTGGATATTTTGCAATAAGGTCGTCGAATTCTTGCTCAATGTTCTGTGAGCCTACAAGCGCGTTTAGAATGTTTAATTCTACCTTGATAGCGTCTACGTTTTTGTGAATCTTCGGGAAATCGATATAATAGCCATAGTCGGCAATGCTTTCTCGAAACTCTCCTAGCCATTCGTTAAAATTTCTTTTCATTTTGCTCCTTTCTTTAAAAGTTTGATATTAATAATTCGTTAATTTTTCCACGTTTGTCACTATTTCGATTTATCATACGCGTTGCAGACACGCGTTTGATATTCTGTTTTGCGTAGGCGTCATCGAAGAAATTATCATCTTCGTTGGTATTCTTCGGATCAGAATTACTTGCAACTATCTTGGCACCTTTTTGATCTAGCTCCTGAACAAATTTCGCAAGTTCTAGCTGGTTTTTATCGTCAAACATACCCTCTGTATATGACGTAAAGTTGGCGGTTGGCGTCAGTGGGCGATATGGCGGATCAAAGTATACAAAAGTCTTATCGTCTATAAAATCACCAGACTCTTTGTAGTCGCCACATACTATCTTTACGTTTTGTAATTTTTTAGATACAGCCTTTAGATTGTGCTCGTTGCAAATGAGCGGGTTCTTATATGCGCCAATCGGTACGTTATATTCACCTTTGCGATTTACGCGATATAAACCGTTAAAGCAGGTTTTGTTAAGGAATATCATTAGGGCGGCTAACTCAACCCTGTTTTCATTTTTGCTCTTAAGCTCGTTAAAATGCGCACGCTTGGCGAGATAGGCTTCCTTGCGTCCGCTGTTGTCTAATGCTAGGTAATCGCCCTCAAATCGCCTTAAAACGTCCAGTAGTGTATCAATATCATCCCGGATTATCGTGTACGTGTTTATGAGCTCTGCATTGATATCGCTAATATAGACTTCCTGAAGTTCATATTTATTTAAAATGTCGAAAAGTACTGCACCACCGCCAACAAATGGTTCTGCGTACTTTGTGATAGTAACGTCTTTGGTGAAAGGGTAATATTGCTCGATTTCTTTAAGCAGTTGTCCTTTACCGCCGGCCCATTTCAGAAATGGCTTTGCTTCGTTATTAATTAAGGATGCGGCTTTTGTTCGTGCATCTATTGGCTTTACGGCATCGCATGGAATTACCCATGAATTTCCGACGAACATAGCACCGATAATGCGCCCCTCTGAGCATAAAGTAGCTACTCTTCGTTGAGAGATATCCCATTTTGTAGCAGTTTCTTTTGCTGAAATATAATTCATTTTACCTCACTTGTTCTATTTACTATTATATTCCAAATCTAGAATAATACTAGATCTGAAAATGCTTATCTTAAAACATTTTTCACCGTTTCATGTCAAGAAAAAATCCCACCTCTATTTTCTGCACAATAACTTTCAAAACCCGATTGTGCCCAAGTAGATGTTATCTATTGACTAAATGGAAGAATGTTTTGTTGGGATCGTTGCCGTAGTGGTTAATATCTTCCGGCTCGGCCCAAAGCGAAAGTTTGTGAACGCGCCACTTGCCAATGAAGAACATCTGAATTATCGCGTCATTTACTTCGCGGTTATTTAGTGCGCGTGGAATGTATGCGAGGGAAAAGTAGTACCAACTATCATCTTCGGCATCTAACCTCGCAAAAACGCGCTTACCGCGTCCAAAAAGGCGCACATCGAAGCGTTGCGCTAGTGTTTCTAGGGAATAGGTCTTCAGTTCGTGGATTGCGTCACGAACCGGTGATTCTGTAAGTTCCATGCGCTCGAACTTATCGTAATCGCGCGAGTTAAATTTGCCGTTGTGTTCGAGCACGAAACTTTCTAATTGTCGTGCGGTGACCGGTATTGGTTCGCCGGGTTTAGCCTTCTTAAATGGGTGGCGTTTTGTTATAATGACCTCGTTTCTTTGAGGTTGCGCTCCGAGAGCGGTATTATGCTAAACGATTCTTTAGCTCGGTCCTAAGATTATCTAGATTACTAGACGTAAGAATTGGGATAAGGCTATTTATTTCTTCGATACTCTTATCCCACCACTTAAACTCTTCGAGAAGATTGATGAGTTCGTCGTCAAACCTTTTACGCAGTACTTGACTAGGGTTACCGATAACTACCGTATATGGTTCTACGTCGTCTCTTACAACGCTATTTGTGCCAATAATTGCGCCATCTCCAATATGTACGCCCGGCAGAATTACTGCATTTTGGCCAATCCATACATCGTTGCCAATGACGGTATTTCCCTTTATTTGCAAATCTTCGGCAGTCGGCGAAGCCTGCTCCCAACCCTCTAATGTGTAGAATGGAAAAGTAGTAGCAGCATTTCTTTGATGATTTGCGCCATTCATTATAAACTCAACACCAGGAGCTATTTGGCAGAACTTACCGATTATTAACTTGTCGCCGTTGAAATCGTAATGATGAGTGACATGACTCTCAAAGTCCGAATCGGCAATATATGAAAAATCCCCAACGATGATGTTTGGGTTTTTAATTGTCGGCTTAATGTAGATTTCTTTATCGTAACCAGCTATTGGGTGAACTACATTTGGATCTGGAATCTTTCCGTCTTTCATTACTATTATTATACCATAAATGCAAAGTGTGCTCTTGCCATTGACATTGTTATTCTTTTATTTTCTTCATTGTCATTGTTTTAAGCCTCTACGGCTCCAATAGAGTCATATTTACTCGAAAGTTCGAATCTCTTTGCCTGTATATCTATACCTCAGAACTCACACGGCATCAGCACCGGGTAATCCTTTTTAGGTATAACCTTGATCTTCGCCGTGTATTCGGGATGGTCAATACACCAGTCCACCACCATGCAAAGCCGAGCAACAACGTCTACTCGCCCCTCACCAAATGAAAGAATTATTAAACTCGCCGAAAGGCGGTGTTTTTATTTGGCTGAGAGTAAGTAGCTTTTCTTAATGAGTTCAAATATTAGTCCGTCCGACAAAGTCCCATCAAGCCAAATAGTGATCCAGTTGTTCTTATTCATGTGATAAGCCGGGAAGATATGGTCACTCGTTTCGGCGAAGTCATAAGTCTGATTTTTATCGAACTTGAGATTAACAACGTCGATTGCTTTATCATCTTTTAGGCCTAAACTTTTGCTAGAGATAGTAGCAACCAATGCAAACCATTTCTTGTTATTGTCATGGCGGAAGGCTGCGTAACCTGGATAGCGATCTGGCCATAAGAATTCTGGATTTGCTCCATATTCAGATTTAATATGTTTCACTACTATGTTCGCTTGTCTTTTCTCGCTCATTTTTATTTCACGTCAATACTTATTGAGATATTTCCATCATCTAGGCTTGGCAAATTGTTAATATGCCCAATTTTTGAGTAGCTATAACTTGTGTCGAATGATTCATAGAAGATTACGAGACAGTTATCACCAAATAACATTACGTCACCGGCTTC
>NZ_PRLM01000001.1 GCF_004138395.1 Candidatus Nanosyncoccus alces | reverse complement strand
TTCCTCGTCCAGAGGGCGCATTACATCACATCAACTGTCGTTTTGAAACGACAAGATAGGAGAAATTATGGCTGGAACCCGAACTATGGGTACAACCCTCACAATGAAAAAGGCCGGCGACGAGCAGGCCGATACAGTAATCGCTCATCTTACTTCCATTGGCGAAGTAAATGGCGAACGCGAAGAAATTGACGTAACGACTCTTGATAGTCCAAACGGAGCCAAGGAATTTATCGCCGGTGTCGTAGATTTTGGCTCGTTCGATATCGCTGGGAATATTATTGATGGCGTCCAAGTCTCAGCACTTTATGACGTCTTCAACGGTCAGCAAAACCGCGACTTCGTAATCGAAACACCGTCCGGCACCAAACTAGCCCTCAATGGCTATTTCAGCGCCTTTGGCTTCGGCGAAAAGACTACGGATGGCCTAGATACTTTCAAGGCGACCGTTCGCGTATCTGGCGCGCCAGAATACACACCGGCAAATGTTTAATATTAACTTAATCAAGGAATAATACCATGAGCAACAAACTAAATCTTAAATTCACCGCAAGAGATGTAGCCGCCGTAGAGGAAGCTCTAGACGGCTCACTCGAAAAGATTATTGCGTCATTCAAACTAACAACTTTAATCCAATTCTTAATGGTGGGCTTAAGAGATAAGTCTGGAAATAGGTTGAACCTCGACGAGGAAAAGACATTCGATATCGTTGACGAGAAAATCAAAGAATATGGCAAAATTGAACTTCAAATTGAAGTCATAGACGCTCTGATTGAAGCCGGTTTTTTACCAAGAGCAATCGACACCAATCAAATGCGAACGACTCTCTCCGAAGCAATCGCGGAAGCCTCAAAGATACCAGAAGCTTCCAAGAAAGCTGGCGAGAACACGAAGTAGATGCACTCTATATTGGAGTTTCTCTCGAACTTTATTGGAGCTTAACACCAAATGAGTTTCTCAAGCATTGCGAGGCTTACTCTCGTAAAGTAAAAACTCGTACAGAAACTACGGACGCGCTCAACTATTTGCTCGGCCAGTATATTGGGCTAGCAATTGGAGCGCCGAAGAAGTTCCCAGACAAGCCGTTTCTCTCTAGTACGCAGGAAAAGAAGATGATGCCGATAACCGACGACGTTCTTCTTAAAACTGCCACCCTGCTTGGAGCAAAAATCAATGGCAATGACAGTAGATGAGCTACAAGTTCTCATCACCGCACAAACAAGTAAATTCAACTCAGAAATCGCCAAAGTTCAGAGTCAGATTTCTGGGCTTGATAAAAATGTAAAAAATAGTAGCACTAATATGACTAAAGGCTTTGGCTCGCTCGCGGCCAAGGTTGTTTCTGTTGGTGCGATTATCAAGGCGACCGCAAGCTCAATTACAGCGGCCATGAATTATATCGAGGATGAGAACTTGTTCCAAGTCTCAATGGGTAAATGGGCTGACGCGACTAGAGAGTGGAGTAAGCAGGTTCAGGACTCAGTCGGCGTAAGCGGAGCTTGGCTTCGTAAATACTCTGGCGTAATGACCAATATGACCGCCTCAATGGGTATCGCGCAGGATGAAGCCGTTAAGCTCGGTAAAGGTATTGCTCTACTCTCGAACGACATCGCATCATTCTATAACATATCACCGGAATCAGCCTTTGAGAAAATTCAGTCAGCGATGGCCGGAATGCCGAGGCCGTTACAAGAGCTTGGTATTATGGTGCGAGATAGCGAAGTAAAGCAAGTCGCCTACGCAAATGGCATTGCCAGAACTGGTGATGAGCTAAATACTCAGCAAAAGGCCTTGGCAACCTATCTTGCCATCCTGCAAAGAACTTCAAACGCGCAAGGCGACTTGGCGCGAACCATCAACAGTCCGGCAAATCAGATGAGGATGCTGAAAACCTCAATTATAGATTTAGGTGTAGCAATTGGTAATATGTTCCAACCGCTTCTCTCGGTCGTTCTCCCTGTCCTCAATGCGATCGTAATTGCGACGACGAGAGCGTTTCAGGCGATAGCGAGATTATTCGGAATCGAATTCGACGCGAGTGCTTATGCGCAAGATTTTTCAGACATAAGTACTGGCATAGGATCCGTTGGCGATGCTGCTGATAGTTCAAGTGGCAAGGTCAAGAAGCTCGCTAAACAACTCGCCGCCTTTGATGAAATGAACACTCTAAATGCCCCAGACGATTCATCATCCGGCGGAAGCTCTGGTGGCGGCGGTGGCGGAACTATTGATCTACCAAAGATAGACTGGGATAGTTTATATTCTGGAAACTTTGACAAGATTACCAATAAGGCACTCGAAATGGCCGACAGAATCTACAAGGCTTTCGAGAAGATGGGCAAGAAGCTTAATAATACTTTCAAAAAGATAGAATGGGAGAAAATTAGTAAAGGCCTAAATGAAGTTTGGGAAGCACTGAAACCTTTCGGCGACAGAATTGGCGCCGGGCTAGAATGGCTCTACGATAACGTTTTAGAGCCTCTGACGCTCTGGGCTATGAATGACTTTATTCCTGCCGCCTTCCACGCAATAGCCGGAGCGCTAAACCTAATTGGAGCCGTCATAGATGCTTGTGCGCCAACTTTCGCTTGGTTATTCGATAACTTCTTAAGACCAATTGCCGAATTTACTGGTGGAATTATTGTCAGCGTTCTCCAAGGTATTGGCGATATGCTAAATTGGATCGCTCAGCAACAGGCGGTCGTAGAGCTGATAAAAAATATCGCGTTGACAATAGGTATCATGGTGGCCGCATGGGAAGCTTACCAACTGATAGCCGGAATAGTAACCGGGATTCAAATTGCTATGACCGGTGCCATGGTAGCCGGAACGACAGCAAGTGGCGCTTACGCAGTTGGTCTCGGAGTCGTAACGGCCGCACAGAGCGCCTGTGCGACAGCTGGCCAGATCTTAAACGCTGTATTCTCTACTACGAGTATTGTAGGACTTGCGATTACAGCCGTTCTCACCGGAATTAGCGTAGTAAATGAAGCTTTGAAGCTTTCTACGATGGAAGCTGAACTTGCCGAGCGCAACCGTATGGATACGGTCAAACTCTCAACACAAACAACGGAATGGCATAACGAAGCCATACAAAGGCAGAAAGAGCTGATAGACGAACTAGAGGATGCCGAGTTAAATGCTGTCGATTCCGAACTAGCTTATATCAACGCACAAGAGCAAGCCACCAAGAAACGCGAAAAATATAATGAAATGCTTAATGCCGGTACTTACTCAACCGACGAACTCCACAAAGCTGAGCTTGAAGCACTTTCTGCGGAAGGTCGCGCAACAGCAGCAAAAGAAAAGCTCGCCGAAGCTCAACAGACCGTAACAGATAAAACCGAAGAATACGGCAACATGGAGTGGAAGCGTATTATGACCGAGAAACAGGCCGAGTTGCTAGACCTCGCCAAAGCTGGTCGTTACGAAGATATCAACCAGAAACTCCTCGAACTCGGTACCTCAACTATCGAGTACAAAGACGCGCATGGCAAAATGGTCAAATTTACCGAAGAAGATGCCGAAAATATGGCTCTCTTTATCGGCGACCAGTTAGCAAAAGCAGATGAGGGTTATAAAAAGTTCTGGAATAGCTCAACCGATTCTATAAAAGAAGCCGTAAAGGTGGCAGATGCCGTCGAGCCACAATTCGAACAGAGCGGTCGCAGCTTCGCTGGCGGAATTGCCACCGGTATCAACCAAAACTCGTGGCAGGTCTCAAATGCGGCGAAAAATAGCGCACTTGCCGCCAAGAATACTTTTAACTCTACCCTCCAAATCAAATCGCCAAGCCGGGTGATGAAGAAATCAGGTGGTTTCTTTGTGGCCGGTATCGCTGGCGGAATCGCCGAATCAATTCATGATGCGGAATCTGAAGTCGTCTATATGGCAAATAAACTGACCGGAGCCGTAGATGAAGTGTTCTCCGGCTACGAAATCGCTGACATCGGCCAGAATATGGATATTGGCGCAAATATCGGGAGCGATATTGATGCGAGATTACGGCAAAGTGAATTGCGCCGGGAGATGCAAGAAAAAGATGATGAAGAAGAACCAATCGCCCTGACAGTTAAAATCGGCGAAGATACGATTCTCGATAAGATCGTGAGTGGTATCAACGAGAAATCTTTTATGAACAATATGGGAGTAATTAGCATATGATAGGTACGCTTCTTCAAATCAACGGACAAACAATCCCGAACATCAAGTCCTATAAGGTCGGCAACAACAAGCTTTGGGCCGACGCTGAACGCAATATGAATGGCGATGTCAGAGCGACTTTCATTGGCGTATTTCCGAAAATAGAACTGGAAATCGGTGGAGTCTTAACTTCAGCGATAGTAGCAAATCTCTGTAACTTACTAGACCAACCATACTTCTCCGTCACTTTCTACGATCCCAAAACTAGAACGAATCGTACTGCACAATATTACGCCTCAGATTATACGGTCGAGCTGATGGACAAATACCGCGAGCTATACCAACCATTTACGGTCAACTTAATACCGGTGAGTAAAAGATGATAGAAGTAACTGAAGCTTTTAAGAATGTAGCTAGAGCGCCCGTAAAAACTATCCGCGTAAAGATAGCCTGTGACGGCCACGATTATACTTCGGCGGATGATTTCGTATCACTAACCAAAGAAGATATCGGAAACTATTTTGGCGTAGCAACTAAAAGTTTGTCGTTCAAATTACTTGGCACCGCATATAATTTAATTGGCAAAACCGCCGAGGTCTCTTTCGAAATACAGACCGAGAATGATTGGGAATCCTGCACTCTCGGCCAATTTGTCATTTACGAACAGACGGTCAATTTAGAAAAAGATACCACCGACTTTAAGGCTTATGACCAAATGGGAGTAATGGGCAAAGTCGCATATGAAGCCGGAAATCTTACATTTCCCTGCACGGTAGAAAACTTATTTGAACAAATAAGCGATAGATTTGGCTTAGCAAGATATGCAACAAATGTCGCAAATCTCTCTTATGAAATTACTGAGGATTTATACGCAAGAATCAACGGAACAACTTTTCGTGATATCCTTGCTGAAATAGCCGGCACGACTGCTTCGCTTTGTGAAGTTACTTATAACTCCATAAAACTTCGTCCAATAGAAATGTTGCCAACGGAAACTTTAACTTATGCGAATCTCAAAAAAGCAAAGTTGGAACCAAAATATGGCCCAGTAAATAGCGTTGTACTTGCCAGAACTCCTGCCGAAGACAATATAATAGTTACAGACGAAGAAAGTATTGCCGAAAATGGCAGAACCGAAATAAAACTCGCCAACAATGAGATCCTAGACGATGATCGCGAAACACTTGCGCAACCGATTTTAGATGAAGCAGATGGATTCTATTATTATCCATTCGAGATTACGACCGAGGGCCATGGTTGGTATGAGATTGGTGACAGACTATCCATAACAGACGGCACGAATACTTGGGAAATAATAGTGACCGCCATATCATTAAAAATTGGCCCGGGCATGACAGAAGTTCTCAAAGGCATAGCGCCAACCGAAACGCAGACTAATTATGCACTAGCCGGCGGAATCACGAAGACGATCTATAATACTGAGATTAAAGTCGATAAACAAGGCCAAGAGATTCAATCAATAGTCGAAGAACAGAGTATCCTAGAAAACCAAGTAAATGAAAACTACACCACTATCACACAGACAATCTCAAATGTCGTGACATCAGTACAAAATTCAGGCGGAAACAACCTGCTTAAGAACTCAGCGATGTATGCCTTGGACGATAATGGCCTACCAGTATCTTGGGTTTTAAGTGGCTCTGGTACAATCAACATCACACCGTCTGCTGAAGCTGCTGTCAACGGCTCACTATCGCGTCAAAATATCTCCCTAAAAGATATGACCGTATCGCAAGTAGTAGAAGTAAAGGCAGACAACTCAAGCATCGCTGATAAAACCTACTATTCGTTCTCGTGTAAAATCAAGAAAACGGCCGTTGGTGAGTGTCTAGTTAGGATAGCAGACGGCACCGAAACCGGCGTATGGGAAATCAGCTTAAATAATGGCGATGAATCATTCTACGACGAGCATAGTATCGAGGGGATACTCCCGAATTCATCAAACCTAACGATATCAGTTTATGGATCTGCCGACTCAGAATTCAGTATCAACGATATGATGTTAGCTGTTGGCGACTACAAAACGCAATGGACGCAAGCAAACGGCGAATTTGCGAACACACAAGTTGCGATCGACAGCACCGGTGTAACGATTCGCTCAAGTACGTTAAACGGAACTTATACCAAGCAGACTCCTCAAGAACTGAATGCCTACTCTAATAATGTATTGGCCGCAACTATCAATAACGAGGGATTGGTAGCGCCAAAGGCAGAATTTACAAACGAGATCGCGATGTCTCCAATTAAAATAGTCCCACAAAATGACGGCTGGGCGTTCGTAAGGAGTGAAAACTAATGGCTTGGCAAACAGTAGCGACGACTGCATTAAATGACGCATCCGCAACCTACGGATACGTCTACTTACAATATGACGATTCTTCAAGTGGAACTTCCAGAAGTTCTAGGCTTAGATTTGAAATAAGATCTGGATATTCGGTCTACGTTTATATCGACAATCTTGCCTTAGATGGTGGCGGAGTGAGTGGACGATTCCTCTGCCAAGGCACGATGAACTTTTGGACTGGATCGCTTGCGAACGGCACCAGAACATTTACGTGGTCTTGTCCTTGGTATAGTGGAACTAGGTCATATACTTGCTCCGGATACATTCCTAGTGGAGTTACTGCGCCGAGTGGCCTCTCAGTGGCCTTAAACTCCAAAACCTACAATTCTGCTACGCTCAAAGTGTCAATTTCCTCATATGGTGTTCCATCTGGCGTAGATGGTCGTTATATTGAAGCCGCAATTCTCAACCAGAATTCCTATGGTGCGTCATATCGTTACGCGATAGCCAGAAATACAACTTCCTCGACGATAACCGTCAATAATTCCTCAAACGCAAACCCAAGTTCGTTTAACATCGAGGGGAACCATAGGTATTGGTATGGTGGCTACGCTACAAACACGCAAGCTTCAACTTCGGGCGTTGCCGGCTCGTTCTACACTCCATGTCCACCGCTAGCTACCTTAGCTTACGCAAGCCAAGTGTATTCGGCTTACAATAAAGTTAACGCAACAATTAGCTACATGCGATCTGCTGATGGTGGTGCCGAAACGCGAACCGGATATTATCGCTATTCTACCGATGGCGGAACGAATTATTCGTCATGGATCAGCTTTGGAACAATAAGTGCAGCCGTAGGAACAAACGCGACATTTGTCGCAAATCTCCCAACAGATTCAACTATTACTCTACAGGCTAAAATCAATACGCCAAACGGTGGCGACTCAACAATAAAAACAATCACATTTACTACGATCCCAACGCATGAGGCGCCAAACTTTTCAGATTTTGAATATCGCGATACAAATGCGACGACGACAGAAATGACTGGTGACGATCAAGCCATGATCCAAGGTCAATCCACACCACTTGTCACAATCTCTACTGCCAATAAAGCGACCGGCAATGACGGAGTTAATGTCTCTAACTACGCGATTACTTTTGTCGGTCAATCGAAGACCGTAGACTATGACGATTCGTCGGATGTAACAGCGACATTAGATCCACCGGCAGAATCAGGAACTACGAACCTAACCGTATCGGCAATTGATGCGCTTTCTACCGCAAAGGCCGTAGCAAGACAGGTAACGATTTATCCTTGGGTAAAACCGACTATTTCTGCCTCAATACAACGCGTGAATAACTTTGAATCAGAAGCAAAATTAAACGCCTCTGGAACCTACTCGCCAATTCTTGTAAATGGCGTTGTAAAGAATACTATCTCTCTCGAATACCGAACCAAGAAATCTTCAAGCTCTGAATGGAGCAATTGGACTTCCAGAGCAGTAACGATAAGTAGCGCAAACTGGTCGCTGTCAAACTTATCAATTACGCTAGACAATAATTACCAATGGGATGTCCAAGTTCGAGCCGTTGATTCATTCTCGAATACATCGACCGATCTATCAGTATCAATTGGAATGCCGAACTTCTTTATTGGAGTAGATGGTAGAGTTTCTATTGGAATGAGGCCAAGTAAGACTCTGGCAAGTACCGATCGTGGGCATCTAGAAGTCGACGGCCCAGTATATTCAAAAGGCGTCCCGCTGGTTTCTAGTCACGTCGGCCAAATCATAATGACGACAACCCTAAATACTGCTGCGAAAGTTCAGGCGATTTATGGCGGAACTTGGGTAGCGTGGGGTGCCGGACGCGTACCAATTGGTATCGGTTCAAATGGAACCACGAATTATTCGACCGTAGAAGCGACTGGTGGCGAGGAAAAACATACACTCACGATTGCTGAAATGCCAAGCCATACCCACACGCAAAACTCACATTCGCACACGACTTACAATAAATGGAACTCCTACGGTGCTGGCGATTGTTCCGCGTATGGATATAAGTCCCCGGCGAACGGCTCCTCGCAGGACGGTTGGCAACAAGATTATACTGGCGGAACGACCGCAACCAACCAGAATACTGGTGGTGGCGGATCACACGAAAACCGACAACCATACATAACTGTTTATATGTGGAAAAGAACAGCATAAAATGATATAATAATAGATATAATGAGTTATTGTAACTGGAATAAAACTTCCGAGGCAAACCGTCGCTATCATGACGAAGAATGGGGGGTACCAGTTTTTAATGACGACCGCCATCAATTTGAACATCTATCGATGGAAGTAATGCAATGTGGGTTAAGCTGGGATCTAATGATAAATCGTCGTGATATTTTTCGAAAATGTTTTGACAATTTTGAGTATGAGAAAATTGCAAAATATGACGAAGAAGATATTATCCGAATCATGAGTACGCCAAATATGATAAAATCCCAACGCAAGATTAGAGCGATTATTAACAATGCACGTCTCTTTATTAAAGTACGTGAAGAATTCGGAAGTTTCTGTGATTATTTATGGCAGAATACAGACGGAAAAATAATTTTGTACGATAAACATTCAGATGGACACATTCCAGTTAGTAATGGCCTTTCCGAAAAGATTGGTAATGATTTAAGGAAACGCGGTTTTAAGTATGTCGGCCCAATTACAATCTACTCTCATCTTCAATCAATTGGACTAATTCATGATCACGATAAAAACTGCCCAAGATATAAAGAAATACTCTCAAAACACGACTTCGTTAAAAAGAAAAGATATCTCGAGAATAAAGTTACGCACTATAAATAGGAAGATAGTTATTGTATGGCAAAATACGACGATTTTGGATTTATTACAGAACTAAGCGAAAATGAGATTTTCGTCTTTGGCAGTAATGGCCAGGGCGCTCATTTTGGTGGAGCCGCCGCCACAGCCGTTCATAAGTTTGGCGCTAAAATGGGCCAAGCAGAGGGCTTGCAAGGCCAAAGTTACGCTATCAACACAATGGACTCTGAAGACGAAATGTTTGAGCAGATTAACAGATTTCTCAAATTTGCAGAAGAACATCAAGAATTATTATTTCTTGTGACAGAAATCGGTTGTGGCATAGCTGGGTATAGCCCAGAGCAAATTGCGCCAGCATTTGAAGATTGCACTGGTAATGTGATTCTCCCTAAAGCTTTCCTGAAAGTTTTACAATAGAGGTCTTGTCTGGATCGACAAGGTTTGCGAGGAAAATCCTCTTATGGTCGGCAGATAAAGTGCTGTGTACCTTTGGTTTTGCCTACTACTCAATTGCGGCACTTATCGATCCGGATAAAACCTCTATCATGTTCCGGCTCACATTCGACAACATTTTGTGGAGAATGACTCGTAAATATGAGCCGGAGCAAATGATGGCAAACTATTCTACTTCAATATGCATAGGATTCCTTTCTCATTAGATTGATATTGATTTGTGCTAGTGGGTTCGCCACTCGGAAAACCTATTCAACGATATTGCGTAGTCGAACGGCTCACAACGAAAAAACACCCCGTCTCACAAAGCAATCAGCTAAATGAAACGAGGTGTTTCTAAACACTATATGGAGCCGTCAACCAGGTTTGAACTGGTGACCTTCGCCTTACCATGGCGACGCTCTACCAACTGAGCTATGACGGCATATGATAAAATGTGCTCAACTTGCCACTTTTCGCTTCAGGGGTAGGACCATGGTCTTACCATGGATGCGCTCTACCAACTGAGCTATCGCGGCACACCACCATCATATCACACATTAGCCCAAAAATAAACCTTTGTAGCACCACTTCATTTAACCTTGATTTTTTTGCCGAACTACTATATAATCATCTCAGTGCTGGAATCGTCTAGTGGCAATGACAAGAGACTGTAAATCTCTCGCCTTCGGGCTTCGTAGGTTCGAGTCCTACTTCCAGCACCACTTTCTACGAAAGTGCTGAAAAATCAGAACATCGTTGTCACTTCGTTCCAATCGAGTCCTACTTCCAGCACCAAATAAAATATTCTTGACGTGTAGTCAAGAATATTTTATTTTACAGAAATGCAACTTCCTATATTCGTCTTCGCCCTACATGTTGCTTGATTACTTTTGGTGCCGGCTTTGCACCACTACCCTTCGGAATTACTTTACTTACTGACGCGCTCTTTTTTCGTGCCATTGTTGTAATTTTTCTCTTTTTCGCTGCACCACGCTTTACCTTCGCTGCATTATCTTTAATGATTTGTTCTTCAATTCTGGCCGCCGTTGCAGTAGCAGCCTCGGTATTACCATCAGCCTCATAAATCGCCAAAATTTGTCGCAACGTCGTTGCCTTTGGATCTAACTCATAGGCATTTTCCAAAGCTTCTACAGCTTTTTTGGTTCTTCCTAATTTCTCCTCCGCTTTAGCTAAAGCTATATATCTCGCCGGCACATCACCCTCTAAAGCAATCGCCTGTTCAAACGCCATCGCGGCCTTTTCGTAAGCTCCAGTTTCCAGATATATCAGGCCCACGTTATGAATCGAAGCCGGGTTATTATCCAAAGATTGTGCAATCTCAAAACACTCTACCGCCTCATCATACTTCTGACCTTTCGCATACAAAATCCCCAACCGGTTGTATGCTGCAGCATTCTTTTCGTCGAACTTCAGGATTGTCAACAATGCTTTTTCCGCCCGGAAAGGTTTACGTTCCTTCATCGCTGTCTGCGCAATTTGCCAAAGTTTTTTCATCTGTGCAGTATACTTCGGCGATTTTTCTTCTACCCTCTTCTCACGAGGCTCCAGCGGAAAAAAGAAAGTTAAATAAACAATAAAAACAAATATTGCAAGTATCGCAACCATAAAACAATTCTAGCACAAACACGCTATAATTTGCAATTTTACATGACCATTTTTAGCAACATTCTCATATGCCTGTAAGAATTTTGGCAATTTATGAATAAAAGTCTCTTTTTTGGTCAAAAAATACGACTTATACAACATCTCTATCGCTACCCGTAAGATCTCCATCGCATAAGCCCTTACACCACCCTTCTTCTTACAAATTTCCTCCACCACATCCACCAGTTCACTTGGCTTAGCCACCAATAATTTCTTCGCCAAAGCCTTATCTTTCTCGCTTGCTTCAATCTTCTCTTCAGAAAACTGTGTATCTCGCAAAAAATACACCCCGGCTCGACTCAAAATGGTCGGCAAAATACGGGACGGACTATCCGTAACCAAAACAAAATGAACCTTTTCATTTGGCTCTTCCAAACTCTTTAAAAACGCATTTGCTGCCGCCTCGCTCATAGTATCCGCTGGCCTGATTAACACAAAAACATCATGAGTCTGTCGCGTACTAATTTTCCCAATCACGCCCCGCACTTGCTCTATTGTAATTACGCTTTTTTCCTCCGGCCGCAAAACTATAGCGTTCTTTAATTCAACCGTCACATCTTTAGGCACCACAAAAACCGCCGTACCAGTTTTTAATGCTATTTCAAAAATCTCACTTACCTTCTCGAAAAACATCCTTAAACTCTTTCGGCATTTTCGCCTCAAAAACCATCCTTTTACCATTCGGCAAAGTAATCTCTAACTTATTAGCATGCAAATATAATCTGCCCGCTTTTTCTCCACCATACAAAGGATCCCCCAATATAGGGTGTCCCAAATACTTCAAATGCACCCTTAGTTGATGTGTCCGCCCAGTAGTGGGCTTCAACTCTATCAAAGAATATTTGTCATTACTCTTTATTACTTCATAATAAGTCTCCGAGTCTTTACCGTTCGCATCCACCCGAAACGTCGTTGGGCGCTTCAAATCCCGTGCTATCGGTAAATCTATCTTCGCCGCACCCAATTTCGGTTGCCCAGACACTACCGCATAATAAGTTTTATGCGTAGTACGGTCTTGAAATTGTTTCTTCAAAAATGCCTGCACCTCTGGACTTTTTGCCATTATCACTACGCCGCTCGTATCACGATCCAACCGATGCACCAATAGCCCGTAATTCTCAAGAGTCTTTTCCGGACAATACTGCGCCCGTGGCATCGATAAAAGCCCCGCTGGCTTATTTAGCACTACTACATCCTTATCTTCGTAGATCACCTCTGGCACCAAATCGGCATTTTTCATCGTCTCCGGAATCTTCAGGTCAATCTTCACTCCTCGTTCAAACTTCTGGTTTGGCTTTTTGGCTATCTCGCCATTCACCGTCACAAACCCAAACTCAATAAATTTTTGCAAAGATGACCTATTATAGCTCTTGTAACATTCACCCATCAAAACATCAAGCCGCACTTTTTCTGGTTTTTCCGGTACCTCCGCCAACTCTCGATCACCATTAATCACTCGCGACATCTCTGGCTTGCTAAATTTCTTCCCTGTTACAATCATATACAAATTATACCATATATGTTATAATATCGCCAGGTGGGAGTATTTTTACAGGGAGGTGTTCTTATGACTTTTTATGAGCAAAGAGAAGAAATTATTGCTAAACTACCTAAAGCCGAACGCGACAAACGTCGCCGACAACTTGAGCAGTCCGACATCAAAGTAGCAAAAATGCGCACTCGTCTTAAAGTCCATTTCGACGACCTCGGTCTCGAACAAAGTATGGACGCCTTGGGTTACATGTGTGAAAAACATGGCGACCAGATTCGCAAAAACGGTGAGCAATATATCAGCCATCCTTTATCTATGGCCTGCACCTTTCAATGCTTAAAGATCCCGAACGACGATATCTTTGCCACCCTTTTATTGCACGATGTAATCGAAGAGAGCGCCCCTGACGGTACCAGGTTATTTACTAGCGAAGTCGCCAAGCTGGCCGAAGATCTTCCGGTGGGTCCCGTCGTCAAAGCCGCCGTCAGGCTCATGACCTTGTCTCGAGCCTACCCAGGCGAGAGCGACTACGAGATGAAACAAAGATATATCCAGCAGCTTATCGACGAGGATAAACCAGAGAACAAAGTCGCAACCATCGGAAAGGGTCTCGACCGCTGGAATAATATCACGACTATGCCGGAATTATCTCAACGCGCCATCCGCAAGAATGTCTTAGAAACTTCTATCCTACTCTTGCCGGCCCTCAAGAAGGCCAAAACCAAATGGCCACGCGAAGCCAATATACTATTCCTGATCCGCTCTACTATCAAAAGCATGAATAATATGTTGGCTACTTACAATGGCATCACAGATCTTCACGATGAAAACGAGCTCAAAAGGCTCATCGAAGACAAAAATTATCTCAACGAGCAAGCATAATCATCTCCCACCCAAAATCCCGGCTGTTACAACCGGGATTTTTCTTTGCTATCATCTTATCGCAAATGAAAAGCCTTTTGCACTTCTAACAGTTTAGCACCTGCCACTTCGTTAGAATATTTTTCGCCGTTTTCTAACAACTCATACACTTGCTCATCCGAAATCCCAGCCAACTTCGCCTGAAAATCCGTCAACATCCCAGACACACTCTCCGCCACCTTTTTCTTCAGCTCACCATATCTTGTCTCACCTGCCCACACGCTAATCACATCCTGAAGTGGCGCATCATTTACCAAAGCCTCTATTTGTAACAAATTAGACACACCCGGCTGATTAAACATATCAAATTTTATCTTCCCCAACGAATCCGTCGTCGCTGACATTATCTTTTTGGCAGCCTTAGCTGGCTCATCGTCTAACATAATTTTGGAATTTTCCGCCTTAGTAGACTTACTCATTTTCTTCTCAGGATTTAATAAATCCCTAATCCTGATACCGTCACTTACCCCCATAAACTTAATTTGTTCGGAAGTTTTAGCCGGCACCGTAAATATTTCTCCGAACCGATTATTAAAACGCATCGCCAAATTTCGTGTAAGCTCAATATGTTGGAACTGGTCTTCACCTATCGGCACATAAGTCGCATCATACAACAAAATATCCGCTGCCATCAGTATCGGATAGTCAAATATCCCCACATTGCAACTTTCTTGTCCTTTAGATTTTTCCTTGTACTGAATCATTCGGGAAGTCTCGCCCATAGTTGCCACACAATTCAAAATCCAGCAAAGCTCAGAATGTGCTGGCACATAACTCTGCCGATAAATATGCACATTTTCATTAACTTTTAGCCCCACCGCCAAATAATACTTAATGGTACGAATGATATTCTCGCGCAAATCTCCGTCAACATCCGAAATGATCGAGTGGAGATCCGGCACAAAAATATTGATATTGTAACTCTCCGAATGCTTATTCGCCAACCTTACCATCGGCAAAAGCGCACCCAAATAATTACCCAGCGTTAACACGCTGTTAGATCTAATCCCAGTTAATATCGTCTGCATATAAAAATCCACCATTAAATTAATAATGGTGGAGTGTAGGAGGATCGAACTCCTGACCTCCTCAATGCCATTGAGGCGCTCTACCAGCTGAGCTAACACCCCACACCGATATCATACCACATATTGACATTTCAAACAACTTGTGCTATAATTAAAACATATACCGTCTCAAGGGAGGTGCTAACGCATGAGACGATTGTTGAACCTTATCATTTCGGGGTTCGTGTTATGGATTTCCACGCTCATATTCCCAGAACAAGTACAGATCGAAAATTTTGGCACACTGGCTATCGCAACTATCCTGTTGTGGTTGATCAACTTCGCCATCGCCGCCCTCGGCATGCTGATAACTGCTGGAGGATTGATTTTCGAAAGCTGTTCTTGGTCCATTCTGGGATTCGTGATCATTATTTTCTCTAAGGTGTTATCCTTATGGGCACTAGATGCGTGGTTGCCCGGATTCACGATCCATGGCTTCTGGCTTAAACTCTTAATTGCATTCGCATGTTCATTCTTTGCGATAGGAGAACCCAGCAGTCAAAATAATGACCCCCCAACTGACCTTTGGTAGTCAGACATCAAAAAGCCTCCGCCCATGCAGAGGCTTTATTTCTTCTTATCTTTATTATATCTGCACCAAATCTGCGGTATCTAGATTGTGATCGCCCATCGCCACCTTCTGAATCGCGGGATCCTCGTACGTATTATAATAATAAGTTTTAGTAGCAGTTGAATAACCACCGGTATAGATAGTTTTTTCACATGCGCCATCAGCCATCTGTGCTGCGCCGTCTATCATCGCCACTCCAGTCAATGTATGGAACAGACGTGAAACGCTTTCCTCTTCCGTAGACTTTACTGGATAGTGAGTATTAAGGTATGCCACTCGCACGAACCTAGACGGAGAGTAATAATCCCCTGGCAAGCCCCGCATCAAAGAACCGCTCCCAAACGCTGTCATCTTAGCTTTATTCCACTTCACATCTTTTGGCATTTGCGGGAACAAATTCATATAGTTGCGTAAGTTCTCTTGGTGCCATCCATAACCTGGCTGATTCGTCAAAATATCTACGTCATTATGGAAGATTTCCATACCACGTTCAGTATATTCAACGACAATTGAACGCTTTGCATCGCCAATAATCCAGTGCAATTGCGACACTGGGTACTGTTCATTGATCGGCTTTGCCACAATCGCTACTTCTTTCAAAGCTTTTTCCGCTTCATCTACAGTAGTAAAATTCGCCACCACCCAAAGCGGGAACTCATACGCGGCAACATTCGTTTTACCATCCACCGCCGCGTCGGCATACTTAGCATAACCCGGGAAATTTAACCCTGCAATCGCTAGTCCAGATTCGTTGGCACAATCGAAGTATAGAGGCGTATTCTCTGCCACAATCGCCATGCCGATTACTGCACCGGCCTTCATAGCCATTTCTCCCAGAAACGCCGAATTGTATTTATATCCACGTGGCGTAATCACCACCTTTTGCCCATACGGTACCGACCAATCCAAATTCCTTCCAAAATACATCTCTCCCTTATCGTCGCTAAACCTCACGCCTGTGCACATTTTACCTCCTTTATGCTTATGTTTATAAATCTATAATATCATAAAATTTCTTCGTTTAGAGTCCATCCGTATTCTTTTTCGAAATAGTCGTACCGCTTATCCACCCAGTCTAATAAATCCTTTACTCCCCTTACAAAACTCCCCTTACCCCACTTTTCGTTTTCTTTCATCGACGCACTATAAATTTTTGCCGCTCGCCTAAATATCCAAGACAACAGCTCTTTTTTATGTCCAGACATATTCTCCCTAAACACTAAGTTCACTTCTTCCCTAAACTCTGGGAGCTCTATTAACCTGGCAAAAAGCCGTGACCACTGTTGATATTGTTCCGTTACATCCCAATACTCCTCCGCCTTTTCTGTAGCCGTCATTTCCCAATCCGGCGCAAAATAATCTCGTACCCGAACATTATTTATTGCAATGTCAAAATCCCATGCCGGACCTGCGTGAATCTTATCGCCCACTCCATCCTTGTAGAAATATTGACTCGTAAAATACCCGTCTGGATTCGCCAAAAACTCTTCAATCAAATAATATTTAGCAAAAGATTCTATATCGACCAACCGCACTATCTCATCATAATTTTTTTCCTTCACCGCCGCTTCCAATTTATTGAAGGCTATCAAAAAATCCGCCATCGCTTCATCTCTCTTAGTTTCATCTATCATATCTTTAACCGTCAAATGCTCACCATTACTCGAAACATAGTATTTGTCTTCGGCTCGCGCGTAAACATTATCAAGCTCCACTAGTACCCCAAGAGGATCCTTCAAATCTACTGCATTCTTTCCTACGGTTATTCCTCGCGTCAAATAGTATAACCCCAAATACTCGCCATTCATATATAACTCGACAAATTCTCCCCGGTAGGCAAAATCTTCTCCTATCAGCCACTCGACGTAGAACGCTACATCGGTTCTCAAATTAGTCGCATCATTATAATTTGCCAGCAAAATCCACTTTCGATTTTTTCCTAAATCCAATAAATTCGTCCTTTGTTTTAACTTAAACTGATACGGCTTCTTGCTCATTACCCACGTTGCATTACCGCGCCCTTTCACTTCCACTCCGTTAAATTCCCTTACTTCGTCATCGGTAACCAAGCTCAAAACATTATCCTGATATTTGACATCCTTTCCGCCCTCCCAAATATCATTCGCCGTCACACCGTCTGCCATAACTATTTCAATTTCTGGCAGCCCACTGTCATTCTGGACAATTCCATATTCTCCACTCTTCCAAATCGCAATCAGCAGCGTCAGACATGCCACAAGCAAAAAATCTACTGCCACCGCATTCTTCCGCTCCCAAATTTTCATATATTTATTTTACCATATCCGCTTAAAATCTATGTCTACATTGCATTAGCAAAAATCACAAATCTGTGCGAAGCGTCCCCATCACCATAGCTCGTTCCATAGCAAGTCATCAAAGACAAATCATATTGCACGTTCTCGCTGCGAGCATTGGCCACCGATTTCATATAGCTACCTGCTCCATTCAACTGTAAAGACCCTCTATCACGATTCTTCTCAAAAATCATCACTTTTGCCACCTGATACCTCGTCGTCTCTCCACCATAAGTTACATCGAATACACTACCTACACCAAGATTAACTAATCCCCCAAACACGCCTGCCGTATTGTGGCCATACAAAAATCTCTCACCATATTTATTTACATGATTGCCCGAATCCACCGCAGTATCTGCCACATCCACAATATCTAACACCCGACCAGCAACAGAAATAGAATTTTTCGGAGCCACATAAATCGGCGTCACCTCGTTCGGCTTTTCATAGGCAACCACCTCAGCTTTTGAGGATTCAGCCGCTACTGGCTCCTCGACTATTATTGGCACAATTTCAGTTACACCGGCATTATCTAACCCCATCAAAGCAAAATCATCCGATGCCATCAATATTTCGGGAGCACCAAAAATTCCCACAAAAGCCGAAAATAATAACAAAAAAAGGCGTCTCGCCATTCTAACTCCCAAATATGACTTAACACTTTAATTATAGCACACTTTAACAAAAATGTCAATGGCAAAGTCATTTTTCAACATTTTTTTCTTCTAGACACCCCCCCCCGTATGACTTATAATCGTCCCAAGAAGGGTGGAGCACATTTATAGGAGGTGTTCACCATTAATATCGAAACTACTAAGCTATTTAGTGAATTCAACCGCATTATAGACAGCGAGGAAAGCATTTCTAGTAGCCCGTATTTTGCTCCATCGTGCTCAGCAAAAGAAATCTTAGGCATCGTCCAACAACTTGAATGTATTATAAAATCAAGTTTTGTGCCCAGATGCTGCACTACTAGATATGGCCATTTCTCACCCAAGCAGCTTGCGCCAGAGTCTGTGTCTGCACATACCAACCTAATGCAAACCATTATAGATCGCGTGCTTTCTTACCGCTATGGACCATCTTTCGACAAAGCTGAGGACGGTTTCACCTATCGTGAAATTCTCGAAGTCGCCCGCCGGCACGACCTACCAGAGAACATTATCGGCGACATCGCTGACAACGGTAACCGTAATGACAAAAGCTTAGCCCGCACCGAAAGAATTTATCTACGCGCTTTTGCCCAAAGCTCTCCAAACCATGAAACGCTCTTTGAAGAGAATGTTCGCAAACTGCAGCACAACATGGATGAAAGACGCGATTTCTCTGGCCGACTGCTTTACGCAGCAGACAAAGTGTCAGCTATCCTAACTACACTCGGCTACGATAGTCAAAACGTCCAAGGTTCTTTGCCCGCCATGGCAACCACCTTTGAAGGCGCTTCCGCCAAAGAAATCAAGGCTATGGCACTATGCGAGTTTCGCACCAAATACGTCGACGAAACCGGCGAGCATGAAATCTGTCGTGCCAGCGAAATGTGGACTATCGATTACTTCAAGTTCCGCAAATTGTACCAATATGACGACACCGGAATAATCACTGCTATCCTCATCATGGAAAGCTTGATTGTCAACGGCAAGTGGTATTCCTGGCGCGAAAAAGATTATGCGACCGCCTAATTATCTCAACACCTCCACCCTCTAGCCTCGAGATTCTACATTTCGGGGCTTTTTCCCACTTTTCGTGCTATAATCGAAAAAACGGAGGTAAAATGAGCAAGTTTGACGACCAATATATTGACCTTTGTCGGCGAATTCTGAATCACGGCGAAAAAATCACCAATTACAAAGAGTCCGACGCTCGCAGCCAAACTACTGCTTCTGCCATACCAGACCACACCGCTCAAGGTTCCTCCAGAGCCCGCACTATTCGTTTGCCACACCAAGTTTTGCAATTTAACCTCTCAGAAGAATTCCCCATTCTAGTCTCTAAAAAAGTTGGGTTCAAATCAGCCACTCTAGAACTCCTCTGGATTTACCAGGTTGCGTCTAACGATGTCCGTTGGCTACAAGAGCGTAAAGTCAAAATCTGGAATGAGTGGGAAATTGCCGAAGATGGTACCTATCAAGGACGTAATATCAATGAAATCTACGCTCAATCTCACCCTACCGAGCCAAAAGAGAACTTCGCTCACACTATCGGCACCGCCTACGGCTGGATTGTTAATCGCTACCGCTTAATCGATAATCTCATCGAAACCTTAAAAGAAAACCCAGGTAACCGTCGCATGGTCTTATCACTTTGGCAAAACGAATGGCTGCCCACCGCAGCCCTCCCCAGCTGCGTCTGGAACTCACAGTGGAATCTCATCGATGGTAAGCTCAATCTCTTAGTCACATCCCGCTCTACTGACGTCCCATTGGGACTGCCCTTCAATATCGCCCAATATGCCGTACTTTGTCATTTAATTGCACAGTGCGTCGGTGTCAGCCCGGGTCAATTTACCTTCATTACCAATGATGCTCACATTTATGAAAATCAAATTGATGGCATTCGCGAGCAAATCACTCGCTATGATACCGCCGTAAAAAACAGTACTCTACCGGCTGCGCCAAAACTCTGGCTCAATCCCGACATCACCAATTTCCATAAGTTTGACAATTCCCGTGAACTCAAAGATATCCGCCTAGAAAATTACGAAAACCTCGGCACCATCAAGATGCCAGTCACGGAGTAGTATGTTTAGTATCATCGCAGCCATCGGCAAAAATCACGAACTCGGCAAAAATAACAGCCTAGTCTTCCATATCAAAGAAGATATGAGATTTTTCCGTGACACTACCAAAGGCCACAAAGTCCTCATGGGTCACAAAACCTGGGATAGTCTACCCGGCAAGCTTCCTAATCGTAAAAACATCGTCATCTCTAGGAACCCAGTAGAAGGCGCTGATCTCACTATCTCGGATCTACCGACTTTTATCGCCCAAAACAAAGACACCAACGAAGAAATTTTTGTAATCGGCGGCGGCATGGTTTACAATGAGCTCCTAAAATACGCCAAAAATCTTTATCTTACCGAAGTCGATGCTGCCATTTCCGATGCCGATACCTTCTTTCCAAACTTTAATCAAAACGAATATAAGAAAACTATAATTAAGAAAGGGTCCGAAGATGATCTAACCTATACCTTCGCTAAATACATTAAAAAATAAGGAGAAATTATGCAAGATCCAGTATTTGATCTAATCGACAAAGAAAAAAAGCGCCAAAGCGAAGGTTTAGAATTAATTCCTAGCGAAAACTATGTCTCAGCCGATGTTCTCACTGCCATGGGCTCTATTTTAACTAACAAGTATTCCGAGGGCTACCCTCACTTTGATGGCATCGGCGTCGGCCGCAGTGATAACCCAGATTTTAGAGAATGGAAAGAGAAAGACATCGCCACCAAAATTCTACCTAATTATCGCTACTATGGTGGTCAAGTCAACGTGGATCGCATCGAACGCCTTGCTATCGACCGAACCTGTCGGCTCTTCCACGCTGATCATGCCAATGTCCAACCACACTCTGGCGCTAACGCCAATGAAGCGGTTTACTTCGCCTGGTGCGAACCTGGAGACAAAATTCTAGCTATGAGTTTACCGGCTGGCGGCCATCTTACTCATGGTGCTCCTGTCACCCGCTCTGCCAAAATTTATAATTTCATTAGCTATGGCGTCAACAAGCATGGCGACATCGACTATGAAGAATTAGAACAAAAAGCCTTAGCCGAACAACCCAAGATTATCTTAATTGGATATTCCGCATTCATGAAAATTCCAGATTTCGCCCGTGTTGCCAAAATTGCCGCTAAAATCCCAAATTGTTTGCTGATGGCCGATATGGCCCACGTAGCTGGCCTAATTGCCGGTGGGGTCCATCCAAATCCTTTGGACTACGGTTTTAACGTAATGACCACCACAACGCATAAAACACTGCGTGGCCCACGTGGCGGTTTAATCCTATCAAAAGGCAACGTTGCCTCCCCGCTCAAAAAACCCGAAAAGACTCTCGATAATATTCCAATTTTAATCGACCGTTCTACCTTCCCAGGGACCCAAGGCGGACCGCTCGAACATATTATCGCAGCGAAAGCCGTAGCTTTTGGTGAGGCCCTAAAACCAGAATTTAAAAAATATGCCAAAGATATCGTCGATAACGCCAAAACTTTAGCTACAGAGCTCAAAAAACTCGGCTTCATCCTGCAAGGTGACGGCACAGAGAACCATTTAATCCTCGCTAATGTCAAAGATAGTTTCAACTTTGATGGTAAAATCTATGAAAAAGCGCTCGACAAAGTTGGCCTTACTCTCAACGCCAACGCTATCCCTACTGATAAAGGCGGGGCTTTCCGCCCGTCTGGCGTACGCCTTGGCACTCCAGCTATCACTACTAGAGGACTTGGCAAAGATGAAATGAAAACTCTTGCCCTTTGGATGAAGAAAGTCGCCGATATTTGTATTGAAGCCGAAACCGAAGAAAGACTTGTAGACTACTCTGCTGAATTAGAGACTATCAGAGGCGAAGTCCGCACCCTCGCCCTCAAATTTCCCGTTCCTGGAATATAAAAGCCTAAATACAAAAATATAGCCCGGAGACAGGCTATATTTTCATTATATCACACTTAAGCTATCTTGTCAATATCCTGGTGGAGCGTGCGGGAATCAAACCCGCGACCTCGGCAATGCGAATGCCGCGCTCTATCAGCTGAGCTAACGCCCCATACCTATATTATACCATAAAAATAAGCCCTTGTAGGGCTTATTTTTGAAATTACGCTTTTAGCGCTTTGAGAATTGCTCTCTACGACGAGCACTACGCAAACCGTACTTTTTGCGCTCCTTTTCGCGCGGATCACGCTTCATCATCCCGGCCTTCTTAAGCACTGAACGCAAATCTGGCGCCTCAATTACCAAAGCTTTTGAAATTGCTAGCTTAATGGCATCTACTTGACCTGCCAAACCCCCGCCCTTCACCAAAATCGTGATGTCGTACTCTTTTTGCTTTTCGGCAAGAGCTAAAGGATCAGTAATCTCTGCCAAGTAAGTCTTATTACCAGAAAGATACTCTAACGCCGGCTTGTCGTTAATCTTGATTTCACCCTTACCTTTATAAAGTCGCGCAGTGGCGGTAGCAGCCTTCCGTCGACCTAAACCATAGGTGTATTTCTTCATAGCAACCATTATTTAATCTCCTTTGGATTTTGCGCTGCATGTGCATGCTCTGTCCCATCAAAGACGCGTAGTCTCTTCAGACGCTCAGCAGCTAATTTATTCTTCGGGAGCATACCCTTCACCGCTGCAGCTATAGCAACGGCTGGATCCTTCTCGATTACCTCTTCAAGTCTCAACTCTGTCAAGCCACCCGGGAAACCACTATGACGATAGTATTTCTTCTGAATCATCTTATCACCAGTTACTACCAAATTCTTGGCATTCACAACGACAACATAATCACCGTTATCAATGTGTGGCGTATAGGTAACTTTTGATTTCCCCATTAGCTTATCAGCAATCACTACTGCCAATTTACCTAAAGGCATAGTAGAGGCATCCACTACCCACCATTCGCGCTTAATTTCAGAACCCTTTTGAGAATAAGTTTTCATTATTTATCCTCCTTCTTCACCGACTTTGTCGTCCTTGCGGACTTAGCCGGCTTTTCTTCTGG
This sequence comes from Candidatus Nanosyncoccus alces, assembly GCF_004138395.1. Lineage (GTDB taxonomy): Bacteria > Patescibacteriota > Saccharimonadia > Saccharimonadales > Saccharimonadaceae > Nanosyncoccus > Nanosyncoccus alces. Next base: position 152,854 of record NZ_PRLM01000001.1, on the reverse strand, counting down.
CTCGTCAAATGATATTTCGTCCACAAAACTAATCGTTCCCATCTCAGAATTATCACCGCGACGATAACCTGCGTGTTCAATTCTCAAGTAGCCAGAATCACGCTTTATTTGTGGCGCAATATAATCCATCAACAATGTAGCAGCTTCTAAATCGTTCAACCTTGCGATAATCAAACGACGATTGTGTAACCCACCTTTCTTTGCCATAGTAATCAACTTCTCAGTTGAACGACGAATTTCCTTTGCGCGCGCAAGCGTAGTCGTTATTGATTGATATTTTATCAGAGAACACATCAACCCACGCGTGAGTGCTAGCCTCTGATCGGTTTCGCGGCCAAACTTTCGGCCTTTATATCCGTGGCGATGCATATTAAATATTTAACTCCGTTAACTTTTCTTTTACTTCGTCTAATGCCTTTTGGCCGAAACCTTTCAAATCCTTTAGGTCGGTTTCTGACAAAGTTACTAAATCACGAATCGTCTTGATATCGTTATTCAGCAAAGCATTAGCCGTACGAGCAGACAAATCTAATTCCTCAATTGGAAGCATAAGTCCGGAATCGTCTTCATCTTGCTTTGACCCTGGTGCAGGAACAGATTCAACCTTCGTGCTTCCTGCTAGAGCAGCATACTGGTTTACCAAGATAGCTGCCGCCTCTTCGAACGCCTCACGTGGAGTAATCGTACCATCTGTATCCACAGTTAACGTTAACTGCTGCAAATTAGTATCCTGACCAACACGAGTATTTTCTACCTTATAGCGTACACGTAAGACCGGTGTAAATACTGCATCTATTGCTATCATATCACTATGGACTCGGTCTTCACTGGCTTGTTCAATCGTAAGATATCCACGACCAGTTTCTACGATGAAGCGCATCTTGAGCACCATTTTTGGATCATCAATATGACAAATCGTCTGGTTCGGATTAGCAACTTCCACCTCCGCTGGGAGCTTGATATCCCCAGCTACAACGCGCTTATCCCCATCCTTCTCTGATTGTTTGTCGCCTTTCATTTCGAGGGTTAGTTCCACTGGTGCATCCGTGTGGCACTTAAAACGAATATTCTTGAGGTTTAACATGATATCTACTACATCTTCGCGCACCCCAGGAATAGTAGTATATTCATGGGTAGCCCCCTCAATCGAAAAAGCCGTAATCGCAGCGCCCTTCACGCTAGAAAGAAGTACTCGACGTAGAGAATTCCCTAATGTATTACCATAGCCATAGTAAAGCGGCTTGATAACAAACTCGGCACTATTCTCACCAAGCTCTTTCACACTGTCAAGGTTGGCTTCATGAATGTTCTTTGTAGTCATTTAATTCTCTCCTTAGCGTGAGTAATACTCAACGATTAGTTGTTCATTAATACCAGCCTCAGCTTCCTCGCGCTTCGGTAAACCGGTAACTTCAATTTTCATTTTCTTCGCGTCGACCTTCAACCACGAAAGTGGCGTTACATTCGATGCCCCTATAATGTTCGGAAGATTTTTGAAGTATTCAGATTTGGTAGATTTAGGACGAACCTCTAAAACATCACCCGGGTTCAAACGGATTGACGGAATATCAATACGTCGACCGTTTAATAGAAAATGCCCATGGCTCACTAGCTGCCTGGCCTGGCGTCGGGTCAAAGCAAACCCAGAACGGAACACTACGTTATCTGCGCGACGTTCCAAGAATTCTAAAAGTTTCTCGCCCGTCAAACCGTTAGCCTTTTGAGCTTCTTTCATCAATTTTGCAAATTGCTTCTCTAGCAAACCATACATACGGCGCACTTTTTGCTTCTCACGTAGCTGAGTCAAGTACAAACTACCGCCACGTACGCGCATATCACCATGCTCACCAGGAATGCCAGACTTTTTTGCCATTATTTTATGCGCTTTTGGCGCCAAAGCATAGCCTTCACGACGACTCTGCTTAACTATTGGAGAATGATCCCTTGCCATTACGGTTTCCTTTCTCCCTTCGGTCGCACACCACCATGCGCAATCGGGGTTACATCAGTAATACTATCAATTTTAATTCCTGCCGCCGAAATCGCACGAACTGCCGCATCACGCCCCAAACCAATCCCTGACACATATACATCCACAGAGTTCAATGCGTGATTTTTCTTAGCTAGCTCTAAAGCTTTTTCTGCTGCAACACCTGCCGCAAACGCCGTGCCCTTCTTGGAGCCACGAAAACCATTCGCTCCAGCAGACGAAGCCGTCAACACGCCCCCAGTCTTATCTGTCACACTAATAATCGTGTTATTGAAAGTGGCCTGAATGTGCACTGCTCCAGCATTCACAATGCGTTTACCCTTCTTTGACCTGGTCTTTGGGGCCACGGCCTCAGTAGCTTCAACAGCAGTTGTAGTTTTAATCTCTTCTTCTGCCATATTACTCCTTAAGTCTTACTTGCTGCTTTAGGTTGTGCCCCACCGACCGCGATCGCCTTACCCTTACGAGTACGTGCATTCGTACGAGTACGCTGGCCGTTGACTGGTAATTTCGCCTTGTGACGCATTCCCTTGTAGGAATTGATATCCTTTAAACGTTTGATATTGTTGCTCACTAGGCGTCGGAGATCACCCTCAACATGGTATTTCTTCGAAATAATGTCGTTGATTTTTTGTTCGTCAGCCTCGGTGAGATCTTTCACCCGAGTGGTAGGCTCGATTTTAGCCTCCGCAAGGATTTTCTTACTTGTTGTTGTTCCGATGCCGTACACATAGGTCAAAGCAATCCATACTTGCTTATCGGACGGAATTACAACGCTAGCTATTCTAGCCATATATCTTAACCCTGCCTTTGCTTATTCTTAGGTTTTTTCTTATTGATAACACGCAGCACACCCTTCCGGCGCACAATAATGTCATCTGGGGAGATTTTTTTAACACTTGCACGTACTTTCATCGTGTTAAAATCCTTTCCTTTTTAGCGCTGTACTTTTATACACCACTTAACAAAGTATTACAACTAAATACTTTTGCAAATAGTATCTAGCCTACTTCCATAAATGTTGTAAAAAATACAACAGTTAATATTAATCCTTGAGCCGAAAGCTGATTCTGCCCTTTGTAAGATCGTAAGGGGTTAACTCAACCTCGACTCTGTCGCCCGGCACAAGACGGATATAATTTTTGCGCATTTTTCCACTCATGTGAGCAACAATAATATGACCATTCTCGAGTTCAACCCGAAACTGGGTATTAGGTAGCGCCTCAACAACACTGCCCGTGAGCTTTATCACTTCCTTTTGACTAGCCATAAATTACATACCCATCTTAGCATAAAATTCTATGATTGTAAAGCATAAAATCAGTTGCCGTCAGCCAAAACCGCTCTAACAAACTGCCTAGACAAGTAAGTGCCCTGCTGTTGCGACCACTCGCCAGTGCAAGAGATCAAGGTCACCGACTCTTTTCCGCGCTCCGGCGACCTCGCTGCCGTCGCCATATACTCATCTGATTCGCTCAGTGCCACAGTCGTGCTCTCAACTACTTTATAGTTATATATGACACCATCACCACGCTCAACCGTAATAATATCTCCTTCTGCCAAACTTGGTAGACTCTTGAACACGCCCAAAACATGAGGTCCACCGTTATGACCATCTATTATCATAGTGCCCCCTAATCCCGGCTTACCAGACGCTTCATACCACCCCACATCAAAAATGTTATTAGGAGTATCTAGCTCACCCTTATCATTCACTCCCATCGGCAGAATCCTCGCCTTATTAATCCCTAACTTCTCTATCGTTAAATAACGCGGGCGATCCGGAGCCACCGTGTACTGGCGGGCTTCATCTTCCGTAGGCTCAACTTCGATCAATTCTCCCTCTTCATTCACACGTTCTGCTACGGCCCTCTCACTTCCTTCTTTCTCACCATAATAATTTGCCTCAAAAGTAGCCACCCTTATGAAGAACCCCAAAAGCAACACCCCCAGCGCTGACCATACCGCCCACTTTGTAATCTTGCGCCAGCCCTTAATCTTCAAGCTCATTATTAAAATCGTCGTATGTTATCATTAACGCGCGAGAATCCAACGACCTTAGGTTCTCAAGTGCCACCGTCACTACAATCAAAAGCCCCGTACCAGAAATAGACAAGCCAATCGGTGCTCCCGTAATCACAATAAAGATGTAATCCGTGATAAATGGCAACATTGCAATCAAGCCCAGTGCCAATGCGCCGAACAAATCTAAATGATTCACTACCTTACCCAAATACTTCGCCGTAGCAATGCCTGGCCGTACCCCCTCGATAAAACCGCCCTGTTTCTGCAAGTTATCCGCAATCTCCTTGGTATTGAAGATGATCGACGTATAAAAATACGTAAACATAAATACTAGCAAGAAATACATTGCCGGATATACAAACCACTGTCCAGTAATACCATCTGGATACATCGTAGCAAAATTGCTCGCAGACGGCGCCGAAAAGATTGTTACCAAATTCTCGCCGATTTCATTACCTGGATTTACTGTAGTAATTACCTGCCCCACTAAAGCCGGTAAGGACAAGAACGCCGTTGCAAAAATCACCGGTATTACGCCCGCCGCAATCATCTTGATCGGCAAAATCGACTTAATCCCACCATAGGACGAATTCCCATGTACCCTTTTAGCATAATTGATAGTAATAATCCGCTGTGCTTCGTTCAATTTCACCAAGAAATATATCACCACCAACATAGCGACGGCAAAACCCAATACAATCCAGAAAACTGTAGGATTCACCGGCAGTTCCAACCAGCCAAACAAACTCAACGAACCGCTACTTGTGTCAAACAAAGCGGATCCCAACGATGCCATCGTGGTAGGTAGCTGCGAGATAATCGACGCAAAAATCAAAGTAGAAATACCATTCCCAATCCCCTGTTCAGTAATCAACTCTCCCATCCACATTAAAATCAACGACCCCGCCGTCATAGCAGTGACTGACAAAGCCCAATCGCCAGCTGTCGGAGTAAACTCCGTTGCCACATTCGCCGCAACCGTAGACTGGTATAAAATAAAGATATAGGCAATGGACTGCACAATCGCCAGAGGCACCGTCAACATCCGCGTCCACTGGTTAATTTTGCGCCGTCCCGTTTCGCCATCATTAGATAATTCTTCTAACGACGGTATTGCTTTTGTCAAAAGTTGAATCACGATAGAACCAGTAATATAAGGTGAAAGCCCCACCAAAATAATACTAAACGACGCTAACCCGCCACCCGAGATTAAGTTCAAAAAGCTCGAAAAATCCGACTTTTCTAACAAATTAGACACCGCCTCCTTAAAAGTAGAAGCATCGCCCATTGGCACCGGTATCTGTGCCAACAACCTATACGCTACTAAAATACCCAAAATAATACCGACGCGCCTTAGCATGTCTTTGTTTTTTAGGGATTTAAAAATCGTTTTGAAATGCATAAAACCTCTTAATAACTCTTTCTATAATAGCATACCAAACAACAAAAAACAACCGATAATATCAGTCTTGAGCACCCAGAAGCGCAACGCCACAAGGACCAACACTTAGCCACCCACTAGAACAGGGTGGCCAAGCATAGCCCAAAGTAATATTATCTGGTCATTTATAGATTCTCGAGATCTTCTTCCGTCGGGATCTTCATATCCGGCGTCTCAAGATCTTCAAGAGGTGCCACACCAGTTCCTACTGGAATCTTTCGACCAATAATTACGTTTTCCTTAAGCCCACGCAAATGGTCAACACGGCCATTGATTGCTGCATTGATGAGCACCCGCGTAGTGTCCTGGAACGATGCCGCTGAAAGGAACGAATCCGAGAAAATCGATACTTTAGTAATACCAAGCAAAAGATTCGTGTAGGTAGCAGGCTCCTTGCCAGCTGCTTCAAGCTCTTTATTAGCTAAACTTACTGCAGCCTTCGAAGTGATATCACCCGATACAAACTCTGAATCACCCGGGTCATTAATCTGTACGCGAGAGAACATCTGGCGAACCAAGATTTCAAGGTGCTTTGGCGAAATCTCATGTCCTTGCGCCGCATACACATTGAGAACATCATTCATAATATATCGCTCAGTCGCTTCAACGCCCTTATATTTTAATAGGTCTTGTAAGTTTAGAGAACCAGTAGTCAATCTATCTCCAGCTTTTACACTATCATTAGATTTAACTACCATCTCAGCATCACCCGGGATTTCAATCTTCACTGAAGATTTGGCAGAAGACACCAAGATAATTGCATCCTTCACAAGTTCTACTACACCATCTTCCGGAGCCTTGATAGCCTCCTTATCCCCGCTCTTACGCACCAAAGTAGCACCAGACTTTACACTCTGTCCATCTTTAATAGCCGGTTTACGACCATCTAATTCAAAGCGCTTTAGCTCACCAGACTGCGGAGTAATTTGCACTACGTAATGATTGTTATCTTCCCAAATTTCTACCACACCATCTATTGGCGTAACATAAGCCTGGCCCTTCGGAGCACGTGCCTCCAAAAGCTCTTCTACACGAGGCAAACCCCTGGCAATAGCACCAGAGCCCGCTACACCAGAACCATGCTTAGTGTCAAGGGTCAACTGCGTACCAGGTTCGCCAAGCGACTGTGCGGCAATTACACCTACCGGCTCATTAGCTGCAACCAGCTCACGAGTAGACATATCTACGCCATAACTCTTTCGTGGAATGCCTTCTACTGCCGTAGTGGACAAAATAGACTGAATCTTCACTTCCGTAACATTCTCGTCGGCTTCAATTTGCTCAGCCATTTCTTTAGTAATCAATTGATCAGCTTCAAGATAACCTGATACCGGCTCAGCCGTATAACGACCCGTCAATCTCGCCGCAAAACCGATCCCAGAAAGTTCCGTCTCGTCACGATATACGGTAAAGCCTGGGTCTTCCGCCTCTTCATCCGTAGTAAACACATCTTGCGACACGTCCACCAACCGACGAGTCAAATAGCCAGAATCCGCTGTACGAAGCGCCGTAGAAACCTGACCCTGACGCGCACCTCGAGTCGCAATAAAGGATTCCAGAGTATTCAAACCTTTCTTATACGAAGATTTTACTGGAAGCTCAATTTCGTTGTTATTGATATCCACCATGATACCAATCTCTGCCGAAGCGAGCTTAATGTTTGAAATATTACCGCGAGCCCCAGAGTTTACCATTACGGCAATATCGGTATCCATCTCAGACAATTTACCTTGCAAGAACTCCGAAATCTTCTTGTCGATATCACGCCAATTGCTTACCGTAAGCTTATGACGTTCCTCTTCTGTTACTAAACCATCGTTAAATTGTTGCTGAATTAACGCCGTCTTGGCATCACCTTCCGCAATAAAGTCGTCAATTTCATCATAAGTCGGATAATCATCTTTGGCAGTAGAAATAGAAGCAATCGTTTCATATTCAAACGCCAAATCCTTCAAAGCATCTGCCGTTTTTACCATTACTTCTGAACCATAAAGATCGAAGATATCCGCCATCACTTTAGATAAATGTTTCTTCGTCTGTACCGAATTATCATACGGATAATCTCTTGGCAAGATTTCATTAAATATTACACGTCCCAGGGTCGTATCCCGAATTTCACGCTTCGCAAATACCCGAATCGGCGTCTGCAAGGCAATAATCCCCTGGTCATAAGCCATTTCAGCTTCATATACGCTAGAAAAAGCTTTCGGGTCACCTTGATCCGTGCCAGGCTTATCATAAGTCAAGTAATATGCGCCTAGTACTACATCCTGGTAAATCGCCAATACTGGTGAGCCGTCCGCCGGTTTGAGCAAATTCTTACCTGCCGACATCAACTCACGAGCTTCAGCTTGTGCTGCATCCGAAAGCGGTAAATGTACCGCCATCTGGTCACCATCGTAATCAGCGTTAAAGCCCGATGCTACAAGTGGATGAAGCTTAATAGCTTTACCATCAATCAACCTTGGTTGGAACGCCTGTACTGACAAACGGTGCAAAGACGGAGCCCGGTTCAAAAGCACATACTTACCCTTAATTACTTCATCCAAAGCATCCCATACAATCGTTTCTTTCGCTTCAATCAAACGTGAAGCTGCGCGAATGTTATTAGCATATTCATTACCAATCAACCACGAAATTACAAATGGCTTAAATAGCTCAAGTGCCATCTGTTTTGGTAAACCACATTCGTTAAGCTTAAGTTCTGGGCCTACCACAATCACCGAACGACCAGAGTAATCTACACGCTTACCTAGAAGGTTCTGGCGGAACCGACCTTGTTTACCCTTGAGAAGGTCAGACAAAGACTTTAGTTTACGCCGCCCATTCGTAGAATTGGCACCCCTCGAACCATGCGCCGCAGAATTGTCAATCAGTGCATCTACAGCCTCTTGCAACATCCGCATTTCGTTACGGCAAATTACTTCTGGAGCATTAAGATCCAACAGTTTCTTCAACCGATTATTGCGATTAATCACACGGCGATAAAGATCGTTCAAATCTGATGTCGCAAATCGGCCACCTGGAAGAGCAATCATCGGTCGCAAATCTGGTGGTATTACCGGAATCACGGTCAAAATCAAGTCTTCCGGCCTAATACCGGCTGCCTGCATGCCCTCAAGAGTCTTAAGCCGTTTTTGAATCTTCTTTTCTTTCTGACCCTTGGCCTCACTCTCTTCCTTGCGCAAATCTTCTACCAACTTGTCCAAATCAATTTCATCCAAAAGTTTCTTAACTGCAGTCGCCCCCATCTCTACAGTAATCAAATCCTCATATTCCTCCGGAAGATTGCGATATTCTACTTCCGTAATAACGCCCCCCTTCTTAAAGGATTCCAACGTAGCCTTACGCGACGCATAACCGCTCTCTAGCTCTTCTAGCTCCTTTGTCTGCGCTTCAGCTAACGCTTTTACATCCGCACCCTCAGCCTTAGACTCTTTTTCATAACGCAATCTAATTGCACCACGCGCCGCCATAGTTTGACTTTCCAAAGTTTCCAAAGTCTTTTGGATTTCATCAGTTTTTGCGTCAGTTATGAGATATGTTGCAAAATACACCACCTTTTCAATATTCTTTACTGTAATATCCAAAAGCAACGACAAAGCTGATGGCACGCCACGCATAAACCAGATGTGTGCCACTGGAGCCGCAAGTGCAATATGCCCCATCCGCTCACGTCGAGTAATTGACTTAGTAACTAGATTTCCCTCTTTATCTACCGCTGCTTCACGCGAACGTACGCCCTTAAGTTTACTATCATGCGGATTAATATCTTTAGTCGGCCCAAAAATCCGCTCACAAAACAGACCATCACGTTCAGGCTTTTGCGTGCGATAATTAATCGTCTCGGGCTTTGTCACCTCGCCATAACTCCAATTCAATATATCATCACGGCTAGCTACCGTTAGTCTAATCGAATCGAAATCCGAAGCGCTGATAAAATTATCCATCCACGCCATATTAGAACTCCTCTCCGAGGTCAACTGCACCATCGTCTTCGTCGGCCTCTGTTATTTCGATACCTTCTTCCGCCATCATTGCCTCGGCTTCCGACTCGTCTAGATCCAAGATCTGTGGCTCGGTATCCTTTTTATGTTGATCATAGATGGATTGATCATCCTTAGATTTTTCGATTTCTTTTGAGGTCTTTTCAATTACATCGCCCGCATCGGCTGACTCACCATGGTCCAAAAGATCCACCTTCAAACCCAAGCCTTGCAACTCTTTCACCAGCACGTTAAAGCCCTCTGGTAACTTTGGCCCTTCAATCGGTTCGTGTTTGATAATTGCCTCGTAAGCCTTAGCACGTCCATAGACATCATCAGATTTAATAGTCAACATCTCCTGCAACGTCGTCGCTGCACCATAAGCTTCAAGCGCCCAAACTTCCATTTCCCCAAAGCGCTGACCACCATTCTGTGCCTTACCGCCTAATGGCTGTTGAGTCACCATCGTGTATGGCCCAGTTGAACGCGCATGAATTTTATCTTCCACCATATGGTGAAGCTTCAGCATATGCATCACGCCTACTGAAGTACGTTCTTCAAACGGCTCGCCAGTCAAACCATCGTAAAGTTGTACACGACCATCCTTCTCAAACCCGGCTTTCTCCAATTCTTCGGAGATTTTTTCATCCGATACCCCATTGAATGATGGTGTAGCCACCTTATAGCCAAGCGCTTTTGCTGCCATACCAAGGTGAGTCTCAAAGAGCTGGCCCAAATTCATACGAGAAGGTACGCCCATCGGACTAAGTACGATATCTATCGGTGTACCATCCGCCATAAATGGCATATCTTCTACCGGCAACACACGCGAAACTACACCTTTGTTACCATGTCGGCCCGCCAACTTATCACCTACGCCAATCTTACGCATTTCTGCCACGTAGATCTTGATTTGCATGATCACCCCAGCTTTAAGCTCATGACCTTGCTCACGCGTATAAATACGTACATCCACCACCTTACCAGTAGATGACCCGTTCATCCGTACCGAAGTATCACGCACATCTTTCGCCTTTTCACCGAAAATCGCACGAAGCAATCGCTCTTCCGAAGACAACTCTTGTTCACCTTTCGGCGTAATCTTACCAACTAGAATATCGCCATTCTTCACTTCAGAGCCAACAGTCACAATGCCATCTTCGCCAAGATGACGCAACGAATGCTCAGACACATTCGGTATATCACGCGTCACCTGTTCTGGCCCAAGTTTAGTCTCACGCACTTCCACATCAAAATCTTTAATATTAATAGAAGTCAAAGTGTCATCTTCTACTAAACGATTGGAAATTACGATAGCATCATCCATATTATAACCACGCCATGGCATAAACGCTACCAAAAGATCCCGACCTAATGCCAGCTCACCATCATTTACTGATGCGCCCTCAATCAGTGTGTCCCCCTTCTTAACTTTTTGACCACGCGCCACCACTGTACGCTGGTTATAACAACGGTCATCATTTGTCTTCTCGAAATGCTGCAACTTATATTCTCTGTCACCACCTTTATCATAAGTGACAATCACGGAATCACCGTCAGCTTTCTTTACTGTACCAGTACCAGAAGCCACAACTAGCTGTGAAGTATTTTTAGCGACTTCACGCTCAATACCAGTCCCTACCACTGGATTATCTTGACGCAAAAGTGGCACTGCCTGTTTCTGCATCGCACAGGCCATCAATGAACGGTCTACACGGTTCTTCTCTACAAACGGGATCAAAGACGCAGATACACCCAAAATTTCTTTGTGCGCCGCATCAATATGGGTCACGTTCTTAGCCTCCACCTGCGAAGGTGCACCATGTACACGCGCAGATACCCAATCTTCTACAAATTTACCGTCTTTATCTAATTTCACCGACGCATCAGCGATAATCATGTCGTTCTCGGTATCAGCATCGACATAAACCACCTCGTCAGTCACTTTGCCATTTTTTACCACACGATACGGAGCTTCAATAAAGCCATATTCGTTAATCCTGGCGTAGGTTGCAAAGTTCAACACCAAACCCACGTTACCACCTTCTGGTGTCTCCACCGTACAAATACGACCATAATGTGTTGGGTGCGCATCACGCACATCAAACCCAGCACGCTCACGAGTCAGACCACCAGGACCCATCGAGCTCAAACGACGCTTATGAGCAAGCTCAGAAAATGGGTTCACTTCGTCCATTAGCTGTGAAAGTTGTGAGGTAGCAAAGAATTCTTTCACTGCCGCGACTACTGGACGCGAGTTTAAGAGTTGCGAAGGTGTCACTTCTTCCAAATTAGCCATTGACATACGATCCAAGATGTTACGCTGCAAACGCAACATGCCCAAACGGAATTGCCTCTGTACTAATTCACCTACCAATTTAACTCGACGATTAGAGAGTGAATCGATGTCGTCTGCCGGCTCTTGTGTATTATTAAGACGGATAATTTCCGAAATAATATCCACCACATCACTCATCTGCAAAGTACGGTGTTCTGGGTCGTTTGGCAAATCTTTATGTAATCTACGATTTAACTTAAAACGGCCGACATTGGAGTAGTCATAACGCTTAGGATCAAAGAAAGTCCGCTCAATCATCGATTTTGCATTTTCTACCGTTGCCAAATCACCTGGACGCAATCTACGATACACCTCCAAAAGTGCCTCGCCCTGGCTAGAAGTCGTATCCTTCTCAAGAGTCAACTCAATATAACTCTTCTCGCCATTATCAACCTTTTCGAATCCTTTCTTAATCTCTGACTTGGTCATACCAAGCGCTCTCAAGAAAGTCGTTACTGGGATCTTACGACGACGATCAATCTTCACGTAAATCGCCCCATTCGCCGCAGTTTCAAATTCCAACCAAGCACCACGGCCAGGAATTACCTTTGCCCCATAATAGTTCCTCAACCCAATCGCTTCAGCGCTAAAGAACACCCCTGCCGAACGTATCAACTGAGAAACAATCACACGCTCAGTACCATTAATAATAAAGGTCGCGCGTTCCGTCATCCACGGATAATCACCAAAATAAATATCCTGCTCTTTTTTCTCACCAGTCGCTTTATTCTCTAGTTCAACTAGCACATGTAGCGGAGCTTCATAAGTCGCGAGATTATATTTCGCTTCCTCTTCAGTCTCCTTCGGCTCTTTAAAATAATAATCTTTAAAACGGAGTGAAAGCTTTTGGCCTGTATAATCATCGATAGGATTAAGCTCAGCAAAAACCTCCCGTAGTCCGTTCTTGACAAAGTCTTCCCATGAATCCTTCTGATGAACCGTCAGATCCGGAATTGGAAGCGCTTGGTCGCCTTCGGTGAAAAAGACCCTCTCACCTGACTTCGGTTTTGTAACCATTCTACCTCTTTTTATTAGTGTTATTATTAATCTTTAGCGCTGAAGATTACTGCCCAGTCTCCCCCAGAGAGTCGCCAGCTCTCACAAGATTACAAAAACAGGGCACACTACTTCTTGTAATCGAGTTTATCACATTAACCCCTATATTTCAACACCTATTTTTAGATATTTTGAATTCAGTCCACCAAAAAATGCCTCAACGGAAGGCACTTTTTAGACATAGATAAACTCTCAACTCTTCTATTGTTTTTAAGCCGACTCGCAGTTAGTTAGCTTAAGCCCGATTATACACTACTAAAACCAAAATTGCAAGACATTTTTCACAAAAAAATAGCCCCTTCCGGGGCTACTCCATTATATATCAAGATCGTCTAAATCAGCTAGCTCCGCACGAGTTTTTTCAGCCAATTCCGAAGAATCTTCCGATTCCTCCACTTCCTCTACTTCCGCACCTTCCGTCACATCCTCTACCGCTTCTGTTTTTTCAACTCTTGGCGCGCCTTCTTCGTCAGTATTTACAATCTTCAAGTTATAACGTGCATCTTGTTTAGTACCAAGCGCACGAAGCAACACTCTAATCGCTTGCGCCGTTACACCACGCTTACCAATCACCCGCCCCACATCTTCTGGATCCACTGTCAAGGAAAGAAGCACACCTTTCTCGTCAATTTTTCGTTCAACTGCGACCTTATCAGGATTATTTACTAGCGTTTTTACGATATATTCTACGAATTGTTGGTCGATAGTAGCCATATGTTCTCCAAATTAGTTATTTTTATTTATTATAGCACAAAAATAGCCCCGCGAAGGGCTATTTTTAGTTTTAGGCCTCCGCTGGAATTTCCTCTGCCGCAGCCACTTTTTCGGCTGGCGCCTCTGGCGCTGGCTCTTCCTTTGGCTGATTTTTGCGCAATTTATCAGCGTGCTTTGCCACAGCCTTCTTTTGTGTTGGCTCTTTATACCATTTTGGTAACTTTACGCCGTTCTTCTTCAGGATAAAGGCTACCCGAGAAGATGGTTGCGCACCATTACTTAGATATTTCTCAACCAACTCTTTATCAAGCGTTAAAGCTTTGGTAGCTGGATTATAATTGCCGACCTCAGCCACAACGCGCCCAGATAAAGGATGGCGCTGGGATTCTTGGACGACTATCCGGTACGTAGGGTAATGCGCCCGGCCATTACGTTGCATACGAATCGCAAGCATTTTTTCTCCTTAAAAATTATTAACTCCGCTAATTATATCACAAATCTTCCTAAAAGCCAAGGTCAAATTACCGACTCTTTGGCTTATTCGTAAACAGTTTCCGATATCCCTTTACGCCCTCACGTGCGGCCATTGTCTGCGCCTCTTGCTTAGAATGACCCGTACCTACACCCTTCAAACTCTCACCTACATATAGCCCAACCGTAAACACCTTGTCATGATCCGGCCCTTCCTCCTTCAAAGTCTTATATACTGGCGTCACTCCATCAAATTTCTGTGCCAACTCCTGTGCGTATGATTTCGGATCACGCCAGCTACCCTCTTCCAAAATCGTATCAATCTTCACCAAAATATGCTTCGCGATGAAATCTCGCGCCACATCATATCCTTGGTCCAAATATATCGCTCCGATCACTGCTTCAAAACAATCAGCCAATATCACGTCATGCGCTCGCTCCGAGCCATTCTTTTCCCCTTTTGATAGCCGTACCAAAGGCTCGTACCCTAATTCTTTCCCCGCATCACCAATCGATTCCGTTCGCACCAAAGCTGCACGAAAAGCCGTCATAATTCCCTCAGGTTCGTTGTAATTCCGATACAAAAAATCTGAAGAAACTAGCTCTAGCACCGCGTCACCCAAAAATTCCAACCGCTCATTATGCTCGTGCGTCTTCTTATGTTCATTCACGTAGCTCCGGTGAGTGAGCGCCGTCACCAACAAATTAATATCATTAAACTCAAAACCTAATTTCTCTTTCGCAAATTCTTGATATGGTGTCGTATCCATCAAATTTCTCCTAACCTTTAATTATAACACACTTATGCTAAAAAATCAATATTAACCCCTATAATCCCCCGCCCGAATCTTCTTCTTCGCAATCAGCATCAACTTCTCAATATCTTCATATTCAATCGCATTCAAAGCGTCGGTAAACGAAAACCACTTAATACCCTTCATCCACTTCTCTGGCGTGGGCGTTTCGTGACTATCTAGCGCCTGCACCAGATAAATCTGAGTGGTCATCAGCACCAGCTTATCTAGTCGACGATACTTAAAATGAATCTTCCCTAGCCACGTCAACACCGAAATATTAGAGAGCCCAGTCTCTTCCTCTATCTCACGCCGTGCCGTCACCTTGGCCGTCTCACCCGGCTCAATATGTCCTTTCGGAATCGTCCAACGCTCTTTCGAATCCTGAATCAGCAGGATCTCAATATCTTTCTTATCCTTAGTAAACCGAAAAACAATCCCGCCAGAAGTAGGCTCACGCACAATCTCCTGAATCGCCGTTTTCTTGCGAAACACGGCCGATCTTATCTTATCAAAGGCAGATTCTTTAACCTTCTCCGTCGGCAACGCTTCCGGCACCTTCAGCGCTCTCCGCGCCAACGGCTCCTTCGACTGATTTATTCCTTGATTCATTTTCTTCTTCAACAATTCCAAGCTGTCTATAAGCTGTGCCGAGCACTCCGTTCACGAACTTTGACGAGTTCTCACTGCCAAACGCTTTTGCTAGCTCGACAGCTTCATTAATAGCTACTTTCGGCGGAATACTGTCTCTACACTCCGAAAGCTCATATAGCCCCATCCTCAGGACGTTACGATCTATTGCCGCAATCGAACTAATCGGCCACTCCGGCGCCATCGGTGCCAGTGCCGTATCCAAAGTCTCAAAATTCTCCGCCACTTTGTGAGCCAAATTATACACAAACTCGGTATCACCCAAAGCTTTCTCATATGGCTCGATGTTTTTTGCGACAATCACATCCAAATCGACTTCCGGGTCATGTGCGAGGGTTCTTAGTTCATATTCATACAAACTCTGTAGAACAATAACTCTACCTAAATGCCGATTACTTGCCATATTTTTAAGCTTCTTTTCCTTTTATTGCTTTTTTATTAGTCTTAACTTTAAGATTTGGGGTCTTTTTCTTGGTCTCAAACGCTTTTACTGGGGAAACTTTATTCACTCTCCGAGCCAGCGCGAGCCTGAGGTGACTCCTACGAAGCCCAGTCTTGCGGGGGCTACTCTGTTTTTTAGGTTCAGGCATATCGCTCCTTAATTAATAGATAATTTTACCCATTTTATCACTTTTCCTCACTTTCCGCAAGATATTGACTTTTCAAGCAAATTATTACACAGTGAAAATCGATAGCTAAGTCTATCTATGCACTTCTTTTGAGCGCTTTTTTTATCGCTGGACGATCAAAACCTACAATTCTCTCGCCATTTATCTCCGTTACTGGTACCGATATAATTTCCGGATATTTCGTCGCATCTACTTCTGTATACTCCACCCCCATGTCGTCCAGCCAGTCCATCAGCGCGTGACAATACGCACAAGCCATAGTAGTATATACTTTTATCATGACCTAATTTTAACATAAAATCTTCATTTCGAGGACCGTAAGCTCAGCCGAACGGCCTTGAGTGTGTCCGAGAAAGAAGATTTTATGTTAATAAAACCATATAATGCTATGCCAGCCGCCACCGACACATTGAAAGACTCTTTCTGCCCCTTCATCGGTATCTCTACAAACAGATCAATTATATCATACAGCGAATAATCTATCCCATTCACTTCTTCGCCCAAAATCAAGATTACCTTATCTGATAGTCTTTCTTTTAATTTATGGCTATTTAGTGCAAAAATTGGCACTTTTTCTATATTATTTTCTAGCCCCACCACCTGCCAACCCTGTTTTTTCAAATCTTTCAAATCAGCCATTATATCACCAGACGAATAAATATCTAGCATATCTTCTGCACCGAGCGCCGTTTTATGTATTTCTTTATCTAATTTCGCTCTTAGATGCGGCAGTAAATTGGCGTCGTGCACTCTGGGCGTATAGCCAGAAAGTACCACCCTTCCTACCCCAAACCCTTCCGCTGTACGCAAAATCGCCCCCACATTATAGGTAGACCGTATATTATCAAGCACCAAAATCACTTGCATAAAAATATGATATAATAAAACCAATGAAAAATCAAATCATCACAGATTTATTAGTAGGAAAAATCGTCACTATCCCTACTGAGACAGTAGAAGGCTATGCTGTGTTCTTGAAATCTGAACCCGCCATCCGCAAACTAATGCAGTTAAAAGACCGCGATTTTAATTCTGACAAAATATTCACTCTAGTACCGGAAAATAAATCTGCCATCACCAAATACGTCATCATCCCAGATGCTGCCACACCGCTAATCGAAAAATACTTTCCTGGCGAACTCACCCTCATCTTACACAAAAATCCCAATTTTCACCATTTTTATTACGACCATTACAATACTATTGGTGTCCGCATCCCAGATCATCCGCTTTTCGCCGAAATCTTGCCACACACCGGCCCACTCATCCTTACCTCTGCTAACCCCAGAGGAGGCACACCTAAATCCATCACTGGTCATTTACCTTCCACTATTATTGATTTTACCGATAAACACCCCAAAATCCTCCGCCAAGGAAACCTCGTCATAAACCTGTAATTATGGTATAATTTAACCTATGGAAAGATACGAACCGCTCAAAATCGAACAAAAATGGCAAAAAATCTGGGAAGAAACTAAGCCCTTCAAGGCCACCGAAGAAACCGGCCAGCCCAAAATGATGCTCGCCGAAATGTTCCCTTATCCATCTGGCGCTGGTCTTCACGTCGGCCACGTCCGTAATTTCACCATTGTTGATGTACTTACGCGGTTCTATACTCAGCAAGGTCTGAACGTTTTACGCCCCTTTGGCTACGATACTTTTGGTCTTCCCGCCGAAAACTACGCCATCAAAACCGGCACCGCACCCCAAGAAGTTACCAAAATCAACATCACTAACTTCCGCAAACAAGCCAAACGCCTTGGCTATGCTATAGATTGGGGCCGCGAAATCAACACTAGCGACCCAGAATATTACAAATGGACTCAGTGGTGCTTCTTGCAGCTCTACAAAAAAGGCTTAGCCTACCAAAAAGAATCCTATCAATGGTGGTGCCCGGAAGATCAAACTGTTCTCGCCAACGAGCAAGTCGAAAACGGCAAATGCTGGCGCTGCGGTCACGAAGTTGAAAAGAAGAAAATGAAGCAATGGTTTTTCAAGATAACCGAATACGCCGATGAATTACTCGAAGAAATCGATAACCTCGAATGGCCCGAAAAAATCAAAACCATGCAAAAAAATTGGATTGGTCGCTCCACTGGTGCAGAAATTGATTTCGAAGTCGTAGGTGGCGCACCCCGCATCACCGTCTTTACCACTCGCCCCGACACCATCTACGGCGCCACCTTCCTGGTAGTCGCGCCAGAATACACCGCACTAGATAGTCTACTCACCGATGATACCCGCGAAAAGGTCTTAGACTATAAGGCTACCGCACTAAAAAAATCCGAAATTGAACGTCAAGAAAACAAAGAAAAAACCGGTGTCTTCACCGGCAGCTATGCCATCAATCCAGCCACCAAAGAAAAAATCCCCATCTGGGTAGCAGATTACGTCCTAGCCGGCTACGGCACCGGTGCCATCATGGCCGTCCCCGCCATGGATGACCGCGACCACGAATTCGCCGAGAAATTTGACTTGCCAATCGTAGAAACCGAACTCTGCGACCGCGATCTCTTTGGCACCCCCAAAACCACTTATCGCATGCGTGACTGGCTAATTTCCCGCCAGCGCTACTGGGGCTGCCCAATTCCTATCGCTTACGACAAAGATGGCAATCCACATCCCATCCCAGAAGACCAACTGCCAGTATTAATCCCCGAAGTAGATGATTACAAACCTGATAATTCTGGCCGCAGCGCCCTTGCCAAAGCCAAAGACTGGCTAAAAGTTACCATAGATGGCGAAGAAATGACTCGCGAAACCGACACCCTAGATGGCTATGCTTGCTCTTCTTGGTATCTCTGGCGCTACGCTTCCCCGCACGACAAAGATGCCGCCTGGGATCAAGACGCTATCAAATATTGGGAACCAGTGGATTACTACTGCGGTGGCGACCATGCTGTGGCGCACCTACTATACATCCGCTTTTGGTGCAAATTCTTTGCCGACGAAGGCTACCTACCATTCCGCGAACCAATCAAGCGCTTACTTTACAATGGCTACATCAACGCTCCCGATGGCAAGAAAATGAGCAAATCTAAAGGCAATGTGATCGACCCGCTCGACGTTATCAACGATGGCTACGGCGCCGACACTCTCCGCACTTACGAAATGTTCATCGGCCCTTACGACCAAGACGCCGCATGGGATCCCCGCTCGGTAGGCGGCGTTTATCGTTTTCTCAACCGCTGCTGGACTTTAGCTTTTGCTACCGAATATAGCAAAGAAGACAAAACTATCAATATTCGTCACAAGACTATCAAGAAAGTCACCGAAGATATTCACCGTTACAATTTCAACACTGCCGTAGCCGCTTTGATGGAATATGTTAACGAACTTTACAAAATCGGCGCTACCACCGAAGACGTCGTCATATTGGCAAAGCTACTTAAACCATTCGCCCCACACTTGACCTCCGAAATGTTAGAAAAATTAAATACCAACGATGAATGGCCAAAATGGGACGAAAAATACCTAGTTTCCGACACCGTAGAAGTAGTAGTGCAAGTAAACGGCAAACTCCGCGCTAAACTCTCTATCAATCAAGCCGATTTAAGTGACGAAGAAAAGATCACTCAGCTTGCCTTAAGCGATGAAAAAGTTAAAAAATACACCGACTCTGGCGTTAAGAAAACTATCTTCGTTCCCAAAGCCAAAATACTAAACATCGTAATCTAAAATAATCCCCTTAAGGGGATTATTTTTTATCTCTAATCACTTTATCATATATATTTATAAACTTATCCAGCGTTTTCTCAAAATCATGCTCGCCAGCAATCTTAACAGAATTTTCTGCGAATTTCGCCCGCAACTTATCATCCGACAATATTCTTACTATCGCTTCGGCAATCTCTGCCACATTCCCCGGCCGACACAAAAATCCATTCACACCATCGCGACACACTTCACCCACTGCGCCCTTATCTACCGCAACCAAAGGCAACCCCGTAGCCGCCGCCTCAATTAACACTATCCCTTGTGTTTCTATCTCGCTTGCCGTCGCAAACACGTCGCCAATCTTATATAATTCGTACAAATCTGGCGGTAACACTCGCCCCAAAAACTTTACATTATCCCCCAGATCCATCTTCCGCACTTTTTCTTCTAGCCGAACTTTATCTACCCCATCCCCCACTATCACCAAAAGCGCCGTCGGAACTTTTCTACGCGCCTCCTTAAACGCATCTATCACCAATCCTAACCTTTTTTCTGGATCCACCCGCCCCACATATAGTACCACCGGTCGGTCAGTTGGCAAATTATATTTAGAATAAATCTCTGCCGCCACTTTACCTGATTTAAAATTCGCCAAATCTACTCCATTACTCACTGCCGCCACTGGCACCGGAAATTCCTTCCCCCGCCCGCGTGACCAAATCAAGTCTTTGATCGCCTTCTCTGTCGGCATCGTCACAAAATCGCTTTTGCTTTGCCGATTCACAAAATACACCGCCAACATCGCATCTACCGGCTTCTTCACTACCAGTGGCAATTTCAACGGATCCGTAATCACATCTGGCTGATTATGCTCGGTAGTTACCAACGGAATATCACGACGTCTAGCATATGCCGCCACTGATAACCCTATCGGGTCCGACACTTGCACATGCACCACGTCCGGCTGGAAATCATCTAATACCCGCTTAATTTCCCGTTGCGGGAATACGGACACCCTAAACCCATGTCGATACCACAAATGTGGCAGCTCCACCCCCAAAACTTTCTTCTTTTTTGGTACCGTATGAATTTGATCCGGGTACACTTTCGCCTGTACGGATTTCAAATAAACTGTCTTCACACCATCTATCGTCCGCGTATAATTTCGCCCCGTCTGCGACGGACATACTACTAGCACTTCGTTGCCGCGCCTTGCTAGTCCCGCCGCTAAATTATATGAAAATACCGCCACCCCGTTAATCATCGGGTAGTATACCGCAGTGGCAATCACTATTTTCACTACAAACCTTTCGCTTTGTCCATCTGCGGGTCACGCATCGCATTAATATCTTCGTAAGTTCGTTCTACTTCTATGTCTGGTGTAATGCCAGTTTCATTAATAGACCTGTCGTTCGGCGTGTACCACTCGGCCGTTGTCACCTTGAGCACCGTCGCGCCAGAAAGGTCGTATAGGTTTTGCACTACACCCTTACCATAAGTAGTTTCACCCACCACCGTAGCCTTACCATAATCTTGCAAAGCCCCTGCTACAATTTCTGATGCCGACGCCGTAGAGCCATTTACCAGCACCACAGTCTTTATATCCTTCAAAATCGCTTTACCAGAACCACTATTTGTAGCACTGTTGCCAAAGTGTTTCGACTTTTGAATCAAAATCTTTTCACCGTCCAGCCACAAACTTAACAAATCCTGCGCTGCCGACACATAACCACCACCATTACCACGAAGATCCAAAATCACTTTCTTGACACCTTTATCAGCAAACTCCTTTGCAAAGCCCTGCACCATCGTGCCAGTATCATTATCAAACCGCGTCACCGTAATAACTGCCGTCTTACCATCGTACTCCACATAAGCCGACACGTTATTAATTGTCTCCCGCTTCATAGTGAAAGATTTCTCTTGCGCATCACGTACCACCGTTACCGTCACCTCCGAACCCGTCTCGCCCCGCACTTTCTTGGCAATTTCATCTGCTGATAAGCTATATACTTCTTCGCCGTCTACTTTATAAATAATATCACCGGCCAATATCCCCGCTTCCCGCGCCGGATTATCTGGCAAAGTACGTAACACTCGCACATAACCATCACGCAGTCCCATCTCTACACCAATCCCCGACCCAACATTACCGTGCAAATCATCATAAAAATCCGAGCTTTCTTCTGAATCCATATACACCGTGTAAACGTCACCTAGTGACTCCACTAAGCCTTTCTTAGCACCCTCTACAACGTCTTCCTTAGAAATCTCACCATTATAAGTAGTGGCGAGTTTATTATATACCTCGTTCAGCGCTGACCAATCCATATCAGAAGATACATTACTTTCTATCCCCAAATACGGCGCAAACCCACCAAACCAACTATTCCAATTCACCCCTACCAAAATTCCCACCGCCAACATTACGGCAGACATGACAATTGCGTTACCTAAGCTAGTCTTTTTTTCTTCCCACTTTTGTTTGCTCATTACCTTATTTTAGCATAAAAATTTATGCAATGCGATTTTTATCAAAACATTTATCACAAAAAGACAAATAATTATAAGTGTATATAATTATACCTGCCAACTTCTCCCGCGCTAATTGTGCGTGAACCAAAATCACCATAATGCGAATGCCCAGAATATAGATAAGTAGCATATGCATTGTTATATTCTGTTACATTAATGGAGCCATCACCGTTTACACTCTCTACCCAGAATACGTGACCATAAGCCCCGCCGTCCACTTGGCCAATCGTCCCGGCCGCCGGATTATGATCTACCGTATAACCAGCAGCCCGCGCGCGATCATCCCAGCTATATGCATTACCCCACGCCAGTACCACACCATAAGCTTCATACGCTTTCCATCCAGCATAACTCACGCACTCACATACATAGCCACCGATATAGTAACCATCCCACACTGTACCATAATAATCCTGTTTATCCGGACAATCACCCTGCCATGGGTAAGTATTTGCCCCAGTATAAGCGCTACCACGATAAAGTTCCGGATGCGCCTCCTGCTCTGCTTTCTCTGCCGCACGTTGTGCTTCCTGCGCCGCTTTCGCTACCTCAGTATAAGCCTCTGCATCATTTTGATATTTTTCCACCAAATTCTGCTGTTCGCCACGCTTTGCAACCAACGCATCCTTCGCAGCCTGCTGACTAGCTAACAGCTCCTCAACCTCTGCCTTATCCTGTTCTAACTGTTGTTTAGCGTCGCGTACCGCCGCCGCAGACACACTAATCTGTTGTTTCACCACTTCTTCACGCGCCGCTTTCTCTGCCAAATCAGAAATCGAACTCGAACCAGCCAAAATTTGTATCGGCTCAGAATCACTATCAAAATGCATGTTGATTAGTAGTTCAGCCAAAGCTTCTTGCTCTTCTTCTAGTCTCTGTTGAGTTTCGTAAATCTGCTTTTTTAGCTCTTTTATTTCCACCTCAGTCTGTACAATCTCAGACTCTCTCGATGCAATCTCTACGGATAGTTCATTCACTTTCATCTGAAACAAATCTGCTGAATTTGCCGCCGCCGCCGCTCTTTTGTTAGCTTCTTGTTCCTTCTCTACTGCTTCACGACAGGCCGCCGAGTTCTGACACGCTCTAGAAATACCGTTTACTTCCACATTATTAATGATAGTAGTCGCAAATGGCACCGCCACCAATACCATAACTATTAACGCACAAAATATTCTTTTTTTGTTTTTAAGCATTACCATACTGAAAGTATAACACAAGCTCTATGTCTTGTGCAAATATTTCGATACCGCCAATCTCGCCGAAACTCGCCCAATTATCATACCAGCTGCAATAAATACCAAATATACTAAAATCAACTTATTGGATTGTAACACATCAGTTATCGCCGTCACGTCAATACCATAGCTAGATAGCTTTGGAGCCATAAACATGAAGCCAAAATAACTTATCGTCGCAGCCACAACACCAGCGATAACGCCACAAATCTCCGCCTCCACTAAAAACGGCCCTCGAATAAAACGCTTCTCTGCTCCCACTAACTTCATCATGTAAATTTCTTCCCGCCGTGAGAAAATTGCCATCCTAATCGTACTGAAAATTATGAGCACCGAAATCACCAAAAACACCACTGCTAGTATTAATCCCCCAGTTCGTGCAATCCTTGCCCACGAGGTAATAGTGGCAATCTCAGCCTGATTCACGTCATAAGTTGGCGCTTTCTCTTTGTCTGTGTATTGTTTAAATACTTCATCGGTTTCCACCAGGTCTTTTATGCTCGTCAAATCATCCACGTTGTAAACTTTAATTCGCATAGTACCTTGCATTTTCGCAATCATCAACTTCCGCATGTCCTCATCCAAAATGTTAATAACATCATCACTCTCGGCATTTTCTTCCAAAAACTTATCGTACTCTTCCTCCGATGTAGAAGTCTCTACACTCTTCACATTTTTATCGTTACTGATAATCGACGTCAACTCATCCAAAACTTCCTGCGAAGTATTCGGCTTAACATACACCGTAATGTCAATTTTATCCTTCATTAAATCTGCAGTACTAGTCAAAATCACACTTGCCACTACCGTCACAAACAAGATTATCAACGTAATTGCCATCACTACAGTCGCAGCACTAGATAACCAAATATTCCTCCGAAATCCGCTAGTACCATATTTCACAATCCTCGCCTGCGTACGCACCGGATGCTTGCTCCGCGTCTTTTGCATTGTGCGCAAACTCTTCTTAGTAACCTTCTTTAGTTTCTTTGTCTTACTTTCTTTAGAACTCGCCCCGTCAACCGATTTCTCCGGTTTTTCTACTATAGTCTTTTTTGCTTCCGTCACTGTATCACCCTCCTACGTTGTTTTAGCGCATGTCCTGGCGTCTGCACCACGCGCACCGGCGCCTTAGGAGCCGGAGTCTCATCTAATTTATAAACACCGTTATTCTTCTGATCATTCACAATCTTACCATCCTTCAAAGTTATCACACGTTTTTGCAAAGTATTCACAATATTTTCATTATGTGTAGTAACCAAAATCGTCGTGCCAAAATCATTAATCCGTTTTAACAGTCCAATAATTTCTTCTGTAGTAAGTTTGTCCAGATTAGCTGTCGGCTCATCAGCAATCAAAATCTTTGGCTGGCGTGCTACGCTCCGTGCAATAGACACCCTCTGTTGCTGCCCACCCGACAACTGAGCCGGAAACTTCTTCGCCTGATCTGACAAATCCACTAGCTCCAACACCTTAGGAACGGTCTTACGAATATCCTTACCACTCATACCGGCAATTTCTAAAGCAAAAGCCACGTTTTCATACACCGTACGTCGCGGTAAAAGTTTAAAGTCCTGAAACACCACACCAAGCCGTCGCCTATATCCTGGAATATGACGTTTTTTTACATAGTCCAAATCAATCCCGCCAATAATAATCTTGCCGGCATCTGGGTTCTCTTCTTTGGTAATCATCTTCATCAAAGTAGACTTACCAGCGCCAGACTTCCCCACCAAAAACACAAATTCATTCGGTTCTATATGCAGCGACACATTGTCAAGTGCCGGATTTTCGTCACCCGGATATCGTTTTGTTACGCTATCTAACAAAATCATAACTCTATGTTAGCATAAACGTCTTCAAACTGCAAACTATCCTACAAAGCTTCCAGCTCTTGCATGATTTTATTATTAATCTTCTGATGGAAATCTAAATGCACCGAAATATTCTTTTCTTTTGCATCATCCGGCTGATAAATCGCCAGTGGCGTAATCTCCGCCGTCACACTATTTCCTGCCAAAACTTTTTCAATCTTTGCCACCAATTCCGCATAAGTGCCGGATGTTTTTACCGTTAAGTCACGCTTCTCGATTTCGCCAAGGTAAATCTCTTTTTTCTGACTCGCGCGGGCCAATACTGCATCCAGATCCAACTCAAACCCTGCTAAGTATTCTGCCAATTTAAAACTCTGCCTTACTGAATTTCTAAACTCACCCACCACGCCAATTATCTCACCATCTTCCGTCACGATATCTGCCGTCCGCTTCGGCTCGAATGGTCTTGTCATAGTCGCAACGTTTTTAGCCTGCAAAAACTTCACCGAAATGTTCAGCTCTTTCAATAATTCTTCCACATATTTTTTCGCTTTATAATACGCCGTACCAGTATTTTTACGCTCTGCTAGCACCATGCCCATCTGCATTTTTTCTACCGGCACATTTTCGACATCCATCCCCCACTCTTTTTGATAAACTTTATTCATTTCGAACAATGCAAATCTATCAAATGGAATTTTCTGGTTCACATAAGCCTTCTCTAGCAAACTCGGCACAATAGATTGCCGAACGTACTGCAACTCTGGCGAAATAGAGTTTACAATTTTATACGAATTCTTTGGATCTTGGCCCGCTTTTTCTAATAATTTTCCGCTCACGAAACTATACGTAAGAAGTTCATTTGCGCCTAACCGCCGCATCACATCCCGGATTTGTTTTTTCAGATTCCACATCTTATTCGGCTCCGCCGTGCCATGCAAAGGCAAAGTTGGTTTGATATTATCATAGCCTAATAGTCGCCCAACTTCTTCAATCACATCTTCTTTGATATGAATATCCGTCCGCCAAGCAGACGCCTTTACATTTATCTTTTCGCACTCACGCTTGCCGTCCTTACCGCAATCACAAGAAACCTCAAAACCAACATTTCTTAAGACATTTTCAATTATTTCATAAGGATATTCCGTACCAAGCAAACTATTAATGTCATCCGCACTTACTCTCACAATATTTTCTTTTTCCAGCTTCCTATAATTATCTGCCACAGCTGATACTTTGAAACCATCTACCAACATTCTCGCGCACTCACCCGCCACTTGCAAAGTCTGATATGGTGACTGACCCTTAGTGAACCGCGTAATCGCTTCCGAGAAAATCCCGTGCGCCATTTGTGTCTTCCGCAAATTATACAAACTAAACGTAGCTGATTCTATAAGAATATTTCGTGTGTTTTTGTCAATCTCAGTGGATTTGCCACCCATCGCCCCGGCTAATGCTACCGGCACATTATTACTAGTAATTACAATGTCGTTTTCATTCAACTCGACTTCTTTATCATCTAGCAAAGTTAGCTTTTCGCCATTTTTCGCTAACCGCACTACAACCTTTGGCTCTCTAGTGCCGCCCACAGCTACAAACTTGTCATAATCAAACGCGTGCAAAGGCTGCCCAGTGAGCAACATCAAGTAATTTGTTGCGTCTACAATCGGGTCCACCGGCCGCATTCCGCTTTTCGCCAAAATCGTATCTTGCCAAGTGAGATACTTTTGTTTCAACTCGCCGTGCTTCTCCAAAACTACCGCACTATACCGTGGGCAAATATTTTCGTCTTCAATTTTAATCTCAACAGAATTATCAACTTTCAAACTTTCTCCAACGTTTTCATATTCAAATTTCTCGCCCAATATCCCTGCCACCTCGCGTGCAAACCCAATTATCCCAAAGCAATCCGGCCGATGCGTCAAAGATTTATTCTCAATTTCCAAAATCTTATCGCTCAGCCCAAATATGTCCGCCAGGGCATCCCCCGGCTGCGCCACTTCTGGATCAATTTCGGCAATCTTTTCGTGTTTGTCATCAAAATCCAGCTCATCCGCCCCAGCCAACATACCATTACTCTCATATCTACTAAGCATCTTGCGTTTGCCAATCACAAACGGCGCATCTTCATTAACGCTCGCCGGCACCACTGCGCCAGGCGCAATCCACACTGCTAGCATCCCTTCACGCACATTCGGTGCCCCGCACACTACCTGTACCAAACCATCCGCATCTTTCTCTGCCCTCAGGGCTTCCGCCTTACCCACATTTATCTTACATAAAGCCAAGTGCGTATCCGGAATCTTTTCTACCCTCTCAACCCGCACTACATATATATGGTCGTACTTGTGCGTCTCGTCAATCATACCTTCCACTTCCACCAACCGCGCACCAATTAGTCGCACTAGCTCATCGTCTGATACATTGATATCTACATATTTCTTTAGCCAATTTAGCGAAATCTTCATACTAAAACTCCCTCAAAAAGTTAAGATTACCACTCTCAAAATTCCGCACATCCCTCAAACCATATTTCAACATCACTAGCCGATCCATCCCACCGCCCCATGCAAATCCATGATACTCTCTTGGATCAATTCCAGCCATTTTCAGTACGTTCGGATGAATCATTCCGCATCCCAGCATCTCCAAAAAATCACCTTTCTTGCCACCTAGCGCTTTTGGTTTCTCAATCATAAACTCTAAACTCGGCTCAGTAAAAGGAAAATACCCTGGCTGCGTTCGAATATTCAACTTCTGCTCATAATATTTTTCGAAAAACTCACGCAAAATCCCCAACATATCACCCATCGTACAAGTCTTTGAAACATACACGCCTTCGCATTGATAGAACGTGTGCTCATGTGTAGCATCCACGTCTTCATTCCGATATACCCTTCCTGGCACCACCACGGCAATATTTTTACCTTCCGTCAATTTGTTGCGATACATTTTTAATACCCTATGTTGCATAGTAGAAGTATGTGCAGGTGGGATTAAACCCTCTTCCGTACGAAAAGTATCGTAACCGTCCCGCGCTGGATGCTCCTTCGCAAAATTCAGCGAATCAAACATGTGATACTCGTCATCTAGTTGCCGACTTTCCACCACATCAAACCCCATCAGCTGATAAATTTCCGCTACACGATCTATTTCGGTCATTAAAGGATGCTTGGACCCATAGCTCTGCGGATACACATCCGGCACCTGTTCATTTGGCGCTGTAAAAGCAGTTACATCTATCGATTCTACCTCCGCATCCAACGCTTCTTGTTCTACTATAGCTATTCTTGCCAAAATTTCTTGCTTCTTTGCATTTATCTCACGTCCAAATTCCGCCCGCTTTTCCACCGGCACATCACGAATCCCAGCATACTCCGCATTCACCTTCTTTAGTTCTTGTTTTAATTTCTCCAGCTCTACCATATATAATATATATTATACCCCTATTTCCACTTTTCCGCAAAACTAATCTAGCTACACAGCGAAGCTTCGATTTCGCACATCAGCATAGCTGATTTTATCAGCTAACACCACCAAGAAATTATTCGCTATAACATTTTCATTATCAAACTTCAATTCTTTTTCTGTATCTACCACCGGTACACCAAATGCATACCGCTCAGTAGGATCATAATTATTAATATAATTTTCATACTCTACAATATCCAATATTGCAACCACAGTATCTTTACTTAACCCAGAGTAACGTGCCAGAATACCCTCATAAGAATTGTCTAGCGGATGATCTTCGCGATAATCACGTACAAACGCCGTAACCGCCGACTCTTCAATTAACCCAATAGACTCCGCTAACGATTGATCCTCTATAAACCTCTGGTAATATTTAGCTTTATCCCAATCAGGAGAAGCAGTTGCTAAAGGAGTAGTCTCATTTATATTATTCCCTGCCACACAGGATTCCCCTCCAACATAACCGACATTCTGCAAAGCTTCCGTGTTGCTAACCACGTCTATTACATCGCCTATTATAGGTATCGCACCTATGGCCGAATTTGTAGCCGTATCAATGCTAGAGTTGCCCGTACGCACAGAACCCCAATCACTTACTTCGCTAACAATATTTTGATCAGCAACGCCAAAAGCCGACTCCCTCTGGTTACAGTACATTATATATTTTGCCAAGTCCGAATCACCAGCAATCTTGACATTACCATCACTAGTTTCGCCTTCTTGAAAACTACCATAATCTTCCAATTTGCCAATCACGTCTAACGGATCAGTATTAATAGTAGATAAGTCAGTTATAGAATACGGGTTACAGTAAGCATCGCCAATTGCCCCAATCGAAGCTAGATACGGACAAGTTTTTGCATACTCATCCATATTATCCGGCAAACTTTCCACCACATCATAAGCAGACGCCGTAGGGCTCAAGGCCACAATAGAGTTAGATATAACAGAGCTACTAGACGTTACTACTTTAGTAAACGACGTAGCCCTAGCAAAACTCATCAGTTGCGTCATTAAGGTCCCCATAAATGTATATTTAGAAGTCATATCAAATGGATCCTTAGTCTGACGCTCGTATTTGGCATCCTCCGCAATTACCTGATTCTGCGCCAAAGCAAACTCGGTATATTCCTCCCTAGTAGCCAACGAACCTCCATTATATCGGTGGGTATTACCTAGGTACATATTTCCGCCCGACGTCAAAGCATTACCTAAATCTTCTCCACCTATATCAGAAACCAGATCTCTAGTCAACATACTCGACACATACGGGACAATTGCAGAAATTACCCCCGCCACCACCACTCCAATTGCCACGCTCAAAGCAATCCCTTTTACCACCTTTGCCACCAACGGCCCACACGCCGAAGTCGACACGCCAAATGTAAAAGTAGCACCTACTGCGCCCAATATACACCCAGCTATTTCAATTGCACTAGTAATTGCACTCACAGCATTTGCAGCAATCTTTGTCAAAGCACATGCCTCAAAAGCTTCCATGCTCACGCCCACTCCTCCAAGTATACGCTTTATGCTACCGGAAAAATTGAAGCTCTGCACACTCGCATCATTAGTATCCACCTTACCACCGCCATACAAAGCTGCAATTCCACTAGATTCCATAGCCGTCTTTTGAGTCGAAGTTTTTTCTGTGGTCAAAGTAGTCAGCCCATCATCAGTAAAATTAGAGTCCTGATCGCCGTCATTCCATGCCACACCACTGCTTACTAAGCTTTTATGCTCATTTGTCTTCTTCTCATTCAAAGATTCAGCTAACTCATGAATTGGAGAGTTGTCACCATCCCCGGCCTTGGTCCTATCTACAGCCTCAAAGAACGCAGATGTCAAATTAATAATCTGCAAAGCTTCGCTCGCCGTTACTAGTAAATTTATTGCCCCGACAGTATTAAGTACCGTACAAGCTATATTAGCACCTTTCTGCACTTTTCCGGCAACATCGTCCAACTTGGTTCTTACATCTGCCTCGCTTTTTAAACTTGACCTTTTGTATGTCGATGAACCACTAGATTCCTCTTTGCCGGAATAAGTGGCCCCAGAATTTCCTTGATCCGGAACTATTTCAGCCGCGTCCACATCCTTCACCACCGGCTTTCCTTCAGAATCTACTTCGCCATCATCCTCCTCTGCGCCAGTCATTTTCATACCCACATCATCTGCATCTTCCGTCCTCTGAGCAATCATATCAGTAGCTACCTTCTTAGTATTACCATCATTGGCCGCTGCTACTTTCTCCTGAAAATCTTTGAATAAATTTCTTGTAATCTTGTTACTGCCTAAAAAATCTGCAGTTCTAGTTCCAAACCAGTTTGCAATAGCCCCCCGCCAAGTCATCGAACCCTTATTGTATCCATTAAAAAAATCTGTATTATCCGCATATAGATTTTTAAACGACACTGCCTCCGCATTGTACTTTACCGTATCAGTATCAAAACCCTTCAAATTCATATCGTTTAACTTAGTAACCGAAGCATCGTCTGCTGCTACAACCCTAATTTCACCCGTTCCATCATCAAATTTCAAAACCCTAATACCACTCCCCTCAAAGTCATCATCTACTTCAATCCCCTGCTGCGATAATCTTGCAGCTTGTTTCTTGGTAATTTTAAAAGTATCTGCTCCAAAAATTTTCCCCTTAATCGGGTTCTTTATCCGTCCAGAATCCATCTGCATCCTAAAAAATGCATTCGACCTGGTATTCGCAGACACGTGCATCGAATTAAACGTCTCCTGAAACTGCGCCACCAAACTAAACGGCTGGAACAACTGCGAGCCGCCCATAATTCCGCCCACACCCACAATTAATGCAATAATTAGCCCCATCGGGCCGCCTTTTTTTAACCAGCCCTTCGCCTTCTTCTTACCACCAACACTACTTTTTCCACCACTACTCTTTCCGCTTCCAGAATAAAATCCACTAGCCTTGGTCTCTTTCTCTCTCGCACTTCCTATTCCGCTACTAGATTGTCCTATCGTACCACCGGCTGCTGATTTCTCTGCCGATCTTAGGCCATCTACAGCCCCACTATTCGAAGCTTTCTTCTTAGCGCCACCAAGCCCACTAGTCCTTCCACTATCATTCCCCACAAAATCCGGCTTAGCTCCAGATTTAATCTCATCCAAGGCATCACGCACCGGGTCAAACAAACCTCGTCTTTCGTTATTGGATTCGTCTTCTCCGTCCATACTAATATATTATAACAAACTTATGCTTTTTAGCAAAAATCCATCACTCAAAAACATGAGATTTCTGTTTTTTACAACATTACAATCGAAATAATCGACAAAATCGCCAACACAATCAAAACCACCCAAATCCAACCAAACTTGCTAGTCTTTTTAAAATCCTTCACGTATTCCGAATCCTCCGCAAAATCTGGCGCATCTTCCTCGCCTGTCATGCCAGACGCACGCAAAGCTTTTTCACGTAGATCCGCGCTAATTTTCCGTGAAAGCTCTGTTTCTTGCTGATTATTTTTGTTTACTATTACGCCCATATTATTCCTAAATAAATTATTAACTTTTTCATTATACCATACAAAAATCGTGATATAATAGTACAAATATCATTTAAGGAGGTCACAAATGGCGACTAAAAAGTCGAAAACGTCGACTAAGTCTACCAAGGCTAAATCGACAAAAGGGGGAACTGCTGAGAAGTCTGTCAAGAAGTCAGAAATCGAAGCTCCTAAAACCAACACGGTGGAAGAAACAAAAAACGCCAATGCAAAAAAATCTTGCTTCTGCGGCTTTTTTGCTAAAAAATACGAAGAAAAGGAAAGTATCCTCACCATTTTTAAGAGCCACAAATTTTACGGTGCTTTGCTTGGAGAAGTCATCGGCACCATGCTTATTGCATTGTTGCTCTTTGCGTTATCACTCATGGGTATCGCCAATGTTGCTATGTATACATTCGCTGTCATCGCAGTACTTGTAGCGGTCTACGCATTTTCTGGCGCTTGCCTCAACCCTATCGTCACAGTAGGAATGATGGCAACCCGTCGCATGTCTGTCATTCGCGGCATCATGTACATCATCGCAGAAATTCTAGGCGCCTGGCTTGGCTGGCTTATTTTCAATGGTTTCCATTTAGCCGGCGGCGAAACTGCTTATGACGTACCAACCATGTCTGCAGTTGCAGAAGGCGGATTCTGGATGGTTGCAATGGTAGAATTACTCGGTGCAGCAATCATCGGGTTCTTCTTCTCAAGAGCTATCGAATACAAACGCAGCACTTTCACTTTTGCAGCAGTCATAGCTGGCGGAATGGCTTTAGCTGTACTTATCGGCTATGTAGTTTCCGCAGCCTTCTTAGGTATAAATAGTAACTTCATTTTTAACCCAGCTGTTGCTTTAATGATGCAAATCTTCCCAACCGCTGGTGAGAACTTCGGTGAAATTTTCGGTGGTGTTTGCCAAGCTCTATCAATCTATGCACTCATTCCAATGATTGGCGGCGTAATTGGTTTCTACTTATCAGATTTCGCAAAAAAGCTATCTGAAGATTAACCTAATCTGCGTTATAAAAATAATCCCTTACGGGATTATTTTTATAATATTTAATGTTTAGGAAACAATGGCGTCCTTGGTGGTTTAATATCGCCGCCAGCAAAAATCTCAAAAATCTTTTCCGTAGTCCCCGGAATAAATGGGCTCAACATATAATTAACATTTAATAAACCACAAATCAAATCTCTTAGACAATTTTGTAATTTTGCCGTTTCGCCATTTTTTGCTAAAGCCCATGGTTTTTCTTCGTCAATCCGTTTATTTAAGTTCTGAACTTTGTCCCACGCATAGTCGAACGCCTTTGAAAATTCAAACTTATCCATTAGTTCCACATATCCAGCATCCATCTCAAACTTTGGTTCCTCAACTAACTTTACATCATTTTTCATCGCCAAAGTTGCCAAACGTTGTACCAAATTGCCCAAATCATTCGCTAACTCATTGTTATAGGCGTCCTCAAATTTTTCCCACGTAAAGTCCGAATCCGCGAACGTATCCACATGCCTTAGAAAATAATATCTAAATGCATCTAGTCCATGCCGATCCAACACTTCAATCGGATCTACTACATTACCAATACTTTTGCTCATCTTTTGCCCATCCGCCAACACAAAACCATGCGAAAGCAACACCTTCGGTAATGGTAGTCCCAACCCAATTAGCATTGCCGGCCAAATAATCGCATGAAACCTTAGTATATCTTTGCCCACAAATTGCGCCGCCGCAGGCCACCATTCGCTGATATCCGAATCTGGATAGCCCAAAATCGTAATATAATTAGAGAGCGCATCAATCCACACATACATCACCTGTGAATCATCATCCGGTACAGGCACACCCCAGGTCAGTTGCTCGACCGAGCGCGAAACCGACACGTCCGGCGATTCTTCCAAAAGCTTTAATACCTCTTTTTTGCGAAACTCCGGTAAAACCGACATCTCACCCGACTCTATTGCCCCGCGAATCTGATCTTTAAAATCTGCAATTCGAAGATAATAATTTTCTTCTACCAACTTTTCATATGGTTTCTGATGGTCTGGACACACACCATTATTCTCATCATATTCTTTTTGCGTAATAAACCTCTCGCAACCCGAACAATACCAGCCTTCATATTTTGCTTTATATATATGATCACTTAATCTACGCCAAATCTCTTGACATCTGCGCTCATGATCCACATCTGTAGTTCTAATAAAATCCGTGTACGATACACCTAATTTCTCAACGAAATCCATAAACTTCTCTGCATTCTCTTTAACATAATCCGCTACCGGTAAGCCCAACTCTTTCGAT
Source organism: Candidatus Nanosyncoccus alces (assembly GCF_004138395.1). Taxonomy (GTDB): domain Bacteria; phylum Patescibacteriota; class Saccharimonadia; order Saccharimonadales; family Saccharimonadaceae; genus Nanosyncoccus; species Nanosyncoccus alces. Next base: position 118,221 of record NZ_PRLM01000001.1, on the reverse strand, counting down.
TTCTGAAAAATTTTATTACCATGTTCATCCACACCAGCCTGGAATTTCACCTCATCACCACATAACCTGCGATACCTCGCATACACATCCGCCAAACAATAATCCATCGCATGCCCAATATGCGGAGCGCCATTCACATACGGAATCGCCGTAGTTACATAAACCTTATTCATAAATATATTTTACAATGTTGAAGCGTTTTCGTCAACAATCTCAGTTTCCACCTCAGCAGCATCAGTATTAACTGTACTACTATTCACGCTAGAATCAACATCCTCCTCCGAATCAGTCGTCGTCGTAGATCCACTACCGTCGACTGTCTCATCATCAACAATCGTTTCATCTTCATCTTCATCGGGCTCAGCAATTGGTTGCGTCACTACTGGACGTTCCGTTGTTTGGGTTGTAGTATTATCACCCGTTGGGCCCATCAGTTGCATAACAAGCACAACCGCCAGCGCAATTACCACTACAAATGCAATCGCCACCAACGCAATCAATGTTGTCTTGCTATTCTTTTTCTTAGCTGGCTTCGACGGCTCAACTGCAGGATTTGTAGCCTCCGGTTGCGTAGCTGGATCAGTGAAAGATACACTCGGCGTGCTACCTTGCGGCGCTGCCGCGAACGGATTGCCAGCAGGCACAGCAGCCGGCTCTAGCGCAGGTTCTTCTACTGCCTCTGGCCCAGACACCGCTGACCCAATTGATCCAGGAACAGGTCCAGCCGCTTTCATCGGAGCCTTCAACTCTTCTTCCACTGGATCCGGAGCTGGCGCAGGTTCCGGCACCATAATCGGGTCTGTTGCCGCCACCCCATTTAAACTGTTTGGTTGGAAAACCGGGTTCGTCGAAGCCGGAGTCGACGCCGCAGGATTGATCACCGGATTCACCGGAGGTTGCACTACTGGATTTGCTCCCATCGCAACACCCGGAGCCCCCGGAGCTACTGGAGAAACTGTTTCCGGACTTACTGGAGCCGTCGGCTGAACTACCGACTGAGCTGGCGCCACCGGAGCCTGTGGAGCTACCGGCGCTGGGCCCGGATTCGTCACTGGCTCTGAAGCTGGATTAGGAGTTGGTGTTGGATTAGTCATTGGATCCATTTTCTATTATTCCTTTTTAGTTTAATTCTAGAATTCTTTATTGTATTTTATCGCTATTGCTTATTTTTCGCAAGCTTAGCCACTAAAGTTTCACCGAATTAATCGCTTTCTTCAAAACATTTATCGACTTTTGCAATTCCACGCCTTCCTTCTCAGCAATTTTCAAATCTAACCTCCGTACTACACCCGCTCGCCCCACCACAGACGGCCAACCAAAACATGTTCCCGAAAAACCATCATACGATGACACCGACATCACCCGCATTTCGTCGTTCAAGATACAATTCAAAATTGCAACTACACAAGTCGCAATCCCATAATAAGTTGCACCCTTTTTATTAATAATCTCATACGCTTCATCTCTTACGAATCCCGATATCCCTTCTCGCACATCCGCCGGCAACAACTCAGACACTTTCTGCCCGCCAACATCAGCTAACGACCACAAAGTCAGCTCCGTATCACCATGCTCACCTACCTGATATGCATGAACCGATTTTGCATTAATATTCAGATAGTTTGCAACTCTTTGCCTCAACCTAGCTGAATCTAACACCGTACCGGAGCCAATTACCCGTTCCGCTGGCAAACCAGAAAATCTCATCGTATAATATGTCATCACGTCCATCGGGTTAGTCACCACCAAAAATATTCCATTAAACCCACTCGCCATTATCTGCTCTACCATACCCTTTAAAATATTCACATTCTTTTTCAAAAGTTCCATCCGCGTCTCACCAGGTTTCTGCGCCGCACCAGCCGTAATCACTACTACATCGCAGTCTTTTGCATCCTTATAAGTACCACTAGAGACCTTCACATAACTTGGTGCAACCGCTAAGGCATCACGCAAGTCCATCGCTTCGCCCTCTGCATCCTTCGCAATAATATCAGTCAAAACTATTTCATTTATTGTGGTCCGCTGATTCAAAATCGCAAACGCAATGCTTGCGCCCACGTTACCCGTTCCCACAATCATAACTTTGTTATTATCCATACCACCCTTTCTTTGTTCTATTTTACCACAAGTTTAATAATCTTCCGCTAAAACATCTTCAAAATATAACTTTAGTTCTTCTCCAACATACTCATCTTTCTTGTACAGTTCTTCAAGTTCTTTCAAGAACTTTGGAGCTAACCTATTTAACCTAGCCCTCCGATATTCTTCCCACTGCTTGTTCTCACTCTCACTCAAACTCTGTGGAAAATTCCTCCCCTTGTAATGCAACAATAGTTCCGGCAATCTCTCGTCCACAAAATCCGGATGAAAATCCGCTAACTTGTTTTCCACGGCATTTCTCACCGCCGCCACTTTTATCCGATCTGCGTCATTCAAGAAGCCATCATAAAGTGCCGCTTCAGGCTCTATTGCAGGTGGAAACTCCGGCTTAGCCTCCGCTTCACTCCGCATCTTTTCTGCAAAATCCGGATGTTTAAGCAATATTTCCAAGTTCCGCCTTACATCGTCCGGATTCAAACCAACTTTTGCCCACCCATCGCCTTCATCCAACACCGACACGGGCGCCACCGCTGGACATTTATTAAAACAAAGTTCCTTCACAATTGGGAAAATCTTTTCCTGGTTAACCTCTTCCACATTATAACGAAGGTCGTACACCAATACATTACCATTTCTTCCGCTCGTCAAAGGAAACACAACCGTAGCCTTATTGTATTCTTGTGCATATCGACCCGAGACATATACAAAAGGTTGCTTATTTTCCAAGTTAACCAATTTCTTAACTTCTCTTTTATCTCGCATTTTGAGCAAAAAACCAAATAATTTTGGCTGTTTTTCCTTTATTAACTTCGCCACCGCTATCGTAGCATGCACATCGCTCAACGCATCATGGGCATGTTTGTGCTCTACTCCATTCAATTTAGTAATCAATTCCAGACGATTCGTCGCCCGCCCATCCTCTGTAAACGGCCATTTTATTCCTTCCGGCCTCAACGCCCGCGTCAATCGCACCACATCTAGCATGTCCCACCGACTACGTCCTTCCTTCCACTCCCATTCATACGGATCATAAAAATTCCGCCACAATGTCGCGCGCATAAACTCATCATCAAAACGCACTGTATTATATCCGACTACTATCGTATCTGATACAAAAACCTCTTCCGTCACATACCGCACAAATTCCGCTTCCGTCATGCCATCCCGCAAAGTATCCTGTGGCGTAATTTTAGTCACCATTATTGCACTTGGGCTTGGCAAAGCATCCCTCGTCATTTTTACCAATATATTCACCGGCTCGCCAACTGGCTCAAGATTCATATCAGTACGCTGTCCGGCAAACTGCATAATCCGGTCTTCTCGTGCATTTAGCCCCGAAGTCTCCAAATCATAAAAGAAAAAAGTTTTATCCGACATCACAAATATCGATTACTCAGCATTCTCCAACATTTCATCATAATCTATACCATAATAGGCATATTGTAACCGCATATATGCTTCGTCCAACTCTGCTGCCAACGATTTTAACGGATCCTCATTCGCTACCGCCAAAATCATAAATTTCAACGGCTTGTTTGTGCCACCACAAATCTCCATTGAATCACCATACGCTAAATTCCCAGGAACCGTGACTTCTCGAATCCCTCCCAACTTCATACCTTCTATACCTAAATTCCAGCCTTCAATCATGCCAAGCGATGCATCCAACACTTTAGCAAAAGCTGTAGGATTACTATTGTCATCGAATGAAGAATCAAATATGCTTTCGTCCGCACACCACCCCACATAATACGCTAGATAATTATCATCTCCGCTCGCAATTTCCTCACCAGCACCATCTTCCAAATCTCTTATCTGCACGCCATTCTCATTTGCCGCAGTCTCATTATAAGCTACAATTTCCGACTTATATTTGATAAATTTTTCAAAATCCCCCTTCGTCTTCGCCGAAAATTCCGCCACTTTCTTATTATAGACATCCTCGTACTCCGCAATTTTCGTCTCGTCTATACTACTCCCGTCAGTATTGCCAGTGCTAGACTTCCCACCATTTATCACAATCGCCGCATAACTTGCGATAATTGACCCCAACATAATCACCGCAATTAAGATAATAAAAAACCGTTGCTTCGGACTAGTTTTTAACTCTTTTTCATCCATACAATATACTCCACTATTTACTCTCCTCATTCTACCACAAAAATAACCCTGTTCACAGGGTTATTTTCAGGTTTTAAGCCCAATTTAAGCTTCTTTTTTGGCAGGCTTTTGCAAAATCGCTACCTTTTTAAAGCTACCGCCGGCTTTTTTGATTGCCTCTACGGCAGTTTTCGAAGCAAATTGTGTTTCTAAGTCGATTTTCGCAGTAAGTTCACCACGCGTAATCACTTTTACCTTTACAAATGGGCTAGAAATCAAGCTAGCCTCCGCCATAGCATAATTGTCTACCTTACCCTTCAGACCATTCAACCTGTCAGTATAAACAACCTCCGCCTTTGGATGAAAAGATTTGAAACCTTTTAGCTTTGGCACAGCCTGCATAATCGCTCGCTGGCCACCCATGAAGCCCACCGGCATCTTGCGATGACCAGTACGCGCTTTTTGACCTTTCGTACCACGACCAGCAGTTTTACCCTGACCAGCCGAAATACCACGGCCTTTACGCGTCGGACGAGTATTTTTCTCTACCACCAAATCATTGTATTTCATTACTTAGTCTCCTTCCCCGAGGCTTTCTTGGCTGCTGATTTTTCCGTCTTTTCAACTTTAGCTTCCGCCTTTTCAGCCTTCACGCCATTCCATTCTTTGCGTGGCACTTGTTGGCGCAAACCCTCGATCACCGCGTAAGCAATGTTCACCTTATTGGTAGAACCTAGCGATTTAGAAATCAAATTTTTCACACCAGTCAAACCAATAATTGAGCGTACTGTACCACCAGCAATAATCCCAGTACCAGGTGCCGCAGGCTTAATCAATACATCTGCGCCAGTCACCTTAGTGCGAGTTTCATGGCACACAGTTTCACCATCCATATTAAAGGTAATCATGGATTTCTTGGCTTTAGAAGTTGCTTTAGCTACCGCCGTAGTCACGTCATTGCCTTTAGCCACGCCCACGCCAACTTTATTTTTATGGTTACCGATTGCCACCAATGCCTTAAAGCGCATCCGGCGACCACCCGCTACCGTACGAGACACGCGATCCACCGCAATGGTAATCTCGTCAAATTCTTTTGGCCCTGCTTCAGCACGCACGCGATCGCGACGATTACGCCGATCCATTCTCTTACCGGAAATGTCTCGCGTCTGCTTAGTAGCAGCCGTCTTATCGTCCATCTTTAGCGTACCAGACTTATTAATTACTCTTGGGGCTTTTTTCTCTGTTTCTGGCATAATTAAAACTCCAATCCTTCTTTGCGGGCCGCATCTGCGAGTGCGCTCATCCGACCAGCATATAATTTAGCGCCACGGTCAAATACAACTTTAGAGACTTTGGCGGTCTTTGCCTTTTTGGCAATTTCTGCACCAATCTTTGCTGCTTTTTCGGTTTTATTACCAGTCATCTTGGCCCCAACCGTAGTAGCATAAGCCAAAGTTGCTTTTTTATCATCGTCAATAATTTGCGCAGTAATGTGTTGATTACTAAAATGCACCGAAAGTCGCGGCCGATCTGCCGTACCGTGAATTTTAGCGCGAGTACGTTTTGCCCTAAATGCCTTATTCATTATTTCTTACCCGCCTTTCCTGCTTTACGAAGAATCACTTCATCGGCATACTTAATACCTTTACCCTTGTAAGGCTCTGGCTTCTTGAGGCTGCGGATTTCTGCGGCTACCTGACCAACTTTTTGCTTGTCGATGCCAGAAACCGTAATTTCCATTTTATTGGTAGTAAGCGTTACGCCCTCTGGAGCTTTGTATTTCACTGGATGTGAAAAACCAAGCGCCATCTCGATTTCTTGCGGACCGCCAGATAGACGAAACCCCACACCATTAATCTCTAATTTTTTCTCGTAGCCTTTAGTCACGCCCACAACAGCATTGTTGAGCAATGCGCGTTGCAAACCATGCCAAGCCCGAGATTTTGGCTCGTCATCCTCACGGGTGACCGTAGCCATGCTCCCCTCAATCGCAACCTTAGTCTTAGGTTGCACCGGAACGATGAGTTGACCCTTCGGGCCTGCAACAGTAATCTCGCTGTCGCCGACCGTAATTGTCACTCCCGTCGGAATCTCGATGGGTTGTTTTCCGATACGACTCATTTGTCTCCTTTATGTTAATATCCCGACAATTATATCACAAAACTTCTCTATTTACAAGAGAAAATTCCCTACTTCTAGGGAATTTTCACACTACCATTACAGTATAGCACACTTTTTATTTTTTGTCAAGCCAAGTAGCTTTTGTCTATCTACGCTTCGCGAACATCGCCACGCCAGCCAAGGCTGTCGCAGTCAATGCGGCTAACACAGCTACAACCATATTGGTACTGGTAGCACCACCGTCCACCTTCGTGTTTACACCAGTATCCGGCGCGCTCACAGTATAAGCCACCCCACCGTAAGCCGGAATCAAAGTGTCTTGATAAGCCACCGCGTAAGTCGAGAACTTATCCGAAATTATATACAGCACACCATCTTCAATATAGAAATCCACGCCTTCCTCTAGCATTTCAATCTCGCCGTCGTGTTCACGCACTACAATATATTGACGAATATAGCCAGTCTCTGGATCGGCCACTTCGGTTAATGCCACGGTAATTTTTCCATTCAACTGATGTATTTTACCAAAATCGTAACCATTCTTAGACATCCATACTGACACATCAAAATATTTTACTCCTTTTACGTCCAAATCACCAATCGCATCAATCAACTCAACTTCCACCTCCTCTTCCTCAAGCTCAGTAACCTCTACGCGTGTGTTGATTTCGTCACCATTAAACACTGCACTACTCACGCCCATAGTCGACCAGAAATACTCAAACCCATCACCAAACAACCCCCGCGTCTGTTGCATTCTTTCCACAAACTCTTCCCAAGAAGTAGGTTGTACAAACATTCCTTCAATATACTCCTTAAGGGTATCTGCCGTTACACCGTCTGGGTCTGTCTCTAAATCTGCCACTACATCATATACCACTACCCTCACTTCCTTTACTACCTCACGGACGTCATATCTAAACATATGCTTCATTGTTATATCGTGCACACCGAGTGCGGTTGCCTCATCAGCTTTAAACACTACTTTACCATCCCTATTAACACGCACATGATGTCCGGTAGTTTCATCCTTGGCAGAGGTAGTATTCCACTCACTATGCGGTTCCAACTCCACCGTATCACCACGTGCTACCACTACAGTTTCACGCTCTACGTTAAATATTGTAAATTCCGCCGCATACTCACCCACAACCTCGCCATTTGCCATGTAGTCCGTATAAATTACCGTATATACACCAGGCAAAAGCGCCATAACAGCATCGCCCATTACAAACATTCCCCAAGGAGCGTTTACTCTCGCCCTAGTATAAGCGTTCGTATTCTTGTCTCCTACGTGCACATTAAACACCTGCCCCACAGCGCCATAATAGTGATGACGTACCGGTTTCACCATTTCGTATACATGTACTCCTGCAGTCGCTTCCGCAACCTTACTGTCGTAATACGCTCTCACCGTTGCCGTCGTTTCACCGGCCTTCATACCAGTCACATTGCCCCTAGGGCTCACTCTTGCAATCGTCCTATCGCCAGAGTGATATTGCAAAGACGGCGTCACATCAGGATTTTCCCACGAAACGTTCAAGGCTTCTTTCTCACCAACCACCATATACACATCGTCCGCACTCACGTTCTTCAAGGTCGGCTTTACCTTTATCGTCATGGTAGTGGAAACTTTCTTGCCAGTTTCGTTATCTTCAGCGATCACCGTAATCAAAGTACTACCAACTTTTTCATAAGTTATCACTTCAAGCTCACTACCATTTACTACCACCGTCGCCACATCTTCATCCGCCGAAATCGCCGTGTATGTTACTGGTGCGTTCTTATTCTTATGTGAAATCCTATAAGTAGCATTATCTAGCTCATACAAAGTCTGTGTCGTGCCACTTAATAAATATCTACCGTTCTTGCTCTTGATACTCACCTGTTTCAATAACGGCTTTACCGTAATCCTAGCTTCTTTAGAAGCAGTATAGGTCTTGCCTAGTGGCGACACAAAAGTTCCTACCACTTTTACCACGGTCGTGCCATCTTTCAGGCCAGTCACTTCACCAGTTTCAGACACGCTAATGATACTGCCGTCATAATTCTCGTAACTCCAAGCTACTTTCGACTTAATCACATCTGCTACTACCTGCTTAATCTTGATCTGTGCCGTGTCCTCTTCGTAGATCGTGATATCGTCATTTTCCAAAGCTAATGACACCAGTACCGGATTGATTTTTATTTTGATGTCTTTAGTAACTTCGCGCCCCTTACTATCTCTAGCAGTAACCCTTACAGTTGCTTCCGATTTTGTATTTAGACCACTTCTAAAATTACCGTCCTCTCTTATATCTAGTCGCTTCACCCGATCAGTTTCCACAAAAGTATAAGTGATATCGCCAGTAGCATCCAAATTGTCATTGGCTGTTGCAATAATTCTCCCAAAATCGCCATTATCAATCTCGTAATCTTCCGTCATCACTCTACCATCAGATTCAACCGCAATCGTAATATCTTCCAAAATAGGATTGACTTTGATATTAAACTCTTTAGTCAAAGTATCGTTACCACCCTTAGGTGTTACACTCACCCTTACGGTTGCCACGCCAGGCATTTTGCCACTCACGCCAAATTGACCATTTGTAATATTGGTATCGTCCAGTTCAACTACATCATTACCAGATACGATTTCCACTGCATAGTCCGTCGCCGCATTATACCAATGCTTGGTAATCTTAAAACTTTTTTCGTCGTATTTATCAAGCTCTACTTCACTCGTCTCGCCAGCATCTGAACCATACAAATCGCCACTGTAGTTGTCATCATTAATATCCCGCACGCCAATGCTTTCCAAAACCGAAAGCACCTTCACCTTAAATCCTTTAGTGAAAGTATATTTATGATTGTTACTGCTAGTGTATTCTGCCGTAACGTAGATTGTTGCTTCACCGATACCATTCTGACTACCAGAAATAGTTTTAACACCATCGGTACTCATTACGTCGCTAGCACTCCTCAACTCTACACTCACCACCTCAACATTATCGGCACTATTCATCGTCCTAGCGTTTTTCACGGTCAGTTCCACCGACTCGTTTTCTTTCAGTTCAATCGTGTTTTCACTTGCCAATTGTTGGTTTAATGAGAAGTTAGTGAAAATATTGCCCACATTTACAGTAACATCCCTGTAGATACCTGTATCCACGCCGTCTCTCAGAGCTTTAATCCTTACGGTATATGTGCCAGGCTCAATTTTGGCATCAATACCAGTCGTCACCACCAATTCGTCTCCAGCCGTACTGATACGCGCAGCTAGACCACTCGGCAAATTGTTTCTATCTACTACGTAAGTTACTCCAGTCACGTAGTCAGGATTTGCTCTTTCTGCATAAATATTAGAGATCCTCGTTCTCACCGAATCTTCTTGCGACATATTCAAATCATCGACATTAATCCCCACCAAGCCAGACTCTACCACTACATTAATATTTTTAATCAAGCTTGTATCATATAGTGGTCTCACCGCAATACTAGTAGTACCCGCACTTACGCCGAGCAAGCCGTTAGAGCCTTCGCTATTTATGCCACGGTAATTAATGTTTGCCACATCATTATTGCGCGAATAATAGCTAAGTCCCGTGGTAGAACCCGCCGGCAGCCCAATTATACTTGCTACGTCAAATACCTCGCCTTCTTTCAATACGATAGTATCTGGAGCGGTGATATTCTCGTTGGTTAATTTAGTTTCTACTACCCATGCGTTGCCACTCTTATAAGCCGCGTAGCCACTAGCCACGCCAGAGTTTACGTCACGGTCGAAAGTCCCACCACTAATATTAGCTGCGCCATCGCCATAGAAAAGTGTGGTTGCACCAGAATAATTACCGCTTACAATTCTCAATACACCACCAGCGTTATTACGGACAAATCTCAAATCATTAGCACTATAAGTAACATTTTGAAAAGTCAAAGTACCACTGTTGCTAAATAACGGATTGCCATTCTTACCCAAAATCGTCCCGTTCTTAATAGTCAAACTATTGCCGGGTTTTACATTAGTACCAGTTATTCTAATGGCATTGCCATTTAAGTCTAGAACTAAATTCTTAATGTTGGGAGCGGATAGCCCATGATCATACTCTGAATAATCTTCACCAGCACAAAGTGTAATCTCAAGTTCATCGGCAGTACTAGAAAGTTTGTTATTCAAATTGTTCCAGGGGCCACCAATGCAGGTCGACAATCCACCATCCGCCCATGCACTACCACTAGGCAATATTGGCACACTCGCCAGCATCAACATTAAGGCCACGCCAAAATAACTGACCCGCTTTAATATTTGTTTTCTAACCATACTCTCTCCTCCTGATGGTTTTAAATTAAAAATGCGCTTGGCCCACCAAACGTCAAACACACACTCCTTTTCTAGTCTCAATATACCGCACCTAACCCCAAAAATCAAGATTTTTTAAGTTAATTCAAACATTATGTCCTAAGATCCTTCCGCTCTAACAATAGATAAACCTGTCAACAAAAAATAAATTGAGACTAGGTCTCAATTTATTTTTTACTAAACTCCTCTCCAGAGGATATAAGTTCAAATCCTACCAAACCCTTATTAGAATTTCGCCACCCAAATGGTTTTTCTTTGCTTCACGACCGGTCATTAACCCCTTAGAGGTAGAAACAATAACCATACCTCGGCCAGACTTCACTACCGGCAAATCTTCAGCAGCCGAATATACTCGACGTCCAGGTTTAGATACCTTTGAAATCTCATTGATTTTAGCTATCATACCAGGCTCGTTAATCGTGACCTTCAGCACGCCACGTGGCTTGCCTTCAATCACTTCAAAGCCCGTAATATAACCATTTTTAGCCAAAACCTCAATTACCTGTACTTTAAGTTTGGAAGTAGGGACGAGAATTTCATTCTTGCCTACCATCACAGCATTACGAATACGAGTAATAAGGTCGGCGATTTGATCTGTAGATTGTAATGACATATTCTTCTCCTTTCTCCTACCAACTACTCTTAGTTACGCCAGGAATTTCACCCTTACTTGCCTTTTCCCGGAAATTAATACGTGAAAGCCCAAACTGACGCATATACCCACGCGGACGGCCATCTAACATATCACGATTTTTCAATCGTGTCGGAGATGCATTACGTGGAAGTTTCTGTAGACCTTCCAAATCACCCGCCGCCTTTAATTCTGCACGCTTAGCTTGGTATTTTTCATACATTTTACGTCGTTTTTCGTCACGGAGGACTGCAGATTTCTTAGCCATACTACTTAGCCTCCTTCTCAAACGGCATTCCGAAGAGTTCTAGCAATTTTGTGCTTCCTTCCTTTGAACCATTTTTAATTATAAACGTAACTTCTAGACCATGCAAAGCCGCTGCATCTTCAAACGTAATCTCTGGAAACACAGTTTGTTCTTTTAGGCCTAAATTATAATTGCCCTGCGCGTCAAACGCATTACGACTCACACCGTGAAAATCGCGTACATGTGGCAACGCAACATTAATCAAGCGATCTACAAATTCATACATCCTATCATTGCGAAGAGTCGTAAGGTAACCTACCGGCGCCCCCATTCCTTTACGAATTTTAAAAGTCGCGATAGATTTTTTTGCTAAACGCGAAGTCGGTGCTTGACCAGTAATTTTTGCAATAGTCAAAGCTACTGTTTCAGTGAAACGCTTGTCTTCACGCTTCTTCCCTACGCCAGAAGACACAATCACCTTCTTGAGCTCCGGCACCTGGTTGATGTTTTTGAGACCAAGTTCCTTCGCCAGTTTCGCCTTTAGCTCCGCGTTGTAGAGAGCCTTGAGGCGTGGTTGTGCTTTAGCCGATTTTGCCGCGGTTTTTACCGCAGGCTTCTCAGCCTTGGCAGCCGTTTTCTTTTCCGCCATTATTTAGCTCCTTTCTTTGCTTTTTTATCAGCCTTTTTTGCCGCTGTCTTTTCAAATTTCGCAGCTTCTACTAATTTTAGGTTAGATAAATCAATGCCTACATGAATCGTCTTTTTACCACCTGTCGGATTTAAATAAGACTTCTTCATGTGGCGTTCTACTACGCCAATGCCCTCAAGACAAGCCTTACCAGCCTTGGGGTCAATTTTTACGATTTTAGCTTCTTTGCCTTTATTATCGCCGGCGATCACTAAAACTTTGTCGTTGATCTTTAAATTCTGTGCCATTTTAGAGTACCTCCGGTGCTAAGCTAATAATCTTCGAAAAGCCAAGGTCACGAAGCTCTCTAGGAATCGGTCCAAACACACGCGTACCCTTAGGAGTCTTATCGTCATTTACCAACACTGCCGCATTTTCATCAAAGCGAATGGTTGAACCATCCGGACGACGAATCGGTTGACGAGTTCGTACAATCACCGCACGTACTACAGCCTTTTTCTTGACGTTGCCAGTAGGTGAAGCTTCTTTCACTGAGCAAGTCACGATATCACCAACCCGAGCATAGCGTGCCCGCGTGCCGCCAAGCACCCGAATCACTCCAAGTTCCTTTGCGCCACTGTTGTCGGCAACTTTCAGTCTACTTTCTTGTTGAATCATTTAAGCTTCCTCCCCTTCTCCTGCTACATCTTCGGTCTTTTCAGTTTCAGTAGCAGCCTTAGCCTTTGCGATTTCATCTGCGCCAATCTTCTCAGCCTCGTAAGCCTTGTTAACATCTTCTTTTAGCTCAACTGTACCATGCGATCGTTCAATCACCTTAACCAAAGTATAAGCTTTGGTCTTGGAAATTGGTGCAGTCTGCGCAATCTGTACGCGATCACCTTTTTTGGCTTCATTTTTCTCATCGTGTGCAGTATACTTACGAGTCTTTGTGTACTGCTTACGATAGAGTGGGTGAGTCTCACGACTAACGATGGAGACGGTAATGGTCTTATCACGCGAGTCGGAGGTCACTGTTCCTACTAATGTGTGCGCCATATTAGAACTCCTCTTTCTTTATAATTTTACATTTTACCGGCAACTTGTGCGATGCTAAACGCAAAGCTTCTCTTGCCTGCTCTTCAGTTACGTCAGCAATCTCAAACATCACCGTACCAGCCTTTACCTTAGCTACATAAAACTGTGGTTCACCCTTACCGGAACCCATTTTTACATCCAAAGGTTTCTTTGTGACTGGCGTATGCGGAAAAATTCGAATCCAAATTTTACCACCGCGCTTAATATAACGAGTAATCGCCTGGCGAGCCGCCTCAATTTGGCGACTATTAATGCGCTCATTGTCTAGCGACATCAAGCCAAACTCACCAAACGCCACAGTGTTACAACGTGTTGCAATACCTGAGTTTTTGCCCTTGCGCACCTTACGATGCGGAACTTTTTTCGGAATTAGAATAGCCATATTATTTCTCCCCCTTATAAATCCAAACTTTTACGCCCACAATGCCGGCAATCGTCGGTGCATGATGACAATGAAAATCAATGTCCGCACGCAAAGTATGTAACGGCACCGAACCCTCAATGAATTTCTCACGACGAGACATTTCCGCACCATTCAAACGTCCAGCCACCTCGATACGTACACCTTTAGCGCCCGCGTTCATCGAAGATTGCAAAGCCATCTTGACAGCCCGACGGAAATTCATCCGCTTACCCAACTGAAAACCGATATTCTCAGCCACTAATTTAGCATTCAGCTCTGGCTTTTTAATCTCTTCGACATTGATCCGAATTGGACCGTCTACAATCTTTTCAAGCTGCTTCTTTAATTCATTGATGCCTACGCCCTGTTTTCCGATTACTGCACCAGCCTTGGCTGTAAAAATTGTAATCGTAGTAAGATTGGCGGAGCGTTCAATATTGATTCGCGCGATAGTAGGACGACTCTTGAACCGTTCCTCAATCACCTTGCGAATCTTGTCGTCTTCCACTAACCAACGTCGAAAGTCCGCTTTGCGGGTAAACCACTTCGAGGACCAATCCTTGCTGATCTGGAGACGGTAAGAGATGGGATTAACCTTCTGACCCATATTACTTTTTCTCCTTTTTCGCCTCTGCTTTGGCTGTTTTAGCCTCAGCAGTTTTCTTTACTTTCTCTTCGCCGGCGACCTCGACGAATATATTACTAGAAATCTTCTCATACGGAAGTGCACGACCACGAGACGCTGGCTTATACCGACGCATTCTAGTCCCGCTTGTTACAAAAATCCGCGCAATTCGGATAGTCTTTGGATCAATACTAACCTTAGAGTTATTCAAAAGATTTGCATTGGCTGATTCTACAGCTTTTAATACTGCACGAGCCGCGCGTCGAGGCGTATGCTCTAAAATCACTACAGCATCCGCCACATAGCGATCCCTCACTAGACTGGCAACAATGCTAGTCTTGCGTGGCTGGCTGTCGATACCTTTTTCATAAGCATGTGCAAAATAAGTTTCCGCCATATTTTAACCTTTTCCTTTCGCAGCCGCAGCTTCTGCAGCTTTTTTACCACCATGACGGCGGAATTTACGAGTTGGCGCAAATTCACCTAGCTTATGACCGACCATATTTTCTGAAACAAATACTGGAACGTGGACTTTACCATTATGTACGGCAATCGTCCGACCAACCATTTCTGGCGAAATCGTCGATTGGCGCGCCCAAGTTTTAATTACGGTGCGATCTTCGCTGGAAAGTGCGGCAATCTTTTTCGCGAGTTTATAGTCCACAAAAGGACCTTTCTTTAGACTCCGAGACATTATTTCCTCTTTCCTTCGTGACGACTACGCACGATCATTTTATTAGTTTTCTTATTATGACGAGTACGATAACCAAGCGTCAGCTGGCCCCACGGCGTACGTGGCGCTTTACCAGAACCATGACGACCACCATCACCACCACCGTGTGGATGGTCCGTCGCGTTCATTACAACACCGCGTACCGTTGGACGAATGCCCTTACGACGACGACGACCTGCCGCGCCGATTTTCACGTTCTGGTGTTGCACGTTAGAAACCGTACCAATCGAAGCTTCGCAATTTACCAAAACTTTCCGAACTTCACCAGATGGCATTTTGAGCGTGGCATAACCATTCTCTTTTGCCATCAGCTGTGCACTAGCACCAGCTGCACGCACCATTTGAGCGCCTTTACCTGGCTGCAATTCTACAGCATACACAAAAGTACCCACTGGAATATTTTCAAGTGGCATCCGCGAAGAGTCTTCCACTTCAATCTCGCTGCCAGTCTTAAAAGTAACACCTTTAGCCATCTTTGTGTCTGCTAACACATAATAATAAACACCGTTTTGGTCCTTTACGCGCGCAATACGAGCCGAACGATTCGGATCATACTCAATTTCTTCAACCGTCAAAGTCAAATCCTTTGGCAAGTTGTAAGTCACGATCCGATAGTGCCGCTTTACACCGCCACCACGATGTCGCACAGTAATCCGACCTTGGTTATTTTTACCTGCCTGTTGTTTCTTCGCCTTGAGTAACGCCTTCATCGGCTTCTTTGTCGTAATCTGATCAAAGTCTTGCGTCGTCTTTTGACGCTGCGCCGGTGTAATTGGGCGATAAGCCTTAATTGCCATTATTTACTCTCCTTCCCTGCATTCTTGTCGGCTTTAGCCTTTTTATCGGCTCTAGCTTCCTTTGCGCTGGTTTTCTTATCTTCTTCAGGTTCATCGAAAACTTTAATCGAATCACCCTTCTTCAACCTTACATAAGCAAACTTTTTGTCTTGGCGATGAGTAATACCAGGATAAGCGTGCTTGCCTTTGCTATATTTGGTCTTCTTACCGTTACGGATCAAGGTTCGGACATCCGTTACGGTTACGTTAAACTCTTTTTCTACCATCTTAGCGATTTCCTGCTTGCCCATCGTCCGCTTGACTGGGAAAACATAAATCCGATTAGTTTGTTCTAGGTAGCTTTTCTCAGTGGCTCTAGGTTCTAAGAGATGAAGCTTAATATCAATAGTTTTCTCTGCCATCTTACTTCTCCTCTCCGATTAGCCAGTTTTCAGTAGCTTTAAGTGCCGCTTCACTAAATACAATCGCATCCGCATTCATAATGTCAAAGACATTCAAATATGTAGCGCGTACCAGTTTTATGTTCGGTAAGTTATTAGTTGATCTCAAAACTTCTGGAGTTTTCTCTGCTGCTACGGCAAGTACGTTCTTGCCGTCTAGCTTCATATCTTTGAGTATCTTTACAGCATCTTTTGTCTTACCAGTAAGCTTTACGTCCTTATCCAGCACAAACACTGCCTTATCGGCATTCTTCATCGACAAAGCCTGGCGTACCGCCAAACGCTTCGAAGATTTGGCTAGTTTCTTAGTGAAATTTTCTTCACCAGTGCGGCCAAAGGCCACACCGCCATGTCGCCAAATCGGATTACGAGTCGAACCAAAGCGTGCTCTACCAGTACCTTTTTGTCGCCAAGGTTTCTTACCGCCACCACGTACTTCACCCCGCTTCAAAGTTTTTGCATGCGAAGAACGCGAATTTGCCAAATATGCATCATAAGCGAGTTTGACGAGTTCGTGATTCTCTACGGTCAAACCAAATATATCTTTATTTAGTGTCGCCATATTACTCCTTTCCCTCCACGCTTACGATCCCCTTCTTCGGGCCTGGCACTGCACCCTTCAAGCCAATCAAGTTATTTTCCACGTCAATATAAGCCACTACCAAGTTCTTTACCGTTACTTGATCGTGCCCCATACGACCCGGCATTTTCTTACCCTTGAAAACTTTTTGCGGGTACATCGAACCAATTGAACCAACCCGACGAATATTTCCTTTGAATCCGTGAGTATTACGGGATTCATTAAAGTTCCAGCGCTTTACTGTACCAGCGTAGCCTTTGCCTTTACTAGTGCCAGTCACTGCAACCTTATCACCCAACTTGAAACTTTCTACGGTAAGAGCATCACCAAGTTTCACACCTTCCGGAAGCTCGTCTACGCGAAACTCCTTCAAGACTTTTGGATTAATATTTTCACCAGCCTTTTTTACATGGCCAGTAACCGACTTGCTCAGATTCTTACCCTGACCATAGCCCACTTGCACAGCATTATAACCGTCAGTTTGAACGGTCTTTATCTGAGTCACTGCGCACGGACCGGCTTGTAGGATAGTTACCGGGGTAACCACACCATCTTCGCCGATAATCTGGGTCATACCAATTTTGGTGCCGAGAATGACTTGCATCCTTTTCCTTTCCTTTATATTGCCGTTTTGCCTCTGTACACCAGGCAAAACTCTTCTCGCAATTTTTTAATATTTTTACATGTAAATAACTAGACTTTTAGGCCGGTTTCCTCTGCTGTTGCAGCATAAGACCTCACCTTATGTCTAGATAACTACCTCAGTATATCACACTTTTACCTCTTTTACAACCCCAAATCCCAACAAACTCACCAATTGCCACTTTACATTGACAAAATCACAAAAGTATGATACAATAAAAATATATTGAACCTTACCAGAAAGGGGGTGAAAATGAGTGAAAGACGCGATCATCGTCGTTCCCGGGCTTTTTGGTGGTTTAGCCAGCAAATATTACACGCCGCTGACAAAACTTCTAGGATCAGATCAATTCTTACTTTTCCGAGCAGGAGCCGACTGGAACCCAAACGCAATCGCTGCAGACATCAAGCGCATTGAGGGCAAGAAAAAGGTAATCTGTTTCTCCTGCGGTGCAATGATAGGCAATCTTCTCACCGAGGATAAAGACACAGACGTTTTCTACATCTGTCCTTGTCTTGGGAGAGAATTCCTCAGAGGTAGATTACTTCATATTTTAAGCCCCGCACTGAGGATCTTGGCATTCATATTTATGGGCATCTCTAAACCGTTCGCACAGCAC
The DNA here is from genome assembly GCF_004138395.1 of Candidatus Nanosyncoccus alces. GTDB lineage: Bacteria > Patescibacteriota > Saccharimonadia > Saccharimonadales > Saccharimonadaceae > Nanosyncoccus > Nanosyncoccus alces. Next base: position 100,117 of record NZ_PRLM01000001.1, on the reverse strand, counting down.
CGCTGGTATCCACTCTACGGTGGCACCAAACTGGACAACTGGTTCTTATCGTTATACGCCATATCAAAACAATTTTCGTATATTTTCGATAAGACACCGTCCATCAAAAGCGTAAACGGAGTCATCTACTCTACTGGCGATAGAGTTATTAACCCTACGGCAGTGGCCAAAATGTTCCCACGCGCCATAGCGGCATGGACGACCGACCAAAAAGGCCCAGAGCATATAAATCTACGCGAAGATGGTGAGAAATTTGGCTCAACCGCTACCAGCCAAAACGGCAACCTTAGCAGCGATGCAAAAGCCTATTTAAACGCATTTCAATCACTCATTAAAAGACCGCTTTAAAGCGGTCTTTTTTATTATTAACAAAGCTCAAACCAAGAAAAAGGCCCCGACTTCCACAGCCAAGGCCAAACGGCATTATGCCAGGCTTCCCCTGTAGCGCATCTCATCCGGCGCACCAAATCTCGATGTCCACAGCTGATTGCGAGTTTCTACCGAGGCGTCCCCTGAGCACACAGTGAACATCGAACCGTTTTCAGTAGTCAACCGATACATCTGATCGATTTTCTTCGGCCAAAACAGCCACGATTCCAACCATGCAGTAAAGGACCTTTCTTCAGGCGGAGAAATCTTTTCCACCTTAGCGATAGCAGAAGTTGTAGCCTCCACGCCATCGCGTAAAACGTCTCCGCCAGAGAATACTCCATGCAACGTGACCTTAATAACATCACTAAGATTGAATACTCTGACGCCAGGATTCCTCACAAACTTTACCCACTCGCGAACAAAGTCTGCACATTCACGTCTTTCTGCCGACATAGGGAACACAAATTCCCAATCCTTTACTGTTAATACCATATTGATTGTTACAATGTGCTTATCTGCCATCTTTCATTCCTCCCCAATGTTTTTATAAAATTTATAACAGGCAAAATACTCATGGAGATAACTCCGCTTCCAATTATACCACAAGCACCTTAAAATGTCAATATCTAAGCCTACATTTCTAGATATTTGTCAATAAATCCGTCAATCTTCCCGTCCAGTACCGCGTCTGGATCAGTTTCTTCATAACCTGTGCGTGTATCTTTTACCAATTTATACGGTTGCAGCACATAATTTCGTATCTGTTGACCCCAGCCAGCCGATTCTCCAGCCCTTAACTCGCCTATCGTTTCTGCATGTTGTTCCAATTGCATTTGCACCAACTTCCCTCTGAGAATTTCCATTGCTTTTTCTTTGTTTTGTAACTGTGAACGCTCATTCTGAATCGCCACCACCGTATTGGTTGGTAAATGCGTAATCCGCACTGCTGAATTTGTAGTATTTACACTCTGCCCGCCGTGCCCACCAGAATGGTACACGTCTATCCTCAGATCCTTATCATCAATCTGCACCTCAGTATCAGCCTTAATCACCGGCAAGACCTCTACTAGTGCAAACGACGTCTGTCGCAAGTTGTTCGCATTAAACGGCGAAAGTCGTACCAGTCGGTGTACACCATGCTCAGATTTTAGCAACCCATAAGCATTGGTGCCACTTACCTCATATACTGCCGTTTTTATTCCTGCCTCTTCCCCCACTACTCGCTCTAAACAAGTTATTTTAAAACCTTTACGTTCAAAATACCTCAAATACATCCGCTCGAGCATACTCGCCCAATCCATTGCTTCTGTACCACCTGCCCCAGAGGTAATCCGCACAATCGCGTCCTTTGCGTCATACGGCCCATTAAACCATAAAGACTTCTTCAGCTCCATAAACTGGCCCTCCATCGCCATTATCTGCTCGGCAAACTCATCTTCCAGACTACTATCCGAAATCCCTAGCAACTCACCTAAATCGCCGATCTGGGTCTTAAGTAGTTCATATGGCTGCGTTTCACTCTGCAATTTTGCCAATTCCTGATTTTTCGCCGTAGCCTCATCTACATTCTTCCAAATCTCCGGATCTGCCACCTGCTTCTCTAGTTCTGTAATCTTCTGCAATTTTTCACTAATCTGCAATTTTTCATAAACCTTCAAAAATTCAGCTTCCAGTCCCGCCAACCTCTTCGCCAAACCTTGCATACTCTCTATTATACCATTTATTCGCAACGCGAATAAATGGATATCAACAAAAATTGAACCGGAATTCACTTTCGGTTCAATTTTCTTACCGGCCTTTTCTGCTGAACTATTTCTGTCCGGAAAAGAGTTCAAAACGCCAGCGTTATTGTGTGAGGTACCAAGACAAATCGCGCGAGTTAAACTCGAGTCGCAACTTCTCCCGGCCAACGAGCACATCGAAAATATGTAGAGCCACCCCGCCCGCAAAACGAATTTGCGTTCTAAGAAGCTCTGTCACCTCGGTCTCGCTCTCCCCGCGCCGCCGAAAAGTCAGCGGCTGGCAAGGGGTCATTTCGTAACCGAAAAGAGCCATTACCTCGACCTGCTCAGTTTTATTGTTTTTATTAAAGTTTTTCATAAAGACTCCTTAATTAGATTAATTTTAGAGTCATTTATGTGAGCCCGTTTTATTGGCTCCTGGCTGCAAGTACAAATGACAATACTGTACAGCTTTTAACTTTTCTCTTCGCCAGTGACCGAAGTTTAGCAAGAGCAATTTAATTATAGCACAAAAAATGTTATAATAAACAGATGAATATATGGGAAAAACTGCCAAAACCATTCTTGATTCTGGCTCCGATGGAAGGCGTCACCGACATCATGTTTCGCCAAGTTATCTCCCATGCTGGTCGTCCAGATTTATTTTTTACCGAATTTACCAATGTTTCTTCCTATGCTTCCGAAAAAGGCCGCCACAATGCTCTAGAAAGATTAGAAATCGCCCCCACAGACTCCCCTATTATCGCTCAAATCTGGGGCAAAAACCCTGAACATTTTTCGGAAACTACCCACGCGCTAGCTTCACTGTGGTTTGCCGGCGTAGATCTTAATTTTGGCTGCCCAGATAAACACGTCAACAAAGCCGGTGGCGGTGCCGCAATGATTCGCACCCCAGATCTCGCCATAGAATGTTTTAGAAACGCCAAAAAATCTACCGTTTTACCCGTATCCATTAAAACACGTCTCGGTTGGAGCCAGCCAAACGAATATCAAGAATGGCTACCCGTCTTACTTGCCGAACACCCCGCCGCCCTTACTATCCACCTTCGCACCAAGAAGGAAATGAGCAAAGTCCCCGCTCACTACGAATTAATTCCCGAAATTATTGAACTTCGCAACCAAATCAGCCCCAAAACCAAGCTAATCATCAATGGCGATATTAGAGATAAAGCCCACGCTCTAGAATTACATTCTAAGCACACAGAAGTCGATGGTTTTATGATCGGCCGCGGCGTCTTCGCCAACCCTTATTGCTTCACCGACCACCGACCCACCCGCGAGGAGTTGATAGAACTTTTGAAATTGCATTTAGACCTGTACGAAAAACAATCCCAAAAATATTATATTTCCTATGAAACTCTGAAACATTTCTTCAAAATCTACGTCAATAATTTCCCTGGCGCCAAAGAATTACGCACAAAACTCATGGAAACCCACTCTGCAAAAGAAGCCCGTGATATAATAAACTCATGAAAATCGCACTGCTAGGCTATGGCAAAGAAGGCCAAGCCGCTGAGAAATATTTTAAAGCTCATTTCGACGCCGAATGTAATATTTTTGAAAATTTTACCACCGAAGAAATAAAACAGAGAGATTATTCGTCTTATGATATAATTTTACGTTCCCCCAGTGTTCCTCCTTTGGGCCTCAGAAACGAATCTAGTCTAACTAAATACTTCTTCGATCACTGTCCTTGCCTTATTATCGGCGTCACCGCTACCAAAGGTAAAGGCACCACCTGTTCGTTCATTAAATCAATCCTCGATACGCTAAACGAAGACGTCTACCTCGTCGGCAACATCGGCACCCCCTCCATCGAAATTCTAGACAATCTAAAACCCACATCCGTCGTCGTTTATGAACTATCCAGTTTCCAGCTCTGGGACCTAGAGAAATCCCCTCACATCGCCATCATTGGTCACTTAGAGCCAGACCACCTTAATGTTCACAAAGATTACGCAGACTATCTAGGCGCCAAAGCCAATATCGCAAAACATCAAACAGCCAAAGACTATCTGATTTATTATTCCAAAAATCCCGAATCCATCAAGATCGCCAATGAATCTCCCGCCCACAAAATCCCTTATCCATACGAAGTTCCTACCGATATCTTAGAAGCTATCAAACTTCCCGGCACACACAACCAAGAAAACGCCCTGGCCGCCATCGCTGCCGTAGCTAGTTATAAAAATATATCACCAGACGAATTTATTAAAAACAATACAGACGCTATCATTAAAGGACTTAGCAATTTCCATGGTTTACCACACCGCCTAGAATATCTCCGCGAACTAAATGGCGTAAAATACTACGATGACAATTTTTCCACTAACCCATCTTCTACTCGTGTTGCCGTCGAAGCCTTCCCAGATCAGAACATTGTCCTTATTCTCGGCGGCCGCGACAAAACCAATTACAAAGACTTATCCGAAATCTACGAAATTCTCCAGGCCCCACAAGTCAAAAAAGTCGTCCTTATTGGCGAATCCGGCCACGAACTTGCCAAACGTCACCAAGACAACCGCTTCATCACCGCTGAAACTTTAAAACAGGCCGTCGACACTGCCAATAACGCTGCTGGAACACTAGACAGCGCCATTATCATCATGTCTCCCGCTGCCGCCAGCTTTGATATGTTCGAAAATGTCTACGATCGCGGTGATCAATTTAAAAATTTAATCGCGACTCTAAACTAGAAATAAATGCTTTCTCGGTAGAAGATACTGCCGCAAAGCCCTTAATTCCGCTTCCGGCAAATTCACGCGCCAATTCTACCATCTTAAATTTATCGATCGATTTAATCAAATTCGGCATCGAATCATACTTTATCACTGCTTCATTTGTAAAATAATTCTCCGCATAATAATCCGCAATTTGCCCCACCGTCTGCGCCCCCATTTGGAATCGCCCCATCGCATACGATTTCGCCGCCAAAAAGTCCATATCCAATATCTCGCCATTCAGAGTCTTCATCAACTCCGTCTGAATCAACTCAAACAACTCCTCGGCATTCTCTACGTTTACCTCTCCATCAAAGTCCCAATACGAACTTGTCGCATTACTAGCAATCGAACTCCCCATGCCATACACCAAACCACGCTTCCTAGCCGCCCCAAAAATCTTTGAGTTTGTCGTGCCGTTCAAGATATGATTCAGACAGTTCATTGCAAAAACCTCATTTGGTTCCAGATGCCGCGGCGTCACCAAAGAGAACCCAAAAGTAATATTCGAAGCATCCTTCCGCCGAATCGATACTGCCTCTCCAGCATGCAAGTCCGCTTGCGGGATCTCAAACTTCTCACCCTCTCTTAGATTCCAAGCATTCAACGCCTTGATAATCTTGTGCTTTCGCCCCTTTATTTTGCCAGCGATAATAAATAACATATTTTTTGCCGTATGTGTTCGCCGATAATGCTCTCTGATATCTTTCAATTCAATATTTGCAATTGTCTTAAGCCTTTCTGGCAAATCTAGAATATCTTCGCCCACCGCTTGCTGAACCCGCGGCCACAACAATCGATAGTAATCATTCATATAACCAGTCAATTCAGACTTCACGTTAGCTTTTTCACTCTTCAATTCTTCTTCATTAAACTTTGGCTCACAGATTGATACCCGCTGCAATTCCATTATCCTGTCCCACTCGAAATCCGCACACTCCGTCTCATAGCACACTGAAATATCACTCGTCCAAGCATTATGGTACGCCCCATTCTTAGTAAACTCCGCCTCATAAGCCTGTTCATCTTTAAATTTCGCATTCGCCCCAAAAGCTAAATGTTCCACTAAGTGCGGAATTTCATACACGTCGTGATTTTTAGCATATTGCATCCCTGCCCGAAACTGTATCCGTGTAGACATCACACTGGCACCAGGTATATCAATCAAAAGCCCTTTCGCGCCACTTTTTAGAGTAATCTCTTCTACAGAATGCTTCATGTTTTCTTTTCTAAAGAAATCCTAATAAACTATTTTCGCTTAGCCTTAGATTTCTTCTTTTTAGCAGATTTTTTCTTCGAGCTACCTTTTCTTACTACAGCTCGCTTTGGTGCAGTCTTTTTTGCGCCTTTTTTAAATTCGTCATCCATATTCTTATCGCCCGCAGATATCTCGTTCACACCTCTCTCGGTCTGACCTTCTGCCATCTTAGTGAGTTCAGACTCATATTCTTCACCATCAGTCACATTGTCTGCTGCCGCCTCTGCCGGAGTAATAGAAAGTAGAATCTTCAACACTTCCTCACGCAAATTTCGTTGCAAACCATCAAATAATTTCTGCGATTCGGAACGATATTCAACCAAAGGATCACGCTGGCCAACCGAACGCCAATGAATCCCTTCACGCAAATGTTGCATATTCTCAAGATGTTGCATCCACAAAGTATCTAATACTTTCAAATATACCTCGCGCTCTACCTTCCGCATCGTCTCTGCGCCAAACTCTAGCTCTTTCTTATGGTAAGCCTCTTCCACTGCCTCTAGTGCTAGTTTGTCACGATCCTTTTCCTTCCGCATTAAGCCAATCTCATGAATCAAATCGTCATCAAAATCAAATACCGCTTTAAATTCCTCATCAAACTTTTTATTTACCCGCGACGAAAACTCCGTCAACATCTTCACTTCGTCTCGCATCAAGCGCTTGATCTCTGGGAAGATGTCATCACCTTCCAAAATCTTCCGGCGCATCATATATACTACTTTGCGATGTCGATTAATTACGTTATCATACTGCACTACATTTTTACGCGAGTCAAAGTTAAACCCCTCGATTCGTTTTTGCGCCGCTTCCAAAGTCTTAGAAATCGCTTTGGTCTGAATCGGCATATCATCATCTACGCCTAGGCGTGTCATTAACATCTTTACTCTATCACCCTGGAAAATCCGCATCAAATCATCCTCACAGCTTACAAAGAATTGAGTTGTACCAGGATCGCCTTGCCGACCACCACGACCGCGCAACTGGTTGTCTACCCGCCGCGAGTCATGCCGCTCTGAACCTATCACCACCAAACCGCCTAATTCTTTTACGCCATCGCCCAATTTAATGTCTGTTCCGCGCCCCGCCATGTTAGTAGCCAACGTAATCGCACCCTTTTCACCAGCCTTCGCAATAATCGCCGCTTCACGTTCATTATTCTTTGCGTTTAAGATCTCGTAGTGAATCCCTTGTGCATCCAAATATCGTGCAATCTCCTCATTATTCGCAATTGAACCAGAGCCCACCAACACCGGTTGGCCTTTTTCGTGATACTTCTTGATTTCCTCCGCAATCGCTTTCAGCTTCGCTACTTTAGTTTTATAGATCAAATCATCTTTGTCTACCCGCGCAATTGGCTTGTTTGGTGGAATCTGAATCACATCCAAAGCATAAATCTGCTGGAATTCCTCCGCTTCAGTAAATGCCGTACCCGTCATACCAGATAATTTCGTATACAGTCTAAAGAAATTCTGGAACGAAATGGTTGCGAGCGTCATAGACTCTTGTTTTACCACCACGCCCTCCTTGGCCTCTATCGCCTGATGTAAACCTTCGTTATATCGCCGCCCCTGCATCAACCGCCCAGTATGCTCATCTACAATAATTACTTCGCCCGAATTCGTCACGACATAATCTTTATCACGCTTAAAGATAATCTCCGCCCGGATTGCCTGCTCCAAGTGGTATACCAACCGTGTATTTTTAGTAGAATACAAGTTATCTACCCCCAAAATCTCTTGTACTTTTTCGATACCCTTGTCCGTCAAAGTTACGCTACGACGCTTCTCGTCCAAAATATAGTCCTCCGGCGTAAGTCTAGCAGCAACCTTAGCAAATTGATAATAGGAGTCCGGATTATCTCCCGCCGGGGCGCTAATTATGAGAGGAGTTCTCGCTTCATCAATTAAAATCGAATCCACCTCATCTACAATTGCAAAATTCAACCCTCGCTGTCGCAAATACTGCACCTCGCTCGTCATGTTATCACGCAAATAGTCAAATCCAAACTCATTATTAGTCCCATAAGTAATATCTGCCGCATAAGCCTCTTTACGCGTAGCCGGCTTCAAATGCCTAAACCTCTCGTCTTCGTGGTCCTCGTTCTCGTACTCAGAGTCATAAACAAACGACGCATTGTTAATAATAACACCTACGCTCATCCCCAAAAAATCATAAATCGGACCATTCCAGCCAGCATCACGCTGCGCCAAATAGTCGTTCACCGTTACCACATGTACGCCTCGCCCAGTTAGGCCATTAAGATACGCTGGCAACATTGCCACCAAAGTCTTACCCTCACCGGTCTTCATTTCAGCTACATTCCCCTCATGCAGAGCAATACCGCCAATCAATTGCACATCATATGGTCGAAGCCCTAGTACACGCTTAGACACTTCCCTCGCCACAGCAAACACGTCAGGCAAAAGCTCATTCAAAATCTTCGTATCATCTACAGGGGGGCGTTTCTTGCCGCTTCTGTTAATACCCTGCTCAGCACGCGCCACCTTCAAAGCTTTATCAATTTTCTTTTTGAAAATCTCCGTCTGCTCAGCCAACTCCTCGTCATCCATTTTTTCATATTTCGACTCAAGCTTATTGACTTCCTGGGCTTTTTTCCACATACGCCTCAGAGTCTTTTTCTGAGCGTCGCCAAAAATACCCTGCAAAAACTTAGTAAGCGCTGTCTTGTCTGCCAACTTATCTGTCGGTTTCTTTTCTTTTTTCGCCATATAACTCCAATCTTCCCCCATTTTAGCACATTACTTTCTCCTAATAAAGAGGTTGCGCCAGTTTTTCTTTTGGCGATGTGGTTGCACTTCTAGCTTATAACGACGGATCTGCCCCATCAATTTTGCTTCCACCAAATCCACCCCCGCAAACACATTAGAGCACTCATCGCGCGCAGCAATCACCTTTCCTCCAGGAATATCCATCGCTACCGAAATCTCATATTTTTCACCCTTATTTTTGCCTATCTCGGATACCACTACTTTAGCTACTACATCTTTTTTAGCTCCCCTTGGCAGGTAACGATCCAACTTACCAATACGTTTCTCAGTGTATTTTTTGAACGGTTCTTCAATCTTATAACCATTCCCGCTCATTTCAATTTTTTCAATCATTTTTTCTCCTTTCCCCTATTTAATCTGCAATACTCATTGCACCTATTAAATTTCTGCCCTACCGCCTAAATACGGACGCAGCGCCTCCGGTACTTTCAGCTTACCCCCAGCCGTTGCATAATTCTCCAGCATTACTACTAAGGCCCTCGCCAAAGGTATAGCCGTACCGTTCAAAGTGTGCACATATTCTACTGTACCATCTTTGCGCCTTACCCTAGCATTCACCGCTTGCGCTTGAAAATCGGTACAATTCGAGCAACTCGTAATCTCTTGATACTTTTGATTCACCGGAGACCAATATTCCATATCGTATTTCTTCGCCGCTGGCGCGCCAAGATCACCTGCCGCGATATTCACCACATGGTATGGTATACCCAAGCCCTGCCAGATATCTTCTTCAATCGCCAAAATCTTCTCATGCATTTCTTTACTTTGCTCAGGCAAACAAAATACGTACATCTCGAGCTTATTAAACTGGTGTACCCGGAACAACCCCCGTGTATATTTCCCATACGTTCCTGCTTCTTTTCTAAAACACGCCGAGTATCCAGCATATAGCAAAGGCAATTTATCCTCATCAATAATTTCGTCCATATGATAACCGGTCAAAGGCATCTCCGCTGTCGCTATCATTGCTAAATCTTCACCTTCTATATAATACTCGTCACTCTGTTCACTCGTACGCGGGTTAAAACCGCACCCTTCTAGTACGCGCGAAGAAACCATATCCGGCACCGTCATAAAAGTAAAGCCGTATTCCAAAACCTTCGACAAACCATATTGCAATAGCGCATTCTCTAGAAGCGCCAACTCTCCCTTCAGGTAATAGAATTTCGCCCCTGCTACCTTTGCGCCCCGCTCAAAATCTACCCAATCACGGCTCACTGCATAATCCAAATGATCTACGCCAGATTCACGATTTTCGCCCCACCTCTTTACTTCTACGCTATCCTCTTCACCACCCAAAGGCACATCGTCAAAAATAATATTTGGCACTCTCTTTATTAACGCTTTCAGCTTATTTTCCGTTTCCGCTAGCTTAGCCTCCTTCTCAGCTAATTTGACTTTTACATCCTTTCCAACCGCAATTAGGTCAGGGTCGGGCTTACCCCCCTTCATTTTACTAGCAATCTCGTTACGTCTTTGTCTTAACTCCTCTACACCCGACAGCTCTACCTTGCGTACAGCATCCAAGTCTAAAACTTCTTTTATATCAACCTCGTAGCCTTTTTCTCTCGCCGATCTCTCTACGAGTTCTAAGTTTTCTCTGATAAACTTCACATCTAACATATCATCATTATAGCACCAATTACAAAAATTGATACAACCGCTCCCAGTCAACTAGCTTTACATCACCGGGCCTTGCGTTTAAATCTATGCCTAACTCCTCAAAAATCTGTTTTAATCTCTCTGTCGATGTTAAACCAGCCAAATTATGAATTAACTTTTTGCGCGGTGAGCTAAATCCCCGTTTAATCAACTCAAACACCGCATCAGAAACCTGAGCCGCATGTGGCTCCATAACTATCACTTGACTATCCACTTTCGGTGGTGGCGTAAACTCTATCTTTCTCACTAGTGGACCCAACTTTACGTCAGCATAATTCTTTACAAAAAGTGAAAGCATTGTTTCTTTATCGTCCACAATCCTTTCCACCACTTCTTTTTGAATCAAAAGCACTATTCTCTCTGGACAATTCTTCAAAGTCAACAATTTCTCGATAATTGGGCTGGTAATATAATACGGGATATTCCCCACTACTATATATGGTCTTCTTAGTCCGTCAAAATCAAACTCTAAAATATCCGCATTAATCACTTCCAAATTTTTCCCCGGGAAGGATTTTGGCAAATTCCGTGCCAAGCTAGCATCATATTCCACAGCTATTACCTTATCAAACCGCCGAAGCAAACTGCTGGTTAAAGTTCCAAGCCCTGGGCCAATCTCTAAACACAACTCGCCGCCGCCAGACAAATCGGCAATTTCTTCCAATATTGCCCGATCTTTCAACCAATGTTGACCCAGAGACTTATTGTTCTTCATCTAATACCAACCGTACGTATACCAATAATTAAGCGCTTGGCTCCACCCACCGTAGCGACCATTCACATACCCGATCATCCACTTAATTTGCGTAACTGGATTCGTCTCCCAGTCCGCGGCAATCGAAGCCATCTTACTGCCAGGCAAAGCCTGTGGAATACCATAAGCGCCCGAAGCGTTAGCAGCATCCACTCTACAACCACTCTCATGATAAATCAAATCAAGCGCTGCCGACAAATCTGCTTCGCTCACACCAGCTTGCCGGGCCCAACTTGCACAAGTTTCCCATTCCGGGGGGATAGACTTCTTGGCGCCCACCGCCACAACTCTCTCAACTGGAGCCTTAATGACCTCTTCAGACACCAACTCCCGCGATACTTCCACATTATCTATATATAATATATTATATGAAACCCTCTTCACCCCCACCTCGCCAAGCTGCCGCACCTCGCTTACACCTTTATCCAAACCGGGGTCTTTCTCTGTACGCTCAGTAAAAGGGATTTCCTCTTCTATGGTTAAGGTCCGTCCACCATTCCTCGTAATTTCATACACATTCGCTACCCCTGTCTCTAGAAAATCCCCATTTGGCACAAAATCTATCTCATCGCCATCATACACCGTAAAACCTGCCTGCTCTACAATGGCCCTAGAATCATAACTCGCAGTCATCAAATATTTAATAACTTTTCCGTCTTTTACCACCACCGGCCGCGCACGATAAATATTAATAAAAAAGTTATCTGCATTTATCTCTGTATCTAGACTAGGTTCCACCGTATCGCCACTATTAATTGCTACTCCCGCACGGGCCAAAGCCTCCTGTACCGTCTTCGCCTCTGTTCTTACAGTTAATTTAGCGCCGTCATCATAAAAAGTCACAAACTTTGCCCCCTCCGCTAAATACGTGTCCGAAACTCCGTCACTCTCCGCAAAAGTATTCCTCACCCCCAATCCAGCCAACACAGCAAAAACAATCACTAAAGAAATAGCTACCACAAAACCGAAAGCTTGCTCGATTTTTCGCGAAAGCCTCATACCACCATTATATCATACTTATGGCAAAAAGTCCACCCCTATACGCAAAAAGCCCGCTGCGAGGCGAGGCTTTTAAACAATTCTTCTAGGTGAAACAACTCTAATTTAGCCAAAACAGCTCTACACTCTCCACCCTTTCTACACACTTCCCCCAGGCTCAGGCCACTTTCAACGTCGGATCTGGTCCAAACCTAACCTTATTTTAGCATAGGCAAAATGCCTGTCAACCTTGTTTTTTAAATCTATTTATGGTTTAAAATATTTTTGCTTTTTCGCATTTTACAGATTAGAATTTCAAAAACCGAACAAACTCAACTTGACACCAATAGAAAATATTTTATATCATATAGCTTAACTTTATTATTTTCGCGTGCTATAATAACGTCATGAATTGGAGGAAATGGCTCGACGGTTTTGCCCTAGCCGGCAAAGGTATTCTACTTGCCACTAAGGAAAAACGCTTTTGGTGCGGGTTTATACCAGCATTTCTGTTTTTTGGGTTCCTCATGAACTTACTATCCGGGGGGTTCTCTAAATTTGAATTGATGTCCGCATTAGGTTTTCCAAATAGCCTCAAAATAATTATTGATAGCTTCACTGCAATATTTGGAATTAACCAACCTTTCCTAGACTGGATACCAATCTTTGCCATCTCTACCCTACAAGGCATTTTAATCGGTCTCATCGTTCTACTATGGAACAAGAAAAAGAACCAAAACTCCGCTAATCTCGAAAAAGCTGGCATTATCGCCGGTCTAATCGCCCTTGGCGCCGGCTGCCCTACTTGTGGCACCACACTTTTAACTCCTCTTATTGGCACCATCTTCTCCACTGGTGGCCTAGCTGTAACCGGTGCCATCTCTACCATTATCACCTGGCTTGCCATCATTATCGCTATACTTTCGCTCAAACGCCTCGGAGAGGAAACTTATGTTACAATAATAAATGAAAAATACCTCGCCAAGAAAGGCATAAAGGAGCAAAGTGAAAAAAACATTTAGGATTATCGGTCTCATTACTGTAATCGCCGTAATTATTGCCGCCATCGTCGCCAGCATGAACATTAAACCTTCTAACGCCGATAAAGTCTGGGACACGCAAATGACCATTGGTAACCTTGAAGCCAAGAATTATTTTATCGTTTACTCCGATTTAGTCTGCCCTTATTGCATCGCTTTCGAAAATGCTATCGTCGAACACGAAGAAGAATTCCAACAGTACCTAGAAGACAACAATATCCTATTCGAAATTCGTCTTTCCGACTTTCTTTATGAATATGGCGAAACCAACCCCATCCACTCACGCTATTCTGCCCTCGGCGCCTACTGCGCTAAAAATGAGGGTAAATTTTGGGACTATTATAATCTTGCTGTCTCTAGCGTCTGGAATGACTTTTTCAAAGCCTCTGGCAAATCCGCCGTCTCCAAGATGTCTAGCATCGGCAAAGACTACTGGATCAACATCGGCAAACAAGTAGGTCTGTCTGAAAACTTCGAAACCTGCGTAAAGAACGAAGACACATTAAACGAAATCAAAGCTAACGCCGAAAAAACCTCTAAACTAGCCCGTGGCATGCCTTACTTCAAATTCAACGATTACACTAGCTCTGGTTTTGACCTTTCCTGGGATTATCAATATGTCCTGATGTATTTCCAGGCCGGATTAGATAGTAAAAAATAATTTTCTCGGACAAGCATAATCACCAGTAAAATATGGCAGCATAGCTCGTCTATTCGCCAAAAATCTTTTCGTTCTTTATGCTATCCGGCAAATAATTCTTATCAAGATGAAATCCGGCCTCCCATTTTTGCCCCGCTCCATACCCCAAGTCCTTCATTAATTTAGTTGGAGCATTCCTTAACCATGTCGGCACTGGCTCGTTCGGGGTCTTTTTTGCCAAATCTAAAGCCTCATACCAAGCGTCTGTAGTCGCACGCGATTTTTTTGACTTCGTCAACGCCACCACAACATGGGCCAAAATTAAACCACTTTCTGGCATTCCCACCCTCTCTACTGCCTGGAAACACGCCGTAGCTAAAGATAAGGCACCATTACCAGCCAAGCCTATATCCTCCGAAGCAAATATCACCATCCGCCGCGCAATGAACTTCGGATCCTCTCCAGCCTGTACCATCCGTGCCAAATAATACAACGCCGCATCTACATCATTTCCTCTCATAGATTTTATAAATGCCGATATAGTGTCATAATGTTTATCGCCCTTTTTATCATAGCCGGGCACTTTTTTGCCCGCTGCCTCAAGCACCACTTTCTCATCTATTTTCTCTGCCAAAGACAAAGCTAATTCCAAATCTCCTAAAGCCGAACGAGCATCTCCACCAGATAGTTCCGCTAATAACTCCAGTGCTCTTTTTGTTACGCGCTTCGTAGCTTTTTCAGCCTTCAACGCCCGCTTTAGCACTTCTAAAATAGCATCCTTGGACAGTAATGATACGACCACCACTCGCGACCTAGATAAAAGCGGAGAAATTACTTCAAAAGATGGATTCTCCGTAGTTGCGCCAATCAAAATTATCAACCCAGATTCCACATGTGGCAAAAAAGCATCCTGTTGCGCCTTATTAAATCTATGGATTTCATCCACAAACAAAATCGTCCGTGTTTTTAAATTCCAATTCACTTTTGCCCGCGACACCACTTCCTCTACGTCCTTCTTACCCGCCGTCACTGCAGATATTTCCACAAAATCAGCTTTAAACTCACGCGCCAAAATCCGTGCCAACGTAGTCTTACCCGTCCCTGGTGGGCCCCAAAAAATCAGGTTCACTGGTTCACCATTTTTTACTATTTCTGTCAAAATCTTCCCATCACCTATAATGTCTTCTTGCCCCAGCACTTCCGTCAATTTTTGCGGGCGCATACGCTCAGCCAATGGCACTCTATTCATAGAGTATATTATATATAATATTCTAGATTTTTGAATTTTTTATGCTAAAATTAAGGTAACATTAACTAAAGGAGTTATATATGTCCGATTATGAGACATACCAATTATTAAATAGCTTAAATTCGAGTAGCTCTTATACGTCCACTGCTGCAGGTATCGGCATCTGGAGTATTATTGCCGCAATTCTTGCCATTGTTGGCGGTATCCTAGTATACTTTCTCTTCGTCAACGCCAAAACCGAACCAAAAGGCAAATTTGCTAAATGGCTAAAGGATTTTCTATCCTTTAAGATCATGTGGATCGAACCAATCTTGAAAGTTGTCTACTACGTTGCTACTATCTTCACGGTTCTCTATTCGTTCTCGTTTATTGCGCTTGGTGGCTACGGATTCTTGATGTTTATCCTCTTCCTCATACTTGGCCCAATCATCATCCGCCTCGTCTACGAAGCAACTATGATGTTCATCATGATCTGGCGCAACACTAGAGACATCGCCGACAACACCAAAAAGAAATAATTATCTCTAAACAAAAATCCCCTCCAAGGAGGGGATTTTTTAATACAACACATGATGAAGGGCGAGTAGATGTATCTATTCGGTTATGTATGGTTGTGGGCTGGTGCCTGGAGCACTCTGAATACACTGCAAAGATAAAGGTAATACCTAAGAAAGACTACCCGGTACTAATGCCATGCAAGTTCTGAGGTATACATATATAGACAAAGAGATGATAACCTATAAAGAAATAACAAAACCTCCAACACATTCTATCACACCAGAGATTCGTTCGCAGTAAGCGAATAACCCTGACCACTCAAACAATTAAGTATTTAAACTCTTCTCTAATAGAGTAACGGCCAACTACTCTTATCACCACTAACTATTTATTTTCTTTTCTCACCTGAGCAAGATAATAAAGACCTATCGTATCAATAATGAAGTCGAGCGACAAAAGGCCTGTAACACTAGTTTTTGTAGTAAAGAAAGTTACAATAGCGCCAACAATACCCAAAATCAATAAAACTCCATAGAGCACACCGTCGCTTTTTTTGGCTGCAACTCTTCTTGCAAGCCAGAAATACCACAAGTTAAGCAAAATAGTAATTCCGGCCGTAATACCAAATTTTATCATTCCTTCGCCACCGCCTAGGCTTTCCTCCAAGCCGTTGCGAAGTTCTGGTATGACAAAACAAATAATTGTACCGATAGCATAGAATGAAGCAACAATAACATAAATCCAACTAAATGATTTCATTGTTTCATACGATGTTCTTTTTGACATTTATTACTCCTTTAGCTAAATATTATATTACTTCAAATATACCAAACTACCAACAAAAAGTCAAAACACTTACGCTTTAGATACGGAACGATGTCTGGGAATTAATTTCATCTTTAAACTTATGGTTTTCGCAAATTCCCATAATGGTGAGTCGGGAGGGGCTCGAACCCTCGACACCGGGCTTAAAAGGCCCGTGCTCTAACCAGCTGAGCTACCGACCCAGATTGTTAATATGGTGGGCGATACAGGAGTCGAACCTGTGACCTCGTCTACGTCAAAGACGCGCTCTAGCCAACTGAGCTAACCGCCCGATCGCATGGTGGTTCCGTTCACTTCAGTCCCGGAGCCGACAGTCCCTAAAAGGAACTGGTGGTTCCGACTGGACTTGAACCAGTGACACAAGGCTCTTCAGGCCTCTGCTCTACCAACTGAGCTACAGAACCAACATATCTATTATACCATACTTATGATATAATTAAAAGTATGAAAAAAGTAAATACTTCACCAATTTCTGGGACCCAGGAACTCACACCTGAAAACCAGGCTATCTTCAATAATCTAAAAACCAAAATTGACGAAGTATACCATCGCCACGGTTACCTAGACATCGAAACCCCCTCCATCGAACGTACTGAAATCCTTCTTGCCAAAGCCGGCGGTGATACCGAAAAACAAATCTACAAAGTCGTCAAGACTGCCGAAACTGCCGATGAGTCTGATCAGGCTCTTCGTTTCGACCACACCGTACCACTCGCCCGCTACATAGTAGAACACGAAAATAACTTAGTTTTCCCATTTAAAGTTTCCCAAATTGGGCTTAACTTCCGCGGTGAACGTGCCCAGAAAGGCCGCTTCCGTGAATTCTATCAATGCGACATCGACGTCATTGGTCGCAATAATCTCCCCCTCGCTTACGACGCTGACGTGATTTCTACTTTACTCCAGACTTTCAAAAGCTTTAATCTCAAAACTCCAGTCCTCGCTCGTATTAACAACCGCAAAATCTTGACTGGCCTATTAGAAGCACTCAATCTCACCGAAAGTTCAACCGACATTTACGGTATTATCGACCATGCCGAAAAAGTCCCAGTTGAAAAAACCACCGAGAATCTCACCGAAATCGGCATTTCCGAAGAAAACACCAAAAAAATCCTCGCTTTCATGAACCTCCACGGCGAACGTTCTTTCGTAATTAAGAATCTCAGCAATCTAAACATCGGCAATCCTACCTTCCTAGAAGGCGTCGCCGAACTAGACCAAACCCTCTATCTACTAGAAACTATGGGCCTCAAAAATCAAATTGCTGCCGATATGAAAATCGTTCGCGGGCTAGATTACTACACCGGCACTGTCTTCGAATTCATCCTACCAGAATACAAAAATATCGGCTCCGTTTGTGGTGGAGGCCGTTACGAAAATCTTACTGGTTACTTTACCGACCAAAAATTCCCCGGCGTCGGTGGCTCTATTGGCCTTACTCGTCTTTTCTACGTTTTAAACGAAGGGAAACTTTTACCAGAACAACCCGCCCAAGTCCTAGATTACGCTATCGTGCCAATTTCTGAAAACGAGTTAGACTTCGCTTTTAGTACCGCCGCCAAACTCCGCCAACAAAACTATTCCGTTACAGTCGTCCTCACCGATAAAAAACTCGGCGATAAACTCACCTACGCCGCTAAACTCGCCAAAAATGGCATAGTCATCGGCGAATCAGAAGTTGCTTCTGGCAAACTCCAGGTTAAAGATTTCTCCACCGGCGAAACCAACGATCTAGATTTGAATGCGTAACCACCTTTTATCCCAACATTTCCTCAAATCCCCAAGGCTTGCGTTAATTTTGATCGGCCATTCCAATCTTAAAAAACGCGACACCGTCATCGAAATCGGTGCCGGCTCCGGCGTCATCACTAGTGCACTTGCTCACCGGGCACATCACGTCATTGCCATCGAACCAGATCATACCACCGCCGCCAAGCTCCGCACTAATCTCGTCAAACGCAATATAAAAAACGTCGAAATCGTCGAACAAGATTTCTTAGACTATAAATTACCATCCACGCCATATAAAATCTTTAGTAACCCACCTTTCCATCTTAGTTCCAAAATTATTCACAAACTTATCGAAGCCGAAGACCAACCAGAATCTTTCTACCTTATTCTTCAAAAACAATTCGCGCTCAAACTCTTAAATACTGATCGTCACTACACTTCCCAGCTCGGCTTGCAACTTATTCAAGACTACCAAACCAAAATCCGTTTGCCATTAAAACCTGCCGATTTTACTCCCCCACCAGCTGTTCCCACCGTATTTTTTGAAGCCAAAAAAATCAACCCAAGCTAAAAACAACTAGCCCTCATCTAAAAACGCGCCGGATTGCCGCGACCACAATTTTTGATACTCACCACCTTGTTTTAATAGCTCCGCGTGCGTGCCTTGCTCCACAATCTTACCGTCATTTAACACTACGATTTCATCCAAACCTGCAATCGTAGATAACCGATGTGCCACCACTATCGATGTCCGTCCCTTCATCAAATTCACTAGCGCCTCTTGTATTAAAGCTTCGCTTTCCGAATCTAGCGCCGAAGTCGCCTCGTCTAGCACCAATATCGGTGCATCTTTTAGAATTGCTCGCGCTATCGCTATCCGCTGTCGCTGCCCGCCAGAAAGTTTCACGCCTCGCTCTCCCACCATCGTTTCATAACCATCTGGCAATTTCTTGACGAATTCATCGGCATTAGCTAACTTCGCCGCGCGTAACACCTCTTCTTTAGTCGCCCCCGGCCGACCATAAGCAATATTTTCAAACACTGTTCTATGGAATAACGAAGATTCTTGCGGAACGTAGGCAATATTTTCACGAAGTGAACCCTGCGTCACGTCCCGAATATCCTGCCCATCTATATATATTGCACCTGCAGTTACATCCGCAAATCTTAACAACAATTTAGTCAGAGTCGTCTTGCCAGAGCCACTCACACCTACTAACCCAACTCTAATCCCAGCAGATATCTTTAAATCAAAGTTCTCAAACAATTTTTCTTTTTGTTCTTCATGCCGAAAAGCAATATGGCTAAAATCAATCGTCGCATCCCTCACCACTAAAGGCTTGTCGGTTCTATCATCCACAATATATGGCATATCCAAAATTTCCACCATCTCTTTTGCATCACCAAACGACTGATTTATATTTCTTAATATATGATTCATAGTCCACACATTAGAAAGCAAAGAATTAGCTAAAGAATATAAAAATATTATATTTGCAATTGTCAAACCAAATAGGTCGCGGCTCATTACAATCAAAACCAACAAGCCAGCAAAAGTTATCATATTTATCACATTCATTGAAAAATTTCTTATCATTGAAACCTTTGCCAAATTAAATGTCGCTTTTTTAGTACGTCTCGTAGTTTCAGCGAATCTTGTCCCCTCATACCTTTCTCTCGCATATGATTTTACCGAAATTTCATTCGTAATAGAATCCGCCAATTGCCCAGTTTGCTTATTCTCTGCTTCTGCTAATTTTTCTTCTGCATATCCAGTCTTGCGATACGTAGTAATAGAAACCGTCATATACACCATCGCGTAAACGGCTAAAATCACCGCAAAAGGCAAACATACCGCCGCAGCCACTCCAACCGAATAAACCACCGTCAACAACAAGGGGTACAAATCCCAAACAAATCCAGATTTTAATCGTATAAATGAGTTCGGTAATTTATTAGCTTGTGAAGTTAATGATCCTGAAAAACGATTACTATGAAACGTCATAGATTGATTTATCACTGCGCTAAACGCAAGCTGCGATAAATACTCCCCACATTTTGCGTCCAAAGACCAATCTAGCCAATCTATCGCTCGTATCACAAACAAATTATTAAATCCAGCCGGAATAATCGTCAAAAGTAATATCCCCACATAATTCTCAATCTCGAAATCACCACCAGATAATTTCCCAATAATTTCCGATGTGCCATACGGCACTACTACGTTAGACACAAAAATCCAAGTCGGCACCAAAAGCAGCACCAAGATAGTTCTGGTCTTACATCGCATCAACGCCTTCCAAAAATAGTACAACGTCCGCTTCGTAACATTATATTTCTTCTTTTTATTCCCAGTCATATTTATACTATACCATAATTTCTCATTTTAACAAAATCGTTTTCTAACCTAAAAAATAATTCCCTACACTGTGCTATAATTACTTCATGAATAGTCTAGAAAATATTGTGAGTTTATGTAAACGTCGCGGTTTTATTTTTCCAGGCTCTGACGTGTACGGCGGTATGGCTGGAACCTGGGACTATGGACCTCTCGGCATCATGTTGAAGAAAAAAATCATGGATGCTTGGTGGGGCTACTTCGTCGAACAACGTGACAACATGTACGGAGTAGACGCTGCCATCATCATGAACCCCAAGACCTGGGTCGCCTCTGGTCACACCGCCACTTTTGCCGATCCTTTAGTAGAGTGTAAAGAATGCAAATCTCGTTTCCGCGCAGACAAAATCGCTGATGGTATCAGCGAGTCAGTTACTACAGAGCAATTTCTGGCTACTCACACCAAGTGTCCAGTCTGTGGTAAAGAAAATTGGGGACCAATTCGCAAATTTAATATGATGTTTAAAACTCACGTTGGTGCCGTAGATGACGATAGCTCCATCGCTTACCTTCGCCCCGAAACTGCCCAAGGCATCTTTACTAATTACAAAAACGTCATCGATACCATTTACCCTAACTTGCCTTTTGGTATCGCTCAACAAGGTAAAGCTTTTCGCAACGAAATCAGTCCTCGCGATTTCATTTTGCGTGACCGCGAATGCACTCAAATGGAAATTGAATATTTTGTGCATCCCGACACTTGGCAAGAAAACTTTGAAAAACTCTTATCCGAAAATCATCACTTCTTAGAAAAAATCATGGGTTTATCCAAAGATAAACTGCACGACTACGAAGTCCCAGCAGACGACCGCGCCCACTACAGCAAACGCACCGTAGATTTTATGTTCGACTATCCAAACGGCCAAGAAGAACTAATGGGTTTGGCTTATCGTACCGATTTTGACCTCGCCAATATAGAACGTGAATCCGGCAAATCCATGGAGTACCGCGACAAAGTTACCGGCGAAACTTTCATTCCTCACGTGATCGAACCATCCATAGGCGTAGAAAGGCTATTCTTGGCTATATTGTCCAACTCTTATATAGAAGAAGAGATTGACGGGAACAAGCGCATCGTACTAAAACTTCCAGAAAACTTAGCACCACATAAATTCTGCGTCTCCCCACTCCTAAAAAACAAACCAGAATTAGTCGCCAAGGCCAAAGAAGTCTACGACCAACTCCGCATTAAATACACTTACGTAACATGGGATGACTCCGGCAATATCGGGAAACGCTACCGCAAACAAGATGAAATCGGTACACCAAAATGTATCGTAGTAGATTTTGATACATTAGAAGATAACACCGTCACAGTTCGTGATCGCGACACTACTAAACAAATCAGAGTGGACATTGCGGACCTATAACAACTTATGCTATAATACCACCATAATAAGGAGATATTATGGCTGAAAAAGCTAAGAAAAACAATAAAAACTTAATCATCGGTATCTGTGCAGCCGTACTAGTAATCGGAGTGGTTGCGGTTGCAATATTCTTCGCCACTCGTGGAGGCTCCGCTACACTAAACGACGCATACTTTGTCTCAGATGACGCTAAGTACGTCTTAACCGTTGACTCTGACCAAACCGATTCAGAAGAGGAAACCTTAACGCCAATCAAGACACACATCGTTTACAACTACTCTGGTGACAGTATTACCGGTATGACTACTTATATGGAATTTGCCGACACCGCCACTGCCAAATCAGCCCTTGAGATATACAAAAATGCTGAAGATCAAACTGGCGTTAAGAACATTTCCGTCAATGGCAAATACGTCGTAGTCGAAATGACCGAAGATCAATACGCCGAAATGACTGCTTCTGACGTCAAACAACAAATTGAATTTATGGAAATGCTTAAAAATATGAACTTCAATGACGTTGAAGATGATTCTGATAATTCTGTAGAGATCGACGAAACCACTGAAGAAAACGAAAAATAATCAGTTTCCAACAAAAAATACCCCCACTTTTGGGGGTATTTTGATAGCTAAGCCAACTATTTTGTGACTTCCTTAATTGCCTTTTTAGCCGCATCAATCGTACCAGACACTGCCGTTTTTGCTTGTTCCATAGCACTTTCTACACCCTTCTTTACTTTTAACTCTGGGTGAGCTTCTTCATAACGTTCAATCGAAGCTTTAATCACTTCCTTAGCTTCCTTTACGCCTTCAAAAGCCTTCACTTCTGTTGTGCCAGGCTTCTTCAAATCCTTATAGTGATTAAAATGAAATTCAATTTGTCTAATTAATTGTTCTGGCAAATCTTCCAATTTTTGGTATTTATCACCATTATTGCGATCGTCCGCCGGCACACAAATAATTTTGTCATCCACTTCGCCACCATCCACAAATTTCATCACGCCAAGAATCTTTGCTTTCATCCAAATTCCAGTTGTAAGTGGCTGATCAGTAATCATCAACACATCCAATTCATCACCATCTTCATCTATCGTCTGTGGAATAAAGCCGTAATTACAAGGCTTCGCAAACGCCACCGGCTCTACTCGGTCCAACATAAAACAAGCATGCTCACGATCCCACTCAATCTTATGATTTGACCCAGTTGGTATCTCAATTACTACATTCAATTCACCTTTTTCATAATCCCCAGGTGTCAAAACTTTATTAAAATCTGCCATTTTATCTCCTTATTTTTACCCTTACATTATACCACTGTGCGCGCCAACCACAAAATCCGCTCCACCATCCCGCTTTCCAACCTTACTCGCCGCACCATCCCCCAGTCACTACTTATTATTAATCTAAGTAACTTAATTTCATCTGCACCATACCTCCCATTTGCATCCTCCACAAAAGTTTGCTCGATCTCATCCCAACGATAACTCACCTCCGAAGACAACTTCTTACCCGCTAAATCACGGTACAAATTTACTTCCTCACCCATCGCTTTTTTAATGTTTAATAACGCCCAAGCCTCGATTAATCCCAAATCGTCTCCATCATTCAAAGCCATCAGCCCCTGATCTACTACTCTAAAATACTCTGCATTCTCCGTATCACCAGCTACCTTGCTAACTCGCTTCAAAACCATAGCAGCTAGCTCTATTTTGTCAAAATCCTTAATAATATCGCTGTAATGCTTCACCATCTTAGCCCCAGTCAGCACCCCCAATTCGCTTTTTCCCAGATGAATATTAAAATCCGTCAAAGTAAATAGTTCCACTCCTCCCGCTAATTTAGATCTTTCCTTTCGTACGCCCCTCGCCATCACCGACAGTTTACCTTCCGGCGTGATGATATCCAAAATTCTATCCGCTTCACCATAGTTAGTACGTCTCAACACATACCCCAAAGTCCGTACATCCTTACGCATATTGTTCAACATATCTTCTAATATCTCCCGGCTTCATAATATCCTTATTTAATACTCCCACTACTCCATACGCAGACATATCTTTTCCACTAAAGTCCAGTGACGATATAATGACTACCGGTATCACCGCCGTATCCGCATAAGAAACCAGATCTTGTAAAAAAGTAAACCCGTCTGGCCCATCAAGTAATATATCTAAAAATATCATCTCCGGCACATTACCCCCCGCAATCTCGTTCATCGCCTCTATTGCACTAGAAAAAACTTGTACCTCTTTGCGGTTAATAGCCCGAACAACACACTCCGCCATAATGTCGTCGTCATCAATTACAAAAATCATTCAAACAAACTCGCCTGTTTAGAAATTGGCAGTTTTACATAAAAACTCGTACCATCCCGATGTCTTACCGCACCAACATCCGCATGCATATATCGTGAAAACCTAGAGGCGATATAAAGACCCAGCCCAGAAGAACCCGGCCGCATTGCAATAGAAGTGGGCTTCTCAATCCAACCTCTCTTAATTTCACGCCATATGTCTATTGGCAAAGTCGGGCCATAATCCCGTATTGTCACTTTTACCTTATCCGCTGCATCTTGCACAACTAATTCTGCTCTTGCTCCGTCATCAGAATAATGCATCGCATTTAGGAGAAAATTATATACCACACTATAGAGCAAATCTCGATTTGCTGTTACTAAACGTGACTTATTAGTATACTTAATATGTAAATCCCTATAATTGTAACGGAATAAATACCTAAGTTCATGGGATACTGCATCACACACTTCTCTCACCGCCACTGGTTCCATAGAGAACAGACCATCCTCCAAACGACGAATCTTCACTAAATCATTCACTTGCTTTATCGCCCTTTCTGACACGCTCACCATCTCTGTACGAATATGCTCACCACCCGCATTCATTTCACCAAACGATAAAGCTAATTGTCTCAACACTGCCAAAGGCGCTTTTAACTCATGCGCCGCCACCAAAATCCCATCTACCTCCTTATCCATACCCCCATTATAACACCATCTAGACTAAGAGTTAAACACTATAGTGCCCAGCAGCTTGTCAAAATCATCTTTAAACAACACGCTATCAGTTTGCAAAATCACTGTTTTATCCCGAATCTTAAAGACCACAATATAACCACTTAAATCTGTATTCGGGATCGTACCAGTATAACGATTGGCCGTAACCTCACTGTTCTTAGCTGCATCCCCAACCGTAACCGACTCCACTGTTAAATTCGAATTCTTTTTATCCATCGCCTTTTGATATTCTTCCGTCACATCTTCAAAGCTTTTATCCCTAATTGTCAGTCTCAAAGCATTGATGGTTTCCTTGCCCACCGCGTCAACTTGAATTGGATTAAAGTACGCGTTAAAATCACCACCATTAGTCGCCGCTGCTGCTACATACACACTCCAAGTCTTTGGATATTCAAAAGTTAATTGACCATAATCCGCCGGCCCAGAGAACGTTTTATATGGATATTTTTCTCGTTCCAAAAACTCCGCTTCATCTTCCATAGCCTGCTCATCCTTAGCCTCTGCCACTGCTATATTAATCTGCCCATCAACATCCGCTTGCACGTCATTATATTGTACAAACATCCAAATAAACAACCCAATAAAAGTCACAGCAATCAAAGAAACCATCACAATTACAATAGTTTTTACTAAACCAGCTATGTCTTTCTTCTTCTCTGGCACCACCTGTACTTGTTGCACCATTGGCATGCCATTCGGCATCACCTGAGCCGACTGCACCGGCGGCATAGCTTGCACTGGTTGTACCGGAGGCATTTGTCCATTATCCATAAGCCCATTATACCACACTATTTACTAAAATCTTCAGCCAAAACTTCAATCTTATTCTTAAGCTCCGACAAATCTTTCTCTATCTCTTTCGCCAGCTCAGTTGACTCCTTATATTTCTCCTCAGCCTTAGCCAAATCAAACTCATCCGAATAAAACCATTCTATTTTATCATCCAACAATTCAATTTTCTGCTTTAAGCTCATTTTATCGCTCATAAACCTCCTTTATCTCTGCTTTAATTTCTTGTTTATATGTTGTAATTTTTACAACATCACCGGGAAAAATCTTCCCTGTCAAAATCGCATAACCTTGTTTTAAAATACCCTCCGGATTTAATGCTTCTAAAATTTTCAATTTTTGCTCCAGCCCACTCGCATAATTATCAATCCGACCTTTAATATCTCGTGACAACTGATTCATCTTTTCTACCTTTTCACGACTGGCTGACTCAATCTTATTCAGCACAACGTTCTTTACCCTTAGCACAGAGTCATTAACGGTTATTTTTATCGAACGTTTATCCGGAGTCAGCATTTCCGCTGCATTAGATGGCGTTGAAGCTCGCACATCTGCAGCCAAGTCGGCCAAAGATTCGTCTACCTCATGCCCTATGCCAGTAATTATTGGTATCTTAGATGCCGCAATCGTCCGTACCAACTCCTCATCGTTAAAACAAGCCAAATCATCCGCTGACCCACCGCCTCGTAAAATTGCAATCACTTGAACCTCGCTACGCTCATTAAAATATTTTAACGCTCTAATAATTTGATCCGGAGCATCCATACCTTGCACTTGTGTATGAGCCACCTGCACATCTATGCCACCCCACCTCGCATTCAAAATTTTCACAAAATCAGCATAGCCAGCCGCATCAACACTAGACACTACACCCAATCTAGTCAAATCTCCTGGCAGTGGACGCTTTCGCTCCACGTTAAACAGCCCCTCGTTCGTCAACTTTTTCTTCAACAATTCATATGATTTTTTCAGACTTCCCTCTCCCACCGGCATCACTGCAGTTACCGTAAAAGAGAATTTCCCCCATTTTGTCACCTTCGGCACACCACGCACTGTCACTTTCATCCCATCCTTCAAGGGCATTCTCAATTGAAAAAGTGTCATAAAACACGATACACTCGACCCCGCATCTTTTACGTCAAAAAATACCCATTTCCCCTGATTAATCTTAAAACTTACTACTTCACCCTCTAATGTCACCCCACTAAAAGCATACTCTAAATTTTGATTTGTCACGGCCAAAAATTCGGTCGGTGTAAGCTTAATCTCGCTCTGCATTTTTCTTACCTCGTATCGCTCGATAGTAAGGCCACGATCCCGAAACAATAGTAAACAACAAAGTAACAACTCTTGTCATTACCGTAATTATCGTCGCCGTGGGAAAATCTACTCCAAGTGCAATCATAACCCCTGCCATGCCAAGCTCATACAATCCATATGGTACAATTCCGTCAAATACCGAGCCAATCGCTTCTCCCACCATAATAAACGGCAAAAGTTCTGGCCTTCCCAAAGAAATCGCCACAATCCAGTAAGTAGCAATTTCGCAAAAACTATAGACTACGCCCCATACCGCCGGCTTCTTTAGATATCGCTTATTTTCCTTCGCAATCTTAACACTTTCGTGGATGTCTGCAAAATAATTGCTAATTTTCTCATACTTCATCAATTGACGCTTATGACCAAATGTAAAAATCCTCACTACACGGTTCATGATTCTTGAAACCGTCCTCGAAAAAAATTCAATCCTTTTCCCACTACTAGCAACATAAATTACCAACCACAGGAAGAAAAATACACCCATATTCATCAAAAGCGACACCGGTATAATCCATTTCGCCTCATCTGGTATTAAATTTAAAATCAATAATACCCCTATAGCAATCAGCGCTTGCACATAATTAATTACTGTCGTCACTGCATAACGAAAAAGATACAAGAAGCTCGCTTGCCCTGCCGTCACATTGTACGGTAAAAGCCGATAAGTCAAAAATGCCAATCCACCCACTCCTCCTGCCGGTATAGCATGGTTCACAAAATTTAACTCCGTTGAAATCAACAAAATCTCTTTTCCAGAAAACTTCTGCACATTCTTCCGATTCCTAAGATATGAGAAAAAAATTTGACCACAAGCATAATACATATATAGTTGTTCCGGTATCAAAAGTAGTAGTACGAATACATTCGTCTCACCCAAATGGTCAACAGTATCCAAAATATCCGGCCAATTCCGATAAACTACGTACCCTACCAAAATCACCGTTAGCACAGACAAGATCGCCCGAAAAGAGAACTTCAACTTTTTCTTCTTAGCCATAAAAAGATTATATCACAAAAAATAACCCCCAATCCGGGGGTTATCTAATCTCAATTAGCGCACTTCTACACGAACACGCGGCAGGCTCTTCCCTGAAAAATGTGTCTTTTTTGTCTTCACAAAAGTTACCACACCATCCCTTGCCGCATGAATAGTAAAATTACGTGACATATAGGTACCTGGACCAGCAATCTTCGTGGCCCCAGTTTGACGAACTAGAACCTCGCCATTCTTAACTTTCTGGCCACCAAAACGCTTAACGCCTAGGCGCTGGCCAGCATTATTATGGACGTTCTTGGCGGTACCGCCAGCTTTCACATGTGACATTTATTTCTTCCTTAAAATTATTATATCTCTTGCTACGATTTGCCCTTCTCGATGATAAAGAAGCCCCTCGCGCATTTTATTATCCACATTATACCCCAGTTCGTCTATCTTGTCAACAACCTCTAAACGAGAATATTCACCATCTTCTCTCAGCCAGGCCGGCACTGCAATTACTACCGGAGTGCCAGGCACAATCTGCTCCACCAAGTTTCTCAAAAAATTTAAAACTATCGTCCCGCATTCTTGTTTCTCTTCTTTCAGACTGACGCCAGACGGAATCTGTGACATCGGTTTACCAAGATATCCTTCACAAGCTACCGCGTCTATAGGTTGTGACCATTTAAAAGACGTCGCATCACCAACTTCTACATTATACCCATCAAAACCAAAGTAATTCAAATTTTTTTCACTGTATTGTATCATCCTTTCACTAATATCAGTCCCGTACGCCCTATATCCCATCAACAACGCCTCTTGCAGTACCACTCCAGTCCCACAAAACGGATCTAAAACCACCGCACCTGGCTTCAGATTTCCGCACAGGTTTATCAAAATCTGAGCCAACTTCGGTGGTAGCATACCCACCTTTGCATCCCGCGCTGGCCTCGCCTGGTCACGCTTTGCATACGCACCAATATCTTGCACTCCAATTACTTTATACCAAACATCATCCACCTTGATAAATTCAATTTTACGTTCATTTTTGCCGGAGAGCCCATTATGTAAAGAAGTCGCAGTAGAAAGCGTCGCTTCCTTATTTTCCACCACTCGTACACTCTGCCCATGCCGTATCAAAATCTTTTTCAATTTTAGTGCCTCTATCATAGCACTCTTTCGTGAAGCACTCTTGGAATAATCAGAAATCCCCAGTGTAATCTTTCCTCCAGACAAACCCGATAAATACACTAGTGGCTTAGCTTCCATCTTCTCAGCAATTTTCAAAACCCCACCCAAACGAGCGATATCAGGCTCTTGTTCCGAATCAAAAACAGCTACCTTACCAGATAATAGTTCGACATCTTCATATAAAGCACCTAGCTCCGCCGCTGATACCTCTGGTTGTCGCCCCAAAACTGCTAAATATTTCATACCTACGATTATAACACGCCTATGATATAATTTTCCTATGAAGACCCTATGGACGGACGGCAGCGCGTCACCTAACCCAGGCCCCGGTGGCTATGCTGTAATAGACGGCACAACAGGTAATCCCGTAGCACTAGGTTGCGAAGCTCACACTACCAACATTCGCATGGAAGGCCTCGCTATGATTGCTGCTATCAAGTACGCCAACATCGAAGGTTGCGAAATTCACTCCGACTCTGAATTCTGGATTAACGTCCTTACCAAATGGGCCGACGTCTGGCAATCACATGGTTGGAAAAAATCCAAAGGAGAAATCATGAATCTCGACATCGTCAAAGAATTATACACACTCTACCACAAATACCCAGTCAAGCTCATCTGGGTCCGCGGCCATGCCGGCACTAAATATAACGAGCTCGCCGACGAATGGGCCAACAAAGCTCGCACTGGTGCTACTCTATAAAATATGCTAATATTACATTATGAATTTATCCGAAGAATTGATTTATCGTGGCTTCACTGCCGAGACCACCATCAAAGATCCTAAAGTTCTCGACAATCGCGAATCCAAAAAATTCTACTGGGGAGCCGACCCATCCGCTGATTCTCTTACTATCGGCAATCTCGCTGCACTCATGATGTGTGCATGTTTTATCCGACATGGCTATCAACCATACCTTCTAGTTGGCGGCGCCACCGGCCAAATCGGTGACCCAAAAGAAAACAGTGAACGCGACCTCAAATCCCTAGACGAAGTAGAACACAACAAACGCTGTATTAAATCGCAAATTGAGCGAATAATCAATTCCACCGACATCACCATGGTGGATAACTATGACTGGTTTAAAAATATCAACTATCTAGATTTCCTCCGCGAAGTTGGTAAAGCCTTTTCTATGACTCAACTCCTAGACCGCCAATTCGTTCAAAACCGCATTGGCACTGGCGGGTCCGGCATCTCCTATGCTGAGTTCTCCTATACTCTCATCCAAGGATATGACTTTTTGCATCTTTTCCGCGAGCATGGCGTATCCTTACAACTCTGTGGTGCCGACCAATACGGCAACTGTACTTCCGGTATACATCTGATTAAACGCTTGGAGAACGCCGACGCCGACGTCTGGTCTACCCCTCTAGTCATTGATCCAGTTACCGGACGCAAGTTTGGCAAATCCGAAGGTAATGCTGTTTGGCTCGCTAGCTCCGACAACGGATCTGGTAATTACACTTCAATTTTCGATTTTTATCAATTCTGGCTCAATCAACCTGATAGTTCCGTAGAATATCTCCTCAAGATCTACACTCTACTCAATAAAAACGATATTGAGACTACCATTCGTCGCCATTCCGAACATCCAGAAGACCGCTTCGCCCAAAAAACCTTAGCTAAAAACGTTACAGAAATAGTACACGGCAAGGAGAATGCCAAAGCCATCGAGAATCTTACCAATTTACTATTTGACAAAAACACTAATTTTGCCGATTTCTCCACTGATGAAATCTCCGAATTTGCCAATTTTTTACCTACCATCTCAAAAAACGTTAGTCTAGTAGATGCTCTCACTATTACCAATCTTGCCGAATCAAAAAAGAAAGCACGTGAGTTCATTAGTGCCGGAGCTATTTCCATCAATGGCACCAAAATTACTGAAGACATTACGCTCAATCAAACTGCCGTTATCAAAAAAGGTAAAAACAAGTTCGCTGTCGTAAAATAAATCTTAATATCTCGGCGATAACTCTTTTTGATATGTTGTCACAATTTTTCCAGTCCTAGTCACGTCAGATTTTCCATTCGCCCACAAGTACAGAGTCGTGTCATAATTAATCACCTCCGCCGGCACTACAGTGTTCACTCCAGTCGCTGTTCCATAAGTTCTATTTAGCGTCAGCGTATCAGAAATCGTAGAACCATTGATTTTCAACGGCGTAGAATTATCCTTGTTGTCACGGTCTTCCTGTCCATCAATCACGTCAGTCGGGCAAGTATTAATGTCGCCTTTAGCAATCAATACAGCATCAATCCTCTCTACATCACAATCAATCACGATATTACCAGTAGAATAAATAATAGTCTTCGGGATTTCTGCTAGCGTACTATAAACAGCATCACCGTAAACTACATCACCAGCAATCCTCAAATCTCCATCCTTATAATATAGATTAGTACCACTTTCAACTATTACACTGTCTAAATCGCCAGCTAAATCAACTCGGTTAATATCGCTCCCACCATCATCCACGAACCTAGCTATCAACGCCTCTCTGTTATCGCCCTGGCTCACACCACTCAGGCCACCAACGCTACTATTACAATTGCTATTTGCAAAGCTAAGCGTACTCCTCAAACAGTAATTTACGTCCCATTCCTCACTACCCCCCAGATGCTCATCGGGTATTGGCACAGACAGGGCATCACTAGCCTCGGCATACCCAGTACCAGCACCACTAGCAAGCCCCACAACGCTACCGCTTGCTACTAACCCTAACTCTGTCCAGGGCCCAAAAATATAACTTGTATTGTTCTTACTCTTCAATACCTCCTCAAAATTGTTGACTCCAAACACATGCTGTTTTTCACTCGTGTTCACACTAATATTACCAGCCGAATATATGCTTCCGCCCCACACCTGGAAACTCGGCTTTTTTGCCACAGTAAGCTCTGCCCAATCTGAATAAGCCCACGAATTAGGATCATTCGGATCATAATAGTCTGGCTTTATATTATCATCCCCGCCACTATCTTTCGGATATACCGCCGACCTCACCCAAATTTTGGTCCCTGCTGGCACATCTGGAACAACGATCTGCGTTTTTGTACTATCATCCTCTTTTGTAGATTCATCCCAGATATCCTCTTTCTCATGCAAATTACCAGTTTTTTCCTCACTCCAATAACAATTCTCGTAGTCATTGCCATAGCAAATTTCCATCTTCCATTTTGCATTCTTCGCCACAGTGGCATAAGTATCCTCTAACAAATTATTTTCTTTTAGTTCAGTAACAACTTTGTAGGCAATATTGGCCGTCTCGCCAGCGTAAACCAGCTGATCTATCGAGGAAATCTCCGTTTTGTTAACAAAATTATACGGCACCAGAGCACTAGCAGAGCCCCAAATCCTATTTGTCTTAACATTTCCTAAACTATAATACTTTTCACCATCTTTGTATTTTACAAAACTAATCTCACTTGGAGTAGTCTTGGTGCTATCATTTAAATTAGTTTCCGCAACAACAGTCAGCTCTCTACCTACATCTACCGGATTACTCACTTCATAATTATTACGTTCAATCCGCCTAGTAATATCGCCATTATACTTCTCATCTTCATAATAATTCCTAAAAAGACTAATCTTATCCCCGGACACCGTAAAAGAATTGTGCCAAGTTCCAAGACCACTTCCTTTATAATAATTAAATGCCGAACCGAGCGTAGACAAGAATGAATAAGGATTTATTATTGCGCCATTATCTATCTTCACTCTTTGTGCGCCCAAATAATAAGCGTATTGCACAGCCGGATTGTATGTTGTTTCATATATCAATGTATCACCAGGCTTAGCATATACCAACGCCTGCATATCACTATACTTACCTACGCTACTATTGGCTACCTTTTGCTCTATAGTAGATTTCACATTGCCCAAAGCCATCGCGCAAACCGTAGTAGTTCTATACTCATTATTGCTATTAATTCTAAACCTCATATCCTCACACACCACCTGACCCGGAACGAGTTTTACAGTCTCACTATATTCCTCTCTTTCACTTCCATTATTAAAATTTTCACTACCAGTCTTTAAAGTTTTACCGTTCACTCCTAGTCTAGAATAATTCGATGTTCTTTTTATCTCATAGCTAGATGTCCCATAGCCAGCAGTACGTTTCAGGCTATGCACAAACTTGACGTCGCATCCATCCGCCGCGCAATCATTAATCACTTTCAATTTCGAAATTGTCGCATTTACCCAATCGGTCGTCGTCGATCCAACACTAGACTTACCTTTAAACTCAGAAGGTATTCTTTCCTGTACACTGAAATCACCACAGAAGTTGCTGTCTCCGCCATGAGTCACGTTATTATACCCATACTCTCGCCAATGTACATCCACATCAAAACAAAACTGCCCAGTGTAAGTAATTACCGTAACATCTCCCTTATTCTCTTGTTTTTTCAATTTACTCTTATCTATTTTCAAAGAATAAGTCGGATTTTGAATATCCAACAATTGCGATGCATTTTCACTGTAATGCCAATACCCCAAATATTTGTCTTTCAATGCCGTCATACCATAAGAACCTTTTGGAGTTACGTCTATCTGCATATCCTGTCTAGGGGGCTGACCAGTATAACTGGCCTTTGTCAAATTCTCCTGCGGTTTTATACTAAAGCTGCAAATCACTTCACCCCCGCTTACACTACAACCACTAATAGAATAATTCACAAATGCTTCAATACTAAACGACCAGCCATCAGCATGCGCCTCCTGCCCTCCTAGCCACAAACTACCGCAGAACAACGCCATCAATAATATTACAAAAATCGTCTGTTTCTTAACCCGCATATCTATTTGCCACTCCCACTCGCACTTGTCGATGAACTCCCCTCCGCACCATGTAGCTCCACTACAATCTCATAATCCTCTGTATTTTCAATATGTTCACTCTCTTCGTCCTGTCTATCATCAACCTGATTCTTTTGATTAGTCACCAAAATCACATTCCCCACTACTAGCCCCACAATTATTATCACTAAAATCACCAACCCCGCCACTAGGACTTTTTTCTTTCCCCACACCTTATCCTTCGTCATAGCTTTATTTTACCACAAGCAAAAAGAAATCCCAAAAATCAACACAAAAAAATACTGCGAACTTTTAAAGTTCGCAGTACCACAGTTATAAAACCTATTTTATAATTTCATCAATTATACCGTATTCTTTGGCTTCTTCTGCACTCATCCAGTTATCACGATCCATATCCTTTTCCACTTGCTTCAAATCTTTACCAGTATTTTTCGCAAAAATCTCTGCTGTCCGTTTCTTCAAGAAAATGCCTTCACGTAACATAATTTCCTGGTCGGTGATTTTACCTTCTGTACCGGACGATGGTTGATGTATCATAATCCGCGCATTCGGTAGACAATATCGCTTGCCCTTCGCTCCACACGAAAGCAACAACGCCCCCATGCTTGCCTGCAGGCCGATGCCAATAGTTTCTACATCCGGCTCAATATAATTCATCGTATCGATAATCGCCAACCCATCGTATACCGAACCACCCGGAGAATTAATATATAGTTTAATCGGTTTTTTCGGATCCTCATGCGCAAGATATAGCAACTGCGCCACCACCAAATTCGCCGTATGCGCATTCACATCTTCGCCTAAGAAAATAATCCGATCATTCAAAAGCCTTGAATAAATATCATATGCTCTTTCCCCCTTATTAGTTTCTTCTACTACCGTAGGTACCAAATAGTCATTTGTTAATTTCTTCATATTATCCTTTCAATTATTCTTTTACTAATTTCAATTTCTTATTTACTAATTTCAATGTCGGGATATCACCTTTTTTCAATCCTTCCGCGATAATTTCTTCCGATACTAGCGACTCTACTTCGTCTTCAATCTTTCGCCGCAGCGGCCTTGCCCCATTCTTCGGGTCATATCCTTCCTCGATCAAATAATTCTTTGCCTTTTCATCAATCTTTAGACCGATCCCTTTTGTCGCCAATCGCTTCTTCAAATCGTTTATCAAATTATCAAATATTCTTTCCACATTCTTCCGCGTCAGTGCGTGAAATACCAGGATATTATCGAGCCGGTTAATTAACTCGGGTCGCATCACTTTCTTGAGCGCCTTCATTGCATAAGATTTATTTTCTTCGTATTCTTCCGCCAAAGCCTTCTTGTCTTTCGCCGTCTTTGCAGCAAAGCCAAGTTCTGATTCCCTAAACATATCCGCCGACCCAAGGTTAGACGTTAAAATCACTATCGTATTGTTAAACTTAATCTTACTACCTTGTCCATCCGTCAACACGCCGTCTTCTAATATTTGAAGCAGTAAATTAAATACATCCGGATGCGCTTTTTCAATCTCATCAAACAGTATGACCGAATATGGCTTGCGGCGCACCGCTTCGGTCAGCTTTCCGCCGTCATCATAACCAATATATCCCGCTGGCGCACCCACTAATCGCGACACATTATGCTTCTCGCCAAACTCACTCATATCTATTTTTACTAGCGCATTTTCCCCACCAAATACTTCACGCGCTATCACTCGTGCTAATTCCGTTTTCCCTACGCCAGTTGGCCCCATGAATAGGAACGAACCGATCGGCCGCTTGGCATCCGCAATTCCGCTCCGACCGCGCCGTATCGCCTTCGCTACCGCCGCCACCGCCTCATCTTGCCCGATAATGGATTTTTTTAGCTCATCTTCTAAGTTAACCAACATCTTCATCTCGGACCCATGTACTTTACTCACCGGTATACCAGTTTTCAAACTTACCGCTGTTGCTAAGTTTTCTTCCGTCAAAATCGGATTCTCCGTTTCTTTCACACCGGCTTTTTCTAATTTCTTAATCTCTTGCTCTAGCTTCGCCAGTTCTGTCTTCAAATTCGCCGCTTTTTCGTAATCCTCTTTTTCCGCCGCATCCGAAATCTTATTCTCCAAAGTTGTTTTTTCAATTTTCAATTTTTTATACTTGCCGCCGCCCTTTTTATCTGCCGCCACTTTTGCAATCGCACTTGCTTCGTCTATCACGTCTATTACCTTGTCCGGCATAAATCTGTCGTTAATATATCTTTGACTCATCGTAATCGCCGTTTCCAAAATCTCGTCCGGTATCACCACCCCATGATGCTTTTCGTAATGTTTCTTAATCCCCTTCAAAATCCGGAGCGTCACTGCAGCCGAGGGTTCTTCCACCATCACCGTCTGGAATCTACGCGAAAGCGCCTTGTCTTTTTCAATAGATTTCCGATATTCGTCCAAAGTCGTCGCACCGATCAGGTTGATAGAATTCCGCGCTAACGCTGGCTTCAAAATATTCGCCGCATCCATGCTGCCTTCACTAGACCCCGCACCAGAAAGCAGATGTATTTCGTCTATAAATAACAGCACGCTATCATCCCCCGTCGCCTCATCTATAATCCCCTTAATACGTTCTTCGAATTCCCCGCGGAACTTCGTCCCCGCCACCACCGAGCTCAGATCCACTTGGTAAATATGTTTACCAATTAAGTTCCCTGGCACTTCATTATTCGCAATCCGTGTCGCCAAACCCTCCACAATCGCCGTTTTACCTACGCCTGCCTCACCTATTAACACCGGGTTAGATTTCGTCCGGCGACTTAATACCGTCACCACCCGTTCTATCTCGTTTTCACGCCCTATTACGGTATCTAGTTTCCCCGCCTTCGCCTCTTCCGTCAAATCTTTCCCGTACCGATTCAAAAACTTCAGTGGCGTTTTCTTCAAATATTTCGCTTTTTCAGCTTTTAGCTTTTCATCTTTAGTTTGTTCTTCTACTAGATCTTCAATTTCGTTCAATAACTTTTCCGTATCTACCTTCAGCCCAGTTAATATTAGCGAAGCCCGCGAATTCGGCTGAGAAAGCAAAGCATATAATATATGCTCGGTGCCTATCACACTCAGGCCCTGCTCGCGTATATAATTTTGCGCCATCCTAAGCGTCAAAATCACCGCTTCCGATAGCGACATCATTGCCATGTCGCTACCCGGCACTTCCACCGCCGCTTTATTTAACGCTTTTTCCACTTCTTCTAGCGTCGCACCTTCGTCACGAATCATCTTCGCCCCGGTAGACATATCTATGCTCATAATTCCGAGTAGCAGATGCTCCGTTCCCATATAACCATTGTTATATCGCTTACTGTAATAATCGGCCTTTTGTAGCGCAAACCTTGCGTTTTCGCTTAACCGATTCATGATTTCACTAAATTCTTCTTGCATAATACCCCCTATTGTAGCAAATTAGCACTCACAATGCAAGAGTGCTAATTATCATTCTTCCTATCTTGTAACTAATTTAACATTGCTTCATCAAACTTAACGTAAGTACCATCCTTAAGGATGAATATTGTAGAGCCATAACCGCCCGCCACACCAGGCTCTGTAGGACCAGCAGTAATCTCAATAGCGTCAGTAACAAATCCGTCAACATTTAATTTACCTTTTATGCTGAACTCATTATTTTTCATAGCCTCAACAAACGGAAAATAATAAACAGAGCCGTCCGTCATAATGAAACCAATGTTTGAATTCGAATTATCCTGTCCTTGTCCAAATTCTACTACATTAAAAATATCACCAGAAACGCCTTCAATCATGCAATCGTCAACAAAAGCACCGCCCGTCTCATAGATACTACAAATATCAATTTTTCCATCTTTAATCCCAATTCTCATTTCTTTCCCATCCACAATGGAAGAACTCAGCCATACTCTATATTCTTCGTCAGAATTCAAAGATTGTATTATTGGATTATTATATTCAGCTCCACCATTATCTAATTGCTCTTGCAAACTATTAACCTGTTGCTTCAGCGAGCTAATTTGCATATTCAACGCGTCCTTCTGTGTATTGCCATCCATCCAGGCCCACACGCCAAATCCTACGCCACCGGCTGCAATCAAAGCCATCAATACTAAACCAATTATCCAGCCGGTCTTCTTTCCACCTTTACCCTCTACTACGGATGGCCCGTTATCAAACGTTGGGTCAGGTGATTTTGGTGCAGCACTAGCCGCATTCACCGGCGCACCCGCACTCGCCATTCCGGCCTCAGCTGCTGGCCCCGCCGGCTGATTGCCTATATTATTTGGTTGCATATTTTCCTTTCAAATTATTTATGTTTAGATTATATCATACATTCCCCAAAAGTCCTCCACTCCCCATACAAAAATATGTTAAAATAAACTTAACACAGGAGGTATATGTTAAAAATCAAGCATCAGAAGCGCGACCCATTCGTCCCGCCTATCAGCATATCAGCATTATTTAATCTTTCTAGTTTCCGCCACTGGGACGGCGTCGTCGCCAATCAGAAAGAACTAGACTTCACCCGTCGCGAACTCAAAAACGACCGCAAAACCCTTGCCAAAGCCTTCCTAGAACTCGGCATCAAATCTGGCGACATTATCACCGTCGCCACCGGCCGCTCTATGTACGAAAATATCCTAATTTTCTTAGCCGCCAACCAAATCGGCGCCGTCGTTGCCTTTCTGGACGAAAAAACCCCACGCGACACGCTCTTACACTACCTAGACGAATTCAATTCGTCCATTCTTATCACTTACAAAAAATCTCCCGGCCGTATCAAAGATCTTAAAAAAGACGCCAAGTCCGTCAAATACGTCATCAATCTAGATGGCCGCACCGTAGACGAAGCCAGCCCAGACGATGAGCAAACAGAAGATATTGAATTTCACGCCCTAGATGGTTTCTGGCTTGGCCATCAGCCCATCACTAA
The DNA here is from genome assembly GCF_004138395.1 of Candidatus Nanosyncoccus alces. Lineage (GTDB taxonomy): Bacteria > Patescibacteriota > Saccharimonadia > Saccharimonadales > Saccharimonadaceae > Nanosyncoccus > Nanosyncoccus alces. Next base: position 61,037 of record NZ_PRLM01000001.1, on the reverse strand, counting down.
AATTGCCGAAAAATATAAAGGCCACACACCTAGAAACATCTTTTCCGCCAACAAAGAAGCTCTTATCTCTTTCACTTCTGGCTCTACTTCTGGCCCCAAGCCCATGGTCTTTACTAACAAAAATCTCATCGCCGATGCTATCTATTCCAAAGTTGCGTCCAACGTCAAAATGTGGGATAAAGAGTTGCATTCCTGGATGAGCTACGTCAAGTTTGACTGCCCTTACGGGCTGGTAGTTTCTGTTATCGCCCCCATTTGCGGCGGTGGCGAAGTCATCCTTACCCCCGATATAGACGATACTAACCTAGATTATTATATCGGCAAAAACCCTAACACCATCTTCGGCATCCCGCCCCTACTTGAAGCTTTGCCAAATATCAAAGAAGACACCGACATTTCTGATCTCAAAATGTTCGCTTCTGGCGGTGAACGCCTAGAAAAATCCGCTTCACTGGCCGCGCTAGAGTTTTTCAAATCTCGCGGGCTCAAAAACGTCAAAATCAGCAACGGCTACGGTGTCGGCGAAGCTCTCGGCCTTATTTCCACCGCTGTCGGCACCGCCGCCTATAATCCCGATTCTGTCGGCCGCATCCCCGCCGGCACCCACGTCATGGTGCTAGACCCGGAAACTGGCGAAGAGCTCGGCTTCGGCAAAACCGGCATCCTTTATTGCACCGGCAAGCACATGCTAAACCGCTACTATAACCGTCCGGAACTAGACGAAGACAAAATCATCAAAATCAAAGGCAAGCGCTTCGTCAAAACCGGCGATCTCGCCTACGTTTCCGAAACCGGCTACATCACTTTGGTTGGTCGCGCCACTTTCTTTATTAATAATCTTCCGGCCAAAGTTTATTACGAAGTTGTCCGTGCCGCCATCGCCAAATCCGATTTAGTGAAAAAATGCTACGTTGTTAAAGGCCCCGATCCCAAGCTAAAGCTCGCTTCTTACGCTTTCATCGTCACCAATGACGGCGTCGGCCATAACAACCAAATCCGTCGTAAAATCATGAAGCAAGCTACCCAACCGTTTAATCTCGGCCGTCGCCGCATCACGCTCAAATCTTACGAAATCCCCCGCAAAGTCATTTTCTTGGACGATCTTCCACTCACCCGCGCCAACAAAACCGATTTCCGCAAACTCGAGCGTATGGCCAAAGAAATCGGAGAAGAACACAAATAAAAAATACTACTTGCGTTCTTTACATACTACTTCATTCGCATGCAACCAGCCTTCTACTGAGCCACCGTCCAAGTACTCGCCCGTAGCTGGTGCCACACGCACCACACCACCATCTTTAATATATTCATCAATCGGGTCGGTCACCATGTATTCTTGATCTTTCGGCCCAAAATCATTCTCATTCACATATTTCACAATCCGCTGCAAAAGCTCCGGCGCCATTATATACTTAGAAACATTAATCAAATTGCTTGGCGCCTCTTCCGGCTTTGGTTTTTCCACCACACCAGTCAACTTCCCATCTTCTGCCGCTAATACACCGTATTTCTCCACTTTCTCTAGCGGAATTTCTACACCCAGTATCGCGCTCTCATTTTCACCCGCCGCTTTTATCAAAGCTTCCGCTGCATTCTCGCCACCCGGGTTCCACACGAAATCATCGCCCATAAACACCAACACCGGCTCATCTATATTATATTCTTCTACTACCATCGCAATCGGCACTGCTGTCCCATATTTTGCCGCCGGGTCTTGCACTGTATAGTGAATCGTCACGTCATCCGGCAAAGTTTTTGCCAATTTCAACCTGTCCTCTTTTCCGCGTTCAATCAAGTACTGGTTCAACGCCAAATTATCCTTATAAAACTCCTGCACTTGACACGGCTCTACGTTAGATATCACCATATATATATCTTTCACACCCGCCTTTATCAAATCTTGCACGGAATAGTCCACCAGTGGCCGATTCCCCACCGGCAACATAGATTTCTCAATAATTTTCGTAATTGGTAACCGCCGCGTGCCCCACCCCGCGACTGGGATAATAGCTTTCGTAATCATAATGCCACCATTATAGCACAAACTTCCCGCGCATAATGCCCCAGGTATCATTCAACTTCTATCAGCGCCGTATCCCAACTTTCCGGATAATCATTTTCGCCCAACAGCACAGCCATCGTTGCCGCAATATTTGCTAATCCCGGTTCTACTACTGGTGCTAACTGATATTTTGTTCTATTCGCCGTATTATCGTATATAATACACGGAACCTTATTAGTGGTATGCGAAGTCTTTTTCGCTCCATTCGCGTCCAGTAACTCTTCTGCATTACCGTGATCCGCCACTATCACCAACACACCACCCAATTCATCTACTTTAGCAGCAATCCGTGCTAACGACAAATCTATCGCCTCCATTGCTACAATTGTTGCCTCCATATCGGCTGTATGCCCCACCATATCACCGCCCGGATAGTTTAGCCTCACAAACTTATACTTATCCAAATTCTCCAACACCACATCGGTAATTTCTGCCGTCCGCATCCATGGCCGTGTTTCATAAGGCTCAGTATATGAATCTATCTTTACGTGCTCCTCCCCTACTACTTTATCATAACTATTGCCATTAAAGTAATAGGTCACATGGCCAAACTTCACCGTTTCCGAGACCGCAAGCTCCGAAATACCTTGCTTGCTCAAAAATCTATTCAAAGTCTCGTCTATTTCCACCGGTTCCACCAAACGATGCTCCGGTACATGCGTATCAGAATTATATTCCGTCATCCCCACAAAATACACATCAGTCGGCTGGTAATCACCTCGCTTAAAATACGGGAAGTCCCAATAGGTAAACGCCATTGCAATTTCTATCGCCCGATCTGCCCGAAAATCAAAATAAATCAACGCGTCGCCTTTTTCTATCTTCCCTACCGGCTGCTCATCAGCACCAACTATCACAAAAGCCGGCAAATTCTGATCTTGCACACCAGGTTTCACCCGACGCAACACCGATATCGCTTCCTCAGCAGACTTAAAATAATAATCCGCCTCCCCATTCACCATCATATCCCAACCACGTGCCACCATCTGCCAATCATTCCCATATCTATCCGACACCGTAGTCATCCGCCCCCCACCAGAAGCTATTCGTATATCTGCATCCTGAAACTTCGCCGCAAATTTCTCAAACCTCTGAATATATTTTGGCTCAGATTGAGGCAAAACGTCACGCCCATCAAAAATAGCATGCACACGCATTCGTCGCACACCATCATCGTACGCTTTTTGTATCATTTGCTCTAAATGCGAAATATGGCTATGCACCCCACCATCAGAAAAAATCCCAGCAAAATGCAATGTACGTTGAGCTGCCTGCTCATTGCCGCCAGTCCCTTCGCTCCTATCAAGCACTCTTAAAATCGCACCCTTCCAAGCTTCAGAGTCAAACACTTCACCAGTAGCAAAAGCCTCTTCTATTTTCGCAATACCTTGTTTGATCGCCCGACCCGCGCCCATCGTGTTATGTCCTACTTCAGAATTACCCATTTGACCAGCCACCAACCCCACTGCTTCACCAGAAGCGTCCAATGCTACGTGTAAATACTCTCGTGCTGCTTTGCCGAGAAACGATGTCCGAGCCCTGCTTACAGCGTTACCCGGCCCATCCGGCGCCAACCCCACACCGTCCAAAATTGCCAAAACTATCGGCCCATCATACGATAATTTATCCATAGCCCAATTATACCATAACCATTTTAATTCCAACGGAATTAAAATACCGTCAACAAAAATTGAGTTGGAGTTCACTTCCAACTCAATTTTCTAACTAGCCTTTTTGCTAAACTTTGGGCACCTGCTGCGTAATGCAGTGAATGTTCCCACCCCCCAGCAAAATCTCTCTCGCATACACCGTCTCAATCACCCGATCCGGAAAGCACTCTTGCAAAACTCGTACCGCTTCTGCATCATGCTCATCGTTAAATACCGGCAAAATTATCGCGCCATTACAGTTATAATAATTGATATACGATGCCGGCAAGCGATCCCCCTCGTTACGCGGAAAAGTACCTTCCACCACGTCTACGCCCTCTGATTCTTCCTTTGTAATTGTTATTACATTTGGCACATGAATCTTTACAACTTCGAGTTGCCTCCCTCGTGCATCCGTCACACTTTGTAGATACTCCAAATCAGCTACTGATCGTTCATGCTGCGGATCTTCTGGATTATCTTCCCAAGCTAGCACTACCTTTCCAGGCGCCACAAATTGGCAAATATTGTCCACGTGACCATTCGTATCCTCATCCTTATATACACCATAAGGCAACCACAACACTTTCTCGGCTCCAGTATATTCTTTTAAAATTACCTCAATCTCTTCTTTGCTCTTGCCCGGATTGCGTCCTTCAGCCAACAAAGTCTCCTCTGTTACCAGCAAAGTACCTTCGCCATCCGTATGAATCGAACCGCCCTCCAACACAAAATCATCCGTTCTATATCTATCTACCCCCTCAATGTTAGACATCTTCGCTGCAATTTGATCGTCCAAATCCCACGGGAAATAAATCCCATCTACCAAACCACCATAACCATTAAAACCCCAATCTACCGCACGCATCTCACCAGCATCGTTTACCACCATCGTCGCGCCAGTATCGCGGATCCACGAATCATTATTAGAAATCTCTACTACCTGCACATTCTTCATGTTCATACCCAACACATGCAAATACTGCGATTGATTTACGCCCAATACCACAGGCTCATGTTTAGCGATCTTCTCTACCACTTCCCGAAAAGCCTTCTGGGCTGGTTTTGCACCACCCCTCCAGTTATCCGGACGTTCCGGCCATAAAAGATAAGTGCATTTATGTGGCGCCAATTCTGATGGCATATGAAAACCATCTTGCTTCGGAGTAGAACTCAATCTCATTTAATTCCTTTCTTTTATTAAAATAGTGGGGCTTTAACTACCCCACTATTTATTATAAACTATCTGCCAGACTTTAGCGCTGTCTTCTTTTTACGCGCCAATTTCTTTTGTTTATCTTTTTGGCTCATATGGAATACCATTATTTCACCAATGCCTATACATATTACTGTACTAATAATCAATATATAGTTGTCCAAAATCGCTTCCAAGCTAAGCTCTGGTATCAAAGTGAAGAATAGTGATACAAACAGCAAGATTAGTGGCACAACGCCCATTACCCAACGTAGTACCGGACCAATCTTTAGCCAATAGCCATTCTTAACTTGTTGCCCTTGCTTGTGCAATTTGATAAACGCCGCAAACATTGGAATATAGGACAAAAGTAGACACACCAAAGACAGTGAGAAGAATGCCCAGAACATATTAGATAGCTCTTCCATTTCTGGGAATACATAGGCAATAATTATACCCGCCACCGCTAGAATCGTTGCCACGATGCCGGTCCAAATTCCTACCATATATGGCACGCCGTCTTTATTGCGCTTCTTCCAAGACTTCGGGAACATCCCATCTTCGGCTGCGCATGCAATCACCGAGTACACACCGAAGTTCCATGACGAAACATTGGAAATCAGTGTCAAAATAAACAACCCGCCTACCACTACCAAGATAGATTGAATTGCCGCCGCCTCAAAGCCGGCATTTGCCATTAATACAGTATAAGAATCCAAGAAACCAGTATTGGTTTGGATTTCTTCAAATGGCGTACCTACGCCCATACCAAACGACGGGAAAATGTAGAAAATAGCAATCAAAATCCCACCTAGGATAATCGCTTTTGGAATTTGTTTCTTTGGCTTATCCATATCATCGTAAAACGTCCCCACTACTTCAAAACCAAGCATATTAAAGATAATAAGCGACACAAATGACAGCCCCGCCCAATCAATTCCTCCATCAGCCGATGCTAAAGGTACAAAATCTTGCCAACCCTCTACCGGATTTGCCGTTCCTTTAGAAAACAACACATAAAGGCCTAAGAAGCCAATACCAGAAAGTAGCAAAATTTTAATAATCGCACCGATATTCGATACCCAGTCAGACTGCGAAATCCTTAGCATTCCCAATATCGTCACTAGGAAAATGTAGAATATCTGAATTGCCAGCACCATCCACATTTCCATCTCGATACCAAACATCTGCATAATCATCGTAGTGATGAGATCTGCAAGTGAGGCAATCCATAGTGGATAGTTCACCCAGTAAAACCAAGCTACTCTACCGGCCCATTTCTTGCCAAAAGCCTTTTTAATCCAGGTATACATACCACCCTCAGACGGGTACTGCGTACCTAACTCTGCGCTAATCAACGCATACGGCACAAAGAAGCCAATTAGCATAATCGCCCACCACACATACATCGAATTCCCGATGGCTGCAGTAGGTGCTACGGCATCTCCCACCAAAATTATACAGACTGTCGCAAGCACTGCCGAAAACAGCCTGAATTTATATTTCTTCTTTGGCATCTTTGCCCTCCTTTTGTTGTTTTATATAATCGAGCGTTACCTGCGCTACCCGACCAAAATATAACACCAGCCCGCGCTGAGCTGTCAGACGATTTTCTGCCTCATCCCACGCTATCGAATTCGGCCCGTCTAATACCGAATCCGTCACTTCCTCGTTGCGATTTGCTGGTAAACAATGCATAAACCTACAATTCGGATTGCTAGTCGCCGCCATCATCTCATCATTCACTTGATATTTCGGATAAAAATCCTTCATATACTCTTCTTTCGGGGTCTCTTTGTCGTACAAGCCATACCACACATCCGTGTAGATAAAGTCTGCACCCTTCAGACACTCAGCATCGTCTGTCCACATCACCGAGCCACCATATTTTTCTACATTTTTCCGACCAATCTCTAACCATTCCTCACCAATTTTGTGATTTTCTGGTCCATAATGCACAAAATTCATACCCATCTTTGTCGTCATATCGCACAACGTATTACATACTTGCGTCGCATCGCCCACAAAAATCACTTTCACTTCACCCGGTTTTTTCCCAGCCGGCCAATGGTCAAAAATCGTAATCATATCACCAACACCCTGAGTTGGATGCGCTCTGTCACTCATACCATTAATCACCGATACTTGAGCATATTTTGCCAGCGCCTCAATTGATTCATGCTTATCCACCCGCGACATTATCATATCGCACATTCGTCCCAACACCTGCGCTGTGTCCTCAATTGTTTCATGCGCTCCCAACTGAATCGCGCCCGGAGCCAAATTTAATGCATGACCACCAAGCTGCACCATTGCCACTTCAAATGACACCCTAGTTCGCGTTGACTTTTGTTCAAACAACATCGCTAAAGTCTTATGTAACAAAGAATTCAACAAACCACCTTCTTTTATGTATCCCCGCACAACTCGCGAAAGTTTGATAATATCCACAATCTCCGATTGATCAAAATCCGCCGTATCCACAAAATCTTTTCTAGTCGGTGTTTGATGCGTCAAAGTATATGCCCTATCCATAAACTTTATTATATATTAAGTTTATTTTAAGCACAAGCATTTAAATGTTATAATAAACATATGAAAAAACGCGTAGTTTTAGCTCTCGGTGGCAATGCTTTGCAAAAAAATGGCGAAGCTACTGCTGAAGCTCAGAAAAAAATCGCCACCAAAGTAGGTGAAACTATCGCCAGTCTTGCCGATAAATACGAAATCATCGTCGCTCATGGCAATGGCCCACAAGTCGGTAATATTCTTATCCACGAAGAGTCCGCCGCCACCGACAAAGCTCCCGCTATGCCACTAGAAACTGCTGTCGCAATGAGCCAAGGCCAAATCGGCTACTGGCTCACTCAAGCTATCAACAACGCTTTTGCCAAACTCGGCAAACATAAAAAAGTTGCCACTGTGATTTCACAAGTTGTAGTAGATAAAAACGATCCGGCTTTCAAAAACCCCACCAAGCCTATCGGCCAATTCTATCCCGAAAAACAGGCCAAAGCTTTAGCCAAAGTTACCGGCTGGGCTGTCAAAGAGGATGCTGGCCGTGGCTGGCGTCGCGTAGTTGCTAGCCCCAAACCTATCGATATCGTCGAAAAACGCACTATTTTAGAACTTGTCAAAGATGGCGTGATTGTTATAGCCGCCGGCGGAGGTGGCATTCCCGTTACTCGCACCAAAGTTCTAAAACGGCTTAAAGGTATAGACGCTGTTATCGACAAAGATTATGCCGCCGAAAAACTCGCCGAAGAAGTAAAGGCTAATATCTTTGTTTCCGTTACTGCCGTGCCCAACGTCTATATTAAATACGGTACGCCAGATCAAACCGCCTTACAAAACGTCACTATTACAGAACTCCATAATTATAAAAAATACAATTACTTCAAAACTGGTTCCATGCTCCCCAAAGTAGATGCCGCCATCAAATTCGCTGAATCAGGCGGCACCGGGATCATCACCGACATAGAACATTTAAGCGAAGCATTACAAGGCAAAGCCGGGACAATAATCAGGAAATAAAAAATAATAGTTTCAGAACCGTAAGCTCAACCGAACGGACTTGAGTGTATCCTGAAACTATTATTTTTGTTTCTTCAAATATTATCCTAATAATTTATGTAGTTCTAATTTATATTTCTCCACCCCAGGCTGATCAAACGGGTTTACTCCGATAAGTTTTGCGCTTACTGCACATGCCAGTTCAAAGAAATAGATTAACTCACCAAATCCTTTTTCATCAAACGAAGTTACGCTAATATTTAATACTGGTATTCCCCCTCCAGTATGCGCAATCCGCACTGCCGCCACAATTTTGGCGTTCAAATCATCAGTTGGAAAATCAATAATAGTTTCAAACAAATTCCGTCGTCCATCCTGGAGATACTGTCCTAGAGAATGAAGGTCAGTAGAATATATCACTGAATCCGGCAAAATTCCTCGTTTATCTTTTCCCTCACTTTCGCCAAACAATTGTTTCAACCACTCGTTAAAATACACAGTCGATGGCTCAAAACTCGCAAATATTTCCGTATCATACTTCTTTGCATCCAAAGCATACCGCATAAAAGCATAGTTCAACGCCGGTTCCACCGCTGTTTCTACCGCCTCAGCCGCTCCCTTCAACATTTTGTCTACATCTACGCCAGCCACTGCCATCGGCAATAGCCCCACCGCCGTCAACACTGAATATCTCCCACCAATATTATCCGGTACTACAAACTTCGTATAACCATTCTCTGTAGCCTCATCGTGCAATGCTCCTTGTTTGGCATCCGTCGTTGCATAAATCCGCCGTGTCGCTTCTTCCGCCCCGTATTTTTCAACCAATTTTTTCTTAAACGCTTCAAAAGCAATCGCTGGTTCCAATGTGGTCCCAGACTTAGAAATCACATTAATTGAAAAATCATGATCTCCTACCTTTGCAAGGGCCCACTCTAGTTCTCGTCTACTCAAAGAATTCCCAGCATAAATAATCTTCGTTTCAGACTTCGGGCGCAAAGCTTCTATTACCGCCCTATGCCCCAAATACGACCCACCGATCCCAATACATACCAGATATTCACTCTCTTCATTGATTTTTTTTGCTGCTTCTTTGATCCTTGCAAATTCCCCCATATCGTACTTGCGGGGAAGTTCCATCCAACCACCCATTTTGTCTTTTTTGATTTCAGCCAAAATCTTCTGTGCTCGCGCCTCGTCCACTTCCGCATTGAAATTAACTTTTATCATCTCACCTCCAATCTATACCGAAATTATATCACATATTGCAATAACCATAAAAGATGGTAAAATATATCTCACGCAATACTGCTCGTACATCCAAAATATTCAGGGGGGGTGAAACAATGCATCAAAACGCATCAGTCAAATTAAGTTCAGGAAGTCAACCTTTTCGTGTCTATCTGCGAGAAAATGGATTCAGAACCTACCGGATAAACCTTACCGGTATCTCCCAAGATGACGATATCGACGATCAGGGCAACGTCCCGCACTATTACAAATGTTTCTATAGCAAAGACGAACCTTTATCAGAAGCAGTACTCAAGAGATTAGATGAAGAATTCGATAATGGTCTGGTATTGGAATACAGCTTTACCAAGACTCAGTAGCTTCCTTCTATGCTTTTCTAAGCCTTCTCTAATCTCGCCCGCCCCGAACATTCCGTTCGGGGCATTTTTATGGTACAATCACTCTAGGCCCGCGTGGCGGAATTGGTAGACGCGCTAGCTTCAGGTGCTAGTGCCTTCACCGGTGTAAGAGTTCGAATCTCTTCGCGGGCACCACGGCAGTTTTAACTGCTTTTTTGCTGCCAAACTTGCTATAATAAACTTATGTTAAAATACCGCAAATTATTCCATAATTACCTAGATGACAAATTAAAATTACAACCGTACCAAAAACTCGGCGTTATCTTTCTATTAATCGTCATTTCTGGCTTTTTCGGCTGGGTATACGAATTTATCTTTTACTTTTTCAACGGCGGCATGCAAGAATGGTATATGCAAGGTGGCAATTTCCTTCCGTGGATCAATATCTACGCCATCGGTAGCATCCTAATTTTACTCACCACCTACAAAATCAAAAAGCACCCCATAGCCGTATTTTTCATTTCCTTTCTCGTCACCGGTATTTTAGAACTTGTAGCCGGCTGGCTGGTCTACACCATCGGCAATGGCACCCGCTACTGGGATTACAATACCGAAATCTTAAACTTCGGCAATATCGGCGGGTTTGTCTGTTTACGTAGTGTACTGTTCTTTGGTTTTTCCTCGCTTCTTTTAATGTATATCATTTTACCATCTTGTATTTATCTTTCACAAAAACTCAGCCGCAAAACCTTTCTCATCCTTGCCATCACTTTATTCTCACTTATAATGGCGGACGAGCTCTACAATCTCACCGCCAAAATCTTCCGCCTATACTCAGCAATGGATTTTTATCAAGCACTTGGTTTTAAATATCACTAATCGTTCAAAGTTCTAATTTTATTAAAATCCACACCTTCAACCGCCGCCCTTAGCGCCACTTCACTATCGTAATGCGTCTGCTGTCCCGGCGCATCACTTAGCATGTGCTGTGCGAAAGGAAAACTCACCACTTTATCTAACACCGCGCCAAACTTTCCTGTCCGACTAGATGCCACTTCCGCTAGCGCTACGTCTTCCATCGGTATTTCTAACGCTTGTTTCATTTCTTCCGGAAAGAAAGTTAGCGAAAATAGGTCCCCGTCCGTTTCGCCCGCCAACCGACCATAGGCGATAGAAGTGTTACCCTCTATCCACAGCCGTTGATTCAGCAGTTTCATTTTGGCCCGCATCAAATTCGCTTGGCAAATCACCTTCTGTTTGCCATCATCCGCTCGCATTTCGCACACGAAATCCCCTTCACAAGTCGTCGTCATCACCGCTTTTTTCGCATCCGGCGATTTCAGTCCATGTTTCTCATCGTATGAAATCGTATCACTAATATAGTCCATCATTATCCAACTGAGCAAGCCCGTTTTCGTATTCTCCGCTACCAAATAATATTCCGCCCGCGCACCCCAAAACACGCTAGTATGGATACGGAACATACTCACTATCCCATAATACTTTTTCGCCCCACCCTCAAACACCGCCGCTTTTGCTGGCAAAAATCCGTCCGGCATAAATTTCTGCACCTTACTAGGATCCGGAATTTCATAGAACAAGAAAGTACAGTACGGCTCTACCACGAACGGCATTTTGTCTGCTTTCTTCGTAGCGCTATTCACGATTTTCTTTTGCCAGCACACCGGCAACCGTCTCAACTTCGTCTGCAGATACTGCACTTTCCCCACTGCCATCGGGTCTACTAATTTTTCTACCCCCTTAGCATATTCTAAAACGTTCATGCTTACATTATAGCATCTAGCTCAGCGCACACCGCCACTTTATCATCTGCAATTAGTTTTAACCGTGCCTTAATTTCTCTTTCGCCAATCTTAATCGCGCGCGCTAGTGCCGGATTATCTTTCATTGGCTCAAAGAAATCTCGCCATGCCCGATATTCTTTTTCCGCCCGAATCACATTCGCCATATATCGCGGATAGCTATCTAAGGATTTATCTCCCGCCATTTTCTTTACATAGTCCCAATGTTTTGTCAGCCATTCAAACGCTTGCTCACGCGATTTCAAATTACGATATAGATAAATAAACAAATGCGTTTGGTCTTGCGGCTTTACAATTTCCGGTTTTTCCAGTAAACTTAGCATCTTCGCTAACACTTTTTCATCTTTCGATAAAGTTCCAGCAAATAACAACTCAAACTTCAGTTCTGGATCGGCAATCTTTTGATACGCTTTCAAATAATCGTCTATCACGCCCGGCTCTAAATAAAGCTTCGCATCCAAAATATCTTCGCGAATCTCCGTATCCAGTTTTTCGTAATTTTTACTGTACATTGCCGCCAGCTTTTCCAGATTCTCCACTGTTTCCGCATAGTAATCCAAGCTAAGTAATATCGCTCGCAGCCGAATGGTGTTTTCGTCGTCATCTTTTCGCGTCTTCACACCAATCTCTGCCAATTTCGGCGCCACCAGTTCGCCCACAAATTTCTTAAATTTCTTTTCTTCCGCCGAACCAGCTTCAAAGAAAATCTTTAAATTCCCCACAATAGCCAAAACAATATTCCATACCGCCGCCGCTTCTTCATTTTTAAACTTCGCCACCAGCGGTAGCAATGATGCGCTACTTACCAATTCCGTCTTCGCCAACAAATTCCGGTCTATCAAAAGCCGCAGCTTTTCTTCCAAATCTAATTCATCAAACCGCGCCAGCCTTTCTTCAAATTCCGCATCCGTCAAATTCAAAATATAATGTCCGCTCATGTCTTCACTAATTTCTGGCAACGGCCAATTTTCATCTTCTAAAGGCCCGTCCAACAAGAATCTCTGCTGTTTTTCTCCAGTTACCACCGGATATCCCGGCTTGTCAATAAATGCGTGCATTAATTTGCCCGGGTCAAACTCGGCATATGGCTTCAATGCCGCCCACAAATCATCCCCCACCGTATTCTGATATTTAAACTTCTCAAAATAATCACGAATGCCTCTACAAAAATTTTTCCAACCCATCGCCCGAATCAACATCAACATCAGTCGTGCACCCTTGGAATACACGATTGCTCCATCAAATAGCGTAGCAATTTCCTCTGGACTATTTACATCCTGATGCACCGATTGCACATCTTTGTATGCATCACGCATTAATGCCGCATATGAATCCCCCGTGAAAAATCCTTCAAAAATCTTATATTCCGGATGAATATAATCCACCGCGTAATATTCCATTACACTAGCAAACGATTCGTTCAACCACAAATCATCCCACCAGTCCATTGTTACCAAATCACCAAACCATTGGTGCGACAACTCATGCGCCACAGTTAGCGCTACACCTTTTTTAGTACCAAGCGTCGCATTTTTACCAGCCAGAAGCATCGACTCACGATATGTCACTAATCCCCAGTTTTCCATCGCTCCCGCTTCAAAGTCTGGCAACGCTACTTGGTCTATTTTTTTTAAAGGATACGGCACGCCAAAATTGTCATCATAGAATTCCAAAGATTTCGCGGCAATCTCATTAGCAAAATCCACCGAATCTATATCTTGCGCTAGTGAACAATACGTCGTAATCTCCACTCCATGCGCATTTTTCACCGTTTTACCGTGAAACTTACCAATCACCCAGGCGAGTAAGTATGTGCTCATTCTAGGAGTTGGTTGGAAAGAAATAGTTTTATAGCCAGAAGCTAAAGTTTGATTCGGCGCATTTCGGAGCGCGGCAGCGCGAGAATTAGCGCCGTCCGCCCGTGGCGACGGGCCGGACGGACGCGGCGACGAATCAAACTTTAGTTCTAGCGTATTAGACAATATTATATCTTCCGAACTATCCGGAATAGAAATCGATAATTCAAACACTGCCTTCGCCTCCGGTTCATCTATACAAGGGAAAGCCTCTCTAGCATAATGACTTTCAAACTGCGTCGCCACTATCACCTCTGTTTTGCCATCATACTCATAGGTAGAAAGGTACGCTCCTTGCATATTTTCATTTAAAGTGCCGTGGTACCCTATTTCTACCTTCAAATCGCCGCTAGATACTTTAAATACTGTCAAAACGCCATCTGCCACTTCAAATTTGGCACTTTCACCGTTTACCACCACCGAGTCAACAGATAAACCCACTGCGTGAAATTTAATATTTTCCGCTTTTGCCTGTCCCAACACCATCACCTTACCGCCGATAGTCTTAGCACCCTTATCTACCTCAAGATCCAGAATATATTTCTCTGGCACAAAATAATTAATCAATCTTTCCATTTCACCTCCACACTTTTGTTAAGTTTACTTATGTAATTTTACAATTTCTGGAATTTTCGCATCTTTCAAAATCGGCCCCAACTCGGTTTCTTCCAAAGTTTCGTGTGTCAACAACTCCTCTGCCAATTTATCTAACACTGATTTATTCGCCTTCAGTACTTCCTCTGCCCGCTTTGCCGCTTCGTCTGAAAGCTTCTTAATCTCCGCATCAATTATTTCCGCCGTTTTCTCTGAATATGGCTTACCTGTTGAAATCGTATAATAACCGGCAGCTTCGCTCGGGAACACCAAATTCCGCGTGCCATCACCCATACCTTCTTCAATAATCATCGACTTCGCCAGTTCCGCTACATTCTTTAAATCAGAAGATGCCCCAGTTGTCACTGCATCCTTACCAAAAATCAATTTCTCCGCCACGCGACCGCCCATCGCTCGCGCCAAAATATCCTTCAATTCATAAATACTCTTATAGCTTCTATCTTCTGGCGGCAAGAACCAGGTTACACCTCCAGTTTGCCCACGCGGGATGATCGTCACCTTGTGTACCGGATCACTGTCTGGCAATACATGCCCTACTATCGCATGGCCCGCCTCGTGATAAGCTGTAATTTTACGTTCCTTGTCGTTCATCACTTTACTCTTGCGCTCCGGCCCTATCGCTACTCGCTCGAACGCTTCAGTCAAATCTTTGTTCGAAATCGCTTTATGACCTTCCCGCGCTGCCGTAATCGCCGCTTCGTTTGCGATATTCGCAAGATCCGCCCCGCTAGACCCCGCTGTCTTCTTCGCCAAAGCCTCTAAATCTACATTCTCCTCTACCGGCTTACCCTTAAAATGCACCTTCAAAATCTCCAGCCGATCTTTTCTTTCCGGCAAAGCCACATTCACGTGCCGATCAAACCGCCCCGGACGCAAAAGCGCCTTATCTAGCATATCCACCCGGTTAGTCGCCGCCATCACTATCACGCCGCTATCATTATCAAACCCATCCATCTCCACTAAAATCTGATTTAGAGTTTGTTCATCTTCACGGCCCGCGCCACCCCGCGCATCACGTTTATGGGCCACCGCATCAATTTCATCAATAAAGATAATCGACGGAGCATTTTTCTTCGCCTTAGAAAACAAATCACGTACCCGACTCGCGCCCACGCCTACAAACATCTCAGCAAATTCCGAACCAGAAATTGAGAAAAACGGCACGTCCGCTTCGCCCGCTACCGCACGAGCCATCAAAGTTTTACCCGTACCCGGCTCACCAGCCAACAACACGCCACGCGGAATTTTAGCACCTAATTTCTCGTATTTTTTCGGTGATTTTAGAAAATCCACAATCTCCGTCAAATCTTGTTTCGCCGACTCGTTTCCTGCCACATCCTTAAAAGTTACTTTCTTCTTGTCTGGCCCATACAACCGCGCTTTTGCTTTGCCAAAGCTCATAGACTGATTGTTCGCCGCACTTGCCTGTCTCATCATCCAACTAAAAAATATCACAATCGCAATAATCGGCAGTACCGTCAATGCCACATCCAACACAATTCCCCAAGTATTCGTGTCTTCCTTATACTCAATCACTGGATATTTTTCTTGACATTCTACCAACTCTTCACCCGCTAAACTATCACAATAATTCACCAAACCCTGATCATAAAGCGTGCCAGACGAATCCTTACGCGAAGTTTCAGTCGCTTTGTCATTTCCTTTCAAAGTAATATCCAGAGTTTCGCCAGTTACAGTAATTTTAGCAATATTACCATTTGGATCATTCGCCCTTTGAATTACCTCAGAAATCGGCACCTCAGTCTTCTGAATACCACCATAATTCATATTTGCAATCAGCAACGCTCCAAAACAAATCAAAATAAAAGTAAACAAAACACTTCTAATCGTATTCGACTTATTCATATTGCCGGGCCGCCCCGCTGGCTTTTTGGTCATTTTTTCCGCCACTATTTTTTCTCCTTATCCTATAATTCTATCATAATTCAATCTAGTTTTATAATCTATTTTGTGTTTTGTTATCCATGCATAATGTGCTATAATAATACCGTGGCTGGGTGTAGCACAGTTGGTAGCGCGCGACTTTTGGGAAGTCGAGGTCGCAGGTTCAAGTCCTGTCACCCAGACCATAACTATGCATATTCTTGACTTAACGTCAAGAATATTATATTACCAATCTGGGATTGGCGCAGCCTGGTAGCGCGCACGCATGGGGTGCGTGAGGTCAGGAGTTCAAATCTCCTATCCCAGACCACAGATATATCTGGGTGTGGCGCAGTTGGTAGCGCGCAGCGTTCGGGACGCTGAGGTCGTCAGTTCAAGTCTGATCACCCAGACCATTTTATTATAGCTATTGCGTGCTATGCCCCGCACATGATAACTAACGCATTGTGCAGCAATGCAGACAATCGCTATAATACATCTGTAATAACCATGTTTTTGCAACATCTCATAGTAATATCATATATTTGGACAGTAGTTGAAGGGGTACAAATCTTGTGATCTAAAGAAAGTAATCCGACGATTCAGCCTTCGACTGAAAGCATTACAGAAATAGGACAAAACAGAATGCAAGAACGAAAAGCTTACTCGGTTTTATCAATAATAACTACTATTATCCCAATATTGGTTTGATTTTACTGCCTGATAGTTTCTGGTGGAAGCGCAAATGAAAATGGACCAGGCGCAGTTTAGTGGCTTATAACTATTGGACATTGGGTGTTCCGCTAGCAATCGTATCTATATTATCTGGTATAATAGAGCTAAAAACAAACTTACGTCTATTGTCTGTGGTTAACTTATTTCTCAAGCCTACAATAATTATTACTATCGCGATTGCTGTCATATATTCATTAATCAGGTGAAGTCGATCAATAACAATATTAGTAAACTCTATTGTTGGCATGAAAAAGCCCCGACGTAAGTCGGGGCCTATAATGAACACCCTCATTTTTTCAGACCAGCTAGTCTGAGAGTATTTTCCCAACTTCCAAAATGTGCTCTGTAAGTCGTCGCACTCGGCATATCGGGGTCTGCCTCTACTTCTCTGCGTGACGGCACCTTGCCATCACGCTCTGCCTTATCCCTAAGTAGATTTAACATTTCTTCATCAGAATAGCCTGCATTTTTTCCAACCACTCCAAGCCCTGCAAGTGCTAATGCATTCGACCATGAACCGTATTTCCTCGTGTAAAAAAGATAGGAGGGAAGAACTCCTTTCCCTAGATCTGTCGTCTTGGGCGGATGTCCAGTCTTCTCGAAAAACTCTTTTAGCAGAACTATTCCCTCTTCATACGATACTTTTCTTTTGGCGCGTCCATAGTTGTATCCAGCCTTCTTGATTGCGCTTTCTATAGAACCAAAATGGCAGATATACGTCGCGGAACACGGCATCGTTTCGTCTGCATCAATTTCACCTATCGTTGGAATGTGCCCTAATCGCTCAATGAAATTGCGCAGCAATTCAATCATCTTTGTATCAGAATAATAACTACGATACGCTTTCATTCCCGCTAAAGACATCGCTGCTTCCCAAGTTCCAAATCGTTTTACGTATGTCGTCGAAGCCGGTATTTCTTGACTCATATCTGCTTCTGTTTGCGTCGGAGCATGCCCCCGTTTTTCGGCAAATGCCTTTAGCAGAGAAATCAGTTCCTCGTCTGTATAAGTAGAGTTATAACGTTCGCTGACGCGCCTCGCCCTCTCGATCAGAGCCATTATGTCCACCTTTCGCTCGCGGAAGACGGGGGCCTCGATATCGAGATTGAAATACTCCCTCTCTTCGGTTTGCTTCCTACGTACGTAACGCCCGGTTGCCTCCTTGAACTCGCGCTCGAACCGGTACAGCATCTCCAGCCGGGTCGCCGTCGAGACGAAGTCCAGTACGAGGACGTTACCCTTCCCCTTAGCGCGGCGAAGGCCACGCCCCAGTTGCTGGGTAAACACGATCTTGGACTGCGTAACGCGTAAAAAAACGATCACGTCAGTCCTCGGTACATCGATGCCCTCGTTCAGGATGTCCACGGCGCAAACGGTCTTGATTTCCCCAGAGCGGAAGCCTTTCAGCCTCCGGTTCCGTTCCTCGTTGCTCATCTGCGAGTGGATTACCACCGCGTCGCCCATCAGCTCTGCGAATTTCTCCGCGTGAGCAATGGTTTGGCAGAAAACAACCATCGTGGGATCGTTCTTGCCCGAAATATCCTCGCGAATAATCCGGACAATCTCTTCATCCCGCTTCGGCACAAACACCTCACGGTTCAGTTGAGACAGGGAGAACCTCTCGCCGGAATCTAGGATGGTTTCCAGCTTCTGTAATTCATCCGTCTTTACACGATACTCCACTTCGGACAGCCATCCGTCTTGGACAGCGTCCACCAGCCGATACTCAAACGCCGTTTCCCCGAATATCTCGGAGAGAACAGCATCATCCATGCGTTCCGGCGTGGCCGTCATACCCAGCAGAAACTGCGGGTGGAAGTATTCGATCGCTTGCCGGTAGGTCTTTGCGGGACTGTGGTGAGCCTCGTCTACGAGAATGTAAACGAACTCATTCGGATCGAACTCATCCTTATGCAGATTTACAGACTGCAAATTTGCAAACAGGAAGTCTGTCTGATGAGTCGCTTTCTCAAAGCCGTTGTACATTCCGTATCTGTATTCTTCGCCAAACAGAGTCTTATAGACTTCCTTGATTTGGCTCAGGATTGCTTCGGAGTGACAGAGTATGAGCACACGCCTGTTTTGGCATGTGCCCTGGGCCGAGTTCAGGTAGTTCTTGATGTCGAAAGCGCCGGTCAAGGTTTTACCTAGACCAGACGCCATCACAACCAATGCTTTATTCGCGCCTTGTTCTCTCGCAAGAGCGAGATTCTCAAGGCAGCTCTGTTGGTAATTTCTCGGTTTAGTAGTGTCCACGGTAATTCCCCCTTCAAGAATAAAAAGAATATTCTCGCCGTTATCGGCGGAATCAATAGTGCCAGTAAAGGTACTCTTGATCCTACCGATAACAGGGGGGAATCATTATTAATTTGCCTGAAACTTAATCATAAGCTCCATAAGTACAATTATAGCACACTTTAAATAAAATGTCAATGTTTACATATTAACTCAGCACCCTCGCAACAAATATTGCCAACAAAAAGGTAGTCCTCTAAACTGTAGATTTAAAAGTAAAATAACCTATAGAAAGTAGAGACTACCTATGTCCTATAATAAAACAAAACTACAAGAAAAAGCTAGAGATAAAGGCATAGATATTAGTCTATCTAGTGTCAGGAGAATTATTAAACGAGCACATTTAGAAAGAGCTAAAAGTAAGTGGTATAGATACAACAATATCATTCTGCAAAAGCTGTACTTTTAGCGAGAAAGAAGTTTGGTTTTAATTTTGATACGATTCAAACAGATAATGGCCCGGAGTTTGGTAAAAAGTTCCAAGATGATATTATGAGACTTTAAGAGAAGAGTGTTTAGGAGACTACATCCCAGCCAAAGAAACATTAAAAGAAACTCAACAAAGAACGGAGCTGTAGCCAAGGTCTTGAATTGAATTAGCATATAGCACAGTTATTTAGGCATTTTGTATAGTTTTGGCTTGTTGAGCCTCCCTGGAGAATAGAGAGAAATCCGAGCTGATACGGATAATTTCGAAATTGGCGCAGATTGGTGCAAAAATGGCTTTTGGGATTATCCGTATCATCTCGCAAAGGACGG
The DNA here is from genome assembly GCF_004138395.1 of Candidatus Nanosyncoccus alces. Taxonomy (GTDB): domain Bacteria; phylum Patescibacteriota; class Saccharimonadia; order Saccharimonadales; family Saccharimonadaceae; genus Nanosyncoccus; species Nanosyncoccus alces. The sequence continues at coordinate 41,062 of NZ_PRLM01000001.1, read as the reverse complement.
CAAGAGCGATGCTTCAAACTGACGTGCAATGCCAATCAAAATATTTTATCAGGTAAAAACTAGTAAAACTCCAGCAAGTCAGGAGTTTATTTTTATTCGAATACCGGCACGTCTTCCGGAAACGGGTCAAAATCGTCCTCCGTAAAATCATTAAATCCATCACCATCGTTATCCTTATATCCAGAAGATCCGTACGGATTATATCCCAACTCCGTCAAAAACCGCGACGGCATATTATAATTTCGGTTCCCATACGAATATCTACTCGCCGCATACGTCAAAAACAGTTTCCGCATTGCTCGCGTCATCCCCACATATGCCAAACGCCGCTCTTCCTCTAAATCTTCCTCATTATCCGTCGCTCTACCGCTTGGGAACAGCCCATCTTCCATCCCTACCATAAACACCACCGGAAATTCCAATCCTTTTGCCGCATGCAAAGTCATCAATGTTACCGAATTCTTCACCGAACTTTCATCCGCACTAGACATCAAGCTCGCATCCGCCAAAAAATCTTCCAAATTATCATACACCGCCGCGTTACTCGCCAAAACTTCCAAGTTTCCCATTCGCTCCTCCGAGCTCGGCGTGCCATCATCCGTCAAAGTTTTAAAATCAAAATATTCAATCACTTTTTTCACGATTTCACCCGGATTTTCATCCAGCGAAACTTTTTTCATAAAATTTACTAGTCGCATAAACCCATTTTTTGCTTTCGCTGCACCTAGTACTTCCAAAAGATCCGAATTTTTCAGCGGCTCCGCATCCGGCAACGCATCTATCGCCATTAAAATTTTCGCAAGTGATGCTTCACCCACGCCCGAGAGTACATTTTTTACTACTCGTTCTAAGCTCACTTTATCGCGCCCACTCACTAATAATTTCAGTATTGCTAATACATCTTTGACTTCTTTCCGATCGTAAAATCTCACACCACCTACAATCTTGTACGGAATATGCATATTGATAAACGCTTTTTCAAAAGTATACGACTGCGCGTTGGTGCGATACAGCACCGCGAAATCACTAAAATCCGGATATTGCCGCTGCATACTCATAATCTTTAGCGCCACGTAGTTTGCTTCCTCCGTCTCGTCGCGCAAAGACTCTATTTCCACCGGCTCACCTTTGCCGGTTTCCGTAAACAAAGTTTTATCCGTCCGCGTTTTATTTTCGTTAATAATTTTTTGCGACGCCGCCAAAATATTGCCAGTAGAACGGTAATTTTGCTCCAGCTTTATCACCTTTGCGCCTGGATAATCCCGTTCAAAATTCAAAATATTCGTAAAGTCCGCTCCCCGCCAGCTATAAATAGACTGCCAATCATCCCCCACCACACAAATATTCTTCCGCTCATTCACCAAAAGTTTCACAATGCTATACTGCACCATATTCGTGTCCTGATACTCATCTATCAAAATGTGTCGAAACTTTTCTTGCCACTTTTTTCGCACGCTCAAATTTTTCTGAAAAAGTTCTAGTTCTTTCAAAAGCAAATCGTCAAAATCTAGCGCCCCAGCCTTAGCCTTTTCTTCTTCATAATGCCTAAAAACTTTGGCAATATTTTGTTGGTTCGGATAAAACGCTCCCGCCGCATATTCTTCTGGCCCATTACCTTGATTTTTTTCACTAGAAATAATCGCCTGAATAGATTTTGGTTTCAAATTTTTATTATCAGATAGCTTTAAACTCTTCAAAATCCGTTTAATCAACGAAACCTGATCATCCGTGTCATAAATCACGAAATTTTTATCTAGTCCTGCCGCATCTGCCTCAATCCGCAATATCCTCACCGCAATCCCGTGAAAAGTACCCATATAAGGCATGAACGAACGCGGAGGGTCGGATGGATTTGCCACAAGGAGTTCTCGGGACCGTTCGGAGGTTACAACCGAGAAAGAGGGCGATTCGCCCGTAACGACGGGCCGAAGCGGCCCGTGCCCCGAAACCCCTTGCAGCAAATCCCACAGACGATTTCGCATTTCCTTCGCCGCTTTGTTAGTAAACGTCACTGCTAAAATATTACTCGGTTGCACCCCATGCGCTATCAAATTAGCAATTCGATGTGTCAGAGTTTTAGTCTTACCCGACCCCGCCCCCGCCAATATCAAAAGCGGCCCTTCCAAAGTTTCTACCGCCTCTCTTTGTGCCGAGTTCAAACCTCCCAGAATCGTATCCATCATCCAATTATACCATACCTAAGCCTTTTCAAATTATTCGCGCTATGATATAATTATAAACATGAAAAAGCCTAGGACATACCAACAAGTCATCGGTGAGACCATCGAACACATGCGCCTCAAAAAAGATTGGACTCAAGAAGACCTCGCCAAAGCCGTCGGTTCTTCCCAGTCTGCCATCCACCGCATCGAAAAAGGTGGCCAGAACATCTCTCTCGAGATGATCAAAAAACTCTCTGAGGCCTTAGGCAATCAGATTCTCTCTATTAATGACTCTGTTTCACAAAGTTTCCGCATCCGAGGTGGTAAAGAACTCACTGGCGAAATCACCATTAATACTTCCAAAAACGCCGCTGTCGGATTACTTTGCGCCGCGTTGCTAAACGAAGGGCGCACCGTACTCCATCGTGTGGCCCGTATCGAGGAAGTCTTCCGTATCATCGAAGTCCTAGAGTCAATTGGCGTAAAATGCCGCTGGCAAAACCGCCACCGCGATCTAGAAATTATATCACCCCGCGAATTAAAATTAGACGAAATGGACATCGAAGCCGCCCGTCGCACACGTTCTATTATTATGTTCCTCGGGCCATTACTTCATCGCTACAACAAATTCAAGCTTCCTTACGCCGGAGGCTGCTCACTTGGTACTCGCACCGTGGAACCGCATCTTAAAGCCTTAGAAACTTTTGGGCTCAAGGTCGACGCCGAGTGCAACAGTGGCTTTTATGAAGTAGAAGTCGATCAAAACACTCTGCTTAGCAAAGAGGGTCGTTACATTGTCCTTACTGAACGTGGCGATACCGTTACTGAAAATGTATTAATGGCTGCCGCTCTATTCCCTGGTAAAACTACTATTATTGGTGCTTCGCCCAATTACATGGTTCAAGACGTTTGTTTCTTTTTGGAAAAACTTGGCATCAAAATTACCGGTGTCGGTACTACCACGCTTGTTATCCACGGCCGCTCTCGCATCGATATTGATATCGACTATCACCTGTCCGAAGACCCCATTGAGGCAATGTCTTTTATTGCTGCCGCACTTGTTACCAATTCCGAAATCACCCTACTTCGCGCCCCAATCGAATTCCTAGAAATCGAACTAGAAGTATTAAAAAACATGCATGCTAAGTTCGAAAAATCCCCCGAATATCTTTCGATGAACGGTCGTACCAGGCTAGTGGATCTTACCATTAAAAAATCAAAACTCGTAGCACCAGTAGACAAAATCCACCCTATGCCTTTCCCTGGTCTCAACATCGACAATCTGCCATTTTTCTCAGTAATCGCTGCTGTCGCTGAAGGACGTACGCTTATCCATGACTGGGTCTTCGAAAACCGCGCCGTTTATACTACCGAACTAGCTAACCTTAACGTCAAAGTAGAGCTCCTCGATGCTCACCGTGTTTATATTGAAGGTCCCACCAACTGGCGCCCGGCCGAGTTAGTCGCACCCCAAGCTCTCCGCCCTGCCGTAGTTGTACTTATCGGCATGTTAGCCGCACCAGGCACATCCATTCTCCGCAACATTTATCCTATCAATCGCGGCTATCAAGACTTCGCCGCCCGCCTTCGCCATCTAGGCGCAGATATCACTCCGCTTACCGGTATTTAAACTCTAGTTCTTCTTAATCACCTCAAGCCCAGGCAACCTCTTACCCGCCAAGAGCTCCAAAGCTGCCCCACCACCAGTAGAGACCAACGAATATTTCAGGTTCGAATGGTCTTTCATCAAATTCTCCACAAACCCAGTCGTATCACCGCCACATATAACAGTCTCAGCATCCTCCTTTTCGCCAATCATCTCTGCAGTAATAGTCGACGCAGTTGCATAAGCCGGGTCCTCTGCTTTGCCAAGCAAGCCATTCCATATTATCGTCTTAGCATCTGTAATAAAACCAGCAATCTTTGCCATAGATAGTGGACCTACATCTAACTTCGCTCCAGCACTATCTTCATCGAAATCTTCCGCTACATAGATATTTCCTTTACCTTCGTAACCATCCGCTGCAATCTTTCCACCTACCACGATTCGATCAGCGCTTCTCATGAACTTTTCAATCAATGGTTTTTTATCTTCAACTTTTGACCCGCCAATTATCAAAAGTACAGGCTTTTCCGGATCATTAGCTACTTTTTCTAAGTTCGTTATTTCCTTCTCTAGCAACAATCCCATATACACCGGCAAAAACTTCGCCACTGCATCCGTCGAAGCATGCGCTCGATGCACCACCGCAAACCCATCCTGTACATAAATTTCTGCACCAGTCGTTTCAATAATGCTCTGAATAAAATCTGACGAATTCGCCTTTTCCCCAGAATAAAACCGCAAATTTTCCAACATCAAAATCCCACCATTTTTCAATCTAGCAACGGCCTCCTTTACCTCTTTACCATCAACCTCAGAGACAAAAGCCACATCCGGCAGCATCTTCCCCAATGCCTTTGCTACTATTCCCAGTGAGAGAGATTCATCCTTTCCTTCCGGTCTCCCTAGATGCGAAATCACTATAATTTTCTCTGCACCTGCCGCACGCAAATATTCTAACGTCGGCAGACTCGCTCGCACTCTAAGATCGTCCGTGATTTTGTCGCCATCAAGTGGCACATTGTAATCCACCCGCACTAGTATAGTCTTACCCTTTACATCTACATCGCGAATCGTTTGATACATCACATCCTCCTATACATAACGCACTTTTACTGTATCTGTGCCAATTTTGTCCTTATCTCCAGATACTATCACTGCCAACAAATCCTTCTCGCCCTCTTTAGTATGTAAATACTCTGAATTCTTCAATTCTTTTGCTAAATCGTAACCGAAATCTGGTGAATACGGACGCACAAATGCTGAATTTGCGTATATGAGCGCCAACTGGTTCGCTACTCTTTGATTCGCCGTCACAGTAATAATTGGCAAGTTTGGTCGCTGCGCCGCCATCGTCGTAGCAGTTACCCCAGACGCCGTCTGGCACACTATCACATCAGCCTCAATATTCTCAGCTAATCTCGCCGCAGCGTTAGAAATCGCATCATAAATCTTATCTTTGCTAATCGCTCTGGACACTGCTGCCAAACGTGAATGATTTTGCGTATACAAAATCACCTTTTTCATAGCTTTTACTGTTTCTAGAGGATACTTACCGTTCGCAGTCTCGTCAGAAAGCATCACTGCATCTGCACCCTGCACTACAGCTGTAGCTACATCGCTAACTTCCGCACGTGTAGGCTCCGGCGAATCCACCATCGAACTAAGCATCTGCGTCGCTACGATACAAAGTTTCGAGTTTGCTCTGCACATCGCAATCAATTTGCGCTGGATAATCGGTACTACTTCTGCACCAGCCTCGACCGCCATATCTCCACGCGCCACCATAATACCATCGGCCGCTTTTACTATAGCCTCCAAATTCTCTTCACTCTCAATCGCTTTCTTTGTTTCAATCTTTGCTACAACTTTAGCTGTAGAACCTAACGACAACAAAATCTGTTTTAATTTCTCAATGTCATTTGCAGACTGCACGAAAGACAAAGACACATAATCATAGTCACATCCAGCACCATATTCAATATCCGCCATGTCCTTCTCGGTCAAAATGTCCCCACCGAAATCCGTATCCGGCAAATTTAAGCCTTTCTTAGACATAATAAATCCGTCGTTCAAAATCTTCACCTTAATCGCTGTATCCGAGACGACTTCCATCACCTCACTTTTTACTTTTCCATCAAACATCGACAAAGGTTCACCCACCTTCACTTTCTCGGCTAAATTATACTGCACCGGCACTACCATTCCACCATCATGCTCAAACCCCTCTGCCGCTTCCAATATCAATTCGTCACCAACCTTTAAATCCAAATGATTGTCCTTAATAAAACCCAAACGAATCTTTGGCCCTTGCAAATCCTGCAAGATCGCCACGCTACGCCCCTTTTTTGCTGCTGCTTCACGAATCCATTTTATCTGCTGATCGCGCTCTTCGTTTGATCCATGCGAACAGTTTAGCCTACACCCATTTACCCCCGCCATAATCACTTCTTCAATCTTTTCGGCCGTATTCGTCGCTGGCCCAATCGTCGCTAAAATTTTTGTTCTTTTGAAAAGTTTACTCATATATACTAGTTTACCATAACATTCGCCCGCTCTTGCAGTTTTTGGCAGCTTTTGTTATAATAAATCCACTGGCTGGCCTCATAGTATAACGGTTAGTACAACGGGTTTTCATCCCGTCAATCCGAGTTCGACTCTCGGTGAGGTCACCACTTTTTTTGTTAACTCCAAAAATTCTGCTTCCGAAAGACGTGGAATTCCTAATTTGTCCGCTTTATCCGTTTTTGATTTTCCAGGTTTCTCACCCAATATCAACGCCGTAGTATTTTTAGTAACAGAAGAAGTTACCACAGCTCCTAGAGCGCGCAACCTATCCTCTGCCTCTTCACGCCCCATGGATGCTAAAGTCCCAGTCACTATATACGACTTCCCCGCTAACGGTAAATCATCAGTTTTTTCCACCACCGGCACTACACCTAACTCTTTCATTTCTGTTAGCAATTTAAGATTTTCTTCATCATTAAAATACGCCAAGATCGATTCTGCCACCACCTCACCTATATCCGGTATTGCAAGAAGCTCATCTTTTGTTGCAATTTCCAACTTTTCTAAAGACTTAAAATTCCGCGCAAGGCTTGCAGCCGTCTGAGCTCCAACATGCCTTATACCTAGAGCTGTAATAAATTTATTTAACGCCGGAGTTTTAGACATCGCCACCGCACTAACCAAATTCTGCGCCGACAATTCACCGAATCTCTCCAAACGCGCTACCTCATCAACTTTTAATTTGTATAAATCCGCTATAGATTTTACTAGACCTGCATCCACTAAAGCCGCCACATTCTTCTCGCCTAATCCCTCAATATTCAACGCTGACTTAGAAGCATAATACTCTATCGCACGCTTCAAAATATAATCTGAGCTTTCTCCCTTCACCCGATACACCACTTCGCCAACCGGTCGTTCAAACTCCAAATCCGGATATTGTCGTCGCAAGGCTTCTTCGTAATCAAAAGGCTCAGCATCCCCCGTACGCAAAGTCTTTAAAACCTCTTTCACCTGTGGAATAATATCACCGGCTTTATATATAATCACCGTATCACCAATTCGCACATCTAATCGTGCAATCTCATCGGCATTATGCAAAGACGCATGTCGCACTATCGAACCAGCTACCTCTACCGGATCCAAAATTGCCACTGGCGTAGCTGCACCCGTACGACCAATCGAAATTACAATATCGCGCACCTTGGTAGTAGACTCCTCCGCCGGGAACTTAAAAGCTACTGCACCGCGCGGCGTCTTCCCCACAATCCCTAAACCATCATATATCTTACGATCGTTAATTTTTATCACCATCCCGTCTGTATTAAACGGTAACTTTTTCCGATACTCGTCCAAATTCCTAATATATTCAAACAATTTACTTTTTTCATCCGCCCCAAAAACCCTATCTTCGCCCGAAGTCTGAAATCGAAACGCCTTCAACTTTTTATAAGCCTCATGCCAAGTCGCAGAATCAGGTATTACTAAATCATACGCAATAAACCTTAGCGGCCTACTCGCCGCAACACTTGGGTCTAACTGTCGTATCGATCCTGCCGCAAGATTCCGCGGGTTAGCAAATTCTGGCAATCCTTTTCTTCGTTGTTCCTCATTTAATTTCTCAAAATCTTTTTTGAATATTACAATCTCACCCCTTACCTCAACTTCCGAAACAATACTCTCTTCTGAGGACCGTAAGCTTGACCGAACGGCCTTGAGTGTGTCCGAAGAAGACGGGTATTGCTCGAAAGTTAATTTTAATGGTACATTTTGTATGGTTCTAACATTTTGCGTCACATCCTCACCTACCATACCATCCCCACGCGTCACTGCCTGATAAAACATGCCGTCACGATATTTCAACGCACACGCCAAACCATCCATCTTGATATCTGTAAAAAAACTCTCAATCTTCCTTCCCGAAGTTAGTTTTTCGTTGCGCGAGATCCAATCCTTAATTTCCTCTTCCGAAAATACATCTGCTAAACTAATCATTCGCCTCTTGTGCATCACCTTATCAAATTTATCCAAAGGTTTCCCAGCTACACGTTGTGTTGGCGAATCCGGCGTAACCAATTCCGGATATTCTGACTCCAACCTAGCCAACTCATGTTTCAACGAATCCGCCGCCGCTTCAGACATAATCGATTCGTCTAACACATGGTAGTGATAACGATAATCATTGATCAATTCCCGGAGCTTTAGGATTCTATCTTCTACTTCACTCTTCGTCATAATTCAACATCCAGCGATAATACAAATATAGATACGTCGTCACATATATGCCAGTAAAACAAGTCATCACATTCAAACAAACTGGAATAAATGGTATCCCTGCCGTCCACTCAAAGGTCTTCATCCAAAGATCAAACACAATCAACGGCAGCATCACTATCACCCACACTATTGCCAGCACCAATATTAATGCCACCACCCGCAAAATAAATTTTATTCTACGTCCCATCATCAAATCAGACGCCGCATTCAAAGCCTTAAGAGGATAAAGACCCGGAGCAGATACTGCCACCAATGCTATCAAAGAGCTCGACAATAAATATCCAGACAGTAGTATCATCAAAGCCGCAAAAATAAAGAACACTAAAGCATAAAACGGAGTTGCCAAAAAGTCCGTTTGCACCGCCGCCGAATATACTATAATCAACAAAAAGATAGGTACGCACTGAATCACTGCTATTGCAAAGACCACAAACGTAGATATAAGCGGCGTGGTTGCATTATACAGTCCATCTCGCAACTTCACCTTATGTCCCGCTAATCTATGTCTGAGCAAAAATATTGTCGTAAGCCAAATAATTAAGAAAATTATCACACCAAACACCGTCGCTGCCTCCGAAGATTCACCAGATAGCCCACCAGTCGTAACCGTAGAAATCAAAAGCAATCCAGCCTTTGCTACATTGCCAATATCACCGCCAGCTACCTGCACACTAGTTTGATCAAGCACATCCTGAAACTGCGTATAAGTAGATTCACTCATTATCCCCACCAAAATAGAATTCAATATTACCACAATAATTAGCAAAGGTACAAACAGTTTCCAGTTTTTAAAAATTATCCGAAATGCCGCAAAAATATGGTACATAATACCCGGAACTTCTATCTCGCGATGATAGTCATCGCGGTACGATCGCCGAAAAGATCTATGCAACTGCACTCGCCCCACACGTTTTTCTTTAACTTTAGCTTTAACTCGTTTCAAAGAACCCTTTAATTTAAATCTCTTCTTCTCTACCGTCACTCTACGAGGTTTTTCTGCATCCATCAAAATCTTCTCTAGAGTTTTATCCTTCACCCTAGTATCTTTAGAACGTTTTTTTACCATGTTCCAGCCTTTCTATTCGTTTCTCGATCGGTGGATGTGAGCTAAACAGATTACTAAAGAAACCCTTCCGCAAAGGATTATTTATATACATGGCCTCTGTGGCAATATTTTGGCTCTTCATCGGTTGCGAATGTGATTGCAACTTCTTAAGCGCCGCTATCATACCTTCCGGATACCGTGTAATATTAACCGCTGACGCATCCGCCAGATATTCCCTCTGTCGCGAAACCGCCATCTGCGCCACTCCGGCCACTATCGGCGAAAGTATTGCAGCAATTACAATCAACGCATATCCCACCGGACTACCCTCATTATCGCGTCGTCGATTACCATAAAACATCATCCTAAACGCAATATCGGAAATTAGCCCTATCACACACACCAACCCAAATACTATCATACTCACCCGAATATCGTAATTTTTTACATGCGACATCTCATGCGCCATCACTGCAGTCAATTCCTTATCATCCATAATGTCCACAAGTCCAGTAGTAGCAGCCACCGCTGCATGCTTCGGATCACGACCCGTAGCAAATGCATTCGGCGCTTTATCATCTATAACATATACCTTGGGCATCGGTAATCCAGTAGTAATCGACAAATTCTCCACTATATTGTAAAGTCTAGGATTATCTTTTTTGGCAATCTCCTTCGCACCAGTCATCGCCATCGCGATATCTCCAGCAAGATAATACTGTATTAAGGCGTAAATAATCGATACTACAACCGTCCACACCGCAATCCACGAGTCTTTATAAAAATACGCAAAAACCCCCGCAATCGCGCCAATCATTATCACAAACCCTATTATTATAAACACGGTCTTGCGCTTATTCTCAGCAATCTGTTTATACATTGTCAGCCTCTATTTACGCCTACAACAATATTAATTAGAATTTTACTTCCGGTGCCTTCTCAATCTTTGCCTTCTCAGATTCTTCTACCTCAAAATAATCCCGCTTCTTAAAATGTCCCACCATATTATTAATCAAATTAGTCGGGAAAGTCATAATCTTAGTATTAAGTTCCTTCGCACCAGCGTTATAAAACCTGCGCGCCGCCTGAATTTTATCTTCTACATCTTGGAGTTGTGTCTGCAAAGTTTTAAAATTTTCATTGGCCTTAAGTTCAGGATAAGCCTCCGCGATCGCAAAAATCCGGCCAAGGGCACCTTGCATTTCCTTCTCCGCCTCAGCTACCTGCTTTACAGTCTTCGCACCCATCACTGCACTGCGTGCTTCAGTTACCATCTGGAAGGTTTCTTTCTCGTGCTTAGCGTAACCCTTCACTGTTTCTACCACGTTAGGAATCAAATCCGCACGATATTTAAGCTGCACAGTAATATCAGACCATGCCTCATTCACGCGCTCATTTAACTTTACTAGGCCATTATAAGACCCCGCTATTACTGCGATAATCAAGATAATAACCACGACCACCACAATTGCTATAATTCCACCTGTGGACATATTCTCTCCTTTTAATTTATATAACCATTATAGCACAGTTTTTTCGGCAAAAATGTATGCAAGACCAAAAATATATGATATAATAACTACATCAACGTGCGAATGTAGCTCAGTTGTTTAGAGCGCTTCCTTGCCAAGGAAGAGGTCGAGAGTTAGAGTCTCTTCATTCGCACCATTTTTTTATTTTATATCTTTTTCGTATTCCACGTCGGTCACATCGTACTTCTGACGATTACCAACGTAAGACAAAATCTTCTGCGATCCCCAACCTACTAACGCTAAAATAAAGAAATACATAAATCCAAACGCCGTAAAAGTAGGCTCTGCTTTAGTGAATAATCCCAAAATCGCCGCACCAGCACTCATCGACGTCACAATCGTCAAACTATTTACTGATTTACTTGTAATATCACTCTTCAAACTTTCAAACTGTTTCAAGGCCGCACTTACGTAATTCTCTGTCATATTCCAAAGATATTTGATATAGTCCAATGTATCGCGCAAAGTTTCGTAGCGGTATCCAGAAATTTCCAAAAACTCTTCCAAATCTTTATCGCTCTTTGCAATTCTTTCTCGCGTCGGAATGTAAGTGCTCATTTGTTTAATTCGCCCATCAATCAAATTAATCGTCTTGGCATAAGCTTCCAACTTTGTAGTAAATTTTACAATATCCGCCCCCTTCACCCTTGAATGAGCTTTTACCTGATCAATCTTCTCCCAAATAATCCGATGAATATTTAAATACCGATGTAACTGCGCTTTAAATTCACGAATAAAGACCTGCTCTTCAATATAACGTTCTATTTGATCACCTGAGCGCGTCTTATTGTTGATAAAGTAATATTTATCTCCCCGAATTACATCATATTTATTATTCTTAAACTCAAAATACTGTTGCCCTTCGGTCTTCGCCAACAAACCCTGCATCTCCGAATCGGTAGCTTTCTCACACACGATAAAGTAAGGATATATATTTTTTATGCCCGCCAACTCTTTTGGTACCGGCGCACCCAAACTAAACAAATAATTCAAAGCTGGAGACAATTTCGTCTCGTAATAATTTTGTACTTTATCAATGTCTGTAAAAAGTGTATCTTCGCTAATATCTTTATTGCCAAGTATTATCAACCCGTCTTCAAAAATCTTTACGCTAATGCCATTCGCAGTGGTAAAATACACAAATTCCTCACCAGACACGCCATAAGAAATGTTTCCAATTTCCAAATTTTTGCGATGTACCTCTAGCTTCTTTTTATCAAGTTTAATTTTTACCTCACAGTTTCGCAAGAAATCATAAATCTCCGAGAGCTGCAACATTGTTCTCTGATACCACCCACCCACATAAACGTTATTGATTTTCATTGATGCCTCCTTTAGACACGTTTTTCAAAAAATTTTGCATCCATCACCTCAAAGCCGTACTTGTGATACAACCCATGCGCCGCTACCCGAAAATTCTTCGACCACAATTCTACCGTCTTGCAATTATGCTGCTTCGCCACCTTAAAACAAGCATCCAATAACCTCGTACCGATATGCAAGCGCCGAAAACCCGGCTTCACACAAATATGATTCAAAATAGCGTAAGTATTCATATCTTCATAAATCGTCGGAATAATATTAACTTTGGCATGCGCCGCAATCTTGCCATCTACATAACCAACTATATAAATTTGGTTCTTGTCGTGTTTATTCTTCTTCCAAATTTTCTTAGCATAAGCCAAAGAAGTATTTTCGTCAAAACACTCGTTGCATAGTTCAACTATACTCTTCAAATTTCTCTTACTCGCCACCCTGAAAGTTACCTTCATTTAACTCTCCTTTTTGTCTATCGTTTTTATTTTTGTATCTTATAACCCCATATATACCAAAAATAGCTAATTTTGTAAAGTTCCATGCTATAATTAACATAAATATAATCAAGACAAACATATGGAAATAATTCTACAAATCGCCCTCCTAATTATCGGTTTCGCCATTCTTATCAAAGGCGCAGATTGGCTCGTCAACGGTGCTTCATCTATCGCTACTAATTTTAAAGTTTCCAAAACTCTAATTGGTCTCACAATTGTAGCATTTGGCACCAGCGCACCAGAACTCGCTGTCTCTATCAGTTCCCTCGCTTCTGGTTCCACTGACATGCTGCTTGGCAATGTCATTGGTAGCAATATCATCAATATACTACTACTAATCGGTGTTGGCGCCCTTATCTGCCCTATTACCGTCAATAAGAATACCGTCAAAAAAGAACTCCCCATCCTCTTGCTCATTTCTACTGCCCTAGTAGTATTATCCCTAGATATGTCCCTAGCCAACGCCGCCACCAACTCCATCACTCGTAGTGACGCTATTATTTGTCTACTCTTTTTCGCTATTTTCCTCTATTATCTCATCGTCATGGCAAAACGTAATCACGAAATCAAATCTCAAAAAAGCGAAAAACCACAGTACAAACTTGGCAAATCTTTTTTTCTCACTGTAGTCGGATTAGTCGGTTTAGTTTTAGGCAGCCAACTCGTGGTTAACAGTGCTTCTTTTCTTGCCTCCACCATAGGGGTCTCTGATCGTATTATCGCTCTCACTGTTATCGCTATCGGGACTTCGTTGCCCGAACTTGTCACGACTATCATTGCCGCTCGCCATAAAGAAACCGATCTAATAGTCGGCAACATCATCGGCAGCAATATTTTTAACATTTGCATAGTTATGGGACTACCGGTCGCCATCTTCGGAACTATCACTCCAGAAAGTTTCCAGGCTATCGACCTAATCATGCTTGTTTCATCTGCCGTTTTATTGTTCATCCTAACACGCCGAGATCATAAAATCTCTCGCGTTGATGGTGCTCTTATGCTTACTATATTCGCAATTTATTACGGATGCATTATCTACGGAGCACTAGCATGAATTGGTTAATCCTCGTCGCCGTCGCCGTATTCTTCGACGTTTTACGTATTTTTATTGATAACTACACCTCAGATGTCTACTTCAAAGATAAACACGCAGTATCGCAAAAACTTTTCTTCGGCTACCTTTTTATCATTGCATCCATAGTCGTCGCAATTATTTCCGGATTTGACGTCTTCACCTTATCTGCATCAACCATCCTTCTAATACTCCTGGCCGGATTTCTTAATAGTCTCTCCGGCATTCCATACTACAAAGCTCTTGAAATAGACGATTCTACCAATATCGGCATCTTTATCCAGTTATCACCTATCTTATACCTAATTTTCGGCTGGTTTTTTCTCGGCGAAACTTTCTCCCCGTTCCAATTAATCGCGTTCATCATCATTCTCGCTGCACCGCTGCTCATCATTCTTTCTTCTCGCAAACGCAGCCGTAAAATCAAGATCCGCGCCGCCCTCTACGCTGTTCTCTATGTACTAATTGATGTCATTGGCAACATTATTTTCGTCAAAGAAAACAGTGTAGGCGTCAACTTCGTACATGAAATGATTCTCATCTTTTTAGGCAAAGGCATTGGCAACCTTCTAATCGTATATTGCCGTCCAAAATGGCGCAAACGTTTTCATTATGTCGTTAAGTCAAGTAAAAAGAAAGTTTTTCGCCCGCTATTACTCAATTTTTCCACCAGCCTAGTCAAAGATTTTACCTACCGCGGAGCATTAACTGCCGCACCTGCCGTAGCAATCGCCTCAGTGACTTCAGACTCCGCTGAGCCAATTGTTATCTTCTTTATGGGGATCCTCCTCACTCTCATCTGGCCTAAGTTTGGCCGTGAAAAACTACAAAGAAAAATCGTCCTTGTCCATCTTATCGCCACCATCCTAATCGTTATCGGCATACTCCTCATGCAAATTTAACTTCCCCACCAATTTTCAGTTAATTTTTCTTTCAAAGAAGCAAAGCCAAATATGCTATAATACTTCCAGGTGGTGCTTTGGCGGAGTGGTTACGCAGCGGTCTGCAAAACCGCGTACACCGGTTCAATTCCGGTAGGCACCTCCATTTTTTTCGTCAATTTTTTCTACAACTTGTTCTAAGATATCCGGTAATTTTTCCTTTTCTTCTGGCGTAAACTTAGACAACACAAAATCCATATCCCCCATCCTACCGCGCAGTTCGTCATTCCCCGTGCCTAAGCGCAACCTACCAAACTCTTCCATTCCTAGCGCCGCAATAATAGATTTTAGCCCGTTATTCCCGCCAGCCGAACCTTGCGCTCTATACCGCAACTTGCCAAATTCCAAATTAAAATCATCGCACACTACCAAAATATCCGAAACATCAATCTTGTAAAACCGCATAAATTCCGCCACCACTCGCCCAGTTTCATTATAAAATTCCTGCGGTTTAACAAAAATCGTGTCGCCATCTCGCCCCCACAATGCGCCAAACTTCGGCTTGTCCTTCCACTCTAGCCCCCGCACTTTAAAATAAAAATCCAACGCCAAAAACCCAAAATTATGCCGCGTAAAATTATATCGCGCTCCAGGATTTCCTAATCCCACCACCAGTTTCATTATTCTTTCCCCTTATCACTACGATACGAAAACATTATTGGAGTTCCCACAAACGGATATTTTTCACGAATCTTCCGCTCCAAAAACCTCTTCCACGACCAGTGCAAAAGCCCTAGCTCACGTCCATGCACCACGAACCACGGCGGGCAAACGTCCGTCTGTACGATATATTTCGGCTTTGGCCGCGTATTCTTTAGTCCCGCCGGCGGATGCAACACTATTGCCTCATTCAAAATCTTGTTGAGATCCGAAGTTTTAATTTCCGTATGGCGATTTTTGTCTATTTCCAAAGTCAGCTCAAATAACCGAGTTACATTTTCCCCCGTCTCCGAACTCGTAATCAGCACCGGCGCATACGGCAAAAAATCAAAATCCTTCTCCAAACTATCTATCAAAAAATCAGCTGCTGTACGATTCCCTACATTTTCCTCACCAAAATAATTCGTAGGCGTAGCCTCATCCAACAAATCCGATTTCGTCACTACCATAATGATGCCTTTACCAGCCTCTACAATCTGACCAGCCAAGGATTGATCTAACTTGGAATGAGGCTCAGTGGAATCGATAAGCAATGCACAAACGTCAGCTTCCTCAATCGCTGCCAAAGTCCGAATCGCCGAAAACTTTTCTATGCCAACTTCACGTTTCCCCGGCTTGCGAAGACCAGCAGTATCCAAAATCTCAAGATCCCGCCCTTTGTATTTTACTGTCACCCGGTTTACATCCCGCGTCGTTCCTTGTAGACTCGATACTATCGCCTGCTGCTTTTTCGCTAATGAGTTAAACAGGCTCGACTTCCCCACGTTCGGCCTACCAATGAACGCAATCTTCAATACATCATCTTTCTGCGAAATTTTGCCCTTTGGCAAAGCATCTTTTAGTTTACTAATCCCCTGCCCAGTCGTCGCTGACACATAGAAAATATTTTCCGGTGCAACACCTAGCGCCCGAAATTCTGTTATTGGCAAAGAATCCCCAAGATCGCACTTGTTCAGCACCAAGTAGACCGGCTTCCCAGAACGCAGCGCATCTTTCGCAATCTTTGCGTCACGATGGTCGAAATATCTTGCCGAGTCCAGCGTCACCAATATCACATCCGCTACATCTATAGCGTCCGCAATCTGATCCTGAATCGAAGCCTCGAAATCATCATTCGGGTCTTTCAGTCCCGCTGTATCCACCAATATAAAACTATCGTCTATTGTCGCCATCACGTTATCACGTGTTGTACCCTCTTCGCGCGCCACAATCGCAATATTTTTGCGCGCCATACGATTAAGAATGCTAGATTTCCCAGCATTCGTCTGTCCTATTAACGCTATAATCGGCAACTTTTTCATATCTAAATTATAGCAGATTTTAGCATAAAAAGCAAACAGCTCTAAGAGTTCTAAGTTTACTTATTCAGAAAATATGATATAATTTATAATGTAAGCTTAGTTCTTAGGAACTTTTTAAACTTAGTTCGGGTACAAAGGAGGTTAAACTATGTACGTAAAAGGATGCCCGGAAGAATATCGTCATTATTTCACCCACGAACATGATGCAGCTATAGCTGGCAATATCGAAAAAGCCATCGCAAAGCGCATCAGTCCTAGTCAAACCGAAATTAAAGGCGAATCAGAAAGATCGTTAAGATACGAATTCCAAAACCAATATGATTTTCGTATCATCGTCGAACGAGACTACGGCCCTGGCAATATAGAAATTGCTTTCCGTCTCGATATCGGTCAGGGCATGGCGAACGAAGACAGCGACCAAATCGCGACACTAGCCATCAAAGAAAAATCCGCCCTAATCTTACCTTATAATTACAAATATCCGACAAAAGACAGTGGGCACAGTCTGCCGTACCAAAAAGAAGAATCCGGTACGCTCGCCGTATATGCTATATGCAAAAATGCTCCTGCCGCGGACATGGGCAGAGTCTTAGCCGAACTGGTTGCAGCGACCTACGTTAAAGCCACCGAAAACTACGACGGCCACGTCTTTCAAGTTTCCACCAAACCCTTCAGCTACAGTCGCCCGTACAAACACTAATTCATCACCCACCGAATCTGTTCGGTGGGTTTTTCTTATCCATTTTTTCGACACAAAAAATCCCCAACTGGGGCACCATATTCTCATTATACCACATTTACGCTAAAATGTCAATGTGGTGACTCCTGCGGGAGTCGCACCGAAGGTCCGACTTCCGCTAACCTATATTTCTCCAAAAAAATGGTGACTCCTGCGGGAGTCGAACCCGCGATTTTCTGGATGAGAACCAGACGTCCTGGACCACTAGACGAAGGAGCCACTATCACTATTTTAACACAAACTCACCTAATATTCAACACTGCCATACGCTGGCACCGCCGAAACAAAAGTCTGCCCCGGAGCTAAAGCCATTTCCTCACCATTTTCATCGAAAAACTTAATTTGCTCGTCCTTAGCACCTTTAGCCCACGAACCTTTAATCGCTACGCCATTCTGAAAAATATACGCATCTCCCGTACCAATCGTAGAAATCGCCTCATGATAATTGTCTGACGCTTTACTCTCTTGCACTACCATTGCTACGACCACCGAAGGGTTAATTTGTGTTAAGCTACATACGTCCTCCGGATTTTTTTCTCCTAAATCTATAGCGTCACACGCATACACCTCGTGCGGTACGCCAGATTCATAACTCCTAAAATAAGTATTAGTCTCTGCATTATAAGCGTAACGAACATTAAAATTCGCCCAACCCCCAAAATTCAAAGCAATATTATTTACGCCATCCACCATTTCCGATGTGTCTACATTAGTAGCCTTCACGATATCCAAGACTTCCGCCGCTAAGGCATCCACTCTAGACTTTGCCGATTCCTCTGGTGTCATCCGCGCAAACCCTTGTACGTCTGAAGTATTGTATCCATGATCATCACTAAACTGTTTCAAATAAGCCGCGGTCGTGAACAGATTGTTCCACAATCTAGAACCATAAGTTCCACGATACATATAAGAATAGTCCTCCGACAAATCTTTATATCCCCCCGCCGCCACTGCCGCCAATGCATCCCCTGATCCCCCAGCATGCACAATCGTACAATCAAACGGCGTATCCCACTCAAGATAATAAATACGAAGCGATCGAATCGGGCCAATCACTGCTGAACTCGGATTTTGATAAATCGCTGCAAACCGCGTAATACCCGCCTCAGCAATTGCTTCAAATACCACGCCAGCCTCATTCAACCCAGCCTGCGGCCGCGCACCATCTGTACCATTGGGGGTCTGTATACAATACACTGGAGCTGTTTTTGCCGCCGCATCTGCCAATGGCTCCCCAGTCAAATCACTATAACTAACCTCCCTATTTTCTACCTCACCGACCTGCGGAAAAACTACATCCGCCCCAACTATCTTTACGCCAAAAATCCCAACCAGCAAACACCCAATCCCAGCTACCACTCCAACTATGCCACTAATCAAGAAAATCAAACTTTTCTTATCTATAGGTTGTTTTTCTGGCGTCATATTAACTCCTGATATTACTTATACTTATTTTAGCACAATTCTTTTTTAGTTTTGTCACAATATAAATACCAGCGACCATCCTGCCAAGTTCCATCAATTCAATAATATGTTATAATATGTCTTATGGAAAAAGCAATTACTAGATTTGCTCCCAGCCCTACCGGCTATATTCACATTGGCAACGTCCGCTCGGCAATCTATCCCTATCTTTTAGCCCGCCAATCAAACGGGTCTCTCATCTTACGCATTGAAGACACCGACCGCGCACGTTATGTTGAAGGCGCCACCGAACTCATCGAAAATACCCTCGAATGGCTTGGTCTCAACTGGGATGAAGGCCCAATTGTAGAAGGCCCCCACAGCCCATACTTCCAAAGCGAACGTCAAAAAATCTATCACGACTGGGCCAACAAATTAATAAAATCCGGCCGTGCCTACGCCGACCCTACCCCTCCAGAAAAAATCGCCGAATACCGCGAACAATGTAATCAAGCAAAAATTCCCTTCCTCTACCGGAACTTCCGCCCTACAGATGTCCCAGAATGGCAACCCGGCATCCCACTTCGCTTCAAAACTGAACCCAAAAACTATTCTTGGCACGACGAAGTCATGGGTGATATGCACGCCGGTCCCGAAGTTCTAGATGACATTATCCTAATCAAAAAAGATGGTTACCCTACCTATAACTTTGCACATATCGTAGACGATGCCGAAATGGGCGTCACGCACGTAATGCGCGGTGTCGAATACCTCTCAAGTACACCAAACTACCTAGCGATCTATGAAGCTCTGGGCCTAAAACGTCCGAAGCTGGTTTCTCTGCCTCACATCCTCGCCTCGCAAGGTAACAAAAAACTTGGGAAACGCGACGGAGCTAAATCCGTCACTGAGTATCGCGACGATGGTATCCTGCCAGAAGCTATGCTAAACTACCTCGCTTGTCTTGGTTGGAACGATGGCACCGAACAAGAAATTTACACTAAAGACGAACTTATCCAGAATTTCTCTTTGGAGCGCATCCAGACTTCAGGCGCACGCTACGATGAAACTAAGCTAATCTGGCTCAATGGTCAATGGATTCGCAAAATCTTCGATGAACAAGGCGTCGAGAACCTATACCCACGCACCCAAAATTTCTGGCCACAAAGCGCCGAAAACTATCCTGACGACTATAAAATCAAAGTCCTATCTATCATTTACGATCGTCTCAAAACTCTTTCCGATCTTCGCAACATGACTAGCTATTTCTTCGAAGATCCAACCATTGACCTAGACCTATTAACTAAAAATAAATTTCTCAAAAAATTCTCCGAATCCGAACTCGAAACTTTACTCAAACAAACCATCACAAAACTCACTAACACTAAAGCTTGGGATGCAGACAACGTACAAAACTCTCTTAACGAGCTCCTGGTTGAAACTGACAAGAAACCCGCCGAACTTTTTGGCCTCATCCGTATAGCTATCAGTTTTGCCCCGTTTAGCCCAGCACTCAACCTCACCATGGAAGTATTAGGACGCGAAACAACCCTCGCCCGCCTCAACACGGTAGCTCGCTCAATATAAAAGTCAGAGCCCTACAGCGACACAGCAATCGAACAAATTTGCTTCTTTGTAAGCAAACCAGTAGCAGCATTCAATTTATAGACCATTCCACCGTTCACCCAAGCAGCACCGTCCTCACCCATATATATTGTCAGCCCCTGCTCTCGCACGATTGAATAATTTTCACCATATTCATCTTTTACAAAATTAGCAAGTAGAGCATTAGAATCCCAGGATGATTGCTCTTCAATCAGCAAAAACTCATCACCAGTCTCGTTGCTCTTAAAACTCAAAGTGACCTTTCCGTCCTCCGATGCAATATTCGACAAACTAAAATCCCTTGGCACGTAACTAGGATATGAAGCTTCGATGCCCGTTTGTATTGCCGCCACCCTTATAGAAATATCTGGCATATTCAAATTCACAAAATAAACAATCGCAAAAACCGCTGCTGCTGCACACGACAAAGCCAAAACTATTCTACCAAGCCCAAAATGCATCCTTGTCGACTTCTCTTTCTCTGATTTTCTCACTTCCTCAGCCATCTTCTTCTCATTCATAGACCGCGATGCGTCAGCCAAAGCCTTTTTAATAGCCTGATCCTTAAGTTCTTTCGCTGTCATTCTGCTAACCGGCATAGAAGCTGTTCTTTTTTGCATCTTACTAATAGCCGCAGCCTGCATAGGATGCGCCTTGGCTGGAGCCACCGGCGTGTTATCTTGTGCCTTCTTAGTTGTCACCTGGGCAGAACTAAAATGTCTCACCTGCGGACTACGTTTTACCGACACCATCACATCGCCGCTTTTACTTGGCCTCTTCACATACTTACGATTCAGCGTGGTAGATGGTCGTGTCTTTCGACGAACAGTAGCAGCTTGCTGATTAATATCGGATTTTTGCATTTTTACCTCGCTTATTCTTATAATCATCATACTATCCCTAACACGAAAACGCAAGAGCTAATTTTGTGGCATTTTATGTTATAATACAAACATATGAATCCAGAAAAAATCAAGCGACGCCAAAGCTTCAAGATCATTGTTTCTGAAACTATCATGGTGGTCGCCGTCATCTTAACAGTTATTATCCTCGCGCTATTAGTTTCTGGGTACTGGATTAACTCCGACTTCAAAGTAGAACGTCAAGGGCTCCTTCAGATATCCTCCGTCCCGACCGGCGCCGATGTCTACATAGATGGTAGTTCCTCTTGGCTTCAACGCACCAACACTTCAAAAGTCTTGCCTAGCGGAGAACACACCATTACTCTCACCAAAGATGGCTACGATTCTTGGTCCAAAACCATCAATATCTCCGAAGGACTACTATACAGGTTGCACTATCCCCGCCTTTTCCTCTTAGATAGAACCGCCGAAGAAATATTAAACGTTCCTGGCACTACTCTCGCCACCATCTCTCCCGACCACAACTCACTTCTACTAGTCAACAACACCACCGAATGGGCATACATCAACCTAGACACTGACAATATCGAACCAAAAGCTATCGATATTTCACAACTTTTCTCTAGTGTTAGTCTTGCCGACAACGCCGAAAAAGGGCTTTTCACCGGCCAAATTTTGGACACTCACTGGGATTACGACGGCTCCCACGTCCTCTTTAAAACTCAATCACCAGAAAATATCACCGAGTGGGTACTCTTAGATATCAAAAATGTTGCCAAAAGCGTCAATATTACCAGGGAGTTCGGAAATAATTTTAGCGAAATCCAAATCCTCGACAATTCTTCTAATAATCTCCTCGCCATTCAAAATGGAAACCTCCATAAAATAGACATATCCAACAAATCTCTGTCTGCAGTCCTCGTCGAAAGCGTTATTAATTTTGACCACTACAACAACGAAATCGTCTTTTCCGCTGCCAATCTTACCGAATCCGATGCACCCAATTATTATATCGGTTACTTCAAAATCGGTGACAGCAACATCGCCAAACTCCAAAATACCACCACCCCAGCAAAAACCACTCTTAGTCGTTTCTATGAAGATAAATATATCACCGTTCTAGAAGATACCACAGTTTCTCTTTATCAAAAAGAAGATTTCAAATTAATCGACACCTTTAATCTAAGCTTTATCCCCAACACCATAGAAGTCGGTCATGACGGCGAATTCATCACTATGTCATTAGACAGTCAAATCGCTACTCTCGATATGGAAGCCCTCGCCGTCACGGAATGGCAAACTGCCAGCACTAATTACGGCTGGATCGACAACGACATGGTTTATTCGGTCGAAAACAACAGTCTCTCAGTTTATGACTACGACGGGCTCAACCATCGCGTCATTGCCAATAACGCATCCCCCTACTTCCCCGCCGCCATCACCAACAACAAGTGGCTATACTACTTCAACAATGACACATTAATTAGAGAAGTCATAACTGATTAATTACCAGTTAACCAATTCCATATGCCCTCAAAGAAGGAAGGCTCATTAGACGGCAAATCTTCACTCACGTTCTGATCCACCGTAGGCATATCTTCAGACTTATCTGCACCATCATAACTCGGCGATATTTGTTCCGCCGTCACCAGCAGACGATATCTAGAAGTACCTAACGGAGTACAAGTCACCAAAGTTAATAAAGGCTTATTGGTGTCCACCACCAAAGCCGCTACATTAGACGGCTCCACCACCTCCTTTTTAATCACCCTATATGTATATCTCACTGAATTATAATTTATATAAATCAAATCTCCATCACCCAGCCGCTCTAAACCCGAAAAAATATATTTGTATGGATTAGAACTATAAACATCTCCCGCCGAATGTCCCGTAATCACTAAATTTCCTATCTCTCCAGGATACGCACTTGCCCCCGCAATCCTATAATGCGCCACTCCGTTATTCATGGCAGACATCACTTCGCTCACCGAAATACCGAAATGCACAGGAACGTCTATATTCAATTTCGGAATAATCAAACGCGGTTCCGCCGAAACCGTCTGCGTCACAGTCGGGTCTATCGCTTCTATTTCCGAAGCCGGAGCGTTACCAGGTGACACATAAGCCATAATTGGCGCAAAGATCAATCTATTATATTGCAAAAATAAAATCAACAACACTACCGCCACGCCAGCCAAAACCGGCAACAAATGACGTTTCCGACGCGATTTCTTAACATTCTCGGTCGCTTTTTTTCTAATCCTCTGCCGCAATCGGCTCTTTATGTCATCTTCGGCACTCGTAGTTCCCTCTTCACTAGAATCATCACGTCTCAACGAGAGCCCAGCCTTCTTATCGCTTTTCATACTTGCCCGAGTCAGAGAGCCCAAAATCTCTTCTTCTTCGGCCTTTTCTCTCGCATCTTTTAAACGCTCCTTTTCAATATAAGTTCGTGCCGCCTTAGAATAGTAATCACTATAATACTTCTGATAATAATCCTGCCAAGCCGAATGATATTTTTTCCAAGACTCCGAGTTAATCTTAGGAGTAATCGGCTCATCTTTCAGATGCCCGTCATTCTCCGTCTCTTTCACCGCTTTTTTGGCCGAAGCAGCATAAGCCGCCAGAACCTTCTTTCTGGCTATCTGAGCAGCTGTCTGTCTCTGCAAATCACTAGAAGATCGCCCACCTTTTTCGGAATCCATAACAAAATTATAGCATAATTAGAGAAAATATGGTAAAATAACATCACGGGCGAGTGGCGGAACTGGTAGACGCGCTAGACTCAAAATCTTGTGGTCGTAAGGCCGTGAGGGTTCAAGTCCCTCCTCGCCCACCATTGACAATCGAGCAAAAATATCACAAAAAAATACCCCTCCCGGGGTATTTTTCTAGCTTAATTACTTATCCCAATCAAACCCCTCGCCATAATGCCCGTAACATGCCGTACCCTCGTATATCGGTCTCTTCAAATCTAAGAATTTTATAATCCCATTCGGTGTAAGATCATACCCCTCAATCTCTTCAGCCTCACCATCTACAATCACCGTCTTTTCCAAAGGCTCGGCATAACCAATCGCGTAAGCCAACCGCACCAATACTTCGTGCGCTTTCCGCTTTCTAAGATAATCCACTGCAATCCTCCGTGCCATATATGCCGCTGATCTATCCACCTTTGACGGATCTTTACCCGAATAGCACCCACCGCCAATCGCCACTCTTGGTCCATAATTATCCACTATCAACTTCCGCCCAGTCAAACCAGTATCCGCATCAAATCCACCTTGTTGCCAATCCCCCGCCGGATTAATATGTAGCTCCAACTTCCCTTCTAGCCCCTCCTTCTCCACAAACTCACGCACCAATTTCTCCAATTCCCCTTTTGGCACATTCTGAAAACTTGCTACGATTGAATCAATCGTTCCATCCGGCGCAATTGTTACTTGCGTTTTACCGTCGTATGGGTATTTTTCATAAATATATTGATTCAACCGTCGCGCCAATATTACTTCCAAAGGCAACATTTCTGGTGTCTCATCACACGCATAGCCAATCATTATCCCCTGATCACCCGCACCACCAGTATCCACCCCTTGTGCAATTTCTGGCGATTGCTTCACAATTTTAGTATGCACTTCCACATCGCCAGCAATACGCTTTACAACAGAAGGAATATCAACATCCACCGTAGAAGTAATCTCTCCCGTCACGAACACTACGCCGTGCCCGCCACAAGCCTCGGCCGCCACACGCGCATCCGGATCTGCCGCTAAATACGCATCCAAAATCGCGTCACTAATCTGATCACACAATTTATCCGGGTGTTTCGGAGAAACACTTTCCGCAGTCCTATAGAACATAAATACCTCCACTTAAATATGTTATTATTATAGCATATGAAGATCGCATTTTTCTCGGATTGCTACCTAGATCTTACCGGTGGCATCACTTCTTCCATTAATGCCCAAAAAACCGAACTTGAACGCCGCGGCCACACCGTCTACATCTTTAGTACTAGTTACCCTAAAACTCCAAAAGAGCGACAAAATCTTGCCAAAGAAAATATTTTCCCAGTACCAAGTTGTCACTGGTGTTTCCGTGGCCTCACGCCAGTCTCACGTCGCCCTAAACTCGTCGAAAAATGGCTTCTTCAAGAACATCCCGAAATCAAAGATTTTGATATTTACTATATCCATTACGAATCTGGCTGCTCTATCGCTGGTCTACACCTTGCCAAAAAGTTAAAAATTCCCTCTATCCAAGTAATGCATGGTCGCGAAGATATGGGCGTCACCAGTATTATCCCCTTTGGTCTCCGCACCATCGTCGCTACTTTATTAAACTGGTTTCACTCTTGGTATATACCCCATCCCACAAGAGTTCATAAAGACAATTATTTAGCCAACACCGTCGCTAAAGCTAAAATGTGGACTTTAATGGTAAACCACGCCAACTACGCCGACTGTGTCATCACGCCATCCCACCACTTTGCCAAAAAACTTAACCACTACGGGGTCAAGCACAAGATCAAGATCTTCCCCAACGGCTACCCAGACAAAAACTTCCCCACTAACCCCTCAGTAAAAACACTAAAGCTAGGCCAAACCTTAGAAATCATTTGGCACTCGCGTCTCTCCGGCGAAAAGCGTATCCTGCCATTTTTGCGCGCATTAAATCAAGTTAACGGGAAATATCATCTCAACGTTTACGGTGACGGTGCCAATCTTAACAAAGCCAAACGCTACGCCACCAAACACCACCTAAACGTCACCTTCCACGGCAACAGCAAATTTAATACAGTTCAAAACGCTATCCTCAAATCCCACTTAGACGTATTAGCCTCTTATAATTTTGACAACTACCCAATGACTTTAGTGGAAGCCGAAGCCAGTGGCGTACCAGTTTTTATTTGCGACCCAGACATGCAAGAAATCATTCCGAAAGACAGCTATATCTTAAGTTCTGGCCCTACTCCCTTCCAAATGGCCGAGGCCCTCAACGATTTACTTAATCACCCAGACAAAATCCAGCAAATGAGCAAAATTATGCTAAAACATCGCCAAGAGACCTTAATTTCTCAAAGAATCAAGACTCTCGAAGATATATTTCATCTTATGCTATAATTACGAATATGAGATACTTAGCAGACATACTTACATTATCAAGATTCATTTTAGCCATTGTTCTATTCTTCTGGGCTATCCTTGGCGGATCTACTGAAGGCGCTTTTATCATTTTCTTCGCTGCTGTACTTACAGACACTTTCGATGGTACATGCGCTCGTAAATGGCCTTTCCCTAAAGGCAAAGAGCCCAAATATCGCAAATACGCCGCCCTTTACGACATGGTTTCTGATGTCCTTCTCGCAGCTTCTCAAGTACTCTTCTTGACTCTACATGTCAATGCCATCTTCGGCATTTCTGTCATCATCTTCTACGTCGTAATCTGTAGTATTATTGAGCTTATCGTTTATGGCAAATTCTTTGGTCATCCAGACAACTGTACGCCAAACTCACTCACCAAGAAAAACTTCCCTCTCGCCAAAAAACTTGTTCTCGTTCGCCGCTACATCTACACCATCTGCATCGGCATCATTAATGCTGTAGTACTTTTCGCCACCAGCTGGCCTAACCCAGTCAAATACATCCTCTTTGCCGCCGGTTGCTCAGTATACATCTACATGTGGCTTTTCCTTCGCCAACGCCGCGAGAACATTTCCCGTGATGCGGTAGACATCGAAAAAGAATTAACCAGAAAAGCCAAAAAAGAAAAGAAGTAGCGGCAGCTTTACCAGCCGCCCCCACCTCCACCTCCGCCCCCACCGCCGGAGAATCCACCGCCTCCGCCACCAGACGAGAAAGAACTTCCCCCGCCACCAGCATTCGCGTAGCTTGTCGATTTCATAATTGTATTATTAATATCCCGCACCATATTAGAAGCAATAATCCCATTCAGCACATCAGAACTAATAACTTCATTTACACCTTCAAAATCATAATATTTTTCTAGTTCCTTCGCCCAACTTTTCTCTTCTCCAAACAAACTCGCCCATGGTAAAAGTTTTTCATACAGTTTCACAATACCCGCATTAGACATATCCGCCCCTTCCACCGATTGTAAAAACTTCAGCCTATCCGCTTCTGCCATTTTAATATACAATTCCAGACCTTCCAAAAACCTTACCAACTTCAAGCCCTCTTCTGTATATTTAGCATACTTACGTCTTTGCTGCTCTATTTTGGATATTATTATTACGGTTATCATAAATATCACAGGTATTAGCAATGGGATCAAACCCCCTCCAACCAACACCCCATTTGCATTTGCTACATATTTTTCTACAAAGTTTTCAATCGTTTCAATCCCGAATATCACACCCCACATTACGAACACAAGCAAAATTACCGATAACCATTTAAATTTATTTTTCTCCTTTTCTTCCTTAATAAAATACCCGTTTTTCTTCAGTACATCTTCAGCCCCCTCCTCATATTTTTTCGCACAGTCCGACAAATAACTAGTTTCTATATGTTTCTGAATTGCTATTTCATCATCCTTTTTAAATTTACCATCTCCAGACAGTATATTCATCATTTGCTTCTGCGAGCCAGTCAGTTTCTCCGGCTCCACATTTAAAATTACCGCCCAATCATATTTCTCACCTTCTATCTTTTTTATCGTCACTTTTTTACTTACTGCTAATTCTAACAAAGTCGCCACGTACGAAGATTTAGTTTTCTTTACGTAAACCTGCCCACCTTCCGCCACGCAAACATTCTTGTCCTTCGGTGGTTGATACTGTGGCACCACAAAAATTTTCTTATACATGTCATATTTCGGCTTCGCTTCACTTTTCCACTTCAATATCCGCCATATCACGATAATTGCGGCTAACATAATTTCGGTCGCCAATATTATCACCAACGTGTAGTCTTTTTTAATAACCACCTTAAACGTATCCGGCTCAAATTCCGTCACGAAAGTCAAATTCTCGCCCGCACCCAGTTTCACCGCTTCAAACTCAAAGCCATCACCAGTCGGCATAATCACGCACCTATCTTCACCCTTCGCACCGTACCGTCCCACATAGCACCATGCATCATCAAACATATTTTCATACATGTCCGCCGACACGTGTAGTCTCGCCGACACTTTACCAAATTCCTGTTTCCAACCTGTACCATTCGTATCCCAGTACAATTCCTGAAACGCCTTTTCTGCATTTTCTTTTCCACTCACATTTTCACCATCTGCCGCAAATTCCGTAATCACGTCTGTGTAATCATATTCCAAGGTATACACTTGCTCCCCGTGCACATATTCACTTGCACTGCCAATATATATCGTATAGTATCCGTCGTCATCCACAATCTTATTCACGTTTTCCGACTTCCCGTTTCTTAGTACCGTCAAATTCAACGCCGCTTCATTCGCTATCGTCCGGTTCACCCCACCCTGATTCGTATACGGTATCGTCCGCGTAATTCCGTGATTCTGGTTTGTCTCCGGAAAAACTGCAGTCAGCACTTCTTTTACATGTAAATTGCTCGTCCCATCCTCTAGTTTTGTCAAATAATAATCTGCCGTAAAATCCTCAAAATAAAAATCTTGAGCACTTGCAAAGACATTGTTTATCGGCACCAAAGCCAACACAATCACCATACCCCAAAGAAAGTGTTTTAGTCTCATATTTTTATCATATCATACTTACGCAAAAATCGCCGCTACGGTAGCCTGCACCCAATCACCAGGATTATATAAATTCAACGCCACAATCTTAGCCGCGAGTTCCCCATCCCAAAACATTATCGGCGAATAACCAGATTTTTCTAATGGTACTGCTTTCACTCTGCCATCTCTCGCAATCAATATCTGTCCGCTGTGCAAAGTCACCAACCCCACCGGATAACTTAACGTAAATTTATGCAACACCTCCGCCACCTGTACCAGAGATTGTGACAAAAGTAGCATCTTCGGATAATACACCGACCGCAACATTTTTTGCATTTGCGCTAACGATCCAAAAATCACCAAATTTTCATTCAACAGCAATTTTTCCGGTCCATTCTCCGTCACCAAATCCACCGCATCTCTCGTGATCATCACTGGTTTTTCGGAACTTCCACACGCGCTCGCTACAGCCTTCCCCGTAATCACATTTTTCGATAAATCCCCAATTACCAAATTATAATCCGCCCTCCCCATAGCTTCACCAAACTCCTCACTATCTGCAAAAGAACCACTTTCTGTAGCTTTTAAAAACATAAAATTCGGCATCGGCGGCAATTTATTTTTCAAAACATCCGGCAACACCAAATTTACCGTTTCCACCGGATACTTCTCCACCAAATATTCTGCCACTTTCACTGGCGTACGAAAATTCTGTGCATTTCCGCCCACCACATTCACCGCCCCTTGTTTGCGCTCTGGCATATTCCACAGCAAATCTTCCGCCGTATTATTCTCTAACTTTTCAAAATATTCCATCAGAACTCCAACGTAATCGATATCGGACAATGATCCGAGCCCATCACATCCTCATAAATCTCCGCCGCTTTCAAATTGCCCTTTAAGCTTTTCGAAACAAAAAAGTAATCTATCCGCCATCCCACATTATTCTCGCGTGCATACCCCCAATGGCTCCACCAAGTATACCTCTGCACATCCGGATTCAACTCTCTAAACGTATCCACCAGCCCCGCCTTCAACAAATTTGTTACGCCCCGCCGTTCTTCATCCGTAAACCCCGCATTATGACGATTTGCCGCTGGTCGTGCTAAATCTATTTCTGTATGCGCCGCATTAAAGTCCCCGCACACCACCACCGGTTTTTTCTTTTCTAATTCTTTCAAATACTTACATACCGCCGGATCCCACATCTTTTCCCTTAATTCTAATCTCTCTAACCCTCGTTTCGAATTCGGCGTATAAATATTCACCAAATAAAACTTCTCGAATTCCGCCGTCTGCACTCTACCCTCACTTAAGGGGTCGCCAAATTGATCCGCCAAATCCGCTTCCACCGGCAAAACATTATTCACTGCAATCGGTTTGATTTTTGTAAAAATTGCCGTGCCGCTATATCCCGCCCGCTCCGCCGAATTCCACAATTCTTCATACTCCGGAAAATCCACCTCCGCTTGCCCCGGTTTGGCTTTAGTTTCTTGCACGCACAAAATATCCGGCTGCTCGTTCGTCATAAACTCTTGCAAAGCGCCCTTATTTAGCACCGCTCGTAGCCCATTCACATTCCACGAAAATATTCTCATGCGTACCGCCCCCGCTCTATATCACGTTTCTTTATCGTTTCACGCTTATCATATTTTTTCTTGCCTTTCCCTACCGCAATCACTAGTTTAATATGTCTTCCACCGCCCAAAAGCTTTACTGGCACCACCGTACACCCAGCCACTTTCTCTTTTTCTAGCGCAGCAATTTGTTTTTTTGTGGCTAATAACTTAATGTTCCGCGCCGTTTCCGCACCCAAAGTCAGGTTATTTAGCCATAGTTCACTATTCCTTATCGTTACAAAAGACCCTTTCAACTGCACATGATGGTCCCGAATCGCTCGTACTTCTGGCCCCGCTAAGCTCATCCCCACCGTCAGCTCATCACCTAGCGCATAATCATAACGCGCCTTGCGATTCACCGTCACCATATCTGGGGCCTTCTTCTTTTTCATAGAGTAATTATAACATACCGATATTTTCCAATATCGTCCGCAAACCCCGCCCTACTTATCTTCAAACTTCAAAATCGGCTCTTTAGTTTTAGAAAGCCTCCCCGCCTTCTTGATCAATGCTTCTATCTTCTCATGGTCTGCCTTCTGTTTTTCTGCATCAAATGCCTGCTGTTGTCTCTTTAGCTCACCATAAAATCCAGTCCCCCTCGCCGCATTCCAAAAAATCTTTTCTTGCGGCACATTTTTATAATGCCACGGTTTATTAAACAAATTAAAGTGCACCAATTTTGCATCTTTCGGCAATTCTTCCGCCGGTTCCATATTCCACTTTGCATCCAAATGCAAAATCTTTCCGCGCAAAATCACATTCATATAATCTTGGTCCGGTGCCACCAGATCAGCATCATACTTATTTATTGTATCCACCAAAGCTGACAAGTATCCAAACTTCCTTAAGGCCTTCATATCCATCACCAGCACCCCAGAATTACAATAATCCCAATATTGCACTCCTACCGCTCTATCTACGTACTCACGAAATTCCGGTATCACCTCCACTTTTGGATCTACCATCGCTGCCATCATTTTCCCCTCTAGGTCTATGTCAAATAGTTCACCAATATCTCCGCGCAAAATCGTATCACTATCTATATATACACACTTGCTATATATCGGGAACAGTCGCGGAATAAAAAACCTATAATAATATACCGCCGAAGAAAAGAAATCTCCTGCTCCTTTCCGCCGTGAGCAATATTTAACAATTGCCTTAAGATATAAACTACTGCTAATCTTTTTAAACTGTATCGCCACGTTTTTCGTCACCAGGCTTCTCAGCCGTACCCGATTCACCCAGTTCAGCCCATCATGCAAGATAATCACTCGGTAATACCGCTTTTTGTTCGCATGTTGAGTCAATGAATGAATCGCCGCCGCTGCATACGGAGCATAAGCGCTATTAATCGTCAAAAAAACTGGTACAACCTTAGTTTTTTTCAAAGGGTTCAAACCCGTATCAAAAATACTCATTTTTTCTTCTTTATATACTTAAAATACTCGTAGCTATTCTTCTTACTCCATTTTACCATAGAATCATAAGCTTCTTGCGCCAGCTTCGCCCGATTTTCCTCTTCCGTCTTCTTCGGATCCGGCCAAAACGGCCCATCTATATACACATCCATTCGCGGCAAATCTCCCCGCTTCTTGTCTTTACGCTTATGATATGTCGTCGTCATCGTGAAAATCGGCAAATTATTTCGCACTGCGTAGGTAAACGACCTATCTCCCGCCGGGAATTTCCTAATTGTCGTCGCATAAGGCCACACGTGGGCCTCCGGATAAATCACCAAACAATTCCCTTGCTTCAGCCTCTTGTCCGCCGCTTCATGAAAGGCAGCTTTTTCTTCCTTAGTTTTTCCTAACGGCAACCCGCCAATATATGGCAACACTTTCCCTATCCCCGGAATTTTCAAGTTCACCGGCGAAATAATTGTAAAAATCCGTCTATCCGCCGCTAATGCCGGCCCAAACACATCGTGAAAAGGATTAGTATGATTAGCATACAGTACATAGCCTTTTCCTTTCGCCTTTTTCAATTTTTCTCGCCCATGGAACTTCGCCTGCCAATATCCTCGTTCATAATACTGCCCAAAAAGTTTGAAAATCCGAAACAACACTGCCGAATACATCTTTGTGAACAGGTTTTTAGGGATAAAATCATAGCCTTCCGGTAACCCCACCTCTACTTTTTGTTCTTGTTCGTCTGTTTTAATCGGATCATCTTCTTCCGAAGCGTAGTAAAACACCCGTTCTTCTACCGGAATATCTTTTTGGAATAATTCTGCCTTCGCCATCTCAATTCTTTAAAATAAACTTAAAATTCATTATATCACATTAGCTTTAAGTTTTTCGTAATCTGCCAAGATATCATCATATTCCGTAATCTTCAAAACCTTGTGAATCTTTTCCACCTCAAACGGTTTCACTTTTTGCACCCTAAAATACGGCCAAAACTTAAAATTGTTACTGAAGTGATGCAATACCGTATCTTCCTTCGGCCGTTCACCTTGTTCATTATATTTTCGCGCCACCAATTTTCGCCGCGCAATGGCTTTGTTTAGCGCCGCTTGGTCCGCTAGCATCATCCACCGCTCCGCACATAACCTTACCGCCTTTTCAAACATTTTCGTTTTTATACATTCCGGCATATTAAATAGCATCACCCCAGAATTCATATAATCAAAATTTAATATCCCGCGGTAATGATAAAAATTCTTCCCATAAATATCTAGCACCCCCGCCGCTTCCACTCCAGTCAAATTCATATTATAAAAATTACTGATATCCTTTCGGCACACCACATCATAATCTAAATATAACACTCTATCTAACTTCGCAATTTCCGGCACTTTATCCATATAGAGCCGAAGCATCGAGCATGGTGTAAAATACGATCCCATGTTCTTCTTTGGCAAATTCTCTACAAATACATCCGTAGCATCAATCAGTTTCACAAAACTTTTCGCATTTTTTTCTTTCACCAACTTATCCAAAAACTTCGCCGCTTTTTCTGCAAACGCCGCAGTATCTTCATAATTTATCGTCAGAATATAAATATTCAGCGGTTCAAAATTATTTTTCACTAGAGACAAAATCGAAACTAACACCCCCCGCGCTATCCCCTTATCGCCACAATATAATATATTCATGGCGAACTCTGAACCCTACTTTAATCTCAAAGCTCGACATGGTGCTCGGAGCGGGAATCGAACCCGCACGGGTTTCCCCATTCGATTTTAAGTCGAACGCGTATACCAGTTCCGCCATCCGAGCACATCATTATTATACCACATTTTAGCCAAATCTAATAATCAGCCATCTTATTAATACATAAACCACTACAATTACTATCGCACCAATAGCCGAACCAAACGCCGCACCAACTCTCTGTTTATGTTTAACTTTACGCCAAATTTCACTACCAATCGTAATCACCGCCATCAATACTGCTAATCCTAAACAAATGAAACCAGCCCCACTTGGCAATCCAGAGATCATAACTCCTGCCATTCCCAATTGAAAGCTCGAAGTCACCATACCACCGCCATAGCCCACTACGCCTAACGCCACGCCTGCAACCGCCAACACTACAGACCTATTACCTAGTCTCTCTATACTAGCTAATATCACATTTTTGTCGCTAGACCAGCCTTTCACTTTTGTCGTCTGCGGATCTAGATACGCCACATTTGCACTATCAGACTTTTCCGTCTCCAAAGCCCGCACGGCCTTCATCCGCTCCGCTTCTATCCGTTTGGATTTTTCCCACTCCGCCTCAGTCGCTTTATCTACCATATTAATTATTTGAATAATTTACCGCTTTGTCAGCTGCTACTGCACCATCTGCCGCCGCTGTCACCAACTGCCGCATATCTTTCACTCGGCAATCCCCTGCCGCGAACACCCCCGGGCAGCTCGTCACACAATCTTCTGCCGCTTTAATATATCCACCAGTATCCAGCTCTACCAGCCCTGCAAAGCCCCCCGTCATTGGTAATTTCCCTATCGCCACAAACACCCCATCTATGTCCAGGTCCATTCCGTCTTTCACGTCTGCCACTTTACCACTTGACACCAGCCTCACACCAGAAACTTTTTTACCACCCACAATTTCTTCTGGTACATATCCCAGCACAAATTCTACATTACTTTTACCGCATAGCCGCTCCACCAATACCGCGTCGCCCCTAAACTCACTCCTGCGGTGCACCAAATACACTTTTTCTACAATATCCGCCAGATACAATGCATCATACAACGCCGTATTGCCGCCGCCTATCACCGCAACCTTTTTACCTTTATAAAACGCCCCGTCACACGTTGCACAGTAACTCACTCCCCGGCCAGTAAATTTCTCTTCGCTAGCTAAGCCCAGCTTTTTATCTTCTGCCCCCACTGCTAATATCACCGCACCAGCTGTGTATGTTTCGTCTTCCGTTTTCACCATAAACCCATTGTCACTTCTCTCCACTGCTGTCACAGTTTCAAATTCCATCTTCGCACCCAGTTCCGTCATCTGCTGGTAAATCTTCTGCACCAAATCCACCCCGCTCACTCCCATATCGCCTGGCCAGTTTTCAATATTTAGCGTATTAATAATCTGTCCGCCATAAGTCCGACCTTCTAACACCAGCACTGTCTTGTTTGCTCGTCGCACATAAATCGCCGCTGTCATCCCGGCAATCCCGCCCCCCACTACTATCACGTCGTAATGTTTCATTATTTCTCCAACATTTTTTCTAGCTTTTTTAGCGGCACCACACCCACTTCTCGTGCCACTTCTTTGCCATCTCTCAGCACCACAAAACAGGGAATAGAGGATACACCATACTTCTCGGCCAACTCATCTTCTTCATCTATGTTTACCGATGTTACTTTTATTTCCGGGTGCACTTTTTCCAGCTCCGCCACCACCGGCTTCATCATTTGGCACGGCCCACACCAGTCCGCATAAAAATCAATCAATTCTACAGACATTCTTTTATCCTTCCTTCAAAATCTTTCGGCTCGTCCGTCGGGCCAAATCTATCTACCACTTTACCATCCCTATCCACCAAAAACTTCGTAAAGTTCCACTTGATAAACCCTTTCTCTTTCCCTACGCCCGGCAGTTTAGAAATTGCCGCCATCGCAACCTTATTTTTCATCCCCTTCGGTTCTGGGTCTTCACTAATTTCTTCTTTTAAATACACGAACAACGGATCCGCTTTATCACCATTTACCTCTATCTTCGCTAACTGATCAAAAGTCGTTTTATACTTCGCTGTACAAAATTCATGAATCTCATCATCCGTCCCCGGCGCCTGATGCCCAAACTGATTACACGGAAAATCCAAAATATCTAATCCCTTACTATGGTATTTCTCATACAAATCTTCCAACCCTTCATATTGTGGCGTAAACCCACACCCTGTCGCCGTATTGACGATCAATAAAGCTTTACCCTTATAATCCGCCAAATCTACTTCTTCACCTTTGCGATTTTTTACCTTAAAGTCATAAATCCCGCTCATTTTATCTCCTTTTCCTCTATTATCCGATACCTTCATTATTTTTTCAATAGAACAAAAACCTTAACCTTTCAACAGTCATTTAGCGATATACTCACTCTAAACTTTATTTATCACCGGTATCACAATCGGTGTATGTCCAGTCGCATCAAACAAGATATGCGTAATATCTTCCTTAATTTCTTCTTTCAGTACTTTCATCTCTGGGTCAGTAGAAATAGATTTATCCGTCTTCTGCCTCAAATAATGCCGTATCTTTCCAATTAACTCTTCCGAATTATCTAAATATATAAACGCTCGCGACACAATATCCGGCGTTTTCATCAAATGCCCTGTTTTCTTGCTCAAAGTTAGTACAATCACAAAGATACCTTCGCGCGAAATATGAATCCGGTCTTTTACTACTGCTTCATGTACCGGCTGATCCGCATCATCATATAACTTATTCCCCACGTGTATCCGTCCACACTTTCTTATCTTCTTTTCCGGAGTCAATTCCACCACATCACCATCATCCGCAATCAATATCCGCTCTTTTGCAATCCCTACCACATTTTCCGCCATCTCAGCATTATGCTCTAACATATAAAACTCACCATGATATGGCATATAGTTCTTCGGCTGCAACCTCGTCACAAATTCCACATGATCCTCATAATAGGCATGCCCAGACAAATGCAAAGGCCCAATATTCGTTAAGTGCGTCTTACCGTTTTGGATTACCTGTGCACCCTCACGCAATAACCCGTCCACAGTATTTACTACATGTGGTTCATTACCCGGAATCGGGTTAGACGAAAATACTATCGTGTCAGTAGATTTAATCTTAATATACTTATGCGCACCCGTCACCATCCGATTCAACACCGCATTTAATTCCCCCTGCGAGCCCGTACACACTATACAAACTTTCTCGTCCGGCATCTTTATAATGTCTTCCATTTTTACAATCGTATCTTTTGGAACCTTAATAGACTTAGCACGGAGCGCCACCTCCACGTTATTGATCATCGAAAAACCACTAAATGCAACTTTTCTTCCACGTTTAGCTGCTTCTTTCAAAATCAATTCAATTCTTAAAATCTGTGACGAAAAGCACGAAATAATCACCCGTCCACTCGCATAATGGTCCATTACCCGGCCCAAATTCTCCCCCACATCATATTCTGAATGCGGATGGCGTCCCGGCGAGTCAATATTCGTAGACTCATTTAGCATCAAATCAATGCCTTCCTTTGCCACAATCTCATCTATCCGCGCATAGTCCGTCTGTATTCCCATCGGATTTTCTTCGTGCCGCCAGTCACCGGACAGATAAATCACCCCATTCGGCGTTCGCACTACAATTGCCGTATTTCCTGGAATAGAGTGCAAAGTATGGATAAATTCCACGCTCAAGTGCTCCGAAACCTGAAACTTTTCATGTTTAAATGGATCCACTTTCACGTAATTCATGTCTGGCTCATCTTGAAGCTCACTCATTTGCCGTTCTATCATCCCAATCGTAAAATCGGTCCCATATATCGGCACCAAAGGCCCAAATTTTGGTAGCAAATGTTTACACGCCCCAATATGGTCCAAGTGCGCATGTGTAAAGCAAATTGCCTTTACCTTATCGCGATTATCTTCTAAATATTTAATATCTGGAATCATGTAATTTACCCCAGGATAATCCTCGCCGGCAAACAGCACCCCCATGTCTACCACAATCATCTCAGACTTGTACTCGATTAAAGTCATGTTTTTACCGATACCAAACTCACCCAAACCCCCAATCGGGATAATTCGCACCGATTCCGGATCTGGTCGCGCCGACTTTAACTGTGCATTCGTTACCTGAGTACCACCATAGCCATTATAACGTGATTTATTCACTGGCACCCCTATAATATGCTGCGTTGCTTGTGCGTTCACATCTTGAGAAAGCATTCGTTGATGATGCACCATCTCTCCCTTACGTGTGCTCACAGATAGATTTACTTTTCGCTTTTCCGCCTCAGTTTGTGCTGTTTTAACAACTTTTTTGTTGCCTTTTACCGCTTTCGCGTTTGTATTTTTGCCCTCAGAGCCATTTTTTGGCCCTTTTCCGGCGTTTTTAGTGCGTTTGGCTGTCTTACCCACCAGCTTTGCATCTTTTCCCCCGGGGGCGAAATTAGAGTTAAAATTACGGTTTTGTGCCATCTCAAACTGTTTTTTGATATCTGGCAGCCTCTCAGCCCTAGATTTTAGCAAGCGTGCACGACGCTCCTCCTCTTTTAAATTCATAATTTTCCTTTTTATTACAAGCAAACTCTGTTACTCTAATTATACCAAACCTCTTGCACTTTTTCAAGTTTTTTGTTACAATCAAGATATACAGATTCGACCGGCTCCCAAAAAGAGGCGGTATTTTTAACAGAAAGGACCAAATGGAAAATCTAGATCTTAAACAGATGTCTGCCATGGTAGATATTATTGCCGAAGAAAAAGGCTTACCAAAAGACACTGTCTTAAATGTAATCGAACAAGCTATTGCTGCCGCTTGGCGCAAAGATAACGGCGATCGCGAGATGAACGTCCGCGCCGTCCTGAACACCAAAACTGGTGAAGCCGACGTCTACGTTGCTCGTGAAGTCATCGAAGATGGTGTGGGCTATAACCCATCTACCGAAATCCCTCTAGCCGAAGCTCTAGAAAACAACAAAGATGCCAAACTCGGCGACATCGTCGAAGAAAAATCCAAAGTCAGCACCTTCGGTCGTGTCGCCGCTATGACTGCTAAACAAGTTGTCGTTCAGCGTCTCCGCGAAGCCGAAAACGATGCCGTTCTTACGGCGTTTGAGGATAAAATCGGCACCGTCGTTACCGGTACAGTGTCACGCATCGAGCCAAAACTCGTTCGTATTGACCTTGGCCGAGCCTCCGGCATCATGCCTCGTTCCGAGCAAATCGATGGCGAATACTATACCGTTGGTAGTCGTATCAAGGTCTATATCAAAAATATCGAGCACGGTGACCGCGGCGCTCAGCTCATCCTCTCCCGTGGCAACGCCGAGTTCGTAGAATATCTCTTCCGTCAAGAAGTCCCAGAACTTGAAAACGGCACCGTAGAAATCCGCGGCATCGCCCGTGAAGCTGGTCGCCGCACCAAAATCGCCGTTATATCTACCGTCCCCGGTGTCGATCCAGTCGGTACCTTTGTCGGTGGTCGCGGCATTCGTGTCCAAGCTGTCATGAACGAAATCGGCGACCGCGAAAAAATCGACGTTATTACTTGGAGCGACAACGCTTCGGAATACATTCGCGAAGCTTTAAGTCCTGCCGAAGTCAATAAAGTCGAAATCGACGGCAAAAAAGCCAAGGTCTTTGTTTCCGAAGATCAACAATCAATTGCCATCGGTAAGCAAGGTCAAAATGTTCGCTTAGCCTCCAAACTTACTGGCTATGACATCGATATTGAACTTCAAAAAACTGCGCCCAAGAAGAAAAAGAAGAATGTGGAAGATTCTTTACTTTCCGCCATCGAGGAGACCTCTTCCGAAGAATAATTCATATACCAACATATATCCAGTAGCCCCCTTATAAGGGAGCTACTTTTTTCTCACAAAAAAGACCCGCCATACTACTACTTGATTTTATAGACAAAATATGTTAAAATTACAACAGTACTTTACAAAGGAGGTTGTTTTGTGTGAATATCGAGATAGAACTTGCAGCGAATATCGACCCGAGTCACAAACGTATAGCTTTAGTGTATTATCAGCATAGCTTCGATAACTACCAGTATTACGAAATATTATCGGACGGCAATTATACCGCCGTAGACACACCGATAATGCCCACAAACGCAATACTATGCTTTCCACCTGAAGCCCCCAACATCCCATTCAAATACCAATACGAAGATGGGCTTTTGATTGTAGACGTCGAACATGCCAGTTGGTTTCTGGCAATACTCAATATCGCTTATCCAGGATTCTCGCCAAGGAAACGCTACATGCTTTATACAACTCGCACAGATTATAAAACTCTCGAAGCAGAAATAACATCCAAAATTAAATCATTTTTATAAGGTCGCGATGCGGCCTTATTCTCACATAACAAACTAATCTTAAATCTCGCGCAAAAAAGACCCACCTAAAACAAAAATAAACTGGAATTGACTCCCAGTTTATTTTTCATAATAAGTTCTCTCGTTTGGGCTTTCTTTCAAGAAAGCCCCAGAACGATAATTTGGCACCTTCCTAGTTTCCCGCAAAGCAGTATAATCGGCGCTACTGGGCTTGACTTCTGTGTTCGGAATGGGAACAGGTATTTCCCCAGCGCTATGGGCACCAAATCGTAATAACAGCGTCACTATTAT
Source organism: Candidatus Nanosyncoccus alces (assembly GCF_004138395.1). Classification (GTDB taxonomy): domain Bacteria; phylum Patescibacteriota; class Saccharimonadia; order Saccharimonadales; family Saccharimonadaceae; genus Nanosyncoccus; species Nanosyncoccus alces. Next base: position 440 of record NZ_PRLM01000001.1, on the reverse strand, counting down.
TACTATTGATGTCCATAAGGTGTTTAGATTTTAATGACGCACGACGTATCAAACGCCGATTGCTAGCTAAGTCTCCCATGTTCTCGCCGTAAATTCTCACCGCGTCGCCGCAAAGGCAAAAATTATAATGAGAACATGGAACATAAAAAGGCGATGGACCTATTAGTACGCTTCGGCTCCACATGTTGCCATGCTTCCACCTTGCGCCTATCAACCAGATCTTCTTTCTGGAGTCTCCTAGGGAATTCTTATCTTGGAGTGGGCTTCGCGCTTAATATGCTTTCAGCGCTTATCTCTTCCGAACATAGCTACCCGGCGATGCAGTAGGTGACCACAACCGGTACACTAGAGATTCGTCCATCTCGGTCCTCTCGTACTAGAGACAGATCTCCTCAAAATTCCTAACGATCATGCCGGATATAAACCGAACTGTCTCACGA